>JAZQVR010000011.1:0-135804 GCA_045631965.1 Acutalibacteraceae bacterium
AGCCTGTGCTCTTTGCCGTCACACAAAAGAAGCATCTTACCTTCCGTACCGACAACAGCCATCAGCTTATTCTTGTCACGTCCCGCTTTGGAGCGGACGACGCTTCCTATTCTGAGCTCCATTCCGTCACCTCATTCAGTAGTGAGTATTTTCGGACCGTCTGCTGTTATTGCAACGGTATGCTCAAAATGTGCGGACAGTTTGCCATCTTTTGTTTTGATGGTCCATCCGTCTGACAGTTGTCTGACTTCGTAGCCACCCGCATTTATCATGGGTTCAATGGCCAGAGTCATGCCCGGTAACAGGCGCACACCGCGTCCGGGTGTGCCGTAGTTCGGTACGCTTGGGTCTTCGTGGAGCTTGGTTCCGATGCCGTGTCCTACAAAATCGCGGACTACGGAGAAACCTCTTTCCTCGCAATAGGTCTGGACTGCGCTTGAAATGTCGCCGATTCTGCCGCCTGCAACAGCCGCCTCGATACCTTTATAAAGGCTCTCTCTGGTGGTGTTGATCAGCCGCTCCGCCTCAGGGCTTATTCTGCCCGCAGCGAAAGTGGCGGCGTTATCGCCGTTGTAGCCGTCCAGCACTGCACCAAGGTCGATACTTACGATATCGCCTTCCTTGATGACTCGCTTTTTGCTCGGAATTCCGTGAATGACCTCGTCGTTTATGGAAATGCATGCCGTGGCAGGATAGCCGTTATAATTAAGGAAGTTGGGTTTTGCACCCTGCTTAATTATATACTCATAAGCTATGCGGTCAATTTCCTCGGTTGTTACACCGGGCTGAACCGCTTCGCCTGCCACTCTTAATGCTCCTGCCGAGATTCGGCAAGCCTCACGCATGAGACTCAGCTCTCGGTTTGTTTTGAGCACTATCATGCTTAATCCTCCAATGCCTTGAGGGTAAGTGCTGTTGTATCAGCAACTTCCTCCTGACCTTCAACTATGCGAAGAATACCCTTCTTCTCATAGTAACCCTTCAGCGGCTCTGTCTGCTCATGGTAAACATGAAGTCTGTCGAGAACTGTATCGGGGTGGTCGTCTTTACGCTGGATAAGCTCGCCGCCGCAGGCATTACAGATGCCGTCAACAGCAGGCTTTTTATATTCGAGGTGGTAAGATGCACCGCAAGCCTTGCAGACGCGTCTGCCGGACATTCTCTTTGCAATCTTTTCGTCAGCCACCTCAATGCTGATTACTCGGTCAATGGTAACGCCCATTGTGTCGAGTGCCTCAGCCTGGGGAATTGTTCTGGGGAAGCCGTCGAGAATGAAGCCTGCTGCACAGTCATCCTTTGCAAGACGTTCCTTGATGATACCTATAACGACATCATCGGGAACAAGCTGACCTGCATCGATGAATGACTTTGCCTTGAGACCCATCTCTGTGCCGTTGGCAAGGGCTTCGCGAATTATATTGCCGGTTGAAATTGCAGGGATAGAGAGCTTCTCGCTGATTACCTCAGCCTGTGTGCCTTTGCCTGCGCCCGGAGCGCCGAGAAGAATAAGTTTCATAACATTAGTCCTTTCCGGCCAAAGCCTTAGTCAAGGAAGCCCTTGTAGTGACGCATCATCATCTGGCTTTCAAGCTGCTTGACTGTTTCAAGAGCAACACCGACCATAATGATGATTGATGTACCGCCGAGTGAGATATTCATACCTTCCTGTACACCGCCGAACTTTTCGAGGCAGAATGTAACAACCTGGCTGAATACTGTCGGGAAAAGAGCTACAACACTCAGAAGGAGTGCACCCATAAGGGTAAGTCTTGACAGAATCTTTGCAATATAATCAGATGTGGGCTTGCCGGGACGGATACCCGGAATAGCACCGCTGTTCTTACGGATGTTGTTTGCCATCTCGATGGGATTGTACTGAATCTGTGCATAGAAGTATGCAAAGAAGATAATCATTACGAAATAGAGAGCAACATAAACCGGATGTGTTGCCTGGAATACTGCGAAGAATTTCTCCCAGAAGCTGTCAGGCTTAACAGTAACAAACATCTGAATTGTGGGGGGAAGAGAAAGAATTGATGAAGCAAAGATAACAGGCATAACACCTGACATATTTACTTTCATCGGAATGTGAGTGCTCTGACCGCCGTACATCTTTCTGCCGACAACGCGCTTTGCATACTGAACGGGGATACGTCTTTCGGCGTTATCCATCCATACGATGAAAGCAATCATAAGCAGTGCGATTACACCGACGATGGGAGCAAGCACATAGTATGCATAGTATGCTTTGCTGTATGCTGCACCGTAGGTTGCATAGTTACCAAGCTGGAAGTAGTTGACAACCTGAAGAACCATTGTGGGGATACGAGCAAGGATACCTGCGAAAAGGATGATTGAGATACCGTTACCGATACCCTTTGTGTTAATCTGCTCACCAAGCCACATAATGAATGCTGTACCTGCTGTAAGGCAAAGGATGATAACGAGAGCCTGGAAGATCTCGTATCCAACCGTTGAAGCACCCTCAGCAACGTTGATATCCATAAGGTAGCGCTGATTACGAAGATAGAAATAATATGCGGTGGACTGCATGAGACCGAGACCGACTGTTACAAAACGAGTGATGGAAGCAATCTTCTTGCGACCTTCCTCGCCTTCCTTTGAGAGTCTCTCAAGGGGAGGAATTGCAACAGTAAGGAGCTGCATGATAATTGATGCGTTGATGTAGGGTGTGATCGACATAGCGAAGATCGTACCGTATGCAAACGCGTCACCTGTCATCATGCTCAGGTAGCTCATGAATGTGCCTTCGGCTGCACCCTGAAGGATACCGCCTTCAGCAATGTTCGTAAATGGAACAGGAATTGCTGCACCGAGTCTGAATATAAAGATGATGAGAGCTGTGAACAGTATCTTTTTACGCAGGTCGGCAATCTTCCACGCGTTGATTATTGTTTGCAGCACCTCAGATCACCTCAGCCTTTCCGCCTGCAGCCTCAATTTTAGCCTTAGCGGACTCAGAAAAAGCATTAGCCTTAACTGTGAGCTTCTTGCTGATCTCGCCGTTACCAAGAACCTTTACGCCATCAAGTGCCTTCTTAACAAGGCCTGCTTCGATAAGTGCATCAACGTCGACTACTGCGCCGTCTGCGAACTTCTCATCGATAGCGGAAAGATTAACGATAGCAATTTCCTTAGCGAAAATGTTAACGAAACCTCTCTTGGGGATTCGTCTCTGAAGGGGCATCTGACCGCCTTCAAAACCGGCTCTCATACCTCTGCCGGCACGAGCCTTCTGACCTTTGTGACCCTTACCTGCGGTCTTACCCTGACCGGAAGCGGGACCTCTACCGATACGCTTACGCTCCGAAGTGGAACCGGGTGCCGGTGAAAGTTCATGTAATTTCATTCTCAAGCACCTCCTTGCTTATGCTTCGCTTACCTGGACAAGGTGAACAATCTTCTTAACCTTGCCCTGAGTAGCTGCATTATCGGGCTGAACCTTTTCATCGCCGATCTTCTTGAGACCGAGTGCGTGAGCGGTGGCAATCTGGCTCTTGTTTGAACCGATCAGACTTTTGACGAGCTTGACCTTAATATCTGCCATTTGTTCCACCCTCCTTAACCAAGAATTTCTGATGCTGACTTACCGCGGATAGCAGAAACTTCTTCGATTGTACGAAGCTGCTTAAGACCGTCGATAGTAGCTCTTACTACGTTGCAGGGATTGTTGGAACGGAGAGCCTTAGTACGGATGTCCTTAATGCCTACTGTTTCAACAACTGCACGAACAGGGCCGCCGGCGATAACACCGGTACCGGGTGCTGCGGGCTTGAGCAGAACTACGCCTGCGCCAAACTTACCAAGAACCTCGTGGGGAATTGTTGTACCCTTAAGAGAAACTCTGAAGAGGTTCTTCTTAGCATCCTCGATGCCCTTACGGATAGCGTCCGGAACTTCACCTGATTTGCCGAGACCGAAGCCTACAAGGCCGTTGCCGTCGCCAACGACGACAAGAGCAGCAAACTTGAAGATACGACCGCCCTTAACTGTTTTGGAAACACGGTTAATAGTAACTACACGTTCTGTGAGTTCTAATGCCGATGCGTCAATTTTAGCCAAAGTTTTACCCTCCTTACTCAGAACTTGAGGCCACCCTCACGGGCGCCTTCGGCCAGTTCCTGAACACGGCCGTGGTAGATATAACCGCCTCTGTCAAAGACACAGCATTCGATGCCTTTTTCAGTTGCACGTTTTGCGAGCATCTCGCCAACCTTACGGGAAGCGGTCTTGTTTCCGCCATACTCTGCGAAATCCTTCTCAACTGATGAAGCAGCAGCGAGTGTTACGCCGTTAACATCATCGATGAGCTGAGCATAGATATGCTGAAGGGAGCGGAATACGCTGAGACGGGGGCACTCCGGAGTACCGGAGATTTTCTTACGCACTCTTGCGTGACGTGCGTCTCTTGCCTTTCTTGTTTCAGGCCTTTTAACCATTTCGTTTCAACTCCTTCAATCTTATTTACCCTTACCGGCTTTACCTTCTTTGCGGCGGATAACTTCATCAACATACTTGATGCCCTTGCCCTTGTACGGCTCGGGGGGACGCTTCTCGCGAACTTCCGCAGCAAACTGGCCAACCTTCTGCTTATCAGCGCCGGAAATGACGATTTTGTTAGGTGTGGGGCACTCAACTGTAACACCCTCGGGAGGAGTCATGTTAACGTCGTGTGAGAAGCCGAGCTTCATGCACAGTGTGCCTGCCTTAACCTCAACACGGTAACCAACACCGTTAACATCGAGCTCTTTCTTGTAGGACTCGTTAACGCCTGTAACCATGTTTGCGATAAGTGTACGGGTAAGACCGTGAAGTGATCTGTTGAGCTTGTTGTCATCGGGACGAGTGACAGTGATAAAGCCATTGTCAAGCTCGACCTTCATATTGTTGTGTACGGTTCTTGTAAGAGTACCCTTGGGGCCTTTTACAGTAACAGTGCTGCCGTCAATTGTAACTTCAACACCTGCGGGAACCGCGATGGGCATTCTGCCTATTCTTGACATTTTGCAGCACCTCCTTACCAAACGAATGCAAGGATTTCGCCGCCAACGTTGGCCTTGCGTGCATCCCTGTCAGTCATAATACCCTTAGAAGTTGAGAGGATAGCGATGCCGAGGCCTTTCATAACCTTGGGCATATCCTCGCAATTTGTGTAAATACGCAGGCCGGGCTTGGAAACTCTGCGCAGACCAGTAATAACCTGGGACTTGTTGGGGCCGTACTTGAGGGCGATCTCGATCATACCCTGCTTGCCGTCATCCTCAACCTTATAGCTTTTGATATAACCCTCATCAACAAGAATCTGAGCAATTGCTTTCTTCATGTTGGACGCGGGAACTTTCACTGTATCATGCTTAGCGGAATTAGCATTACGGATTCTCGTAAGCATATCAGCGATTGAGTCAGTGATTTGCATAGCGTTACCTCCTTTGCAATTGCCTTACCAGCTTGCTTTCTTTACGCCGGGAATCTGGCCGTCGTGAGCCAGTTCTCTGAAGCAGATACGGCATACGCCGTACTTACGAAGATATGCGTGGGGTCTACCGCAGATCTTGCATCTGTTGTACTGTCTTGTTGAGTACTTAGCGGGTCTAGCCTGCTTTACTTTCATTGATGTCTTAGCCACAGTATTCCCTCCTTACTTCGCGAACGGAGCGCCCATGAGTGTAAGCAGCTCGCGAGCTTCTTCGTCTGTGTTTGCTGTTGTTACGAAGCAGATATCCATGCCTCTGACCTTGTCGATCTTGTCGTAGTCAATTTCAGGGAAAACAAGCTGCTCTTTGATACCCATTGAGTAGTTGCCTCTGCCGTCGAATGAGTTGGGGTTGATACCTCTGAAGTCACGAACACGGGGAAGAGCAAGACCGAAGAATCTCTCAACGAACTCGTACATTCTCTCGCCTCTGAGTGTGACCTTTACACCGATGGGCATACCCTCACGAAGCTTGAAGTTTGCAACGGACTTCTTTGCCTTACAAACGATGGGCTTCTGACCGGTGATCTGTGAAATGTCGGAAACGATAGCATCGATAGCCTTGGGGTTAGCGATTGCTTCGCCTGCTGCGACATTAATGATAACTTTGTCAAGCTTCGGGATCTGCATGACGCTCTTGTAACCGAATTTCTTCATAAGAGCAGGCGCAATCTCGTTCTTGTACTGTTCTCTAAGCTGTGCCATTTCAGTCATGTCCCTCCCTTAAAATTCTGCTCCGCAATCCTGCTTCTTGCAGGTGCGTACCTTCTGACCTTTAGCGTTGATTGTGCTGCCGGTTCTTGTGGGTCTGCCGCACTTGGGGCAGATAACCTGAACCTTGCAAGCGTAGAGTGCGCTCTCAGCCTTAACAAGGCCGCCGGGCTCACCCATTCTGCGGGGCTTTACGTGCTTGGTTACAATGTTAACGCCTTCGACGATAACCTTACCCTCTGAAGGGGAAACTTCCATAACCTTGCCGCGTGTGCCGCGATCTTTACCATTGATGATGACTACTTCGTCACCTTTTTTAACGTGAAGTTTATTCATTGTCCAAGTACCTCCATCAAAGCACTTCGGGTGCGAGAGAGAGAATCTTGAGGAAATCCTTCTCACGAAGCTCTCTTGCTACCGGGCCAAAAATACGGGTGCCTCTCGGGTTCTTGTCTTCCTTGATGATAACAGCTGCATTTTCGTCGAAACGAATGTATGTGCCGTCATCACGGCGGATGCTGAACGCTGTACGAACTACTACAGCCTTTACAACATCACCCTTCTTGACAACTCCGCCGGGTGCTGCTTTCTTAACAGAAGCAACGATGATATCGCCTACGTGAGCGTATCTTTTCCTGGTACCGCCGAGAACACGAATGCACATAATTTCCTTTGCGCCCGTGTTGTCAGCTACTTTCAGGTAAGTCTGTTGCTGTATCACAGTGTTTGCCTCCTTACACTTGCGCCAAAATTATTTAGCTTTTTCGATTATCTCGACTACGCGCCATCTCTTGTCCTTGGACATGGGGCGAGTCTCCATTACGAGAACACGGTCGCCGATGCCACAAACGTTGTTTTCGTCGTGTGCCTTAAGCTTGATCGTGTTGTTGATGATCTTTTTGTAGAGCGGGTGCTGAATCTTGTCCTTAACGGATACGACTACTGTCTTATCCATCTTGTCGCTTGTTACAATACCAACTCTTGTCTTTCTAAGGTTTCTTTCGCTCATTGAACTTGACCTCCCCTTCTTTAAGCCTCTGTGCCGTGAAGTTCGATATCACGCTGAACAGTCTTGATTCTTGCAATATCCTTCTTTACAGCACTGATGCGCATCGGGTTGTCGAGCTGATTAACGGCTTGCTGGAAGCGCAGTTTAAACAGCTCGTCCTTCAGCTCAAGCAGCTTAGCATCCAGCTCTTTAGCGGAAAGCTTTCTGATTTCACTGGCTTTCATTATTGCTCACCATCCGTTTCTTCCTTAGTTACAAACTTGCACTTGATCGGCAGTTTGTTTGCAGCGAGACGCATAGCCTCACGTGCTACAGCTTCGTCACCACCGGCAACTTCAAACATAACTCTGCCGGGCTTAACAACTGCTACCCAATATTCCGGAGAACCTTTACCTGAACCCATTCGAGTTTCAGCGGGCTTCTCTGTAATCGGCTTATCGGGGAAAATCTTGATCCATACCTTACCGCCACGCTTTGTGTAACGAGTCATAGCGATACGGGCTGCCTCGATCTGATTTGCAGTAATCCATGCGGGCTCGAGAGCAACAAGACCAAACTGACCGTAAGTAACCTTATTACCTCGGTGTGCGGCACCCTTAAGGCGACCTCTGTGAACTCTGCGGTATTTTACACGTTTCGGTAACAGCATTATTTTGCTCCCCCTTCCCTACGAGGCTTGCGAGTGTCGTGAAGAACCTCGCCTTTGTAAAGCCATACCTTTACGCCGATGATGCCGTATGTGGTATGTGCCTCTGCAAAACCATAGTCAATATCTGCACGAATTGTCTGCAGCGGGATTGTACCCTCATGATAACGCTCTGTACGAGCGATTTCTGCGCCGCCGATACGGCCGGAAACCTGAGTCTTGATACCCTTTGCACCAAGCTTCATTGTACGGCTGATAGCCTGCTTAAGAGCACGGCGGAAGGAAACTCTCTTCTCAAGCTGAGCAGCGATGTTCTCTGCAACGAGCTGTGCGTTGAGGTCAGGCTGCTTGATTTCTACGATGTTGATGAAAACTTCCTTATCACCGGAGAGCTTCTTCTCGCAGATCTTCTTGAGCTTCTCGATTTCGGAACCGCCACGGCCGATAACCATGCCGGGCTTTGCGCAGTGAATGTTGATACGAACGCGCTTAGCGTCACGCTCGATCTCTACCTTCGGAACACCTGCAGGAGCAAGTGTCTTGAGGAGGTATTCACGAAGATTGTAGTCCTCGACGAGTGTGTCGCCGAAAGAGCTCTTGTCCGCATACCAGCGGGATTCCCAGTCTTTAATAACACCGATTCTAAGACCGGTAGGATTGATTTTCTGTCCCATTATTAACCTCCTCCTTTCTTATTCTTTCTCAGCGAGAGTAATTGTGATGTGCGAAGTTCTCTTGTTGATTCTGTTCGCACGACCCTGTGCTCTGGGTCTGATTCTCTTGAGGATGGGGCCGGGGCCTACATTGCAGGATGCAACATAAAGCTTGGATACATCCATATCGTTGTTATTCTCAGCGTTAGCGATTGCTGACTTGAGCAGCTTGCCAACGGGCTCACACGCGGCCTTGGGCGTGTATTTGAGAATTGCAATTGCCTTATCAACAGGCTGATTGCGGATTAAATCAAGCACGATCTGTACCTTGCGGGGTGCAATACGCACGAAGGTAGCTTTTGCTGTTGCTTGCATTTCTTACACTCCTTTCGACCTTATCTGTTTGATGTTTTTGAACCGGCGTGACCTTTGAATGTTCTCGTCGGAGCGAACTCACCGAGCTTGTGACCAACCATATCTTCTGTTACATAAACCGGAACGTGCTTACGACCGTCATGAACAGCAAATGTGTGACCTACGAACTCGGGGAAAATTGTTGAGCTGCGGCTCCAAGTCTTGAGAACGATCTTCTCACCGGCAGCATTCATAGCGTTGACTCTTGCTGCAAGCTTAGCCTGCACGTAGGGTCCTTTTTTAACACTTCTACCCATTTCTAATAGCTCCTTTCGTCAACTTACTTGCCGTTACGACGCTTTACGATAAGCTTGTCGGAAGGCTTCTTCTTTGCTCTTGTCTTGAGACCAAGAGCGGGCTTGCCCCAAGGTGTGACAGGTCCGGGACGGCCGATGGGGGATTTACCCTCACCACCACCGTGCGGGTGATCACAGGGGTTCATGACGGAGCCACGGACTGTGGGTCTCCAGCCCATGTGACGCTTACGGCCGGCTTTACCGATCTTTACGTTCTCGTGTGTACCGTTGCCGACAACACCAACTGTTGCCATGCAAGTTACGGGAACGTTTCTCAGCTCGCCTGAGGGAAGTCTGAGAAGAGCGTATGCGCCTTCCTTAGCCATGAGCTGTGCAGAGTTACCTGCTGATCTTGCAAGCTGGCCGCCTCTGCCGGGATAAAGCTCAACGTTGTGTACGAATGTACCAACGGGGATGTTAACGAGAGAAAGTGCATTACCTGCGATGATGTCAGCATCTGCACCGGATCTTACTGTTGCACCAACCTTAAGGCCTTCGGGAGCAAGAATGTATCTGAACTCGCCGTCCTCATACTTGAGGAGTGCAATGTGAGCTGAGCGGTTGGGATCGTACTCGATTGTCTGAACTGTAGCGTTCATGCCGCTCTTATCTCTCTTGAAATCGATAATACGGTACTTTGTGCGATTGCCGCCGCCGCGATGGCGAACGGTGATTCTGCCGTAGCTGTTACGGCCGGACTTCTTGTTCATCGGAGCGAGAAGACTCTTGTGAGGTGCTACCTTTGAAAGTCCTGAGTAATCTGTAACCGACATGTTACGTCTTGCGTTTGTTGTCGGGCTATAGACTTTAATAGACATAACTTTCACTCTCCTTAAAGCGGCTTTGCGGAGTATGTCTGACTCCATACCTTACCGCCGGATAATAATTGTTTTAAATATTTATTACTTATATAATAAACATTACATCATGCCGTCAAAGAACTCGATTGTCTTGGAGTCCTCTGTAAGAGTAACGATTGCTTTCTTCCAGGAAGCAGTCATACCCTCGAAACGGCCGTATCTGCGGAACTTACCGTTGCAGTTAACTGTGTTAACCTTAGCAACCTTTGTGCCCTCGAAAAGAGCCTCGACTGCCTGAGCAATCTCGATCTTGTTGGCATCCTTAGCAACTACGAAGCTGTACTTCTTGTCTGCTACGCCAGCCATGCTCTCCTCAGTGATGAGGGGGCGAATGATGATATCCTGTGCTAACTTGCTCATGCGTAAACCTCCTCGATCTTAGCAACAGCGTCCTTGAGAACAAGGATTGTGTCGCAGTTAAGGATGTCGTATACATTGAGAGTGTTTACAAGGCTGACCTTGACACCTGCAATGTTACGTGCGCTTCTGTAGATGACGTCATCCTTCTCGGGGAGAACGATGAGTGTCTTCTTGCCGGTGTTGAGAGCATTGAGAACCTTTGCAACTTCCTTTGTCTTGATTGCGTCAAGCTTGAAGGAGTCGAGAACTACGAGCTCATCACCTGCTACCTTAGAAGAAAGTGCAGACTTCATTGCAAGTCTTCTGACCTTCTTGTTGATGTCGCCGCCGTATGTGCGGGGCTTGGGTCCGTGAGCGATACCGCCGTGATACCACTGGGGAGCTCTTGTTGAACCCTGACGAGCACGGCCTGTGCCCTTCTGGCGCCACGGCTTCTTGCCGCCGCCGCTGACTTCTGAGCGTGTACGGGTTGACTGTGTACCCTGACGCTGGTTTGCCAGATAGTTGACTACTACGAGATGCATTGCGTACATATTCGGCTCGATAGCGAAGATGCCGTCTGCAAGCTCAATATCGGAAACTTTCTTTCCGCTGATATCAAAAACTGATACTGTAGGCATTTAGTACACTCCCTTCCTTACGCTTTCTTGCAAGTGTCTTTGATTACGACGTAGCTGCCCTTGGGGCCGGGGATGGCACCCTTGATAGCGATGAGGTTGTTCTCAACGTCGATCTTGACAATGCTTAAATTCTGAACTGTAACTTTCTCATGGCCGAGGTGACCTGCGAGCTTCTTTCCCTTGTAAACGCGGGAAGGATCACTACATGCACCAAGGGAACCTGCGTGTCTTGCAACAGGACCTGTACCGTGAGTTTCCTTGAGGCGAGAGAAATTCCATCTCTTGATTGCGCCTGCTGTGCCTTTACCCTTGCTTGTGCCGGTAACGTCTACGCTGTCACCAACTGCAAAGATGTCAGCCTTGATAACGTCGCCAACGTTTACTGAAGAGATGTCGGAGAGTCTGAACTCTCTGAGAACCTTCTTGGGAGCGACGTCTGCCTTAGCAAAGTGACCCTTGAGGGGCTTTGTAAGACGCTCGACCTTTACATCCTGGAAGCCGAGCTGAACGGACTCGTAACCGTCGTTCTCAAGTGTCTTCTTCTGTGTTACGGGGCAGGGACCTGCCTCAACAACAGTAACCGGAACGACCTTGCCGTTTGCGTCGAAGATCTGTGTCATACCGATCTTCTTGCCGATGATACCTTTTTGCATTTTGACTTTTCTCCTTTCGGTTATTGGTTGGCTTCAGCCAACATGACCTGTGAGAGCTATATTATGATGTATATAATATAGGGAACAGGCAATTTTACAGCTTGATTTCGATCTCAACACCTGCGGGAAGTTCAAGTGCTGTGAGAGCCTCAACAGTCTTGTTTGAGGGTCTTACGATGTCGATAAGCCTTTTGTGTGTTCTCTGCTCGAACTGCTCACGGGAATCCTTATACTTGTGAACAGCACGGAGAATTGTGACGACCTCTTTTTCGGTCGGCAGCGGAACGGGACCGGAAACCTGAGCGTTTGTACGTCTTGCTGTTTCGACGATCTTCTCTGCTGCTTTGTCTACGAGGTTGTGATCGTAGCTCTTGAGTCTGATTCTGATTTTGTTTTTGACTGCCATTTTTGCGCCTCCTAAAAATTTGGCGGGCAACACTTTTAGCACACGCTGCCGGGTGTTTCCAACAGCTGCATTCAAAATCCGGAAAAGTATTCTTCCCTGAGTACTTTCCGGCTGGCTAAAGTGCAATTTCACCTATACCGCATCCGTGAGATGAACGCGCAGTACGCCTGTGAGATGAGCGCACCTGAGGTGAGAACTATTACTAGTCGCCCGGTTCAATGATCGGACATGCTCCACGGAAATTCCCTGCTTCAAAGAGCAGCCACCTTCCGTTTCCACGCATATCTGCACACTATCCTATTTAGCATGCTCCGTTATTCTATCATAGTGCACAAGAATTGTCAACTAAATTTGTTAAAAAAATTGAATTTTTTTATTTTTTATTATTATATATAAAGGAGAGCATTTTTGACCCCTCGATTTGTTAAAAATAACATAAAAATCACTATACTTTTTGTAAAAAAAGTGTTATAATCCTTTCTGTTATTAATTTTATACCATTGAGATTGGAGATATCACTATGTTAACAGATATTGAAATAGCTCAGTCCGCTAAAATGCAGCCCATTACAGAGATTGCCGAGGCGGCAGGTATTCCTGTCGATTGCCTTGAGCCTTACGGTAAGTATAAGGCTAAAATCAACCTTGGCGATATTCCTGCAGATTTTGACAAGAAGGGCAAGCTTGTACTTGTTACAGCTATTACGCCCACACCTGCAGGCGAAGGTAAAACAACTACAACAATCGGTCTTGCCGATGGTTTGAAGAAAATCGGCAAAAACGTTATGGTCGCACTGCGTGAGCCTTCACTCGGCCCCGTATTCGGAATCAAAGGCGGTGCCGCAGGCGGCGGTTACGCTCAGGTTGTACCGATGGAGGATATCAACCTGCACTTTACGGGTGACTTCCACGCAATCGGTGCTGCAAACAATCTGCTTGCCGCTATGCTTGACAACCACATCTACCAGAGCAACTCACTCAACATCGACCCCAGAAGAATCACATGGAAGCGTTGCGTCGATATGAACGACAGACAGCTTCGTTTTGTTACAGACGGTCTCGGCGGCAGAATCAACGGTGTTCCGCGTGAGGACGGATACGATATCACAGTTGCATCCGAAATTATGGCTGTACTCTGCCTTTCAACTTCAATGACCGACCTTAAGGAAAGACTCGCCCGAATCATTGTCGGCTACACATACGACGAGAAGCCCGTAACAGCAGGCGAGCTCAAGGCTGCAGGTGCTATGGCGGCTCTTCTCAAGGATGCAATCAAGCCCAACCTTGTACAGACTCTTGAGGGCACACCCGCACTTGTACACGGCGGTCCTTTCGCAAATATCGCACACGGCTGTAACTCCGTAATGGCAACAAAGCTCGCTATGAGACTCGGCGACTACGCAATCACAGAGGCTGGCTTCGGTGCTGACCTCGGCGCAGAGAAATTCCTTGACATCAAGTGCCGCTACGCAGGCATCGCTCCGAGTGCATCCGTTATTGTTGCTACAATCCGCGCACTCAAGATGCACGGCGGTGTACCCAAGACAGAGCTTGGTGCAGAAAACCTTGAAGCACTCGAAAAAGGTATCCCCAACCTTCTCCGTCACGTTTCCAACATTAAAGATGTATATAAGATTCCGAGTGTTGTTGCAGTCAACCGCTTCCCGACAGATACCGATGCTGAAATTGAGCTTGTTATCAACAAGTGCAAGGAGCTCGGCGTAAACGTTGTGCTTTCAACTGTATGGGCAAACGGCGGCAACGGCGGCGTTGAGCTTGCAGAGGAAGTTGTAAGACTTTGCGAGCAGCCTAACGACAACTTCACATTTGCTTACGAGCTTGAAGGAAGCATCGAGAGCAAGATTGAATCAATAGTCAAGAAGATTTACAGAGGTGCAGGCATCAGTATTCTTCCTGCTGCAAAGAAGCAGATTGATATGCTCACCAACCTTGGTTATGCAAATCTTCCCGTATGTGTTGCAAAGACACAGTACAGCTTCTCTGACGATGCAACAAAAATCGGTGCACCCGAAGGCTTCACAGTTACAATCAAGAATATCAAGATTTCCGCAGGCGCAGGCTTCATAGTTGTGCTCACCGGCGACATTATGACAATGCCCGGTCTGCCCAAGGTACCTGCTGCAGAGCGAATCGATGTAGACGAAGCAGGCGTAATCACAGGCCTGTTCTGATAAAAGAATATAAGCTAACCCCCGTCAGTTCTCAATCAAGAACCGACGGGGGTTATTTCATATATATTACATTTTAAACTGAACCAATTTACATATTGGTCTGTTGATACTGTGCATTTTCTTTTTTCTTGTTCTTCTTTTTCTTTTGAAACACAACAACTATTATGATAAATACAATAAGCAGCACAATTGCAGCAATTATGATTATTGCATACGGTATCTGCTCACAATGAATAGTTGCATTAAGCAAAGAGTCGTTTCCTTTGATATAGCCTAATCTAAGCATCTTATCCAAAACTTTATTCCACTGCGCTTCAGTACCAGTGTAATACACATCGGAAAGATTTTCACACCCATAAAACGCATCAGGAAGTATATCCTTTACACTGCTGGGTATCGTTATGCTTTCGAGACTTTCACAGCCGTAAAACGCTTCACATTGTATCAATTTCACACTTTTGGGAAGTTCTATGCTTTTAAGGCTTATACAGCCTTCAAACATACCATAATCTATTAATGTTATACCATAGGGAAGCTCTACACTTGTAAGACTCTCGCAATTGCTAAATGCATACTTGCCTATTTCCGGTATGCAATCCAAAAAAATTATGTTTTCAAGATTTTTACATTTGCAAATCGCACTGCCCTCCACAAAACCGACAGTGCTAGGCAATGTTAAACTCACAAGATTATGACAATTATAAAACGCGTCGCTACAAACCGTAATAACTCCTTCTGGGATTATATAGTTTTCGCTTAAATTGTTTTCCGGACAAAAAATAAGCTCGCTTTTATTTTTATTGAATAAAACACCATTATTATCACTCGAAAAATTTTCATTTTCTTCATCAACGTATATTTTTTCCAGTTTGCCACAATAAATAAAAACAAACTTACCAATATTCTCAACACCACTCGGTATAGTTATACTAGTAAGATTATAACAATCACGAAAAGCTTCATCTCCAATACTTCTAACACTATCTGGAATAATTACATTTTCAAGTTGTTGACACCAAGCAAACATTCCATCTCCTATGGTTGTTGCACCATAATTAATCTTTACGATTTTTATGTTGTCTTTATACGAATACCAAGGTGCAGGACTAAGTTCTTCACTATTGGACATCGGGCCTGTGCCGCTGATTTCAAGCACACCTGTACTCATATCAAAATTCCACATTAGATAGTTACCGCAATAGCCCGAATATGCCGAAGCAGTAAACGGTATCGCACAGAGCAGCAATATTGCAACCGTCAGGACTGCGGCGAATTTTTTGAACATCTTTTTCATAATATCCACCTCAAACTATATATATTATAATCACTATACACCACATTAGGTGTAAAAGTCAATACACCACTTTTAGTGTATTATGATATATACGGGTGATTTGATTGAAACAGTATTATGAAATTTTCCGTGAGCTTCGCGAAGATAACGACCTGACACAAAAAGACGTTGCCGACATTCTCGGCACAACTCAACAGGTTTACTCACGATATGAAAAAGGTATAAACGAAATGCCGATACGTCACATCGTCACCCTTTGCCGATACTACAAAACATCCGCAGACTACGTACTCGGAATTGATACAAACAAAAACTGAGCCGCAGACGAAAAATCTGCGGCTCGTGTTATTTATACCATCTTACGGCAGGGGCAAGCCCCTGCCCTGCATTTACTTATGCTGCGAAAAGGTTATTAAACCAATCGCTGAAAGAATTTCCGGACTCATACTTGGGTGTATCGATTGAAGAATCCTTTACGATAGCAAATGAATCGATGCACTCTGCACCGTCGTCCATAATGCCGTATGAATCGAAGTAGAGAGTATTGCCCTCGATACGGATTGCGGCAAATATCGGATAGGTTGCGTCGACAATAGCCTCTGCTCTCGGGAAAAGCTCGTCTGTATCGGCGGCATCCTTTGTCTGATAGTACTTGACACCTGAGCAACCGTCGATTGCATAGATTGTGCCGTCGGGGTTGACCTTTGCGGTGTAAGTCTTGCCGTTGTTGTCAACGCTCATTTCGTAAACCTCAACAACCTCGTTATTGTTCATCGCATCAGTTCTGAGGTAAACGTGGTCGTGACCCTGGAACACGATATCGATACCAAGCTCGGGCATAAGGACTGAAAGTGTTTTACGAAGCTCGATTACATCGCCGTCATCATAGTGTGAGCCGTTTGAGTAAGGAGCTTTGTGGAGCATTACAAACTTCCACTGTGCATCGCTTGCGGCGGCATCAGCCTTCATCCACTCAATCTGCTCATCGGAAATACCGTTATCCTCATCCTCATTTGTGTTAAGCACAATAAAGTGAGCATTGTTATAATCGAATGAGTAGTAAGTGCCTGTAGTTGTATCCTGCTCGGGTACGTTGGGAAGGATGAAATTATCTTCAAGTGCATACTCGCCGTGGTTTTCGTGGTTACCTGCGGTAGGCATAAGCACGCTGCTCATAAGCTTATCAGTGGAGTTGAACACCCACTTCCACTGCTTGAAGTTGTCGCCGTGGTCAACGTGGTCACCCGTATGCACAAGGAAAGATGCTTCGGGATACATTGAGAAAGCGGTATCAAGAAGGTTTGCCCACTTGTCGTAGTGACGCTCGATGCCGCCCTGGCTGTCACTTACATGGAAGAAGGTGAAGGAATCGGAGTTGTCTGCAGTTGTGATTGTTGCAACATCGCTCCAGAAGCCCTTTGATGCATCACCTATACGGTAGTAGTAGGTTGTGCCGGGCTGAAGACCCTCGATATAAGCGTAGTGTCTGTTTACATCAAACTCATAAGTGAGAATGCCGATAAGGCCGATATCAATACCGGGCATCTCGCGTCTTACAAGCTCTGTCTTTGTTACTACCTTAACACCGTCGGGTGTTGCCGTAAGGTCATTTTTGTCGAGTGAAATTTCAACATCGCTGCCTGTAACACTCTTCTTTGTATACCAGCTGATATTTCTTGTTGTAGCGGCATCCTCGCCGAATGTAACAGCTACTGTTGAAGGCAGGCGGAGATTATCCGCAGTTGCAACAACCTCGTAGCCGCCGTCTGTGTTAGCGGTAAGAGTAAGGTTATAGTCCTCAACATCGTCCTCAACGCAAAGACCGTTGACGAAAGAAGCGATTTCCTGGTCAACCGTTTCCATCTGGCTGGTTGTAAGATATTCATCCATAAGATGCTCAAGGAGACCGTTGAGAGTTGACTGCTCAAGCACGCCGAAAACATTGAGAATTACAAAAACTTTATTGATAACATTGGTAAAGGACATATCGTTGAGGAACACTATACGCAGCACGGCATTAAGACCTCTGATAATGCCGAAGCCGAATGTGCCAAGCGGGAAAGCTGACGGAAGGTTGAGCTTGAGAGTTGAGAAAAGCTCACCGAGAAGGAAATCGTTGAGAACATACTCAATGATACCGTCAAGAAGCTTGGTTGAAACATCGCCTGTTTCGAGCTGTGCCATCATATCGGTCATAAACGGGTCATCCTCAAATGTACCCTCGTTGCCGTACATATACGCAAGCACGCTTGAAACAAAGTCGCCGAATGTGCCGCCCTTTGTTTCGTCGCCGAAGCCGTACTTATCAATAAACTTGGTGCAGGGAACTTCGGAGAACTGAATTTCAAGCAGATTATCAAGCAGCTCGCTTACAATCTCCATAAGTGCATCCGTGTCGCTGAGGTAAGCCTCATCAATCTGGTCGCAGAGGTTCTTGATAAGACCCATAATATTTCTTGAGCCGAGAACCGTTATGCCTGCAAAGCCGATACCGCCGTCAAGCAGGTCATCAAAAAGAGTCTCAAGGTCAAGCATTTCGCAAAGGAAATTGTAAAGACCGCCTGCAGCTGCAATCTCTTCAGCATATGTTTCGAGATAGTAACCCGCAAGGTCCATAAGCATACCCTTTGCAGAGTCGCCTACAAAGTTAATACCGAAGCAGTAATTCTTAAACGGCTGCTCATATGTTTTGCCGTTGTATGTAAGCGGTGCAAGCTCATCGAAATCGTGGCTTTCGATTTCTGCGGTAAGCACACCTCTTTCGGTGTTGTCAAACGTTACCATTCTGATAAGGTTCGGGAAATTGATAACAGAAGATGTTGCGATATCGTAAATGATGTTGCCGCTGTCAGAAATGTGCTTTGCAATATCGTTGACATGAAGGTGACCGCTGAAAACATACTGCATACCTGCATCAGCAAAAAGCTCGCTTACATATTCACAGTCCTCAACAAGGAAGGCTGTAAAAGTTACAAGCTCTTTCTCGTGATAATGAGGAACAAAATTCCAGTGAGTCATACCGATAACACTGTAACCTTTTTCGGTATATTCCTCGGTCTGCTCAAGTGCCCACTCAAGAGTTGCATCGGAATATCTGCCTGCTGTTTCGTGTTCATCCGTACCGTCTTCCGTAGCATCTGCAGAGTAGATACCGCCATCCATTACAATAAGGCGGTAACCGTTTTCAAGCTCTGCAACGTATGAAAGGCCGCCTGCCTTTTCACCTGCAGGAGGAGTAAACTCCTCAACAGCAAGGTCATAGCCGAGGTTTGCGTAAATCTCGCGGAAATCCTCGGGAGTGGTAACGCGTGCACCCTTTACAAACTTGCCGTTTTCAAAGGTAGCGGCGTTCGAGTTGTTTATATCGTGGTTACCGTTGGTAACGATTACCGGTACGCCTGTCTCTTCTTCCCAGTCTTCAAGGATGCCTGCAAGTGTTGTATGGCTCACATAGTCACCATCTCTTGTAAGGTCGCCGGGAATGATGAGGTAATCAAGTTCACCTTTCGCCGCCTGTGTTGCATAAAAATCAAGTGCAGTTCTGAGAATAGCATCGGAAAGATGAGAGGTGCTCATTGTTTTTTCGCAAACCTCTGTTGCCTTGTCCTTATCGTCAATATTTGCCTGAGCGTAATAGTGAAGGTCGGTCATAACGCCGATCTTGATTTCGCCGAAGTCTGAATTCTGTGCGAATACACTTGCAGGTACTGAACAAACAAGCAGCACAACTGCAAGCGTGACAGAAATAATCTGTAATATCCTCTTTTTCATAATTCAGTAATACTCCTTTTTACTTTTCTGTGCGGTCAATAATATCCTTGAACTCTCTTGCGATAACGTGAGTTATCTCAACACTCAGACCGTTTGTTTCGTGGTAATGGTTGCGGTCAAGATTGTCGCGGTAGCTTGAAAGGTAAGCCTGAGTCGGATGAAGCACCGCATTGTTTGAGGGAACCATATAGCCTGTCATATCGTTTGTAACGCCGAAAATGATGAGGTCGGGGTCGCCTGCAATCTCTGCAAGAGGTGTTGAGTTGACCTCGGGGCCGATACCTGTGCCAGAATGCTCTGCATCGAAGTAGCCGCCGTAGACAGCCTCTGTGAACGACTCACCGCCGAGGGTAAGAATCTTCTGCTTGCCGAGCTTTATGTAGTTCATTTCGGTAAGAAGACCGAGGCCGAGTGAGCTCTCGGCACAGTGGTATGCTCTTGAATTGCAGAGCTTGAGAATGAACATAAATGCAAGCACATAGTTTTCAATCGGAGCATAGTAGGGCTGATGTACAAGAGTAATCTCTGCATCAAGCAGCTCGTCATTATCGATAGCGAGTGCCGCCTCGGCAAGCTTCTCGCCTGCAAGCTTCGTTCTTTCGAGTCTGTTCTCGGCAAGGTCATCAACACTGACAGAAGCGATTGTGCTGACGCTGAAGAGAACATTGACGGGCTTGACCTTGTTGATAGCCTCACGCAGATAATAGGGATAGTCTGCACTGACCTCGGTGCAATCGCCGCCCATTGTGTTGGGGTGAGCACCGTAGTTGAGGAACCAGGTTTCTGCACTGCCGTCCTCAGGAACAAAACGGAAACGTGAGAGCTTATCGTTTACAGCTGCTCTGCCGTCGCCGATAACCTCGGGAACATTGACCGAACCGATATAGAGCTTGCCTTCCTTACGGTTTTCGTAAGCTTCGATACAAACCTGCTTGATTTTATCGAAAACAAGCTGCATATATTCCTTATCCATACCGCTCTGCGGAGGCATAAGTCTGCCCCAGTAGCCGACAGTGTCGATACTTGCGTGAGAATGTGTGCAGCTGATATTGATAAGCTTACAGTCTGTCTGCTTTGTGAAATCGCTGAGCGAATCACGTACTGTCTTTACATCGTAGCCTGTAAGACCGATAATGTCGGCACTTACCATAACAATACCGCCGCCGTCTTTACAGTCGAGCCACATTGCACGTACCGTAAGCGGATCGTTGACACCTGTAACGGGATGATCCATTTTGTAACCTGCTATGTAGTATTTCTTTGCGGTTACGTCAGCAGGCATAATCTCCGCCCATGCAAAGCCTGCATTGTAGAGATTGTCTGTCTTGTTTTTCATTCTGATGGGCTGAGCTTTTTCGATAGTGGGTGCATTACCCTTCTTTGCAAATTTTTTACCTTTGTTGGCTGCAACCTTTTTGAGTAATTTGGTTGCAAGATCGCCGATATCCATATCTATATCCTCCTCTTTATTTATGGTAAATATTAGACCAATTATAATATAACATTATAATATAAAAAAAGCAATAAAATAAATATAAAATACTATACAAAAAAAGTGTACTCCCTGAAGAAGTACACCTTAAAAACATTTATTAATCAAAGACCCTGCGGATTGTTTTTCTGCCAGTTCCAGCTGTCGGCACACATTTCGTCGATGCCGAATTTTGCTTCCCAGTCAAGCTCTGCCTTTGCCTTTGAGGGGTCGGAGTAGCAGGTTGCAATATCACCGTCACGGCGAGGACCGATTACATAGTTGATTGTCTGGCCGCTTGCCTTCTCGAATGCCTTGACAACATCGAGCACGCTGTAGCCGTTACCTGTGCCGAGGTTGTAGATATTGAGACCTGTACCTGCACAAGCCTTCTTAACAGCACAGATGTGACCCAGAGCAAGGTCGACAACATGAATATAGTCGCGCACGCCCGTACCGTCGTGTGTAGGATAATCGTCGCCGAAAATGCTAAGACGCTCAAGCTTGCCGATGGCAACCTGAGTAATATAGGGCATAAGGTTGTTGGGAATACCGTTGGGGTCTTCACCTATAAGACCACTCTTATGTGCACCGATGGGATTGAAGTAACGAAGAATTACTACGCTCCACTCATTGTCCGATGCATAAAGGTCTGAAAGAACGGTTTCAATATAAAGCTTTGTTGTGCCGTAGGGGTTTGTTGTGCCGCCTGCAGGCATATCCTCACGCAGAGGTGACGGATTGTTGCTGCCGTAAACGGTTGCAGATGAGCTGAAAACAATCTTCTTACAGCCTGCATCACGCATAGCCTCGCAGAGTGTAACTGTACCGCCGATATTGTTTTCGTAATACTCCAGAGGCTTGCGGCAGCTTTCGCCTACAGCCTTGAGACCTGCAAAGTGAATTACCGCCTCGATATCGTTTTCGGCAAAGACCTTATCAAGACCTGCCTTGTCACGGATATCGCACTCATAGAATTTAAAATCGCCGCCTGAAATTTTTTTGATTCGATTAAGCGCTTCAGGCTTGCTGTTATAGAAATTATCGAGTATAATAACATCGTATCCGCTCTGAATAAGCTCGATACAGGTGTGTGAGCCGATATAGCCCGCACCGCCGGTTACAAGAATTGCCATATAAATTACCTCGCTTTACTCATCTCTGAAACAATATTATATAACGATTTATACAATAAGTAAAGTAAAAATAAAAAAATTCAGGAGCAGCAATATGCAGAATTTATCAGATATTTCAGTAGTCAGGGATTTGCTTAACAGACACGGCTTCAAATTTTCCAAGGCACTCGGTCAGAATTTTCTCATCAACCCAACCGTATGCCCGAGAATGGCAGAGGCTTGCGGAGCTGACGAAAACACAGGCGTTATCGAGGTCGGCCCCGGCTTCGGCGTGCTTACCGCAGAGCTTGCAAAAAAAGCAAAAAAGGTTGTATCAATCGAGCTTGATGAGCGTCTGCTTCCCGTACTTGACGAAACTCTCGCAGAGTTCGACAACGTTGAAGTAATCAACTCTGATGTACTCAAGGTCGACCTGCACAAACTAATAGAAGAAAAGTTTAAAGGAATGAAGGTTGCCGTGTGTGCAAACCTCCCCTATTATATCACTTCGCCCGTAATAATGCACCTGCTCGAAAGTAAGCTCCCCGTTGAAAACATCACCGTAATGGTACAGAAAGAAGCGGCACAAAGACTGTGTGCACCCGTAGGTAACAGAGATGCAGGCGCGGTCACCGTTGCGGTAGATTACTATGCCGATGCAGAAAAAATATTCGACGTTTCGGCAGGCTCATTTATGCCTGCACCCAAGGTTGACAGCAGTGTAATCAGGCTCAATGTCAGAAAACAGCCTCCCATCGAGCTTTGCGATGAAAAGCTGTTTTTCCGTATGGTAAAAGCTGTTTTTGCTCAGCGCAGAAAGACTGCCGCAAATTCAATCAGCTCAGGAATGTCACTTCCGAAAGAAACCGTATACAAAGCAATCGAAGCTGCAGGTTACAGCGAAACTGTAAGGGCAGAAAGCTTTACACTCAACGAATTAGCTGCACTTGCTAACGAAATTTACAATATTACCCGACAATAATAACCACCGCCGTTATATCGTCAGGTCGACGCAAATCAGAATATTTAAGTGCAATTTCAACGACCCTTTCCGCAAGCACGGAGGGGTCGTTTTTGTTGAAACTGCTGAGCTTTTCGGCAATTTCCCTGTAAGCGGACTGCGGCACTCCGTCCGACATCATAAGCAGACGGTCACCTCGCCTCAGTTTCATTTCAGCTTTATCGAATTCAATTTCCCTCAGAATACCCAGGGGCATCGAAGCTTTGCCTATTTTGTAAAGTTTCTTACCTTTACAAACAAAACTTACTCCTGCACCTGCCTTGAAAAATTCAGCCTTACCTGTGTGCAGGTTTATACGCACTGAATCTATGGTCGCAAGCGATTCATCCGTCGATTTTACAATCATTGCAGAGTTTGCAAGCCTTAGTGAACTCTCAAAGCCAAGCCCTGCCGCAATCAGTTTTGAGAACAACCACACCGCAACCGTACCGTCAACCGCCGCCTTGGGTCCCGTACCCATTCCGTCACTGATAACAGCAACTCTGTTGCCCTCTCTGTCACTGAAAATATCAACCTTATCTCCGCAAAGTCCGCCCTCTGCAGTATGCTGTGCTTGTCCGGTACGAAGATTATATCTGGGCTTTTTCTCAAAGCTGATGTGCGTTTCATCTTCCGTATGTGTAACGGACGGTATACCCAGCTTATAACCGCAGGCATTTTCCATATCGTCTGTCAGCGCAGAACGGCTGATTGTGCTGTTTATTCTTTCGGCTTTTATATCTATTTTAGAGCGTGCACCCGTAGTTGAACACACTACCTCTTTTGTGTTTATTCCGTAGCCCGAAAGCACTGCCGCGACACGTGCACCTGCCTGAGTATCAAACCTCGTTTCATCAGCAAAGCTGTGTGACAGCTCTTTTACGGCGGTAGATAAAACCATAAACTGGTCACGCACAAGGTGCCGTGCCTGAGCCGATACGCTCTTGTCATCCTCGCAGCTGAGTTTTACCATTTCTTCTGCAATCCGCTCAACAGTCTGCGACACTTCCTCAAGCCCTCCGCCGATGCTCTCAAGCTCAAGCATGAGGGCTTTTTTCATAGTCTCAAATTCAGGCAAGGTATCATCCGAAACAAAAAACCTTGAATTGATTTCAAAAAAGCGTTTGGGTATCAGCGTAAAAATAAGGATTGCAATTATCGTCTCGTACACTATCGGAATCACGCTGTATCTTTCGGAATTAACCATCACCGTGACCGTAACAACCCCTGCAAATCCTATACACTCCGCTGCTCTGCCAAAGCGTGACAGCAGACCCGAGGCCAGACCGCCGAAAGTATATATTCCGCCAAGCAGCAGATTTGACGGCATTATACCTGCCGCAAAGCCCATAACGCCGCCTGCAACACAACCGCCCGAAACTCCTGTCAGCCGAGCAGAAAGCAGTATTATCACCGCAGCGAAAATATTCGAAAAGCTGATATCGCCCAAAGTCAGCCACTGCACTGAAACAATAAGCATCGCAAGAAAAACCAAAGCACCCGATAATCTACGGATATCAAGCGGCTCTTTGCCCTTGAAAAAGCCTGCAGGAAAACTGAGCCTGCTTAAAAAGCAGGCACAACCGCTGCAGATAATACTCTCGCAAAAGTATGTAATCAAGCCGTCGGCACTGAAGCTCTGTGCCGCCATCACCGTCAGACCTGTAAGCATACTGCAGACACCACTGCTTACGGGTGCCACTTGACGGTTATTTTTTACAAACCCCGAGCGATAAAGGCAATAATTGATAAGCCCTGCACAAGCTGTGAGTGCCACAAGTCTTGCCGTATACGCTCCGTCTGCACTCACCAGACAGCCGCAACAGCCTCCGAGAGTTGCGGCAATACTCCGTTTACCCGGCACACTTGCCGCAAACGCCGCAACAAAAGGTGACATATCCCACGCCAGCCTTGCATTAGCCAGCACAAATGCCGCCGCAAAAGTAAGAGCATAGCCGTAAAAACTGCTGCTGGCAGGCGGCATCAGCTCACGCATTTTCTTGAATTCATCCGATTTTATACTCATTTATACTTCCTCACTGTTACTTTTGTATATGATTTTATCTGTAACAATGATACTTTTTGTACAAAGAAAAAAATGTCGCTATTTTGTGTCTTTTTTTGAAAAAGTGTTGGTTTTTTACTATATATATGGTATAATACATCTATATATGTTGTGTAAGGAAGTTTTGGAATTATGGAAGAAAAGAACAACGACCTCATAATCGGCAGGAATGCCGTTTCGGAAGCTCTCAGGAGCAACCGCGCTATAGATACGCTCCTCGTCGCAAAAGGTGACAGAGGCGGAAGCATAGGCAAAATCATAGGCGAATGCCGCGAAAGAGGCATAGTCGTCAAAGAGGTAGACCGCAAAAAGCTCGACTTTATGTGCGGTGGCGGCAACCATCAGGGTATTGCCGCATATGCCGCCGCACACGAATACGCTGATGTGGACGATATTTTTGCCGCAGCCAAAGAAAAGGGCGAAGCACCCTTTATAATCGTATGCGACGAAGTTGAAGACCCGCACAACCTCGGTGCAATAATCCGTACAGCCGATGCCGCAGGCGCTCACGGTGTAATAATACCCAAGCGTCGCAACGCAACTCTCAGCTATGTTGTAGGCAAGACCTCGGCAGGCGCTGTTGAGCACGTACCCGTAGCACGTGTAGCAAACCTTCCTTCTCTGCTCGACGAGCTTAAAGAGCGCGGAGTGTGGGTATACGGTGCCGATATGGACGGCAAGAGCTGGTGCGAAACCGACTTTTCGGGCGGTGTTGCACTCGTAATAGGCTCCGAAGGCAGAGGTCTCGGCAGACTTGTAAAAGAAAAATGCGACTTTATAGTTTCCCTGCCTATGAAGGGCAAGGTCAACTCTCTCAACGCCTCCGTTGCGGCAGGCATACTTATGTTTGAAGTTTCAAGACAAAGATAACCACCGGAAGGATTGAAAGCAAGCATGGATCTGAGCAATTTAACATTTGATGAACTGCTTGACGCAATCAGAAGCGACAGTGGCTATCAGAATGCTCAAGCTAAAAAAACAAATACACCAAAAGCTGTGGTTCAGGAGCAGACAGAAACATTACCTGAAGCGGAAGAAAGCACAGCTACAGAAGAAATTTCCGAAGCCGACGAAGCAACTGTTTACGTAGAAGTTGTAATCGAAAATCCTGTTGAAATCAACGACAAGGCTGTAAATATACTCTCTGCTTCCGAAGAGCCCGAAGAAGTTCAGGAGGCAGAAGAAGCAATCGCTTACGAAGAAGCCGTAACAGAAGCATCTGTTGAGGTCAACGAAGAGCCTGAAGAAACGCAGGAATCAGAAAAATCGGTCGCTTACAAAGAAGTTGTAATTGAAAACCCCGTTGAAATCAACGACAAGGCTGTAAATATACTCTCCGCTTCCGAAAGTATTGTTGACCCCGAAGAAACTGCCGAAGAGGTTGCGGTTTCCGAAGAAAACGCTGAGGACGAGGATGCCGCAGCTTACGAAGCACCGACACCCGATGCAACGCAGATTTTCACTCCGCCTGCAACTCCGCTCAGCCTTTTTGAAACAGAGCAGTATGAGGAAGAGGAGCTTCCCGTATGGCGTATGCCCGACTTCACCGCTCAGGCATATAAGCCTATAGCTCTCGCAGAAGAAGAGCCTTCCGCAGAGCACGAGCCGACAGTCACTTCATCACAGGAAGAAAGCATATATACTCCGTCTGCAGTTTCCGAGCCTATTGAGCTTGTGCAACCCGAAGAAACCGCAGAAGAAGAGCCTATTAAAGTCTACACTCCGCCAAAGCCCGAATCCATCAGCTTCGGTGGCTTTGATATTGAAACAGATATAGCTTCACTTTTCCCCGATATCACAGAAGAAGATGATTCCGAGCCGACGAGCACAGACAATATTGATAAGACAAGGGTTATTCCGCCAATCGAGCAATCCGTCACACCGCCTCAGCCTGAGCCTTCGCTCGACAAAACAAGAGTAATACCCGCTCCGTCAGATGACAAAACAAAGGTAATTGCACCTGCCGCAGACGATAAGACAAAAGTAATACCGCCGACAGCAGATGACAAAACAAAAGCGATTGATTTCAGTGCTGTTTTTGAGCGGCCGGGTATAGTTACAACAAGTAACGCTTACGAAAAAACTTCCGACCTCAGCGCGCTGCCGCATATATTACCTGCTGACGAATTAATCGACAACGAGCCGAAAAAATTTGTACGCACAGGCGAAATACCCAAAATAGCATATACACCCAAAGCTCCCGTTGTAAGGCACGAAGAAGACGAGCAGATGATATTGCCGGGTTTCTTCGACAAAGAAGAGATTATACGTGTTGACGAGGATGTTGTTGAAGAAGAGCTTAAACGCACACGCAGCCGCAAGGTAGACAGTTTCCGCCTTGAAGGTGCGGAAATTGACGAAGCCGTTATGAGCGATGAAGTGTCGCAAGAGCTTGCACAAGGCAACACCGGAACAAAAAAACGCAGGTTTTCAACGACAAAAACACGTCACCGTCTTACAAAGCAACGCATTGAATTCACACGTCCGTCAGACGGAAAAGCCGTACACAGCTTTATAGCAAACAAACAGCTTATGGCAATAATCGGCGCGGCCGTTTCGGGAATATGCTCGCTTATACTTCTTATAACAACCGTCGTTCCGTCCGTTGCCGAAGCAATAAACTCCGGCTCAGGCAATATACCGTCAACATATATCATTTCGCTTGTTGCCCTGCTTGTTGCAATCGGCGGTGCACTGCCTGCTTGCATTTCGGGTATAACCTGCTTCTTCAACGGCGCAGGCAGACCGAACTCGCAGACACCCGTAATTATTGCCGCTGCGGCAGCTTTGATACAGTCTATTGTCGTAATCAGCACAGACAATGACGAAACATATCCGCTGTTTGCCCTTGCGGCAACCTTCCTGCTTTGCTGTTGCTCGGCAGGCAACATACTCGTTTATTCACGCACAAAAGCCAATTTCGCTTTCCTTTACAAACAAGGGCGTGACGGACTTTACAGTGTCCGCCGTATAGATAATGCAGTTGATGCAAACCGCGTCAGCCAGAATGTGGTTATGGGCGATGCCGATATCAGATACTCAGGCAAAATCAAGTTTGCAGACCGCTTTATGGCTTATTCGCTTTCAAGCGATTCCGCAGATGACCTTTGTGCAAAGCTTGTGCCGATACTTGCAGTTGTCAGCTTAGTCATCGCAGTAATCGGCGGCATTGTAACAAAGAGCTTTGCAGGTGCCGCAACAATTTTCAGCGGCACAATCTGTATGGGTGCACCTGCCTGTGCACTTATCGCAGCCAACTTCCCGCTGCTGTTCGAAAACAAAAAGCTCCGCGAAGACGGTGCTATGATATCCGGCTACGCCGCAGCTTTTGAATACGAGTCAACAAATGCAGTTGCAATCGATGCATCCGAGCTTTTTCCGGGTGAAAACTGCAACATCCACGGTATGAAAACCTTTAACGGCGTAAGAGTTGATGATGCAGTGCTTACTGCCGCATCAATGCTTATTGCCGCAGGCGGCCCGATAAGCAGTCTGTTTAAAAACGTCATTATGGAGCATAACGAGCTGCTGCTCAAGGTTGACGAGCTCAAATACGAAGAGCGACTCGGTCTCACAGGCTGGATAAGAAACCGCAGGATTTTTGTCGGCAACCGCAAGCTGCTTGAAAACCACAATATCGACATACCGATGAGCATTGACGAATCCAAGTATGTCGGCGGTAACAGACAGATAATCTATCTTGCCGATGCAGGCAAAATCGCCGCATTCTTTGTTGTAAGCTACGGCAGAAACAAGAAAATTGCCGAGTATCTCAGACAGATTGAAAATAACGGCATCAATATTCTTGTACGCACTACAGACTCCAATATCAATGAGAAGTTTATTGCCGGATGCTTCGACCTGCCGCTCAACTCCGTAAAAGTAGTCAGCAACACCGCAGGTGAGGTGCTCAAAAACTACTCAGAGCACACCGTAACACGCGAGGGTGCAAAGCTGATACACAACGGCACCGCCGCCGCATTCCTGCACGCTGTAAGCTCTGCAAGCAAGCTCTGCGCAATCGCAGGCAAAATAAGCACATTGCAGACTTTCTGTATGGTTGCAGGCCTTTTGCTTACGGTGCTTATAATGATTTTCAGCGGCCCGTTAAGCCTTACGGCTCTGCCGGTTTGCATATCACAGCTCGTGTGGTTTGCAATCGCCGCAATACTGCCGCTTTTTGAAAGAGAATAGTGCATAAAAGCAAGTTAAACAGCGAGTATCCTTTGCGTGATACTCGCTGTTTGTTAATTTATTCATGGTTTCTGATTTTAAGCAGTGCACCTTTCTCGAGCCTTGATACCTGCGCCTGAGATATGCCGATCTCGTTTGCGACCTCAATCTGTGTAAGACCCTTCATAAAGCGAAGTCCTAAAATTCTTTTCTCGCGTGCAGACAAATCCTCTATTGACTGCCTTATCAGTATTTCGTCAATCCAGCCCTCATCGTTGCCGCCATCGCCAATCTGGTCCATTACATATATCGTGTCACCGCCGTCGTTATAAACAGGCTCATATAGCGATACGGGGTCAACAATCGCTTCGAGTGCAATCACAACCTCTTCTTTTTTTAGCCCCATTTCATCGGCAATTTCGTTTATCGTAGGCTCTCTGCCAAGCTCATTTACGAGCTTGTCTTTCGCCTGAATTGCGTGGTAAGCGGTATCACGCATAGAGCGGCTGACCCTTACAGGATTGTTGTCACGCAGATACCGCCTTATCTCGCCTGCAATCATCGGCACGGCATATGTCGAAAACCGCACCTGCTGATTTATATCAAAATTGTCAATCGACTTAATAAGCCCTATGCACCCCACTTGAAAAAGGTCATCCATATTTTCGCTTCGGTTTGCAAAGCGCTGTATCACGCTCAGCACAAGCCTCAGGTTACCGTTTACAAGCTCATCACGTGCCCTTTTGTCGCCACGTTTTGATTTTTCAAGCAACGCCCGCTTTTCGCTTTCTTTAAGCACCTTGAGCTTTGACGTGTTTACTCCGCATATCTCAACCTTGTTAAACTGCATTTATCCCTTATACCCTCCTTGACGTTATAAGAAAAGTATAGGTTGAGAAAAGGATTATAATACTGTAACGGCTTTGGAAAAATTTATAAAACCGATTGACCGCAGTGCTTATAAATATTATAATAAAAAAGATATCAATATTAAGGATGGTGCATATTTGTGCTTTATATAGGTATTGACCTTGGCACCTCCGCAGTAAAGCTGTTGCTTGTAAACGAGCACGGCGATATACTCGGCGAGGTTTCAAAGGAATATCCCGTTTATTATCCTCAGTCAGGCTGGTCAGAGCAGAACCCTGCTGACTGGTGGACGGCCGTAAAAAGCGGTATTGCCGAGCTTACCGCCGACTGCGATAAATCAACAATCGCAGGCATAGGTGCAGGCGGTCAGATGCACGGTCTTGTAGTGCTCGACGAAAACGATCAGGTTATACGCCCCGCAATCCTCTGGAATGACGGTAGAACACAAAGCCAGGTCGACTACCTCAACGGTGTAATCGGCAAGGAATTCCTGAGCGAAAACACTGCAAATATTGCTTTCGCAGGGTTTACCGCACCGAAAATTCTCTGGATGAAAGAAAATGAGCCTGAGCTTTTTGCAAAAATCAAAAAGATTATGCTCCCCAAGGATTACATAAATTATATGCTCACGGGTGTACATTCCTGCGATTATTCCGATGCTTCGGGTATGCTGTTGCTCGATGTAAAAAACAAGTGCTGGTCGGATAAAATGCTTGATATCTGCTCCGTAACGGAAGAGCAGATGCCTTCACTATATGAGAGCAGTGACGTTATCGGCACGGTAAAAAGCGATATTGCCGCTTCACTTGGTATAGGTGAAAACGTAAAGGTTGTTGCAGGTGCAGGCGACAATGCCGCCGCGGCAATCGGCACAGGCACAGTCGGCAACGGCAAGTGCAATATTTCTCTCGGCACTTCGGGTACGATATTTATTTCGAGCAGTAATTTCGGCGTTGACCCCAACAACGCACTCCACGCTTTTGCACACGCTGACGGTTGCTATCACCTTATGGGCTGTATGCTTTCTGCCGCATCGTGCAACAAGTGGTTTATGGAGGATATTCTCCGTGACACCGATTACAAATCAAATCAGGCTCCGATTACCGACGGTAAGCTCGGTAAAAATAATGTATTCTTCCTGCCCTACCTTATGGGTGAGCGCAGCCCTATTAACGATACAAATGCACGCGGCACATTCCTCGGTATGAGTATGGATACAACGCGTGCAGATATGCTTCAGGCTGTTTTTGAGGGCGTTGCATTCGCAATCCGCGACAGCTTTGAGGTTGCAAAGTCGCTCGGTATAAAAATCGAGCGCAGTAACATCTGCGGCGGCGGTGCAAAGAGTGAGCTTTGGAAAAAGATTATGGCAAACGTGCTCGGCATTCCGCTTGACACAGTCAAGACTGAGCAGGGTCCCGGCTACGGCGGTGCAATTCTCGCAATGGTCGGCTGCGGCGAGTTTGAGAGCGTTGTTGCTGCTTGCGACAAGCTTGTTGAGATATCCGATACGGTTTATCCCGATGAAGAATTAAGTAAACTTTATAACGAAAAATACAGTACATTCAAGGCAATTTATCCGTCACTTAAAGCAATATTTAATAAGGAGATATAAAGATGAGCGAGATTTTTAAGGGCATTTCAAAAATACAGTATGAGGGTACAAAGAGCACAAATCCCCTTGCATTCAAATTTTACGATGCAGAGAAAATTGTTATGGGCAAGCCTATGAAGGATTACCTTCCCTTTGCTATGGCATGGTGGCACAACCTCTGCGCCGCAGGTACGGATATGTTCGGCAGAGACACTGCTGACAAATCTTTCGGTGCAAGTGAAAAAGGCACAATGGAGCACGCAAAGGCAAAGGTTGACGCAGGCTTCGAGTTTATGAGCAAGCTCGGCATCGAGTACTTCTGCTTCCACGATGTTGACATCGTGCCCGAGGCAGACGATATCAACGTCACCAACGCAAGACTTGACGAGATTACAGACTATATGCTTGAGAAGATGAAGGAAACAGGCATCAAGTGCCTTTGGGGTACAGCAAATATGTTCTCCAACCCTCGCTTTATGAACGGTGCAGGCAGCACAAACTCTGCAGACGTTTACTGCTTTGCAGCTGCACAGATTAAGAAGGCTATTGAGCTTACTGTTAAGCTCGGCGGTAAGGGCTACGTTTTCTGGGGCGGCAGAGAGGGTTATGAAACTCTGCTCAACACAGACGTTAAGTTTGAGCAGGAGAACATTGCTCGTCTTATGAAAATGGCTGTAGAATACGGCAGAAAGATAGGCTTTACAGGCGACTTCTATATCGAGCCCAAGCCCAAGGAGCCTATGAAGCACCAGTACGATTTCGATGCCGCAACTGCAATCGGCTTCCTTCGTCAGTACGGTCTCGATAAGGATTTCAAGATGAATATCGAAGCTAACCACGCAACACTTGCAGGTCACACATTCCAGCACGAGCTTCGCATAAGTGCAATAAACGGTATGCTCGGCAGTATTGATGCTAACCAGGGCGACTATCTGCTCGGTTGGGATACAGACGAATTCCCCTTCGACGTTTACGAAGCAACAATGTGTATGTACGAGGTTATCAAGGCAGGCGGTCTTACAGGCGGATTCAACTTTGACGCAAAGTGCCGCAGACCCAGCAACACATACGAAGATATGTTTGAGAGCTACATCCTCGGTATGGATACATTCGCACTCGGTCTTATCAAGGCCGCAGAGCTTATTGAGGACGGCAGACTTGACGGCTTTGTTGCAGAGAAATACTCAAGCTTCAACAGCGGTATCGGCGCAAAGATTGTCGCAGGCGAAACCTCACTTGAGGAGCTTGCCGCATACGCCGCAGAGCTTAAAAACACACCTGCACCCATTTCCGGTAAGCAGGAAAGACTTGAAGGCATCGTCAACAGCGTGCTGTTCGGTTGAAGTATAATTACATAATCCATTTGTAAGGGCGGATATAATCCGTCCTTTTTGTTTTTATATGATGTCATTCTGAGCGTTAGCGAAGAATCTTACTCAAGGTTCCCTCATTGAGGGAGTATAAGATCCTTCACTTACGTTCAGGATGACATTGTTTATATCGGTGTAAATTGCTTTGTCAAAAGCTCCTTTTTAAAGGAGGTTAAACTCTAATCAACAGCGATGTTCAACAGGCTCCCTTGCCTAAAGGGAGCTGTCGAAATCGCTTGCGATTTTGACTGAGGGATTGTTAATTTACACCTTTAAGACATCGTCTATAGCGTGCTGTTTGGTTGATTTCAAAAAAACGGAAACCGTTTTTATTCAGAAATAAATGTCAGCAACGCCTATTTACATTCAGTTAATATTGTGTTATAATTTTATTAACAAATTCAAGGAGGTAATAAAAATGTTGACAATGGCTATGTTAATGTTAGGTTCCGGAATAATAAATTATATAATTGAATTTTTTCAAGTAGTATTTAAATCAATATAATCTAATCCATTTGTAGGGGAGGCGTTTCGCCTCCCGTTTTTGTCATCACTCTTTTACTATGGGCACATAATATGTGCCCATACAATGTTGATTTCACAGCGATATAAAAAACGGGTCGGTGTAAACACCGACCCCTACACGGTTATCAAATTCACGGTGGTCTGTAGGGTTCGGCGATTTTCGACGAACCGTTTAAAACAGAAAAACGGACGCCCGATGGGCGCCCCTACGATGTTGTCTTATATCGATGCAAATTGCTATGTCAAAAGCTGCGTTCAAAATCGAAGCTCGTAACCGACACCTCATCCGCCTCGTCCCTCGGCACCTTCTCCTCAAGGAGAAGGCTCAGCAAGGCTTCCCCTTGAGGGGAAGCTGTCACGCAGTGACTGATGAGGTGAAAAGGAGCTGTCTCGTCAAGACAGCTCCTTTTGTTTTTTATTGTTGCTTTTCATTTACAAACACTCTGAAAAGCGGCAGACACGCTGTGAAGAATTTTTTATACGCTTGGCAGTAGTCTTCACTTTGCTGTGTTCTTTTGCAGCCTCCGCCTCTGCAGATAGGATAGAGTTTACACTCTTTACATCTGTCGGGAATTACAAGGCTTTCTTTAATGAAGTTTACAGCAGTTTCGCTGTGCTCCATAGTCCTAAAATCCGAGTCGAGAATATTGCCGAGCAGGTATTCATCCGTACAGTAAAAGTCACAAGGATATATGTTGCCGTTGGCTTCGCTTACAAACTGATGCGAGCAGTGACCCATAATTCCGCACTGCTCTGTAGGCTGACCGAGATACAGCCTGACCCAGTTGTCAAACTGACGGATGCTGACATATTGGTGTCGCACATAATCCTTGACATAAAGGTTAAACAGCTTTATAAGAAAATCGGCATACTGGTCTGCAGTCATATACAATTCGCTTTTTTCCGTCGAACCGAAAGGTCGCAGGCAGGGTATAAACTGCAGATAGCCGAAACCAAGCAAACGGAAATAGCTGTATATCCGCTCGATGTTTTCGGCACAGTAGCCTGTTAAAACGGTAAGAATATTAAACTCTACATTATGCTTTTTCAAAAGCTTTGCAGTGTCTATAATATTGTAAAACGAATTCTCACCGCCGGGCTTTTTGCGGAATTTATTTGCTTCAATATCACCGTCAAGGCTCAGACCGACGAGAAATTTATTATCCCTCAAAAACTCTGCCCATTTTTCATCAAGCACGGTACCGTTGGTCTGCACACTGTAAAAAACGCGGCTTTTTTTAACATTGAATTCGTTTACGGTTTTTGTAAAATACTCAAAATAATCAAGCCCTGCAAGTGTCGGCTCACCGCCCTGAAAAGCGAAAGCAACGCTCTCACCGCCCGCATATTTCAGTGCCTTTTCAATCAGCACACGGGCAGTGCTTTTTTCCATAACGCCAAATCCGAGATGCTCACGGTGCTCGGAAACATCACGGTAAAAGCAGTATTCACACGAAAGGTTGCAAAGCGATGAAGCAGGCTTGATCATCAATGATAAAGGCGGCATATTATTTAATTATACCTCGTCTGTTATTTTTGAAATCGTCCGTTACTTCGTGGAGTCTTTCTCTGAATTGGTCGGAGATTTCGGGATATACGGGAGTGCGGTTGTAATTTTCCGCATAGTCATCGTTGAGTATGTGAAGCCAGTTTTTGCGGTTTTTATCCCAGAATGCGGAGTTATCGTTCTGTATCTTTTCAAAGTACTTGAACGAAATATACTCATCATTCAGTACACTGTAATCGTATTCGGGATACAGTGCCTTTACTTCCGCAGCAGGCACAGCGTACTGAATCGCTTTTATTTTCTCACGCTTCATATGAAGAATCGGGTGCTCTTCGGTATGGATAACCTCGTCGCTCTTTATCAGCTCAGCCATTGAAATACCGTCAATCACGCGGTCAGTCGGCAGATAATTCTGCTGTCCGCCGTTACCCGTTATATCGCAAAGCTCAACCAGAGTCGGGTAGAGGTCAACGAGCACCGCACTGCTATCTCTTTCGGTCTGCTTTTCGCCGAGTGCACCGTTGTCGTTATCCCAGCGAATCATAAACGGCACCTTCTGACCGCCCTCATAAGCAAGGTATTTACCGCCGCGCAAATCGCCGACAGAGCCTTCGAGAGCAGGGCCGTTATCGCTTGTAAAAATAATTATTGTGTCGTCAAGCACGCCGAGCTTTTCCATCTCGTCAAAGAGAATGCCGAGGTAATAGTCAAACTCCGTAACGCAGTCGACATATGTACCCATTCCGCTTGTGCCGTCAAAATCATCGCCTGCATAGACAGGACCGTGCGGCCACGGTGAAGTATAGTAAGCAAAGAAAGGCTCGTCATTTTCTGCCTTATCTGTAATCCATTCGGTAATTTCGTTATGAATCCACTCTGTTGCCTGACTCTGGTCTTTCAGCTCATCTGTACCGTGGGCAATTGTCCACTCACCGTTTTCTTCCGTCACGTGGTAGAAAGGCTTCATATCGTTTACATGGTGGCTGCCGTAGAAATAGTCAAAACCCTGATTAGTCGGCAGATATTCGCCATAGTCACCAAGATGCCATTTGCCGAAGCAGCCTGTGGAATATCCTGCAGCCTTGAAGGTTTCTGCAATTGTTATTTCGTCGCCAAGCATACCGTCAGCATTGTTGCCCATTTCAATCGAGTTGAAAATTCTTGTCTGTGCAAACGGAGAAAGAGTCTGCACCGTGGGATAGATTACGTTATCCGCATAGCCTCTGTAGGGATATCTGCCCGTAAGCGCGGCAAAGCGTGCGGGAGAACAAACGGAATAAGCTGAATAGAAGTTTGTGAAATTCAGTCCGTTTTCGCCGATTGAATCGATATTGGGTGTGTCATAAATCGCACCGTTGAGCGATACATCGCCCCAGCCGAGGTCATCCATCATAATAACAAGCACATTCGGCGAATCGGCGGCATCTTTTTTATCGACACCGTTGAGGTACTTATCGTGACCCTCCCACATTCTTTCGGTATTGGGCTTTGAACGCAGATTCATTGTAAGCACATAAAGCACGCTTGTACCAAGCAGACAAACGCACATAACCGCACAAACGGCAAGCTTTGTTCCGCTTCGCTTAAAAGTACGCTTTGCACAAAGGTATAAGCCAAGCAGAGAAAGTCCCCAAGGTAAAGCGAGCAGGATATTGCCGAGAAGTCGGGTAAAGAAATTGCCCTCACCCGTAAACAGCGGATGCTCTGCCGAAGAGTAGCCTGCAAGGCCCGATGTAAACGCACCGAAGCCTGCATCAGCACCGAAAATTATATAGTAAAGCACAACACCGAGACCCGATAGTGCGTATGCGAGCACCATCGGAGTGTAGACTTTCTTTTTTATTATAAAGCTCAATGTGATAACAGCCGCCATAATGCAGTTGAATGCAACCATTACAACCGCAACGATATTAAGGCGGATTGCAAGAAGCGCCACTGCAAGCACAGCACCGACCGCCATAAGTATAAGCGGAACAACCTTTTTGCCGGAATCGAGCTGAATCTCTTTTTTCATCACATTCCCTCCGTAGTTATATATTATGTTTTAATTATATTATCCTTGGTTCTTTCTGTTTTGTTATTTATCCCATAGAAATCTATTATTTTTTAACCGTTATTTTCCGTTTTCCTTTGCTGTTCTGCAAGAAGCAATCAGCATTACTCGCAAAGATGTGCATTTTGAAGAAAGAGCTTTGTATGTCTGCTCATCAATGTATTTTGTTCTGTATAGAAGCTCAAGCCAATAACCCGTCTCGCTTGCTTCCTTCAGGGCAATTTCAAGCTTTGAAATAAAATCCTTTTTACCTTGTGCGTACTGTGCTTCGTGGATATTAGCACCAATGGATGTGCCGCTTCTGCCGATTTGGTTAGAAATAATCGATTCATGATTTGACTTCAAATATTTTACAAGATTTATAATATCAACAGAAAACCCCAAAGAAAGTTCTACAAGTTTATTCTCTTTCACAAAACCACCTCTTTTAAATAAGTATATCACAAAAAACAATACATTTCAATGATGCATCGCCGTTAGCGATATGATGTTAGCTTTGCTAATGATGTTGCTCCACTTCGTGCAGCAATGATGTGATGTTTGCCCAAAACCATTAGGCGAAGCCGACATCATTAGCGAAAACGGCATCATTAACGAAGTGACATCATTTGCCGGAGGCAAACATCATTGAAAAAAGCACTTGCATAAAGCAAGTGCTTTTTTCCTGGTGGAGTATCAATATATGTATCCGAAACGCTAATCAATCTGTCGAAGGGGACAGTTTCTGTCCCCTCACGATAGTTGAAAACTAATTCTATTTTATCTTTATAAACTACGACTGAATTGAGAAAGGTATTTACCAAGCATTTGCGTGCTTCAAGGCTGTCTATATTAAGTTTCCGAAGTTCGTAGAGCCAATATCTTATACATTCTCTTGGTAGTAGAGGTTTACTGAGCTTTTCTTTTGCGATGAGAATTTCCAGTTCTTCTTTACTCTTTTCCAATTTATCCAAACGCTCTTTTGTGGACGAATTGTAAATGCCGTCCTGAATGGCATTAAGTATATTTTCAATGCCACGTTTAACATCACTCAATTGTTTCTTCAAAGCAGGAAGAGCCACATTTTCTTTTGCTTGTTCTTTCATAGCAATATCAATAATTGCTTCTACAGTATCATCATCCATAATGGTTTTTATAATGTGCGTAAGAACAAGATTTTCAAGAACATCTTTCTTGATGCCTTTTCGACTTTTGCATCCCTTTTTGCGTTTTGCACTTATGCACTTATAATAACGATACTGTTGATTGTTTCTGCCTCTGCCGATTTCACCGACCATAATTGAGCCGCAGTCACCGCAGAACAGTTTTGTTGTGAGCAGATAATCGTCCGTTGCCTTATGACTTGCCGGAGACTTTTTGTTTTTCTCCAAGGTTTTCTGCACTCTTTCAAATAAATCGGTGGGAATTATCTGAGGAATACCGCATTCGGTAACATGATTACTGTATCTGTATTCACCTAAATATTTACGATTCTGAAGCATTCTCTGTGTTGCACTTAGATTCAATTTATGTCCTCGGGCAGTACGCAGTCCCATTTCATTAACAATTTCCGTAACCTCTTTCATTGTCTTTCCGGAAACATAAAGTTTGAAAGCTTCTAAAACAATAGGTGCAGCCTGTGGGTCTATTTCATACATTTGCTCAGAATTTATAAGATAACCTATGGTTTTTGTACCACCATTGAATTTACATTTAAGAGCATTTTCTGTAAGACCTCTTGTTATCTTTTCACTTAACTCCGCTGAATAATATTCAGCCATACCCTCAAGCATGGATTCAAGAAGTATTCCTTCTGCTCCGCGGGATATTGTTTCAGTTACAGAAACGACCTTGACTGAATTTTTGTTAAGCACATTTTTGTAATGAGCAGAGTCATAACGGTTACGAGCAAAACGGTCAAGCTTCCATACCAGGATTATATCAAATAATTTGCGGGAACTGTCATGAATCATTTTTTGAAATTGAGGCCTGTTATCTGTTTTTGCAGATAATGCTCTGTCAATATACGAATTTATAATCTTAATACCGTTTCTTTCAGCATAAGATTTGCACTCTCTGAGCTGACCATCAATAGATTCTTCTTTTTGATTATCACTTGAATATCGTGCATAAATTACTGCTGTCATATTTTTATTCCTCCTTATTTTTTAGGGGTGCAATTTTTTTACACCACTATTATCTGATTAAACATCTTCTTCTGTCAAGGGTGCAGCATCTGCATTTTCAGGTTTTTGCTGTCTGCAGTTAATTACATTTTCCTCTTTTGAGAAAAACTCTGTAATATCATACCAGACACAACGCACGAAATTTTCAAGGGCATAGGTATCTATAGGCAGTGTGCATTCTGCTTTTGTACCGCTTAATGTTCTTATAACATTTGCTTTTATAATTTCATAGTACTCTTTTATTTTTTTTATAACTTCTGTGATTCTAATAATATACATCTCCTTATTTTTTATTTCTGTCGGGGTGTTAGGGGTTAAACCCTTAACAAGCGGAATTTGTGTCCGTACGAATTCAATGCTTGTTAAGACTTTGCCGCAGCAAAAAAGTCGCAACAAGCAAATGTGTGGACACAAATTCAGTGCTTGTTAAGACTTATCCCACACTTTTTATCGCTCCCACTGACGTTGCTTTTGAAGCGCCATTGCATAACGGGCAAGAGCCTTTTCCGTTATCTCTTCCATCTTTTTTGGCGGCATATCTTTCTTGAAATACTTCTTAAAAGTTTCAACCGGGATTTTTACATACTCCTTTTGATTGGCTTTTTGCTCCTGCATTATTTCAAAGATTACATCCATAGTGAGTTTCTTTTCATCACTTAACTTATGCATACGCTGTGCCTGAGAGAGCGACGGAGTACAATCTTCACTTTCAATAGTTTCAATTAAGTTACACTGTTCCTCTTCTGTTAAATACGAAAGCTCAACCGCAGGTATAAAAGATATTCTTCTTTCATCCACCATATCAAGAAGAGCTGGTTGCAAATTATTCAGTCGAATATATCTTTGAATCTGCATTCGGGAATCGGGCATTGTTTCTGCAAGTTTTTCATCACTGCGAAACTTCGTCCCAACTTGTGACGAAGTTAAGTCAGTTCTTGCTCCTTGCTTTTTCATCGCATCGTGTTTCATTTTATACGCACGAGCTTTTTCACTCGGTAAGATTTTTTCTCGGCTGAGATTACAATCAACAAAATTTATTACCGCCTCTTCCTTTGAAAAATCTTTCACATAAACGGGAACAGTTTCCATCTTTAATTCTTTTGCAATCTGCCAACGTCTGTGACCGGAGATGATTTCATAACCGTCAGCCAACTTATTCACAATCAACGGAGTGATGATTCCGAACTCTTTAACGCTGTCACGAAGCTCATCGTATTCACTTTCATCAACACTCTGAAACGGATTGTTTTCAAAGGGATGAAGTAAATCGAGATTAAGATATTCAATTTTTTCGTTTGACATAAAATTGTTTTTCCTTTCTTAAGATTTTAATTTTTGAGTTTTTTAAAAGTTGTTTTTACTTTTTGCTAAAGCATTGTTTCACTTCCTTTACTTAAAAATTTTGCATTAAAAAACACCTGCTACTTCTAAAGTAACAAGTGTATGTAATCGTATTGAAAATTTTATATTTCCTTGATTGTTTTGATTTGCAGATATGAAAATCTCGGAATTATTGAATTCCGAAAAATCTTATGATAAGATTTAAAATAGAAAGTTGGGTGATAATATGCAATCTGTAACTTCAAAAATTTTTATGGCAACCTTGCGAATGATTTTTCATTCACCATTATCTGACAGTTCAAAACTATCTGATAATGCAGCAAAGCTGACGAAGGATAAAAAGTCAAGATATAAACCCTCAAAGAACTTTACATATACAAAGCATTCTATTGAAGATGTTAAATACGAAAAGATTATTAATAAGAATTGCAATACAGAAAAAGTTATATTGATGATTCATGGCGGCGGATTTAAAATTGAACTGAATGATTTTTACCGCAAGCTTGCCGAAAAATATAGCAATATGTTCTGTGGTGCAACTGTAATAAATGCAGACTACGGGAGATTTCCTGAACATCAACTCCCGTCACAGATGCACGATGTTGTGAAAATATATTTGAATTTATTAGATGAGGGAATTAACAATTCAGATATTATAGTTATCGGTGACAGTGCAGGTGCCACATTGGCTATGACATCTTCATTATGGCTCAGAGATAACAACTATCCCTTACCAGGACATATTGTCTGCTTTTCTTTATGGGCAGATGCAACGTCAAGTGGTGATTCTAAAATTACAAATGCATATACTGACCCGTTTTATGGGATTGCGAAGCATAAGAAAATAGAAGATAATCTTCATTTGTTAAGAAGAATATCAAAATATGTTCTGAACGTTGATAGGACGGACCCATATATTTCACCCTTATTCGGAAGTTTTGAAAAATTCCCTAAGGTAACATTGATATGCGGAACTGCAGAGTTGGATGAGAGCGATAGCGACAGAGTATATGATAAAATGAAAAATGCAAATATTGATGTTGAGCTTTACAAATTCGAGGGCATGTGCCATTGTTTTCAGTTGTTTTCATTTCTACCCGAAAGTAAAACAGCATATAAACTTGTAAAAGCAAGGATATTGGAGGATACAAAATGAAAATTCTTGATAATAGCGATAAACACTTATTACCCATTTTACCGGAGATTGTTTCAAAAGAATTGGGGAAGAATGCCGATAAGTTTAAGTTTATTGGTGGCGGTAGTTTTGGTAGAGTTTATAAGGCTGTGCTTTCCGATGGAAGAACTATTGCTATAAAAGCCTACCGAGTACAGGGTTCACAATACGAAGAAGCGGAACAGCTTAAACTGCTATCAGAGAATACAAGTGTAAAGATGCCTGAGGTTCTTTTTGTTTATGAGGATGAAGCTACGGCAATTTTAGCTATGAGCTTTGTTGAGGGACAGAATGTGTTGAATCCAATGTTCTTGTTGAAAAACAAGAGTCAGAAACAGAAATTTGCAGATGATGTTGTTTCAGGTATGCTTGAATGGCATAGCGTAACAAACGACAAATTTGGTTCTTTGGGAAATCCTGTTTATGATAGTTGGTACGAATACTACAAAAAAGAAAAGCAGGAACCTTGGCTCGCTGCATTGAAAGAATTATCAAACAACGGAAAATTTAGCAAGAAAAAGTTACAACTCCTTGTAGAAGCAACGGAACTTTTCAATAACTTGCCTGAAGAAAATACAAAGCCTGTACTTATTCATGCAGACCTTAATATAATGAACATAATGGCTGACACCAAAACTTTGAAACTTACAGCGTTTATAGATCCCTGCGGTAGCATTTGGGCAGATAAAGAATATGATTTGTTCCAACTTCGCAATATGTGGGGCGATGCTTACGGTTTGTATGAAACATATAAAAGCAATAGTGAAATGTCTGAATTTACCGATTTCAGAGTTGCCTATTATGCTTCTATGCACGAAGCAGCAATGAGACTTAAGGGCGGTCTTATAATGCCGTTGTGGGAAGATTTAAACAACGCACGATTGAAAAGAGAGATTAAAAAGCTGAAAGAAAAGATGTGATTTAATGAACATAGGTGAACTTGTAACCGTTAAGACCATTGAAAATAAAAATGCCTTCGATGAAAAACATACACCGTATAGTGCTGAAATACGATTGTTATCTTGTGTTCAGCAAGGTGATATTGAATCCCTGATAACACAGCTTAAAAACTTGGATTCTATCATCGTTATGGGTCGAATGTCTGATGATGAACTTATGCAGCACAAGTATATGGCAGTCAGTACAATTACTCTGGCAACCCGATATGCTATTCAAGGTGGACTTAACGAAACTAAAGCCTATGAGTTTTCAGACAGAGTAATTAATGAAATTGATAAACTGACGGATAAAAATGAAATATTTATGTGCTTGGGAATTGAAATTGTTAAGTTAACAGAGGATGTTAAAAAGAATAAAAAACAGCCTGAATTTTCACCGCACATAAGAAATTGCATGAAGTATATAAATGAAAATCTCTCTCAAAAAATCAGTGTATCTTCTGTAGCAAATCATTGCGGGATTTCAGCAGATTATTTGTCGCAGATATTTAAAAAAGAAATGGATGAAAATCTTAGCACATATATTTTAAGACAGAAACTTGAAAAAGCAAAAATCTTATTACTCAAAGGTGTTAACGAAAAAGATATATGTACCGAAGCCGGATTCTCATCTCAGACATATTTCATAACGGTGTTTAAAAGGTTTTATAAAATGACACCATCTGAATACATAAAGATAACAAGAAACAATAATTAATTTTTAAACTGCTCTCACATTTGTGGGGGCAGTTTTTATATATCAAAACTGCCCCTAATAGTAATGGGAATGAGTATCGCAAAAATGTTCCTGATTTTTATAAATATTTAACGAGCCGAAGAAGAAATGCGATGTTTCATCAGCCGTTTACTTTAATCAAGCCGCCTTATATACTTAAAGTTACTACTAACTTAATTAAAAGATATATTTTCTTTTTTCGGCTGGTATATAACTTTCAGTCTTACTCTGCTCAGTCTTATTACTTGCGAGTTTTACGGAGGCTCAACGCTTATTTTCGGCACAGTTAAAACATATAGCTTTGCAGGTTTACCTTTGCCTTGATATTTGCGACGGAGCAGATTGTGTTTTACAAGCTCACGCTGGAGCCTTGTTGCTTTGTCATGCCCACAACCGAGCGTTTCACTTGTTTCTGCAATGGTGTAAAAGATAAAGACCTCACCGTTTTTATCACACCAACCGTTTATTGCGGATAACTGCATTCTGTCGAGCATTAAGCCATACAATAGCTTTGCTTCGGCAGATAAACCTTTGTATCTCTCCGCAAATAACACCTTCGGCATTTTGAAAAAGGTTTCATTATCCAATGTCTTTCACGCTCCTTTTTGATACATAATTGCAGGATATAACTACAGCCTTGAAACTCTGCTTGCAGCTGTTTACACATCTTCTGCAAAGCTCGTTGTAGCAGATTCTGTTTCGTTCATTCAGGAACAGGCTCCATTCTGATTTTTTACTTTTGGTCATTCTCGGAATAACTATCACACTCCTTTTTACTGTAACTTTTCGGGTTGATTTTCAATAATTTTTTCTTCTGTAATTCGTTTTGTTTTGTCGGTAGGGTAATTTCATTAACTACATATCAAAAGCCTCTTTTGCCGTTTTACCCGAAATAGTTCCTGCCCCGGAATCTCACCGCAACGTTGCCTCGCTCATATCATCGCAAAGTCGTATCACTTTCGGACGGTCATTCAGTTGTCAAGGTGCACGAGAGAAAATATCCCTCAAGGGGTGACTTTAAAAACGTCTATTTTTGAAGGTTTTTGTAAAACTTTTTTCAAAAAGTTGAAAATTTGTAGTGTTTCACAAAAACACCCTTCACTTGGTAGGCATTTAGAAAGCCTAAAAAAACGACTTTTTCTGAAACTTTTTTATTTTCGTTAAAATTGCACAATAAAAAAAGTCCTTTCCTGATGAACAGAGGAAAGGACTTTTACCGTCGGTATCACGCAAGACAAACAAAAAAAACACCGCAGAAATAAGTACAGATTGCCTCTGTTCTTATCTTCATACGGTGCTTGGGTAGTCAATAAAAATTGCTCCGCTTACGCGCTACAAAGTTATTAAATATCAAATTGTGCCTTAAGTATACAGAACTGATACATACTTGTCAATAGGTTTTCTTAAAAAAAGTGTCGTGTTGAAGGATAATATTTTTTTCAGAAACCATGGTACATTATCGTAATTGAAACAACAGATAAAGTGTGCTAAAATATACTCATACAACAATGAGCATAAAAAGTCAGGAATTAATATTTTCTTTGCTTTATAATGTAGCCACTCAAAGAGGTGAGCAATATGGATTGGGTTACAGGCATACAGAATGCAATAAATTATATTGAGAATCATCTTACAGATGAAATTGATATGGAGCTTGTTGCAAAAGAAGCAGCGTGTTCGGAATTTTATTTTCAAAGGATTTTCAGCATTTTATGCGGAGTTACTTTAGGTGATTATATCAGAAACAGACGACTAACACTCGCAGGCAATGAGTTGTGTGCTTCTGAAACAAAAGTAATTGATGTTGCATTGAAATACGGATATGAAAGTCCTGAAAGTTTTACAAGAGCTTTTACAAGGTTTCACGGTATTACTCCATCAGAAGCTAAAAAGGACGGATCAAAACTCAAATCTTTTTCTCGCCTTGCTGTGAAAATCACATTAAGCGGAGGCAATATAATGGACTATAAAATCGTAGAAAAAGAAGCTTTTGACATTATTGAAAAGGTTAGTACGCATACTGTTGAAAATTCAGAAAATGCAAAAAGTATTCCTGATTTTTGGACACGTTCTCACAAAGACGGAACCGTTAAGAGATTAACAGAATTAACGACAGACAAAAACTTCATATTCGGTGTGTGCTACGGAAATCTTCCCGAAAATGCAAAGACTTTTGATTATTCAATCGCAGCAAAATGTGATGAAAATACTGAAATTCCCGAAGGCTTCAGAAAAAGCACAATTCCCGCAAGAACTTGGGCAGTGTTTGAATGCAAAGGTGCAATGCCGAAAGCAATGCAGGATATGTGGCACAAAATTGTTTCCGAATTCTTCCCGACATCAGGTTATGAGCCTACTTATGAAATGGATATTGAGGCTTATACCGAAGGTAATATGGGAAGCCCCGATTACCGCAGTGAAATATGGGTTCCTGTTGTAAAGAAATAAAGTAAAAAATCCGCATCGTAGCAGATTGCTATGGTGCGGATTACTGTTTGTAATGAGTTTATAAAATGTCGAAATTTACTTGAATTTATGCTAATAGAACTTCAAGTGCGGAAACAACTGCATCTATACATGAACGTTTGTGAGGATTTAACGTCATATTTGCATCCTCCGGAATAGCACTTGCCACAGCAAGTTTTACTCTTTTTTCCATAGAATCATTCCATTGTTTGCCTTGAGCCCTAAAGCAATCAGCCATTCTATCGGACCATTTTTTGTTGCTCCTGAATTCTCTTGCATTTATATTAACACCGAACTCATTAAATATTAAATCTCGATAGGTATCTTTGCAATAGCAATCCTCTATTTCGGCATTAGGCGAACCATTACATATCGTATATGTAACGTTTCTGACACTTAATAATCCTTGTCTTTCTGCATCTTCTCCCGCTCTTCTGCCGGCATCATCATTATCCAACAGAACGTGATATTTGCATTGTAAATTTCTGTAAAATGATAACTTATAGGGCAAATTACCTGAACCTCCGATATAATCTATGATTAATGTGCCGTTTTGAACAGCTCTTTTTATTGCACTACTCATATTAGGAAGTAATTTATCCAATGCAATTTTATCATCTTCACCTTCAACCATCAAAATATGTTCTGCATTTGTTAGATTATCAGAAACATGTGTTCCTAAAACATCACGAATTTCTTTAATTTTTTTAACAGGAGTAGCTTTTCCTTCATTAACAATTATATTTTCACTTAAATTTACACGGTTTACAAACAAAGGACTATGTGTTGTAAGAACGACTTGGTGTGTTTCCGCAAGAACCATAATAGTATCATATAATTGACGAGCGCTCTCAGGGTGCAAGTGCGACTCAGGTTCTTCTATTGCTAATACAGATACACGATCTTCCTGAGCTGGAATGTTAAGCATAGCAAGAGCAGTTAAACTTTTTATGCCATCTCCTTTTTGCTGTATTGGCGTTGGTGTGCCGTCATCAATAATTATTTCAGTATTTCGTCGCAAAGCTACTTTGCGTTTTTCGCTTTGCATATGTATTTTGATATTTCTAACAGTTGGCAAAAAGCTTTGTAATGGATTAACAATTTGACGTGAAAGATTATCTAAAATTCCCTGTTGTAACTGTTTAATTTTTTGCATTGCATCAATATATTCAGGGTTATCATCTAATGTGGCTAATGATTTTTCTATAAGTGATTCAATAACTCTTAATGCATCATTTTCGGTACGAACAGCAGGAATAAAATTGAAATCGATTCTAAAACACACATACTCAATAATTTTCTTTTTATTGGTCACATCTGAAAATGCGGGAGTTCCTCTTTTGGGAATATCCACTTTTGCTGTTATACCATTCGTTGATACTCGAACAGGTATACACCCGCTAAGTCGTATTCCTGTTAATGCTCGGATTGTTGATATATCTCTATCATCTAACTCGAAATTTAAATCAATTGAGGAAAATCCGTTGGGGTTGCGCTCTTGCAGAGATATAGGATAATCTTTTTCCCATAAGTAATGATTTTTCAAGTAACTACGAACAGCTATTTGCAGTGATCTAGGGTCACTACAATATATTTTCATAATATCCATGGCTAAGGTGAGTGCACGTAAAATATTTGATTTACCCTCGTTGTTTTTTCCAACAAGCACCGTCATATTATTAGTTTTAATTTTTCGAGCTGTTGTAATACTTCTATAATTATTAACTGAAAAATCCGCCAATCTCATATATATTCTCCTATCTGAATTTCATTAAAAAGAAGTTTCTCAATAGTAATGCGAGGACGCCACCAAGCTCGTGCCTGTTCATATTCATCGAAATATGGTGTATACCATTTCCAAGTAATATCAAATCCGCCATCTTCCATTTGCAGCTTGCCTAAAATATCTTTTTCTGCAGAAATTAATGGTTTTATTTCGGGTGTGATAAAATCCAAATATTTACCTGCAAAGATAACAGAGGGCATCGGCACATATTCAACGCCGTATTTTGAAATATCCTTGCAAATGCACTTTTCAATAGCATTACATAACAAGCCCTTGAAAGTATTCAAATCAACTATATCATTAATGCTGTTCGAAGTTAAAAGCTCATAAGCCAGCAGATAACAATTTACATCATCTCCGCTGATTTCTTCGCCATTTTTAAGGAAATCCAAACCCTCTTTTATGATTTCTTCATAAAGAGGTGTGCGATTACCGTAGCAAACCATAAATGCCGCCAATGAAATTGACGGATTAAATTTGCTGATACCGTTGCCTTTTTTCTCCCACCAGATTGCATGAGGATAATCCTTGTTGCTGTCTATTGCAAACAGCCAACGTTTTTTATCTTCGTTAAAAGATTCGTGAGACGCTAAGTATTTTACAATGCCTTGTACTATAGCAGAATCTCTGTCAAGTGCATTTACACGTGAAAGGGTAATGATAGCATCGTTTGTTGCAATCGGACTTGAATTGGGATTAAAGAAATCAGGCTCAAGAGCATGTCCGAATCCACCGTCAGTATTCTGAAACTTTGAAAGCTCATCAATTACAGCTTGATTAGAGCCATCTTCAAAGAAATATCTATAAACAGCCCGTTCAAGAGGTCGTGCATTTTCTAAAATATATTGTATTGCTTTATTTTTATTCACCATCATCACCACATTATTGGTCAATTAAGATTTGCACTTTATTTCATTTCAGTTCTTTACTCAGACACCATTTTGCCCATTTTTCTGTTTTATAGAACCTGCCTGACATTGAATGCCCGTATTTATCCCAACGAGTGTATTTTACATCTGCTCCGAGTTTTTGAAGTTTATCAAAACAGTAGTCATCACTGTCTATTGTAACATTATTATCATCTGATGAGTGAGCAATCCATAACGAAGTTGTAGCTAATCTTTCAACATCATAACAACTGAAATCATTGTCAAAAAACAATTTACCCATAACGGGAACTCCTGCCGCAAAAATGTCCGGAAACAGATATGAAATATGCCATACACAACAACCACCGAAAGATGTGCCGACAATATAGATACGATTTCTGTCAAAATCAATCGGCAACTCATCTATAAGTTTTTTCACCGATTTTATATAACTCTGAATTAAATCATAACCTCTGTTTGCACCGTACGGTGCCTGCGGAGAAAGGATATTGCAATTTTCTTTGAGAATATGCTTATATAATCGCTTGTGTTCAAAATGCTGTTTGACATTATCATTACCCAATGCACCTGCACCGTGAAAGAGAATAAATAACGGTCTGTTCTTTTCTTTAGTTTCAAACAAACGAAATGGAATACTCATTTTGTTTGCTTTATCAGTATATTTATAAGCGCTGAATTTACCACCGTGGATTTTTCTTATACCGTCATTATTGTTTTGTAGTTCATTGTTGATGTGTTTATCGGCTCTCAACTGCTTTTTCTTGTAGCTTTTATAATATCTGTAAGCCTTCATTATAGAATGGGGCATTTTTTCTTTCTTTTCGAGAGATGTTTGTGACATTATGTAAAGATAATTATCAGTACCTACAAGCTGAATTTTATCAAGATATGTTTCTTGTCCTTTATGAACATTATCCTTAAAAAGCGTACGAATAATATCAACTTCGGTTTCATCAAAGGATATAAGTATTAAACCTGAATCAATAGTACCTTTTTCTATATATGATTCAAAAGGTGCAATATCACACAAATAACTGTCAATAAGACAACGAAATCTTAAATTGCTCACAAAAACACCTCACAAATTCAACTGCAATGTAATTATACTCTTTTGAACATAAAAAATCAATCTAAAGCAAAAATGTAATGGCTGCAGAGAATAAAAACTCTGCAGCCATTTTCACTATTTGAATATTATTTCATTGTTAACGATTTCTCTTGCTATTGTTTTAATATTTTGTACACAGCATATCCATTCCATCTGATTTTCTTCTTTAAGCTGCTCGGTTACACCCTCAGCATTTTTCATTTGCTCGACAAGAGTATCAAACATTTCTCTTGCCTGCTTTTCAACATCTGCACAATGCTGATAGAGTTTACCTTGCATAAGCAGTGTATTAAAAAACACCTTCTTGTGCTTTTCAAGATAAGATTTGTGCATCATTCCCCATTTACCGAGAGTGACACTTGCTTCTTCGGGTGGGAGTGCGAGGTTCGGGATAAGATAATCACTAACACGGCGGTAACTAATAGAATTTCTGTTTGACATAATAACTGCCTCCTTTAATTTTGTAGCTTAATTGTACAAATTACAGGAGGCATTGTCGAATGTGCGAGTTAATTTCGGTAGCGACAACTGAAATTTATGATGGTTGAAAAAATATTTTTGTAAAATACATTTTTAATATAATACGGCTAAGAGGTAAAATGAATCGCAGAATAGTTGTTACAAGTATTAACAGATGTTCTAATGAACATATTTTTAAAAAAATGTTCGTTAGCCTATTGACAAATTGGTTTTTGTAATGTACAATAAGCTCGAAAAATGAAAAAAATACCAAAAGGAGGTTGCTTATGCTTGCTTTTTTGAAAGATCGTGGCCCGGATTATAAAGTAGAGAAGTTCGTTTTTGAACTTTGTGAAGCATCAAAATATCTTGGTGCACTCGAAGCAAAGATAAACAGTTACCATTTTGAGAATATTCTTATTCCATTATTGAGAAAAAAGGATGCAATCTCCTCTATGCAAATTGAAGGTACTCAAACAACAATGAGTGAAATTTTCGAAGAGGAAATTAAGTCTCCAAATAATCCAGATAAAACAACCCTTGAAGTTCGGAATCACACAAAAGCTCTTATCGCTGGTGCGGAACACCTTAAAGATAATCCTTTCTCTCATGAATTTATTAAAGAAATTCATCAGATTATGTTGGATGGCGTTATCTCTCCCAAGCTTCGCGATTCATTAGGGAAGTATAAAACGAAGGATAATCGTATTGTCAACAGTGCAAAAACGGTTATTTTTACACCTCCTTCATACACGCAAACTGAGATTTATATGGATGAGCTTATAGAATATATGAATCAAAGCGACGAAACACATCCACTTATAAAAGCCGCCATTATTCATTCCCAATTCGAATCTATTCATCCGTTTGATGATGGTAACGGACGTGTTGGCAGACTGTTAATAAGTTTGTATTTATATAAAGCAAAAATGATTAACTTCCCATTCTTTTACATAAGTGAAGCACTTGGTCAAGAGAAAACTTTATATTATAGCAAGTTAACTGATTCACGAAATAATTCTTTCGATGAGTGGATTCGGTTCTTTCTTAAAAAGTGCATTATACAAGCCAAAAATCATATTGCCTACATGGATTCTCTTGATGATTTATATAAGAAAACAAAATCAGCGTTACAGAAGGCCATAAATAGTCCGAAGTTCGATGATATTACTGAGTGTTTATTCTCTCAGCCAGTTTTAACAAGTTCATATTTATCACAGGCACTTGATGTGACACCAGTACAATCGAAGAGATATTTGGATATTCTTCAAGATATACATATTCTTCAAAGCGATGATAGACAGAGATATAAGCGGTATTTCTTTGTTGAATTACTGGATCTTGCGTACCGTTTATAAAAAGCAAATAAAAGGAAAAAAGAGAAGGATGCCATAAAGTCACGGCATCCCCTCGAGATGACAAAAGCACACTAAACTGCACTTTAGTCAAGTAGCATTAACTATTTTAGCAGATTTCGTGACAGTGTGCAAGCAGAATTGAGAAATTTCAAAAAAATTTAAAATTATTCATTCTGCATATAATGATATTTGTTGTCAGAAAGTAAAACCGAGCTTTTCTCCTTTTATATATAAATCTTTATGAAAGGAGGAAACGTATATGTTTTCTCAAAATTACAAAAATGGGCTTATAAAGCCTAATCATCCTGCGCATCCGGAAAAGCCGGAACATCCTGTTCACCCTGAACACCCTGAACACCCTGAAAAGCCACCACATCCTAACAGAATAACTGTTCTTGTAAATGGCGAAGAAAAAATGCTTTTGCCTCATGTTGAACAGCTTTCCTATGATGAGATTGTTAAACTGGCTTATGGTATGCTTCCTACGAATCCAAACACGATTTATACAGTAGCATATTCTAACGGACCAAGTAGCAATCCTAAGGGAACTTTAACAAAAGGACGTACTGTTTTCGTTAAGGAAGGAATGGTGTTCAATGTCGGCAAGAGTGATAAGTCTTAATTCTGACCTTAAACGTCTTCGCGACGAAGGCTACGAACTTGAAATTAAAGAAGGCTTTGCTATTGTTTACAATGTTCCATACCTTGATAAAAGCATGTCAATTCAGTATGGTATCCTGATATCTCCTCTCGCTATGAGGGGGGATATCGTAAAGTACGAAAAAACAGGCCTTGCACATGTTATTTATTTTCAAGGCACCCATCCTTATTGTGCTAATGGACAGGCTATGTCTGGTATTCTTCTTGAAACTTTTCCAACAAAGTCTATTGCTGGTATAAGTGTGAATTTCTCGTTTTCTAATAAACCACAAGGCGGTTATAATGATTACTATGAGAAATTTGTGAGATATATTACTATTCTTCAAGCGGAAGCACAAGCAATTGACGCATTGGTTACTGCAGCCACATTTCGGCGTATATCAGAAGATGAAGATAGCATTTTTGTATATGCTGATACTAATGCATCTCGTGCCGCAATTTCAGATATTACCGACAAGCTTAAAAATCAAAAAATCGGCATCATTGGTTTGGGCGGTACCGGTTCATATGTGCTTGACCAAGTTGCAAAAACACCGGTTACTGAAATTCACTTGTATGATGGTGATGTATTTTGCCAACATAATGCTTTTCGTGCTCCAGGAGCTCCTTGCAAAGTCATTTTAGAAGAATCACGTAAGAAAACAGATTACTATGCTGAGGTTTATGGGCATATGCACAGCGCAGTCGTATCCCATCCGGTATTCATTACTGAAGAAAATATTGAAGAATTGAAATATCTTGATTTTGTTTTCTTGTGTATGGATACTGGTGAGCATAAGCGTGTTATTATCAACAAATTGATGGAACAATGCATCTCATTTGTTGATACGGGCATTGATATCTCTGAAAACAAAAAGGAATTATTGGGTACAGCAAGAATAACATCATGTTGTTTAGGTAGTGTTACCACTGAAAAGGACAAGGAAACCGTTGAAAACAACATTTCTTTTGCCGCTGTAACAGACGATGATTTATATAAAAGTAACATTCAAACGGCTGAACTCAACGCATTTTGTGCTTTAATGGCTGTCATCAAATGGAAAAAACATTGTGGCTTTTACCAAGATTTATGTCCGTATCAAAACCGCATTTATAATACTAACGATGGTGAATTCAAATGAGAAATTACGAAATGAAAAATGAGTTTGTTCATCGAGTCCCTGCTGAGCTTGAGGAAGGCGTTTTGTACATATGCCTCGCTTGTGATGTTGTGGTTCATAAATGTGCTTGTGGTTGTGGAGAAAAGGTTGTTTTACCATTAGCTCCCGACCATTGGAAGTTACATTATGATGGTGAAGTTACTTTATCACCTTCAATTGGTAATTATCAATATGACTGCAAATCTCACTATTTCATCCGTAACAGTAGGGTTGTTTGGGTTGATAAGAAGGAAAATTATCAAGAGCCTAAAAAGAAGAAACACTATAAGAAGAAAAGACGTTTGTTTAACTGTTTTAGAAAACGGCGTTAAATATGAGTGGCAGGAAGCTTTTGCCTCCTGTCACTTTGTTTTATATAAAAGCATTCATATCCAAACAAAAAATCCGAAACCGTCGCCGATTGGCAATAGTTTCGGATTATTTGCTTTTGGTGGAGATGGCGGTAGTCGAAACCGCGTCCGAAAACCCATTACCACAACTTTCTACGAGTGTATCCGTTCTTTTGGGATTCCCCTCAGGTGACGCCGGACGGCAGGCTTCACCCTACGGTAGCCTTTAGTGCGTGGTGTCATACAAGGCTAATCTGACACGCACGTTCACCGCTAATCGACGCCGTTATCCGGGCCGCGGTACTCCCGGTAACGACGGCTGCTAAAAGTTAAGCAGCTTTAAGAACTGTATTGTTGTCGTTTATTTTTAATAAACTGCAGCTTTTATAGCGGGTCTGCACCGCTACTCGCTTATCATGACTCTGAATCCCCGTCGAAATCCTTTCATCCCCATATATACACCAATTCAGAATTAAGAATTCGGAATTAGGAATTATTGCTTTTTTGAGTTTTGGTTATTGCAACTAAAAGTTTTATAATCTCTTCACAGTCGCAATAGATACTTTCAAATTGTTTAGCTGAAATATAATCACTCTCGTGAAGTAACTCCAACCAATATTCAGTCTCCTCTGCTTCTTTTAAAGCTATGCCAAGCTTGGAATAAAAGTCAGGCTTGCTTTGCCCTCTGACAGCCTCTCTTACATTTGCTCCTACACTTGTTCCGCTTCGTAAAATCTGCTTCGCTATCGGATAGATATTTGCATTTTCGCAAAGATATTTATACAAATTAATTATCCTCAATGCAAATGCTTTACTTTTGTTCAGAATATAGTTTTGGTTTTCCATTAATTCCTAACTCCTAATTCCGAATTCCTAATTATTACGAATTGCGAATTGCTAAATTTCGTTCTATATCGCGTTGAGCGTCTTTCTTTGCGGCGACTGCTCGTTTATCGTAGAGCTTTTTACCCTTGCAAAGGCCGATTTTGAGCTTTGCTCTGCCTTTGACGAAATAGATTGAGAGCGGAATTAATGAAAGGCCGTCCTGCTTGACAGTACCGTAGAGGTGGTTGATTTCACGCTTATGCATAAGCAGTTTTTTAACTCTGAGAGGGTCACGGTTGAATATATTACCCTGCTCATACGGACTGATATGCATACCGTTGGCGAAAATCTCACCGTCTTTGATTGAGCACCACGAATCCTTGAGATTCACTCTGCCCTGTCGGATTGACTTGACCTCTGTACCGAAAAGCTCGATACCTGCCTCGTACTCTTCAAGGACAAAGTAATCGTGATATGCCTTTTTATTCTGGGCAACCGTTCTGCCGTTTTGTGTTTCCAAGGCTTATCACTTCCTTTCCCTATGCCCTTGGAAGAATCATTTTAACATATTTTTTTGCATTGTCAAGAATATTTAATCGACAATATATTCCTTATTCTCATCGAGCAGGTACATTTCTGCAATTACCTCGAGGTAAATACCCTCGGCACGGTAATCCTCACAGAGCACCTTACCCTCTGTACGGAATCGTGCCGCAACAGCAGACTTTGAATAAGGAAGAATCAGCTTCGCCTGCCTGCGTGTGGGCGGTAGTGCGGCAGCAATTTCGGCAAGGAGCTTATCAAGCCCTGTACCGTTTTTCGCACTTATCATAACGCTCTTACCAACTGTAGGCAGGTCACCCGCAGAATCGATAAGGTCGCATTTATTCATAACGGAAATTATCGGCTTATTCATACAGCCGAGCTCTGTAAGCAGGTCTGCCGTAACACGAAGGTGCTCGGCACATTCATCAGACGAAGCATCACACACATTGAGGATTACGGTTGCACTCGCCGCCTCTTCAAGCGTTGATTTGAACGCTTCAACAAGGTGGTGAGGAAGCCTGCGGATAAGACCTACCGTATCGATAAGCATTACACGTCTGCCATCGGGCAAATCAAGACCTCTTGACGTCGGGTCAAGCGTTGCGAAAAGCTTATCCTCAGCAAGCACGCCTGCCTCGGTAAGTGTATTCATAAGAGTGGACTTACCAGCGTTTGTGTAGCCGACTATTGCAACGGTCTGCACGCCGTCTTTGGCACGTCTTGAGCGAAGGTTACCTCTTCTTTTCTCAAGGCCTTCAAGCTGCTCCTCAAGTGCGGAAATTCTGCGGCGGATGTGACGTCTGTCACTCTCAAGTTTTGTTTCGCCGGGACCTCTTGTACCGATACCGCCGCCAAGACGTGAGAGCTGTACACCCTTACCGGTAAGGCGCGGAAGCGAATACTTGAGCTGTGCAAGCTCAACTTGCAGCTTACCCTCACCAGACACCGCACGGCCTGCAAAAATATCGAGAATAAGGGTTGTACGGTCTACGACACGCACACTGGTTTCGTCTTCAATATTACGGGTCTGCGACGGAGTAAGCTCTGCATCAAAAATCAACAGATCTACTTCGCTGTCTTCGCAGAATGTTTTAAGTTCCTCGAGCTTACCCGAACCGATATAGGTTGCATTATCGGGCTTGTCACGCTTTTGTATCATTCGAGCAACTACTTCGGCACCTGCAGTTTTTGCAAGCTCCTCAAGCTCATCGAGCGAGCTGTCAGGGTCGTATTGGTCGAAATCAACGCACACAAGCACCGCTTTTTCGGGCTGCTGTGAGTTTTCGTAAAATTCTTTCATAAACTTATTCTATGCCTTTTAATGCTTCTAATTCAGCCTTGTCAACTTTAATTTTTGTATCCTTGATAACATTCACATCGTGACGATGAACGCTTATAGGTGCAGCATTGGGGTTACGGTCGAGAGTAACCTTGAGCATACCCGTAAGCAGGTTGACATCGCTTACAACGCCCTTACCCTCTCTTGTATTGACAAGTGCACCAACCTTGGGTGTTACGCGGAGCAGATGCTCATAGGACTCCTGCTCGTACTTAAGGCAGCACATAAGTCTGCCGCAGGTGCCGCTGATTTTGGTCGGGTTGAGCGAAAGGCCCTGCTCTTTTGCCATTTTGATAGAGATTGATACCGACTGAAGGTCGTCGATATAAGTACTGCAGCAGAAAGGTCTGCCGCAGATTCCGAGACCGCCAAGCATCTTTGCCTCGTCACGCACACCGATTTGTCTGAGCTCGATTCTTGTATGGAAAACACTTGCAAGGTCTTTTACAAGCTCACGGAAATCGACTCTGCCGTCGGCTGTAAAGTAAAACAGAATCTTGCTGCCGTCGAGTGTATATTCAACATCAACAAGCTTCATACCGAGGCCGTGTTTCTCAATCTTCTTCTCGCAGATTTCGAGTGCTTCCGCCTCTTTTTTCTTGTTTTCTTCAAGCTTTGCTATATCTTCCTTTGTAGCCTTGCGGATTATTTTCTTGAGGGGTTTGATAATTTCGCTTTCCGGTACATCGGCAGGCTCGGCGGCAATCTCGCCGCACTCGATACCTCTTGCAGTTTCGACAACTACCTTCTCGCCAAGCTCAAAATCAAGACCGATAGGGTCGAAATTATATACCTTGCCCGCTTCCTTGAAACGGACACCTACTACTATTGCCATTGTTTTACCTTCTTTATATCTTAAAATTATTATTTATCTATTGCCCTTCTCAGCATACTGCAAAAGCGTGTTACGAGAAGAGTTTTGTTTGCATTCTGTGCGGCATTTTTCTCAAGCTCAGCTACAACCTCAAGCAGCCTCATAAGCTGTGCCACCGTACATGTGCGTGAGAGCGCCGTTGCTTCATTGACTGCACCTGAAAGAAAAACCGCAGAGGGGCTTTGCTTGCGTGCAACAGCATCCCTGAAAACGAGCCTGAGCTGTGCAAGAGTGAGCACAAGAAGCTCCTGATCACGCTCGAATATACCCGTTTCACTCATCAGGTCAAATTCATTGGGATAAATCAGTGCCGCCGCTACGAGCCTTGCCTTTTCGCAGGCATCCTCGTGCTTTTTGTTGAGCGAATCGCTCAGCTGCTGACCGAGGCTGTAAACAGCCGCACGCGAAATTATTGTTTCGAGCAGCACCGAAGCATTCGGCAGAGTCAGCACAAAGCGCACGTATTCAGGCGGCTCTTCAAGTATTTTCAGCAGTGCATTCTGTGCCTGCTCGTTTGCAAACTGCATATTGTGAAGCAGAAAAACACGTCGCTTTGCTTCATTCGGAAAAACAAACGCATTACTGCGGATTGTACGCACTGCATCGACCTTAAGCGGTGCCGTATCGTCCTGCGATGCAAGCGATTCGGATATATCGGGGTGAAAGCCCTTGCCTGCTTTAACACAGTCGGGGCATACACCGCACGGCTTTTCACCTAAGCCTGAGCACACGTGAGTACGGCTGATGAGGCGTGCAAGAGCAAGCCTGTCCTTTTCGTTGCCGCCCTCAAGAATTATTGCGTGAGGCAACCTGTCGGCATCTGCCGCAGTGCTGAGCAGACTCTGCAAATCTTTATTTATTTCAAGACCCTGAAAATTCATCTGTCAGTCCCTTACAGCTTTACAAATTTGTCGACATCTACTACAAAAACGGTTGCACCGCCGACCTTTACTTCAAACGGCATTGAAGCAACCGAGCCTTCACCGCTTGAGGGCGAAGTCACAACCTGCTTATGGCTGTGAGCCTTTTTGCCGATAAGTTCAATTACGTTGTCAACCTGCTCTTCTTCAACACCTATAAGCAGTGTGGTGTTACCTGCACGCATAAATCCGCCCGAGGTAGAGAGCTTTGTTGCACTGTAGCCTGAGCGTGATATTTCGTTCAGCACTGCATTGGCATCGTCGCTGTGAACAATTGCGATTACAAGCTTCATACTCATATTATCCGCTCCTGAAAATTAAAGATTATTCTGCTCCTTATATTCCTTGAGTGCTCTTGCAAGCTGGTCAGGACAGGAGGTCGGCTTGAAGCCGCAGGTAATACCGGAAAGCTTTGCTATGGCATCGTCAATATGCATACCCTTGACAAGTGAAGCAATTCCCTTGAGATTGCCTGCACAGCCACCCATAAACGTTACTTCTTCAATGGTATAACCCTCAACCTTAATGTTGATTAACTGTGAGCAGGTTCCCTTTGTTCTGTATGAAAAAGTCATATTTTTTATACCTCACTACTTAATAATGATAATTTTAACCCATTATTATTTAAATAATATACTAATACATCATTTATGTCAAGTAAAAGGGAAGCAGACGACACAGTTAAATGCTGTGTCGTCTGCTTCAGGAATGGGGTGGGAGATCAGGATTTTGTTTTATTATGCAATATACTTACTTTTGGTTGCAGTGCCTGCAGATACACTGTCCTTGACAATGTGAATTCTGCTGCGTCTTGCTGCTGCAATTCTTTCTGCACGTGCGTTACGCTCGGCGCGGAGCTTTGCCGCCTTCCTTTTTCTGAAAGCGATAACGATGCGTGCGGCAATGTAGCCAAGCCTGTCAGCAACAACATCCCATATTTTATCTTCAAAAGCTATGAGCTTTTCTTCGTGCCATATACCGACAAGGACAAGTGCAAAAGCGAGTGTCAAGAGTACAGTTTCCAACCAGAACATATTTAAAACTTCCTTTCTTTTCTGACGTAAATCTTTGTCGAACATTTTGTGAACGTTTGTTCTTTACAATTGCAATTATAGCACGTTTTTCGAACAAGTCAATACAAATGTTCGAAAAAATCCGCGCTTGCGGTACTATTTTCGGTACTCTGCTTAATATTTTTTGAATTCCCGACAGGCCGATACTGTTTCAGACTTATTTTAATGTTACATTTTCGATAAAATCGTCGAAACTAAGTTGACAAACCAATACATGAGGAGTATAATGACGACACAATCAAAAATGAGTGGTGGAGTCTGTCATAGAATGTTTTACATTCTATTTGTTTTTGAATTGTAATTGGATAGATATATTTTTCCGATTATAATGGCAGAATCTGTTTTTACAGATTCTGCTTTTTTTATCGATTTCACGGCTCAAAATCACGGAGGTATTTTATGGCACCTATCACCATAACGGCATTGGTACTCTTTGCAGTTACATACGTACTGATGCTTATTTCGCAGAAGTTCAGACCCTATATCACTGTCAGCTCGGCAATAATTTTTGTAATCCTCGGTTTAACAGCCCACTTTACCGGCTCCGATTTCTTCTCGCTGGGCGACGGAGAAATGTTCAGTTACGGTTTCGGGGCAGCACTGAGTGAAATCGACTGGAATGTAATTATGATGATTGCCGGTACAATGGGTACCGTGTATCTGTTCATCGAATCCAAAATGCCGCAGCTTATGTCAGACATTCTTATATCAAAGATGCCTAACGTAATGTGGATTGTTGTTGCACTGTCGCTCTTTGCAGGTATAGTTTCCGCATTTGTCGACAACGTTGCAACCGTACTTATGATTGCACCCGTTGCCCTTGCTTTCTGCAAGAAGATAAACATTTCGCCCGTACCGTCAATTATATGTATCGCCGTTTCATCCAACCTTCAGGGTGCGGCCACACTTGTCGGCGACACAACATCAATACTCCTTGCAAAAGAGGCAGGTCTTGATTTCTCCGACTTCTTTGTTGACAGAGGTAAGCCCGGTATGTTCTGGGTTGTTCAGGCAGGTGCAATTATCAGCGCATTTATAATAATGTTTATGTTCCGCAAGGAAAAGAATAAGATCGAGTTCAACACACGCACAAAGGTTGAAGATAAATTCCCGACCTACCTTCTTGTAGGCACTGTTGTTTCACTTATCGCAGTATCGTTCATCCCTTACAAAGACAATGCTGACGGCGGCTTCTATAAGCCTGAAATCACAAACGGTATCATCTGCATCGGTTTCTTCCTTGTCGGTGTTGTACGTGAACTTTTTATCAAAAAGAACAAAGAAATTGTCAAAAACGCATTCAAGGAAATTGACTACTACACAATCGTACTGCTTACAGGTCTCTTTGTTGTAATCGGCGGTATCAAGAGTGCCGGCGTTATCGACATTATCGGACAGGCTATTGCAAAGCTCGGCGGCGGCTCAACATTCCTCGTTTTCACGATTATAGTATGGATGTCAGTCCTTCTCTCTGCTGTTATCGACAACATCCCCTACACAGCAACTATGCTCTCTATTATGCCCGTAATCGCAGGCGACCTCGGTATTGAACCTACTCTGCTCTACTACGGTCTGCTGTGCGGTGCAACCCTCGGCGGTAACCTTACTCCCATCGGTGCAAGTGCAAACATCGCAGGTATAGGCATCCTCCGCAAGGAAGGTTATGAAGTTAAGGCAAAGACGTTTATGAAGTACGGCGTACCGTTCACACTCGCAGCGGTTATAACAGGCTATGTGCTTCTCTGGCTCATCTGGAAACCGTAAACAAACAGCACAACAAAAAACAGGCAATCGGCTTTAACCAAGCCGATTGCCTGTCTGATTTTACGGATTAATTATTTCTTTGACTTCTTCTGCTGCTTGGCTTCCTTCTTCTCATAAGCGAGGACTGAGTAAACAACAGCTGCAAGTGCACCGCCTACGAGCGGAGCTGCAATAAACACCCATACATTTGCAAGAGCATCGCCGCCGACAAAAAGAGCAGGGCCGAAGCTGCGTGCAGGGTTGACGGATGTACCTGTGAAGTGGATACCGAAGATGTGAACAAGGGTGAGAGTAAGACCGATAACGATACCTGCTACAGTGCCGTTTTCAACCTTTGATGTAACGCCGAGAATAGCGATTACAAAAACAAAAGTAAGGATAACCTCGATAAGGAAAGACTGACCGACGTTATCGTTGAACAGACCGTTCTGACCAAGACCGTCTTCCTTGCCGACAAGAGCCATAAGAGCTGCCGCACCTGCAATAGCACCTGCAAACTGCGAAACAACGTAACCGACAAAATCCTTGATATCAAGCTTGCCGGTGATAAGCATTGCGATTGAAACCGCAGGATTGATGTGGCAACCGGAAATATTACCGATTGAGTAAGCCATTGCGACGATTACAAGACCGAAAGCAAGAGCCGTTACGAAATAGCTGACATCCTTGTATGCTGAGTTACACTCGCATACAACCGCAGTACCGCAAGCAAACAGCACGAGCACAAATGTGCCTATAAACTCTGCAACGTACTTTTTGATTGAGTTCATTATGTATACCTCCAAAAAAATATTAGCTTAAAGCTGACACAATAATATCAATATTTTTTCGCTAAGTCAATAACATTGACATTTTGTAACATAAAGAAATAAGTTTTCCTGTAAGTATTTATTTTTTCTGCTTTTGTGATATAATGAGAAAAAATAAGAGCTCAAAGGAGATGCAAAACATGGGCGAATACAAAACCACCTGGCGTGAAAAGCTCGGCTACGGCGTCGGTGCCGTAGGTCTCGACCTTTCTTACGGCCTTTTTTATTCCTACCTTTCCTACTACCTTTCAAGCGTACTTCTTCTGCCCGAAGCATTTCTGCTTATTCTCACTCCGCTTGCAAGAATATGGGACGGTATCAACGACCCGATGATGGGCTCAATTGTTGACGGTACAAGAACAAAAATCGGCAAATACAGACCTTGGCTTCTTATCGGTGCCGCATCCAATGCAGTGGTGCTTTCCCTGCTCTTTACTTCATTCGGTATGAGCGGTATGAAGCTTTATATCTACATAGCCGTTATGTACATTCTATGGGGTATGACCAACACAATGGTCGACATCCCCTACTGGTCAATGGTACCCAGCTTCACCAACGACCCCAAGGACAGAAACCTTGTTGCTACCGTTGCACGTACATTCAGCGGTATCGGTCAGGGCCTTATTTCTATCCTCACACCCATCATTCTGCCTATGCTTTCAAGCGGTATGACTACCGACAAGGGCTATAGTGCATCCGGCTTCTCACGTTGGGCAATGATATGCGGTGTTTTCCTTATCGGCTTTGCACTCATTTCATTCCTCACTACAAAAGAGAGAAACGTTGTATATAACAATGAAAAATTCAGCTTCAAAAAGGTGTTCAAGGTTATCAAAACCAACGACCAGCTTGTAGTGTTTATGATTTTTGCGATGATTTCAAACGCAGGCTGGTACCTCACAAGCGGTACTGCAGTCTACTTCTTCAGCGACGTACTCGGCGACCCTGAAGCACAGAGCCTTTTCTCAACAATCGGTGCGGTCGGCTCGGCACTCGGTCTGCTTGTTATCCCGATACTGAGCAAAAAATTCTCCAACCGCATTATTTATATGATTTCGCTCAGCACCGCAATAGTCGGCTATATCCTTATGTTTGTTTTCGGCCCGATTCTCAGAATCAATATCGCACTCGACCTGAGCTACACGGTTGCAAGCATCGGTATCGGCTCGATGTTTGTTAACCAGACGATATTCCTTGCCGATATAGTTGACTACGGCGAATACAAAACAGGCACACGAAACGAGAGTGTTACATTCTCGATGAAGGGCTTCCTGCAGAAGATGGCATACACAATGCAGACCATATTCCTCTTCGGCGGTCTGGGCATTATGAAATACAGCGAGCAGATTGCGGTAAAATCTCTCAACGCACAGACAAAGTCTGCAATCGGCATTATCTGCTTTGCGATTCCGCCCGTACTTATGGCAGTTTCACTTGTTATCTTCGCAGTCAAGTTCAAGCTTCACGGCAAGCTCCGCAACGAAGTACACGACTATATTGCAGAAAAAAGAGCGAAAGCAGAATAAGCCATGCAGTTGAAATTCAAAAACTCACAGTTTAAAATAATGCAGGTTGCAGACACACAGGAAGGCAAAAATGTCAGCCCCGACACGCTTGCCCTCATCAATGCCGCGGTTGAAAAAGAACAGCCCGACCTTGTTGTATATTCGGGCGATCAGATATGGAATTACGCTTCATTCAAAGGCAACAAGGATACGGTAAAATCGGTTCTTTCAAAGCTGACTGAGCCTGCATATTCAAGAGAAATTCCGTTTACAATATGCTTCGGCAACCACGACAGACAGGTAGGCTTGTCCAACGAAGAGCAGTTTGAAATCTACCGCTCACTGCCCTGCTTTGTCGGCGAGAGTGCCGAGGGAATTGACGGCTGTGCAAACCATGTGATTGAGATTGCTGACGGTGATGAGATCAAGTTTCTGCTCTACTGTATCGACAGCAACACAAGCCTTAAAATCGGCTACGACAACGTACACCAGAATCAGATTGATTGGTACAGACGCACACGCGACGAATACGAAAAGAAGTACAGCAGAGTTATACCCTCAATCGTAATTCAGCACATACCTGTACCCGAAATATTCGAGCTTATGGACGAAGTAAAGAAGGGCACAAAGGGTGCTGTGCAGGGTTTCAGAAACCATAAGGGCAAGTGGTATGCACTCAAGAAAGACAAAGTAAACCCGACAGGATTTATGAAGGAGTCGCCTGCCGACCCGATGGAAAACAGCGGCGAATTTGATGCAATGGCCGAAAAGGGTGACGTTGTAGGAATGTATTTCGGTCACGACCATATCAACTCCTTCAACGGCAAGGTAAGAGGGATTGACCTCGGCTACACTCAGGGTGCAGGCTTCCATATCTACGGCCCGGGGCTTGACCGAGGTGTGCGTATGATAAACCTCAACACTAACGGCACTTACGAAACATACGACCTGCGTTACCGCGATTTGGTCGGCAAAAAGGTAAAAGAAAAGCTGTGGTACGCATTCTATCAGATAATGCCGACAAATGTTTACGATGCGGTATCAAGGGCAATCAAAATCCTTGCCGTACCTGTAGCAATAGCGTTTATTGCTATTATTCTGAAACTTGTTTTATAAAACACAAAATAAAAAGTCAGGAGACTTCGAGAAAGGTAACGTGATGCTGTGTTCTTTGCCCCGAAGCTTTACAAAAGTACCGCGAGAGGGCAAAAACACAGCATCACACAATTCTATATATAAAATACCGAGAGGAATCATATAAAATCCTCTCGGTTCTTTATTGATTTATTTTGCAAAAAGTTTTTCACATTTTATTGTGTGTGTTCACGGTGACTTTATCGAAGTCTTACAGTAAAGCTTTTCTGAGCTCTGCGCCTGACTTTGCACTGAGATATGCGGGCGGTACATCGAAAACAGTCTTACAGCCAGTCATACCCTCTTTATTCATTCTGACAGCCGCACGTGCATAGCAAACGATAACGCTTGCGGTAAACTCGGGGTTGGAGTCGAGCTTGAGGCTGTACTCAATGATGTGATTGTGCTCAAGGTTTGCACCTGTTTTACCGCTGCGGATAACAAAACCGCCGTGAGGAATTCCTGCGTGGTTTGCGTTCAGCTCTTCCTGCGAAATGAAATTGACGGTTGTATCGTAATCTGCAAAGTAATTGGGCATAGATTTGATTTCCTGCTCAATTCTTGCCTTGTCAGCACCATCTTCAGCGACAACATAGCACTCGCGTGTGTGCTTCTCGCGTGTTGTAAGCTCGGGATTTGAGCCACTTCTTACAGCATCGAGTGCAGCCTGTACGGGTACTGTATACTGTTTACCGTCGGCGACACCATCGACACGGCGGATAGCGTCGGAATGGCCCTGACTTACTCCCTTGCCCCAGAAAGTATAGTCCTTACCGTCGGGCAGAATAGCACTGCCGTAAAGACGGTTGAGCGAAAACATACCGGGGTCCCAACCGACAGAGATAAATGCCGTTTTGCCCGAAGCCTTTGCGGCCTCGTCAACATTGTCGAAATGCTCGGGAATCTTTGCGTGAGTATCAAAGCTGTCAACAACATTGAAAAGCTTTGCAAGTGCGGGAGTCTGGACAGGCAGGTCGGTTGCACTGCCGCCGCAGATTATCATAACGTCAATTTTATCGGTCATCTTCTCGGCATCCTCTGCCTTGCAAACGGTAACACCCGGTGTGTTAACTTTGACGCTTGCAGGGTCACGACGGGAGAAAACAGCAACAAGCTCCATATCGTCATTCTGCTTGATCGCATTCTCTACACCTCTGCCGAGATTGCCGTAGCCGTAAATACCAATTCTTATCATTCTTTAATTACCTCCGAAAGTTATACTTTTCAAAACCATATTCATTGCTGTTTCAAAAAGTATACGACTTTTCACAAACGAAAATATATCACAAAGGTTTTAAAGATTCAATAATATTTTTAAAAATTATTTAACCAAATCTTTGTACTGGTAAACCTTTACGTAGTCAACTATAAAATATGCTTCTTCGCCGGGTGCGTTTTCACGCTCGGACGGTATGCCGTCCTCACCCTTCATCTCTACAGAGAGAATGAGATACTCTTCATTCTGACTTACACCGCCGAAATCCGTACGGAAAGTCTCTACACCGTTTATATAGAAAATATATTCGTTTTCGTTCCATTCAAGGCCGTATGTATTGAACTCCTCATAAGGGTTGTTTTTGAGCATAAATTTTGCCGCACCGTGCTTCTGATGATAATCGCCGTAGCCGTCAAAATGAAGGTTTGAAGTGACACTGTTTTCGAGGAAATCACCGTAGCAGTCGCTCTCGAAAATATCAATCTCAGTGCCGTCTCTGCCGTCATTACCAACCTCATAAACACCGTCGTTCATAAGCCAGAACGCACTCCATATATCAGCACCCTTGGGCAGGATACACCTGACCTCAAAGTAGCCGTACTTCTGGCTGAAGCCGTTTGGTGCATCAGAGTCGGTATCGATACCTGCAGTATACCAGCCTGCACCCTTGCCTCCCATACCTTCTTCAAGGTATACGACGGGAATTATGAGGTTGCCGTTTTCTGTTCTTACAAGGTTCTTGTTCCAGTAGCTGCCTTTTCTGGAAACAGTAGTATTGCCGTACTGGTAGTGACCCGACCAGATGCTTGTATCAAGCTCGCCGTCAAAATCCTCAACAAAGGTTTCGGTAAACTTTTCCATATCAACCTTCTGTCCCATAGGGTAGCAGGGAATATCAAGGCTGACACAGATTGTAATAATAATCGAGGTAAAAAACGTAATTATTTTTGTAATAAAGCTCATATAGCACGCTCCTTATTTTTTATAGAACAATTATAAATCTATCGGCTTTATATGTCAAGAAAACAAAAAGTGCATGGTTTCGCCCGCACCCGACAAGGCAGCATTTGTTTCTCGAGTAAAATTCCCCGTATCTTTGACAAAAGCCTCGCAAGGCGACAGCCTTGCTGCGGTTTTGGCTTCGATACAAGAAATTTTATACTCCTACGAAACTGCGAAGCACTTTAAAATGAAATTTTAAGATGCAAGAAAAGGAAAACCACACAGATAATGCTTAACGCATATCTGTGTGGTTTGACGCATTATTGTGCTTTAAATTCACATTTTAAAGAAATGCTGCCTTGTTGGGTGCGGGCGTTATTCACGCACCGAATTTTATACTCTGCTTAAGAAGCGAAACGAACATCACACCTGCATATACAAGTGCTCCTGCAAACACCGTTATTCTTAAAGCTGTCAGAATATGAATCAGCTTATTTGCACAGCCCATAGTACGCAAGAATTTACAAGCCTTATCAAGCATTTTCATTCTCCTTTTTATTATCTTTGTGAGAGAGCACTACTGCGTGAGCAATTGACGGTATACTCTCACCCTGCAAAGGTGACAGCTGCGAGAGCAGAGCACCCGTACCGACAAACAGAACACGGTTTAATTCTCCCGAGCCTAACCGCCGCATAAAATGCGTGCAAACAACAGCACCGCTGCATCCGCAACCCGAGCCGCCCGAATTGACGTCGCGGTCATTCATATCGTAAATCATAAGTCCGCAGTCCTTATGCCTGTCGGCAATATCAAGCCCGTAATCCTTTTGCAGAAGCTCATAGAGAAGTGACGAGCCGACAGCACCAAGGTCACCCGTAACAATACAGTCGTAATAATCGGGAGTAAGACCCGTTTCATTGAAGTGTACAGCTATTGTATCAGCCGCCGCAGGTGCCATTGCCGCACCCATATTGTTGGCATCCGTTATGCCGAGGTCTTGTATCTTGCCGAAAGTGACGCACTCTGCCGCAACCTTGCCACCCTGCCTGCCTATTACCGCCGCACCTGCCGCAGTTGCAGTCCACTGAGCCTGCGGAGGACGCTGGCCGCCGTACTCAAGCGGCAGACGAAACTGCTTCTCTGCCGAGCAGAAATGCGACGAGGTTGCCGCAACAGCCAGGTTTACGGCACCGCTGTCGACTAAAAGTGAAGCCGTTGCAAGCGACAATGCCATAGTCGAGCACGCTCCGTAAAGACCTACAAAAGGAATATTAAGCCCTCTTACGCCGAATGTTGTGCCCATGCTCTGACCGAGCAGGTCACCTGCCAGTATAATATCGATATCGTCGTGAGATTTATCCGCTTTTTCAAATGCAGTTTCAACCGCACATTTCTGCAATGCACTCTCTGCCTTCTCCCACGAATCCTCATTCATTCTTCCGTCTTCAAAAACGCGGTCAAACTCTTTGCCGAGAGGGCCGTCACCCTCTTTTTTGCCGACAACTCCTGCCGACGAAATTATACACGGCGAAGAAGTCAGCTTGACCGTTTGTCTTCTGATTTTCTGCGGCAAATTCATCACACCTTTTTTTCTTTATTATTTGCCGCTGTATGCTTATTTATACAGTTGTAAAAATATTATTCTTATGATACAATTGCTGTAATGAGGTGATGCTATGAAATGTCCTAACTGTAACGGTGAAATAGGCAGGTTTGAACTTGCGCCCGATTGCAAACACTGCGGTGCGAACATTTTCTATACTCAGCAGGAAAAGCTGCTTGCCGAAGACGCCAAAAAATGCGAGCTTGAATTTGCTTCATTCCGTATACTCAAGGCAAAATTCAAATCCGCCTTCATAGGCGGACCGATACAGATAATGCGTCTGGTTGCTATGCTGATAGCAATCGGTTTCATTTTCATTCCCGTTGTTACGCTCAGTGTCGATTTGTCGCTGTTTTCATCGAAAATCAGCCTCGGTGCATTCGGCGTATATCAGGCTGTTTCGGGCGGTGAGCTTACGGTATTTTTAAGCCTTGCAGAGTATCTGCCCGGGCTTTTCTATGCTTTTGCCGCACTTGCGGTTATTTTTGTGCTGATATTCCTGATGGGCTTCGGCGTATTTGTTGCGCTTGTACTCTCTTTCCTCAACCTCAACCGCTCGGCAAAGGTTTGCTGCGGCTTTTCCGTTGCAGGTCTTGTGCTGTCCGTTGCCGCCTGCGTGCTGTCGCTGCTTATGCCGTCAATCGCAGAGCCTACATTTGTCACCGCCAAAAGCGGTGTCGGAGCATTTATGCTCGTTGCGATTTTCGTGCTTATATTCGTGCTCAATTTCATAACAATCAAAAAGAATTTCAAACCCGATATATCCGAAACAGACCTCAGGCGTGTTGAAACCCTCAAGAAGATAAAGGCGGGAGAAATTACCTTCGATGAGCTTCCGTTGCCCGTATTTGAATCTGACGAAGAGCGTGAAAAACGCCTTGAAGAAGAGCGTAAGGAGGCTGAGAAGAATGGCTAAGAATCACAGCAAAAAAACTCAGTTTCTGCTTTTCGGCCTCTGCAGCATAATTGCAATGGCAGCCTGTGCGGCAGTGCTCGTTGCAACCGTACGCTCGATAGAAAAAAACAGCAGCATCACAGCCGAGTATGAAACACAGAGCAAGACTCAGCTCACTGCAGACAAACAGGTTATGCTCGACTACATAACTACACTTACCAAGACTGCATCGGGCAACAAATTTATCAAAGCGAATATTTACACCGATGTTTCGGTTGACGATTCAACAGTTACGGTCAAAAAGGAAGACGGTACCGTAAGTGAATCCGATAAAACTCTGATACTGTATGCAAAAAACAAAATTATGCCGCATATTGACAGCTACTACGCGGATGATATTACAGGTGTATTCGGCACAGTCAACCCCGATCTGCCCTTAATTGATTTTTCGGCAGACAGTATATCCGAATGTCTTTACACCGTAGGCGAAGCTGACGAAAACGGCAACCCTGTATACGACAGCAACAGCGGCGAGCTGATTGACGGCGATTTCTACTTCCTGACTTTCAACTTAAGCGAGAGTGAGTCACAGAGTATTGCCGCACTTTTCAGCCTTGACGAAAAAGACAGAATCGCAGCACAATTCCTTGATGATACAAAATCAGAAATAGCTGCAGACAGCTATCAGATATCTGCACCAAGGCTTTGCATCAAGGCAAAGGTAAACCGTATTACCGACGAAATAGAGTGGATTGAGCTTGAAAAAATCTACACCGTTACCGCAGACGTAACATTCAAGGGTGAGCTTGCCGTATTCGGCAAAAAGAATATTTCATTCGACTATAAGGTAACCGAAAAAACAGAGTATTTTTACGCAGGCATACGCTTTGCCGAAAACTCCGTAACCGTTTCACCCGACACTGAAGCAACTCTTTCCGTCAACGCAGTTATCGAAAACGACAGCGACTACAAAGTAACCTTCACTTCATCCGACAGCAGTGTTGTAACGGTTGACGAAATGGGTTATATAAAAGGAATCAAGGCAAGCGACAAGCCCGTAACCATTACCGTTACGCTCGAATATCTGGGTGAAACCTTCACGGATGAATGTACGGTAAGCGTTACAGAAGCTGATAAATAAGGAGGTGGCAATGTGACCGAAAACGAAAACAAGTCAAAGCAGACTGAAAACGAAAAAGTTTCGTACTACAAAGGCAGAAACTATGTAGGCGTCAAGGAAACAGCCGCCTACCTGATGAACGACTGGTCTAATTCATTCAACATCAACGGTTTTTCCGAACGATATATCTGGGACGTTGTAAACATCGATTTCACCGTCAATGCGGTTATGAATATTGCCGCAACGGTATGGGATATTATCAACGACACATTTATATCCGTAATCGTTGACAGTACACGTACAAGAATAGGCAAATTCAGACCTTTCCTTGTAGGTATGCAGTTGCCGCTGACAATTATGAGCATATTCACCTGGCTGATACCTCTGTTTTTCCCGGCAACAAACGGCACATATCTGCCAAAGCTCTTTTACTATTACTTCTTCCTTATCATAAATGAAACAGCCGGCACATTCACATCCGTTGCAAAAAGCGGCTATATGTCGACAATCACACCCAACCCTGCCGAGCGAATAAGGCTTATTACGCTTGCAGAGCTGCTTACGGGCTTTATGGGCGAGGATATGCCGCGTTATATAATGGGTGTGCTGATTGACCTTGTAAACAATAAGGTTGTCAGCTGGAAGCTCGGCAACGTATTTATGGTTATGGGCGGCGGTACAGCTATCATATCTTCGCTGTGCACATTCTGGTTCTTCCTCACATCGAAAGAGCGAGTGCCGCAGTCAATCGAAAAGCCCAGCTTCAAAGAAGGCATAAAGGCTATATTCTCAAACTACCCCGTACTGCTGATGTGTCTGTCCGAATTCCTCGGCAACTTCTCAATCAGCAAGAGCGAAACCAACTACTTCATAGACGTTCTCGGCAGCTACTCGCTGATAACAATTCTCAACATACCCTCGAGCATCAACGGCAGCATCAGCTATTCGTTTGTTGAGCCGCTGAGAAAACGCTTCTCATCAAAATCGCTGTGGATATTCAACGATATCTATAACAGTGCGCTGTCAATAGGCGTATTCCTTTTCGGTATGACAAAGGGCAAAAAGATGTTTATGCAGACAGTGCCGATGTGCGTTGCATTCGGTATGAAGGAATGGTTTGCAAAGTGGTCATGGGGTATTTCAAAGGTAATTACCGCCGACCTCTGGAATGAGGCTATGGACTACTGCGAATGGAAAAACGGCTACCGTATGGAAGCGACAACAGGCGTTGCAAAAGGACTTATCCTCAAAATGCAGAGTGCTCTTCTCGGCTCGGTAACAAGCCTTATAATGAAGAAAATCGGCTACGTACAGGGCCTTGAAATAGGCACGCAGAACGACCGCACAAAATTCTGGGAGTTTGCACTTTGCACAATCGTGCCGACTCTTACCGGCATACTGCGAATCGTGCCGAAATTCCTCTGGCCGATATCACGCGAAAAGCGCGAGCAGATGTATGATGAGCTTGCAAACAGACGTCAGGAAACAGTTATCGGCTACATAAATGAAATCAAGGAGACAACTTAAAAATGAATTTTGCTGCAAGACAGCTCAGAGGTATAAATGAACTGAAAGAAATTCCCGTTATGATATTCAAAGCGATTTTCAAATTTGACTTTAAGAGAGTTATTGCTCTTATCGTCGCTTTCTTTCAGCTTATAGGTCTTGTTATTTTTGATACACCCGTAACACCGTACAGAAGCACAATAGATATGAGCAAATTTGAGCTTGTATGGGAAGATGATTTTGACAACGGCTTTGACACAAAATACTGGCAGGGTCACTATGTATACGGCGCAAACGATACACAGCCGCGTGACACTGCCATGTGGAACAGAGAGCAGGTCAGCTTCACTGAAGACGGCTGTCTGCTTCTCACCGCAGAATACCGTGAGGACGGCCCCAAGGGTGCAGGCTACTACTCCTACGGAATGGAAACCAACCCCAACAAGTGCTACGATGAAGGCTACGAGGGCTACGAACAGCTTTACGGCTACTTTGAAATCCGCTGTATTCTGCCCAAGGGTGCAGGCCTTAACCCTGCATTCTGGCTGCTGAGCGACGGTATGTTCGGCGACACCACAGACGGCGGAATCACAGGTGCAGAGATAGATATTCTCGAAACAAATACATACTACGACCCCTCAAGCCCGAGCTTCAATTCAATCGTGCAGACAATTCATGTTGACTCTTACGATGAAGCACACAAGTGGGAAAACCAAGGCGAATTCTACGCAGATGATCCGTACAACAAATTCAACACCTACGGTGTGGAGTGGAACGAAAACGAGTACATTTTCTACATCAACGGCGTTGAAACTGCGAGAACATCATTCGGCGGTGTATGTCAGGTACCGCTTTACCTGATTATATCGCTCGGCGTTGACGAAAGAGTTTATGACAACGAATATATGCCCTCATCAATGGTTGTAGATTACGTGCGTTGTTATCAATATATATAAAAGGGGATGTAAAAAAGCGCAGACCGCATAAAACAAAATAAGACAAGGGGGTTCTGTAAGTGTGATTATCTTGCAGAACCCCAAATTTTATTTTAAAGTAATAAAATAGTAAAAAAGAATGTTTTATGCTACGAACAAACTTCGCCACTCGACGTACTTTTGTACGCCTTCGGGCAAGCATAACAAGGCTGAAGCCTTGTTATTGCTCAGTTTGTCCGTTCTGCCTCTTTTTTCCTATCCCCTTGAAAAAGGCTGTAAAAAACTTACGTTTTTTACAGCCTTTTAATTCATAATTCCTAATTCTTAATTCTGAATTATCAGAAGTGTCCGCCTCTTATTGCAACAACAACTTCGTCTATCTTCATATAAGCAAGGCCGAGAATTTCGACAGCTTTATAGAGTGCTGTGCGGAAGAAAATATTTACAGGATTATCGTTAAAATCCTTTGTTTTTTCGATTGTGATGCTGTCAAGAAGCTCGCTGTTATCGCCGCGGAAGGTTTTGACAGCCATTGTTGAATCCGTAAACTCAACGGTTGTGTATGTTGTGACATCAGCATCCTCAAAAGCATAAGCGGTGTAAGGCCAGAGATACATATCACCTATTGAGCCCTGGTCACAGACAGCGTTTGTATTGAGATAGATTATACCGTTGGGGTCGGTATAAGTCTTGCCGCTTTCAGCCTTGCCGACTACAACACCGTCGCTGATGAAGTTTGAGCGCCCCTGCATATGAGTGTGACCCGTAAATACAAAGTCGAGGTCATACATCTCAAAAATCGGCTGAAATACTGCGTTGAGAAGTATATTTGTTTCGGGCTCAAGCATAGCAATACCGGGTGCGTAAAGCCCTTGGTGCATAACACCTATGCGCCACTTTGCGTCGGGATTTGCTTCAACAGCTTCCTTTGCCATAGCTCTGTGGTCTGCGGCAGAGCCTGATGTGGCGTCAAAAACAAGGAAGAGTGCATCGCCGTATCTGAACCAGAAATCTCTGTCCAGTCCCGTAAAATACTGACCGAAAAACTCGTTGGGCATATGTGTATAGTAATCGTACATCATACCCTTTTTGTCGTGGTTGCCGATTGCAAGAGCCATAGGCAGACTGCGTGTATACTCGGGCATAAGCAGTGTCTGCCACTCGTCTGCGGCCTTACCTGTTGAGGTGTTATCACCCGGTGAAAGGAGGAAGCTGATATCGGGATTCTTGCTGAGCGCCTCGTCGAGCACGCTCTGCCATACATAGCCGATTCTTGACTGCTCCTCAGGGTTGTCGGTGCTCTGACCGCCGATCTGAATATCACCGATAAGCATCATCTTGTAGCTTTCGAAGCCTTTTGATTCATACTTATACGGCTCACTCCAGCCGTTTTCGGAAAGCCACTGATAATAATATGTTGTATTTTCTTCGATACCTGTCATCGTAACACGGCAGACAAGCTGCTCATCGTTTTCGGCAGGAGTTGTCTCGCCCGTAAACTCAACATAGTCGCTCATATCGGCACTCTTTGCGAGCCTTACTTTAGGCTGTGCCTTATCCTTTGCGGCGTGCCAGCAGATGTTGAGCTGTGTTTCGTCAGCACCGACACAAAGCGTAGGCAGAGTATTGTCATCTCTGAGGGAATTATATGTATTGTCCCATTCTTCCTTTGTCATTGACTTGTCGTCAAAGGCTGCGTAAGACGAAACCATACATTGCATTAAAATAACTACGGTAAGAATAACGCTGATAATTTTAAATTTGCTCTTCATATTATCACGCCTCCGAATAATTTATTGCTTTTATTTTATCATAGGATAAAATACATTACAAGTATCTTTTAATTCTCGGTTTGTTGTGCTAAAATCGGAATATGTGAGGTGAGAAACGTGACCGAAATTCAGAAAAAACTGTTTGAAATGCAGGATATTAAATACCGCGATTTTCACAGCAGACTTATGCCCGAAATCGACAAAGAAATGGTAATAGGTGTGCGTACGCCTGCTCTTCGTAAGCTTGCAAAACAGATTTACGGCACACCCGAAGCAGACGGTTTTTTGTCACAGCCTGAGCACAATTATTATGAAGAAAACAACTTGCACGCTTTTCTTGTTGAGCAGATAAAGGATTATAACGAGGTTATATCAAAGCTCGATGAATTTCTGCCCTATGTTGACAACTGGGCAACCTGCGATATGATGAAGCCGAAAATTTTTAAAAATCACCTGCCAGAATTGAAAGAAAAATGTTTTGAGTGGATAGAATCAGAACACACATATACTGTAAGATTCGGTGTAGTTATGCTTATGACTCATTTCCTTGAAGACAAATTTGATATATCAATACCCGAAAGAATATCGCAGATAAGAAGCGAAGAGTATTACATAAAAATGGCAGTTGCGTGGTACTTCGCAACTGCACTCTCCAAGCGGTATGATAAAATTCTGCCTTTTATCGAAAACCAAGCGCTCGACCCGTGGACTCACAACAAAGCAATACAAAAGGCGAGAGAAAGCTACCGTATAACGAAAGAGCAAAAAGATTATCTTGTAAAACTAAAAACAAACAAATAAAACAGCTTGCCGAAAAATATTTTTTCGGCAAGCTGTTTTTGTCAGGCTTGGTTATCCTTCATAAATTACTTCCAGCATCTCATAGATTTCAGAATTATTGAATTCGATTCCGTCTACATCGGCGTAAAATATTTCAAACGCCTCGCTGTCTTCGTCTACTTCAAACTGAATACAGCAATCGGCAGCTTCTCCTGCCCATGTGCATCCGCCGTTAAACTCAACTATAATTCTTCCCTTATCGTCTTCGAAGCTTTTCCATTCAGGGTCATCAAAGAAGTTTTCAAAAGCCTCCCCGACAGTCATATCGGAGAAATCATTCAACTCACCTTCGGTAACCACAACAACATATTCATCGGCTTTACTTGCTCCGCCGATTGCGCCGCCTATGATAAGCACAACCGCAATAAGCAGACAAATACCGCCGACAATGGCACGCTTTTTCTTCTCTTCCGGCGGGAGATCGCTGAATTTCAGCTTCACTTTTTCACCGCAGCCATCACATTTCTTTGTGCCTGCCGCAAGCTCTTTCCCGCATTTTTTACAAGTCATTTTTTATTCCTCCTGTTTTTAAAAAATCAGACTGTCAACGGTAATTCTACACCGTTGACGGTCTTTTGTCCTATGCAGCTTGCATAGGACACGAAAATATTTTTATGATATAATAACCTTGGTATACTGACAAATTCTGTTGTATTTACAGCTTTTCCGCAAGCTTGGCCGCACTCGAATACCGCTTATTCGGGTCAACATTAATACATTTTTCCACTATCTTTTTCAGCCTTCCGTCACACATCGTTCTGGACGGATGCTCACCCGTAAGCATTATATTGAGCAGTATTCCGAGAGCAAATATATCCGAACGCGGGTCGGTCTGATTGATTCCGTACTGCTCCGGTGCCGCAAAGCCTGCAGTGCCCACAAACACCGTATCAAGCGCCTGATACGTTTTATATATTCTTGCGGCATCAAAATCTATAAGCTTCACCGTACCCGTCGAGTCAACCATAACGTTCTCAGGCTTTATATCGCGGTGAATTATTCCGAGTGAATGCAGCGTATCAAGTGCGTTACATATTTCCTTCACGACTTCTGCCGCACCACGATTGGTATACAGCCCTCCTGCAAGCACATCGGCAACCGTAATTCCGTCTATATATTCTTCCACCGCACAGCACCTGCCGCTATGTTCATACACACCGTAAACCTTCGGCAGATTCGGGTGAGATATACCTTCAAGCACTTTATAAACAGAAATATCACCCTTGAACTCACGCACAACCACATTTGTGCCGAGCTGTCTGTGACGCATCACAACTACAGACTTATTTTCATCTTTATGCAGTGCCTTGACAAAAGAAAACTGCTCTGCAATAATATTTGCAAATCCGTTCAAAAAATCACTTCCCGAGAGGTAAAAAAATGAAAAGCACCGACCAACTTATGGATGAGCTGATGAAGTCCCACAACATCGGCGAATATTTGAAAGCCAACAGCAAACATATGATAAGCGATGAGTTGCCAACCTACCTTTCAAATATACTCAAAAAGAAAAGCTTAGTCAAGGCGGCGGTAATCAAACGCTCGGAGTTAAGTGAGGTTATGGGCTACCAGATTTTCTCGGGCACACGCAACCCTTCACGCGATTCACTGATAAGCATTTGCGTGGCAATGGAACTGAGCATTGACGAAACACAGGAGCTGCTCCGAGTCGCTCAGTTTGCTCTGCTATATCCGAGGGTGAAGCGTGACTGCGTTATAATCAACGGAATAGCCGCCAAAAAAACAGTAGCTAAAATCAACGAAGACCTCTACGACAACGCAGAGCCTACCCTTAACCAATAAAAATACAGCTATCAGAACAAGCGTTATGTTTCACCGGCATAATGCTTGTTTTATTATTGTTGAGAATGGTTTTTTTATTGTTGAATTATCAAAATCGCATTAATCGTTGTTGACTGGATATAATAAAAGTTATATAATTATGTTAATTGTGGTTAATTGTCTTAAAATAACCAGCAGGAGGAAAAAATGAGAAACATTTTAAATTTCAACAGCGATTGGCTTTTTTCAAAATCAACAGAAGGTATTCCCTCTGCCGCACCTGCAGAATGTGAGCAGGTAAACCTGCCCCACACCTGGAATGCAACCGACGGACAGGACGGCGGCAACGATTACCACAGAGGCACATGCTGCTATGCAAAAAAGTTTGCTAAGGCAGACCTTCCCCAGACAGACCTTATTTACCTTGAAATAAAGGGTGCAAACTCTTCTGCTGTGGTTTACCTCAACGGCAAGAAGCTCGGCTCACACGACGGCGGTTACTCCACCTGGAGAGTCAATCTTACCGATGCTCTTGAGGAAGAAAACCTGCTTATAATTACCGTTGACAACTCTCCCAACGACTATGTTTATCCGCAGATGGCTGACTTCACCTTCTACGGCGGTCTTTACCGCGATGTAAACATTATCGGCGTAAGCGAGTCTCACTTCGACCTCGATTACTACGGTGCACCCGGTATTAAGGTTACACCCGAGGTAGAGGGTAAGGACGCCGAAATTGACATTGAAGTTTACGTAACAAACAAAAAAGACAGTCAGACTCTGCGTTACACAATTACCGATGCAGAGGGTAATGTTGTCGCAACAAAGACAACCGATGACACCGACGAGGATTTTGATATCAAAAACGTTCACCTCTGGCACGGCAGAAAAGACCCGTATCTCTACACCGCAACCGTTGAGCTTCTCGACGGTGAAACAGTGCTTGACAACGTAAGCACTCGCTTCGGCTGCCGCACATTCAGTGTTGACCCCGAAAAAGGCTTCTTCCTCAACGGCGAGAGCTATCCCCTGCGCGGTGTATCACGCCACCAGGACAGACTCGGCATAGGTAACGCTCTTCTGCCCGAGCATCACGAGGAGGATATGGAGTTTATACTTGAAGTAGGCGCAAACACAATCCGTCTTGCACACTACCAGCACGACCAATATTTCTATGACCTCTGCGATGAAAAGGGTCTCGTAATATGGGCAGAGATTCCCTATATTTCCAAGCACCTGCCCGACGGCAGAAAGAACACAATCTCACAGATGACAGAGCTTGTTGCACAGAATTATAACCACGCATCAATCTTCTTCTGGGGACTTTCAAACGAAATCACAATGGGCGGTGCGGAAGACCCCGACCTTATCGAAAACCACAAGATTCTCAACGACCTTGTGCACAAAATGGACAAAACACGACTTACAACGATTGCCGTTGTTTCAATGTGCGGCATTGATGCCTCTTATATCCAAATCCCCGACCTTGTTTCATACAACCACTATTTCGGCTGGTACGGCGGCGACACATCGATGAACGGCCCGTGGTTTGACAAATTCCACGCAAAGTATCCCAAAATTCCGATCGGTATGAGCGAATACGGCTGTGAGGCTCTCAACTGGCACAACTCTGACCCCAAGCAGGGCGACTACTCCGAGGAATATCAGGCATATTACCACGAAGAGCTTATCAAGCAGCTTTTCTCTCGCCCCTACATCTGGGCAACACACGTCTGGAATATGTTTGATTTCGGTGCTGATGCAAGAGCAGAGGGCGGCGAAAACGGTCAGAATCACAAAGGTCTTATGACATTCGACCGTAAATACAAGAAGGATTCATTCTACGCATACAAGGCATGGCTTTCGGACGAGAAGTTTGTGCACATCTGCGGCAAGAGATATATTGACCGTGTTGAGGACACTACAAAGGTAACCGTTTATTCAAATCTTCCCGAGGTTGAGCTGTTTGCAAACGGCAAATCACTCGGCAAAAAGACAGCGGCTGACCACTTCTTCTACTTCGACGTGCCCAACGCAGGCGAAACAACTCTCACCGCAGTTGCAGGTGAATACAAAGATGAGAGCGTAATCCGCAAGGTTGACAAATTCAACGAAGATTACCTTCTGCGCGAAAAAGGTGCAGTGCTCAACTGGTTTGACGTAACAGAGCCGGAAGGCAAGCTTTCAATCAACACACCTATCAGCGAAGTAATGCAGACCTTCAGAGGCAAGCTTGTTATGCTTTCTGTCGGTACAATCATAATGAAGCAGCTTAAATCAAAATCAAAGTCCAAATCCAAATCAGGCAGCGGAGGATTTTCCGTTTCAGGCTTCAAGATTACACCTGATGTTATGAAAATGATCGGCGGTTTCTCAATTCTCAGAGCTTCCAGTATGATGGGAATGATTAATTTAAGCATTACCAAAGAACAGCTTCTTTCCATCAACAAAAAGCTCAACAAGATAAACAAACCCAAAAAGGACAAATAAATTCAAGGAGGCAGAAAATGAAACTTTCATTCCGTTGGTACGGCGAGTCCGACCCGATTTCGCTTCAATATATCCGTCAGATTCCCAATATGAAGTCAATCGTCAGCGCTGTTTATGACGTTAAGCCCGGCGAAGTATGGCCCGAGGAATCAATTGCAAAAATGGCAAAGCAGTGCGAAGACAACGGCCTTGTTTTCGATGTTGTCGAGTCAATCCCCGTACACGAAAACATCAAGCTCGGCAGAGGTAATGTAGATGAACTTCTCGAAGTCTACTGCGAAAATATCCGCCGCTGTGCAAAGTACGGCGTAAAGTGCGTCACCTACAACTTTATGCCCGTATTCGACTGGACACGCACACAGCTCGACAAGGTTGCGGCTGACGGCTCAACAAGCCTTGTAATGTACTGGGAGCAGATGAAGGGCCTTGACCCGCTCAAGGACGATATTCACCTGCCCGGCTGGGATTCAAGCTACACTCAGGACGAGGTAAGAGAGCTTATCTCCGCCTACGGCGAAATCGGTGAAGACGGTCTGTGGGCAAACCTTGAGAAATTTCTCAAGAAGGTTGTTCCTGTAGCCGAAGAATGCGGAGTCAGAATGGCTATTCATCCCGATGACCCGCCCTACCCCATTTTCGGTCTGCCGAGAATTATTACAAACGAAGAAAACCTCGACCGTATGCTCGCTATTGTTGACAGCCCTGCAAACAGCCTTTGCCTTTGCACAGGCTCACTCGGCTGTGCGGCAACAAATGACGTTGTGGCTATGGTCAGAAAATACAGCGAGATGGACCGTATTGCATTTATGCATATGAGAAACATCCTCATTATGGAGGACGGCAGCTTTGAAGAGAGCGGCCACCTTTCAGATTGCGGCAGTCTTGACATGTACGAAATTACAAAGGCTCTTGCCGAAACAGGCTTTGACGGCTATGTCAGACCCGACCACGGCAGAATGATATGGGGCGAAACAGGCAAGCCCGGCTACGGTCTTTACGATCGTGCACTCGGTGCGGCTTATATCAACGGACTCTTTGAAGCCTGCGAAAAAGCGGCAAAATAAAAGGGAGGAATAATAAAATGCAGAAGAATGTTCTCAATACAGATCTTACAGGTAAAGTAGCAGTAGTTACAGGCGCAGGCGGTGTGCTCTGCAGTGCTTTTTCAAAGACACTTGCACGTGCAGGTGCAAAGGTTGCCCTGCTTGACCTCAACGATGCCGCCGCTGAAGAAGTTGCGGCCGAAATCCGTGCAGAGGGCGGCGAAGCTAAGGCATACAAGTGCGATGTGCTTAATAAAGAAATCTGCTACGAGGTTGCTGACAAAGTTGAAAAAGAAATCGGCAAGTGCGATATCCTTATCAACGGTGCAGGCGGCAACAACCCCAAAGCTACAACAGACAAGGAATACTTTGAGCTTGGCGATATCGACGCAGATACAAAGAGCTTCTTTGACCTTGACAGTGCAGGTGTAGGCTTTGTATTCAACCTCAACTTCCTGGGCACACTTATTCCCACACAGGCATTTGCCCGCCAGATGGTAGGCAGAGAGGGCTGTAACATAATCAACATCAGCAGTATGAACGCATACACGCCCCTCACAAAAATCCCTGCTTACTCAGGTGCAAAGGCAGCTATTTCCAACTTCACACAGTGGCTTGCTGTACATTTCAGCAGAGTCGGAATCAGAGTAAACGCAATTGCTCCCGGCTTCTTCTCAACAAAGCAGAATGCCGCTCTCCTCTGGAATCCCGACGGCTCACCCACAGCACGTACGGGCAAAATTCTTGCCGCAACACCTATGGGCAGATTCGGCAAGAGCGAAGAGCTTGACGGCAGCCTTCTTTTCCTTGTAAACAACGATGCCGCAGGCTTCATCACGGGTGTTGTTATTCCCGTTGACGGCGGTTTCTCCGCTTACTCGGGAGTATAAGCAACTTATATAAAGGAGAAGTAAAATGAACGCTATTTCAGAAAAAGTTTCATCAATCGGCGTTGTGCCGGTAATTAAGCTCAACAACCCCGAAAGAGATGCTGCACCCCTTGCAGCGGCTCTTTGCAAGGGCGGTGTGCCCGTTGCAGAGGTTACCTTCCGTGCGGCAGGTGCGGCAACAGCAATCCGCCTTATGAGCGAGGCTCAGCCCGATATGCTTGTAGGTGCAGGCACGGTGCTCACAACAGCACAGGTAGACGAGGCAATCGAGGCAGGTGCAAAGTTCATCGTAACACCGGGCCTTGATATCGAAATCGTAAAATACTGTCAGGAAAAAGGCATTGAAATCTACGCAGGCTGCACAACACCGACAGATTACCACGCAGCATATAAGCTCGGCCTTGAAGTGCTCAAGTTCTTCCCTGCAGAGCAGAGCGGCGGTTTAGCAAAAATCAAGGCTATGTCTGCTCCGTTCCCGATGTTCAAAGTTATGCCCACAGGCGGTATCTCTCTTAAAAACCTCGGCGAATACGTCTCCTGCCCCGTTATTGCGGCTTGCGGCGGCTCATATATGGTAACCGCAGACCTTATTGACAACGGCAAGTGGGACGAGATTACGGAGCTTTGCGAAAAATCCGTACAGATTGTCAAGGAGGCACGTGCAAAATGAAAAAGGTAGTAACCTTCGGTGAGCTTATGCTCCGACTTCAGCCGTACGATTATCTCCGCTTTGTGCAGGCAGATTCATTTGAAGCTACCTTCGGCGGCGGTGAAGCCAACGTTGCTGTTTCACTTGCAAACTATGGCTTTGACGCACACTACGTAACAAAGCTTCCCAAGCACGCAATCGGTCAGATGGCGGTTAATTCGCTTCGCAAATACGGTGTCAACACAGCTGACATCACAAGAGGTGGCGACAGAGTAGGTATCTACTTCCTCGAAAAGGGTGCTTCACAGCGTGGCAGTGTATGTATTTATGACAGAGCACACAGTGCTATTGCAGAAGCAAAGGCAGAGGATTTTGACTGGGATAAGATTTTCGATGGTGCAGAGTGGTTTCACTTCACAGGCATCACTCCCGCACTCGGCGGCAACCTTGTAGAAATCTGCAAACAGGCCTGTATTGCGGCAAAGGCTCACGGCGTAAAGGTAAGCTGTGACCTCAACTACAGAGGCAAGCTCTGGACACGTGACGAAGCAAGAGCGGCTATGACCGAGCTTTGCAAATACGTTGACGTATGCATCTCCAACGAAGAAGATGCAAAGGACGTTTTCGGCATTGAGGCAGAGAACACAGACATCTACGCAGGCGAGCTCAACAAAGAGGGCTACAAATCCGTTGCCCGTCAGCTTGCCGACAAATTCGGCTTTGAGAAGGTTGCAATCACACTGCGTGAGAGCAAGAGTGCATTTGACAACGATTGGAGTGCAATGCTCTACGATGTTGCAAGCGACGAATACTGCTTCTCAAAGGTTTATCACCTTCATATCATCGACCGTGTAGGCGGCGGTGACAGCTTCGGCGGCGGTCTTATCTACGCACTTCTCAGCGGTAAGGACACTCAGGCTGCTGTTGAGTTTGCCGTTGCGGCATCCGCACTCAAGCACTCAATCGAGGGTGACTACAACTTCGTAACTGTTGACGAGGTTGAAAAGCTTGCAGGCGGCAACGCTTCAGGCAGAGTACAGAGATAAATTTCAAATTAGACAAAAAAACGGTGTAATTTTCGTTACGCCGTTTTTTATATTTTTATTGCTTTTTATAATTATCATTGATAAACTGTGATTATAATTAATAATCTGCGATTTTTATAACTTTTCAAATGGGCGTGGGCAAAGCCCACCATTTATTCCGCATTCATAATTCCGAATTTCTAATTTGCAAAAAGGAGATTTTGCCCTATGTTTGAAAAAGCAAAGTGGATATCCAAAGGCACAAAGCGAGATGACGGCAGCAGGCTTTTCCGCAAGAGCATAAGTATCGAAAAGCCTGTAAAAAAAGCCGTTATGAACACCGTTGCACTCGGCTACGGTGAATACACCATAAATGGCAGACTTATTACCGACGAGGTGCTTTCAACTCCGTTTACGAAGTTTGATTCGCGCACGCTTTACCTCACCTACGATGTGACGGATTTAATCACAGAGGGTGAAAACGTAATAGGTGTTTTTGCAGGCAACGGCTGGTATAACGATGTAGGCGAAGTATGGCACTACGAAGCCGCAACCTGGCGAAACAACATCAAGCTTATAATGCAGCTTGATATCGAATACACAGACGGCACAAGCGAAACCGTTATTTCCGACAGCAGCTGGAAAACAGAAAACGGCCCTGTTACATACAACCACATACGCGAGGGTGAAACGTATGACGCAAGGCTTGAAATTCCCGGTTGGAATCTGCCGGGTTTTGACGACAGCGGTTGGATAAACACAAACACCTGCGGCGGCCCGGGCGGAATAATCAAGCCTGCAGACTGGGTGCCGATTAAAAGAATACGCACCTTAAAGAGCACATATCTCGGCAACGGAATTTACGATTTCGGCGAAAATGTTTCGGGCTGGGTGAAAATCAGAACAAGCGGTGAACGCGACACCGAAATTCAGCTTGTATATGCCGAGCAGCTTAAAGCCGACGGCAGTGATATCGACAACGAAAACATCAACTCGTTTACACGTCAGCAATTCCACACCGACAAATATATCCTCAAGGGCGAGGGCAAAGAAGAATGGGAGCCGAGATTTGTTTACCATGGTTTCCGCTATGTAAAGGTTATAGGTGCGCCCGAAGATTTTGAGATTGAGGGTGTCGTTGTGCATACCGATTTGCAGAGCATCGGCTCGTTTGAATGCTCCGACGAAATGCTCAACAAAATCCACAACGCATCAAGGCTCGCAACTCTTACAAACTTTATGGGTCTCCCGACCGACTGCCCTCACAGAGAGCAGAACGGTTGGACGGGTGATGCACAGCTTTCGTGTCAGCAGGCACTGCACAACTTTGATATGGTCAAGGCTTACAAAAAGTGGCTTAACGATTTCAAGGATGCACAGCGACCCGATGGCTCACTGCCTGCAATTATACCCACAGCAAGCTGGTATGACTGGTACATTGGCCCTGCGTGGGATGGTGCAATTATCAACATTCCGTGGCAGATATATCAGCTTACGGGTGACGACAGTGCAATAAAGCAGATGTGGTCGAATATGAAACGCTATATCGACTACCTCGACGTTGTGCAGGATGAGGGCATACTCTACCTCGGTCTGCCCGACTGGTGTGCACCCGAGAATTCAGAGCGTTGCCCCAACTTTGTCACAAGCACTGCAGATTACTCCGACCTTGCACTTACAATGTCAAAATGTGCAGTAATAATGAGCGAAGACCCGACACCTTATAAAGAGCTTTCTGACAGAATAAGAAATGCATGGAGAAACAAATTCCTCGGCGATGAAGAGCTCGAAAAGAAGCAGACCTGCCTCGCCTGCGGAATTTATTTCAAAATGTACGAGCCTGACGAAATTCCGCTCAAAGCCGCCAAGCTTGCAAAGCTGGTAGAAGAAAACGGCTGGCACATAGACTGCGGAATCCTCGGCGCAAAATACATATTCTCGGCACTTGATGACAACGGCTACGCCGACGTGCTGTACAAGATGATAACCGAGCCGACATATCCGAGCTACGCTTACTGGATTAACAAGGGTATGACAACGCTGTGTGAGGACTGGGAGATGAAAAACTCGCTCAACCACCATATGTACAGCGAGGTTGACCACTGGTTCTACCGCCATATTGCAGGCATAAAAATTGACGAAAGCGGCATCGTAATCGAGCCGAATTTCCTATCTTCGCTTGAATGGGCAAAGGCAACCCACAAGGATATAATCGTTAAATGGAACAAAGAAAGCCTGACCGTAACCGTACCCCAAAAAGCTACGGTAATCATAAACGGTAAATCACAGCAGATTAACGCAGGCACACATAATTTCAGGAGGTAAGAAAAATGCTCAGAAACATTTTAAAAAGAGTAGTAAGATTACTAATCGCAACTATTATGTTCATCAGTCCCAATCTCCTCGACACACTTGATATGGGCAAAATTCCCGATGAAACCAAAACAATCGATATGAGCAAATTCACGGACGAGCCTGTATGGGCAGATGAGTTTGACGGCACTGAAATTGACCGCACAAAGTGGAATTTCCCCTGGTGGGAAACAGAACGAAAGGGCGGCTACTGGCACGAGGATATGGCATTTATCCGTGACGGCTGCCTTGTAATCTCTGCACAGTATCTCGATGAGCCGCTCGAAAACAGATACTACGACGATTGGAAAGACGTAATAAACTTCAAGGAGTACAAGCCCGGCTGGTATACAGCCTGCCTTCGTACAGCTGACCTTTATGAGCAGTGCTACGGTTACTTTGAGGTTCGTTGTAAACTCCCTGCCGCAACAGGTATGTGGAGTGCATTCTGGATGATGAACCACAACGTTGAGGATGTTGACGGCACAGGTCAGGACGGCACAGAGGTCGACATTTTTGAATCAATGTACTACAAGGATTACTGGTGGGGCAACGATGCAGTCATCAGCGGCATTGTCTACGACGGCTACGGTGCAGATAAGAAGGGTGACTCAATCGGCAAGGTTTACGTTGAGGGCGACCCGTACAACGAGTTCAACACCTACGGCCTTGAGTGGAGCCCGACAGAGTACATATTCTACGTAAACGGCGTTGAAACAGGCAGACTCTCTACAGGCGGCGTTTCGCAGAACCCCGAATACTTAATTCTCTCCTGCGAATTTGCAGGCCAGAACGGTGAGCAGTGGTCTGACAGACACGGTGTAGGCGAAATCGATAAAACTCCCGAAGAAAACTGGCCCGCAGAGTTTGTTGTCGATTACGTCAGATGCTATCAGTATAAAGAATTCGTTGAGTGATAATTATTGACATATCGGTTTATTTAATATATTATAGATTGTATTAAAATTTTAAGGTTGGTGAAACAAAATGCCCGCTACATTTGACAATGGCAGCCTCGGCTTGTACCTCATAGCCGGTGCCGTTATCCTTTTTGTTCTCGTCCAGTCAATATTCTTCCTCGTCAAAGCGTGGAAGCAGGGTAAGAAACTGGGTCTGGACAAGTCAAAGCTCCGCAACGCAGTCACTTCAAGTGCACTGTTCACAATTCCGTCAGCGTTCTCAATACTCGCTACTATTATCGCACTCGCTCCTGCACTCGGTCTTGTTATTCCGTGGGTACGTCTTTCCGTTATCGGTAACCTGATGTATGAAACAACTGCAGCAGAAGCCGCAATGGAAGCATTCGGCCACGCAGGCGGTATCTCCTCAAAGGTTACAGACCCGACAACATACGCAGGTATCGCATGGGTTATGACACTCGGTATCTGCTTCTCGCTTGTTCTTCTTCCTTTCCTTGCAAAGCCGCTTCACAAGAAGCTCATGGCAGCAACCAACAAGGAAGAAAAGAAGGCAAAAGATGCACCGGCAGACAGCAAGAAGAGATCTTTCGGTGAGTTTGTCAACAAGTTTGCAACTCCCGCGATTTTTATTGGCCTCATCGGTGCGTTTATCGCCCGCTCAATCAACGGTCAGGGTAAACTCGATGCCGACAAGAATCCCATCTTCGGCGATGGTGACGGAGCAGGCGTACTTTCAATAAGCACACTTGCTGTTGCTGTTGTGTTCTCAATCTTGCTTGAGGTTATAGTCAAGAAGCTCAAACTTACATGGCTCGAGCCTTTTGTAATGCCTATCGGCATGATTGTTGCCATGATTTCAGCAATCGTACTTTACAATGTCCTTCCTGCGGATATTGCAACACTTGAATGGAGGGGTTAAGAAATGACTAATAAAAAACAAAAATCATATATTGACCGCGTTCATTCATGGGGCAGAATTTCATCAGTAACAGCTCTTTGTATGCTCCTTATGTTTCCTATGGCTATCTGCCTTTATCTCGATGTTTCACCTGATATCAAGTTCATTCTGAATGGTCTTCTCAAGCTTATTCCGACCTATTGGTCAGTTGCCGTTATCGAGGTTCTTGTTTACACACCTATGCTCGGTGCAGGCGGCACATACCTCTCATTTGTTACAGGTAACATCGCAAACCTCAAGCTTCCCTGTGCAATCAGCGCAATGGAAGGCGCAAAGGTCAAGGCTAACTCCGAAGAGGGCGAAGTTATCTCAACAATCGCTATTGCAACATCCGCAATCGTTACTACGATAGTTCTTGCAATCGGCGTTATTGCTTTCGCTCCCTTCCTTGAGAGCTTCACCACCAATCCCCTGCTCAAACCTGCATTCGATCAGGTTGTTCCCGCGCTTTTCGGTGCACTCGGTGCAGGCTACTTTATCAAGCACTGGAGAATTTCTTTCTTCCCGATCATCATTATGATTATCGTCCTTATTTTCTCACCCAGAATGGGCGCAAGCACACTTCTCTTCTTCGGTATCGTTGCATCCGTCGGCGGTGCACTTGCTATGCACAAAATGGGTTGGCTCGATAAAGTTAAAGACTGATTTAAAATCTTAATTTCTGCTCAATCTCTATCTTTACTCGTAGAGATTGAGCATTTTTAAAAGGTAATAAATATGGATAAAATACGCATTGGTATATTCGGCCTTGCACGCGGCGAAAACTTTATAGAAAATCTGCAGCTCAACGGCGGCGAGATTGTTGCCGTATGCGAGCAGAGAAAAGCCAAGATTGACGAATGCAAAGACCAGATTGAAACCGCAACGGTTTATAATAATTTCGACGAGTTTATTGAGCACCCTATGGATGCGGTTGTGCTTGCAAACTACTTTGCCGAGCACACACCCTATGCAATCCGTTGCCTTGAAAAAGGTATTCACGTGCTCAGCGAATGCACATCAAACGGCACAATGGCTCAGGGTGTTGCACTTGTAAGGGCGGCAGAAAAGAGCAACGCAATATATATGCTTGCCGAAAATTACCCTTTTATGCTGTTTAATAAAGAGATGAAGCGTGTTTGCGATGGCGGCACACTCGGCAGAATTCTTTATGCAGAGGGCGAATACAACCATCCGTTCAATATGTACTGCGGTGAAACAGCAGTAGCACTCGCACCGCACGAAAATCACTGGCGCAATTACCTGCCCCGTGCTTACTACATAACTCATTCGCTCGCACCTATAATGTATGCAACAGGCTCTGTACCCGTAAGAGTCAGTGCTATGGCTGCGGCAAACGAAATACCCGCCGACTGCTCTACGGCAAGATATGTCAGCGATGCCGCCGCAATCATCACTACACAAAATAATGACGGCTCAGTTTTCAAAGTAACGGGCTGTGCTGCATTCGGTGCACACGGCAACTCCTACCGCATCTGCGGTGCAAACGGTCAGATTGAGAATATACGCGGTATGGGCGAAAAAATTATGCTCCGGTATAATGATTGGCAGATACCCGAGGGTATGCAGGAAGTAAACTGTTACGACCCCGAGCAGAGTGCGGAGGATGCCGCACTTGCCGAAAACGCAGGTCACGGCGGAAGCGATTTCTTTGTTGCACGCGAATTTCTCGACTGCATCCGCACAGGCAGAAAGCCTGCGTTTGATGTATATTTTGCAACAACAATGGCTTCGGTCGCAATACTTGCACACCGCAGTATTTTAAACGGAAATCAGCCGTATGACATACCCGATTTCCGCAAGGAAGAGGACAGAGCAAAGTACGAGAACGACCACGATTTGCCCATACCTCTTTCAGACGGCACAAAGCCGAACATTCCCTGCAATTCTCGACCCTGCACGCCGAGCGATTTGCAGAAGGAAAACTATCGCAAGGCAATTGAAAAATACGCAAAATAAAGGAAAAGGATAGCCCGATATAACTTTGGGCTATCCTTTTTAATATTATTGCTGTCTGCGGCATAATATATAATGGTGATAATATGATAAACTGTTATAATTATTTTGCAAATTTCCTGTCGCGTACACCTGATGCAAAAGCTGAAATCAGAGGCAGCGAAAAGCACTGCTCAATAAAAGGTACGGTAAATTTTTACCGTACGGACTGCGGCACACTGGTTGCGGCAGAAATATGCGGCCTGCCCGGCTCCACAGACAAGTGCAACAGCTCTTTCTTCGGGTTTCACATTCACGGCGGCGAATGCTGCAGCGGCAACGCAAAAGACCCGTTTGCCTATGCGGGAACACATTACAACCCCACAAACCGTGAGCATCCATTCCACGCAGGTGACCTGCCGGTGCTTTCAGGCAGCAGAGGCTACGCTTTATCCGTTTTTCTGACAGACAGATTTACGGTAAAAGAAGTTATCGGCAAAACCGTAATAATTCATTCCGCACCCGATGATTTCACAACTCAGCCGAGCGGAAATTCGGGCGAAAAAATCGCTTGCGGCGTAATAAGAAAAATGTGTTAATAAAGTTCAGCCTTAATTTACAATATAAGCCGATGTGATTACGATATCCTGTGCAGGCATACCTGCGCTGTCGCGTTGAACATCAAGGAATGAATCTACGACCTCCATACCCTCTATAACCTTGCCGAATGCGGCATAGTAACCGTCGAGGTGAGCACAGCCTTCTCTGTTGTAGCAGATGAAAAACTGGCTGCTTGCAGAGTTGTATAAATTCGAACGAGCCATTGAAACAATACCGCGGTCGTGCTGAAGAGTGTTCTGAACACCGTTGAGTGCAAATTCACCCTTGATTGTTGCCGCGCGTTTTGTTTCATTCATACCGCCCTGAGCCATAAAGTCATCAAGTATGCGGTGGAATTTGACTCCGTCATAAAACTTTTCGTTAACAAGCTTTATAAAGTTTGCAACCGTAATCGGTGCATATTCGGGGTAAAGCTCCATTGTAAAGCTGCCTGCGGAGTTACCTGCGATTGATATTTCAAACTTGACCTTTGTGTGCTCAACAGGCTCGGTTTCCTCAGGCATTTCCGATTCCGGAGCAGCAGTTGTATCAGCCGTTTGAGTTTCGGCAGCTGTTGTTTCGGGTGCTGTTACGTTGGGGATATACGGCTCACCTGTCGGCGTGTTCGTCAATCTTGTAGTGCCGTTATTGTCACCTTTGCCGGAGCAAGCGGTAAATACGCAAACACCCGTAACCATAGCAAGCATTACTGCCAAAATTTTAAAAACAAAACTTTTTTTCATTTCCGTCACCTTTTTATAATATTTATTTGTTTTAATAATATCATATAGTTATTATATTTTCAAGCTGACTTGTTTCTCTTGACTTAAAAATAATATGAGTTTAAAATATAATAGATATAAATCCTAAAAAGGAGTATCCGAAATGTCCCATCTTATAGAAATCAAGGATGTATATAAAATCTACAACCCCGGCGAAAACGAAGTAAGAGCACTTGACGGTGTTTCGCTGACTATCGACCGCGGTGAGTTTATTGCAATAGTCGGTCAGTCGGGTTCGGGCAAATCAACGCTGATGAATATGCTCGGTCTGCTCGACGTATGCACAAGCGGCTCATATATGCTCGACGGTGTTGACGTTTCTACTATGAATGACGATGAGCTTTCATCAATCCGCAACGAAGAAATCGGCTTTATTTTCCAGGGCTTCAACCTTATCCCCAGCCTTACCGCACAGGCAAATGTTGAGCTTCCGCTCGTTTACAGAGGAGTTAAGGCGGCACAGCGTAAGGAGCTGAGCACAAATGCACTCAAGCGTGTAGGGCTTGAAAAGCGAATGCACCACCTGCCCAACCAGATGTCGGGCGGTCAGCAGCAAAGAGTCGCTATCGCACGTGCTGTTGCGGCAAAGCCGCCCGTAATTCTTGCCGACGAGCCTACAGGTAACCTCGACACAAGCTCAGGCAAAGAGGTAATGCGAATCCTGCACGAGCTTCACGAGGAAGGCCGCACCGTAATACTTATCACCCACGACAACGGCATCGCCGAAGAAGCCGAGAGAGTAATCAGAATTCAGGACGGTAAAATCATAGAAGACTATAAAAACAAAAAATAAACAAACGGTTTGCATCGGACTTTTTCCTTTGCAAACCGTTTTTATTAATTCTTACCGAAGCAAACCATATCAAAAATGGTAAAGATTCTGTTCGGGGTCGCTGTACTGGAACTGCGGATAGAGCTCGTTTGTCGAAACTGTCGGCTGGCCTTCATAGGTAAGAAGCCAGAAGAGCATTTCAGCAAGCTCTGAATTGTAGTTGCAGGGCACGTGCTCGGCATCCTTGATAAACCATGTGTTATCGGGGAGAAGGCAGGTTGAAGCATCAATCACCTTATCGGGTGAGAGCTTGCCGGAGATTGCGGGCACATAGCTGTCGCCGAGAGTTTTGCCGTAGGGTGCAACGGTTGCACCTGCACTCATAAGCTCGGTTTCAAGCACCATATCGCCATTGACATATGAACGCTCGTAAACGGGAACAACGGGTTTGTTGTAGGAAGTTACAACCGCAACGGAAACACCGTCCGCCATCATCTTTTTGATGAATTCATCTCTGCCCAGTCTGAACTTCTGGAATTTGTCGATACGCTTGATAAGACCTGCGTACTCGTCAATATCTTCGCCGAATACAAATTCTTTTGCAGCCTCATAATCCTCAGGCTGTACCATAGCCCAGAGGCCGGGCATTGTGCCGAAGTTGTCACGCATCGTACCGGTGTAAATTTCTTCCTTGTAATTCTCTGTCAGGTTGTTTGCAAAGTTAACAAGAGCACCTGTTACACCTGTGAAGCTGAGAATCTTCCAGAGAATCTGCATATCGGGCACTGCATAAGCGAGGAAGTTGTTGAGGATACCCTTATCAAAGCCTACTTTACCTGCAAGGGCATCGTTTGCAACGTATGAGCCATAGATTGTGGAGGAAAGGAAAACACAGCTGTCAACGTTATCGTAGCCGTATTCGTCAAGGTAAGCAAGAGTCATAACACCGCCGAGGCTGCAGCAGATAATATCGACCTTATCGCTGCCGCTTTCTTCAAGAGCAAGCTCAACATGGTCATTAATGCTTTCTGCTACCGTATAAGGGTCAAGACGCCAGTCGTATGTAACATAATAAACATTCTCTGCACCGACTTCGTCACAAGCCTGCGCTACTACACCGGGCTCGCAAGTGCCTGACTCTTTGAAAGCCTGCACTGTTTCGGGGTAGTTGCTCATTGCAAGCGGATACTCAATAACGGATACATTTGCAACTGAGTCACCGTTTTTGTCACAAGCCATATCCGCAAAAATACCGGAAACAATACCGCACACTCCGTCAACCATACCGTCCATACCGAAAAGCACGGTAGAAGCAAGTGTATTTACAACACCCAAAACAATCGGGCCTGCCTGAACCGAAAGTGCAGGGCGTTCGCTCTCTGTGCCGAGGTCAACTGTAAGTGCACCGAAATCGAGACCGCGCACAACGACAATCGGGGTTACCTCTTTCTCTGCGGCAAATGCAGGCACGGCACACGCAAACAGCATAACCGCCGCCATTATAAGCGAAATAAAACGTTTCATATATGATTCCTCCGAACTGTTATAATTCTTGTTTCATATTATAGTACATTTTAACAGACAAATCAATAAAATTCAAAACATTGACTTTAAAATCATTGATTGATATAATTATATAAAATGTTCAAAGGAGGCGTTGAAAATAAAAACAAAATTCAAAAAAGAAAACTTTTTTCTCTTCAAGAATGAAGATAATATAAAATCCGGGCTTTTCGGAAGTGAATCGCCTCTTATACCGGACTCTAAAATAAAGCTGTTGCGTATTGCGGCAATTGCTGCATATATAGTAATGCTGTTTATGCAGATAAGAAACATCATCGTTTTCCGCGGTGAAATTACGGGTGACTCGGTACGCTATGTGACCGACGGCATAACACACGCAACAAACGGCACGTGGTACCCTACAGCTGAGAGCTTTACCGACCTTGGCGGTGTTGCAGGTAACGGCTATGTCAACTTCCTTGCTCTTTTGCTCCGCATAACCGATGACTTAAGGATAATTTACATCGGTCAACTTTTGCTTGTGCAGGTGATTCTGTTTTCAACTGTATATATCGCAAAAAAGATTTCAGGCTCAACCACCGTCGGATATCTGACCTGCGTAATATTCTGCCTTTTCGGCACATACTGGGGCGAAATATGCATACCGCGTACCGAAATTCTTTTCAGTGCACTTTCAATGCTCGCGCTCGCACTCGCCGTAAAGGGAGGCAAATTCAGCGCCATAGGCGCCGGTGCAATTCTTGCCTATGCACAGTGGACACGACCGCTTGCCCTTGCCTTTATCATATCCATAGTATGGCTTTTCCTCTACCGCGGCGATAAATTCCTCTCATATATCAAACTGATTGCAGGCTTTTGCGCTATGGTTGTGCTGCTCACAACCTTCACCTACTTCAACAGCGGCGAGGCTGTATTCCAGCCAACTATTGCAGACGGCAACTTTCTGATGGGTGCAAATGAAGATGCAGACGGCAGCTACAACTATATTGTTTTCGAAGAAGGACACGAAGGCTATATTCCGCCCGAAGAAAAGGCAAAGCTTGAATATGACGTTATAAATGACTTCTACCGTGAAACAGGTATAAACTGGATAAAAGCCAACCCCGGCAGATATCTGAGCCTTATGCCTAAAAAGATTTTTTACTTCCTCGCAACAGAAACATATTCCGGCGACATATATTTTGATAACCACATCCGTACAGGCGGCAGAGATTATATTATGCCGTTGATTGATATAATTCTCGGCAAGGGTGATCGTGCGTTTGCATTCGGCGATGCAGTTATGATTTACACGCAAGGTTTCTATATGGTTGTCTTTGCACTCTTCTTCGTCGGCGTAATTTACTCAATGAAAAAAGGTTACTGGCGTACAATGTCATTCCTCTACGGAATTTTCCTTATAGGTCTTGTTGCCAGCCTTTACACCGTCGGTGCAGCAAGATACCATTTCCCGTATCTTCCCATTATGTTTATTACAGCCGCAATGTTTACGGATGCCGTTTTTGTGCATCAAAAAAAGAAAATAAAAAATTAAAATAAACTCTTGACAAACACAGTGCTGTTATGTATAATAGCAACTGTTGTTTGTGCGGATGTAGCTCATCTGGTAGAGCGCCACCTTGCCAAGGTGGAGGTAGCGAGTTCGAGCCTCGTCATCCGCTCCAGAAAAGAAAAAACCCTTTGTCAAAAGACAGAGGGTTTTTTCTTTTCAACTAAGTGTGCCTTGCTACACGTGAAGTGATGCTACGCATCGTGAAGTTACTTCGTAGTGAAGTTTGCTTCGCAAGTGTTTTTGCACACTTAACTTCACATTGTGCGAAGCACAATACTTCACTATGCCGAAGGTATAACTTCATTTGGCGCAGCCAAACTTCATTAACATAAAAAAGTCAAATCAACTGACAACCTATTTACCGCTAAAAATCTCTTGACAAACTTAAAGCTCTGCTATATAATTCACTCAACAATTGAAAATGCCATACGGGGTGCTGATGTTATCGGCTGAGAGTCGGGCTTTTGAGTCCGTAACCCTTGAACCTGATCCGGGTAATGCCGGCGTAGGAATTTTAAGAGTTGCAATTAATCGCCAACAGGAGAAATTCCTCTTGGCGTTTTTTATTGCAATTTTTTATGAAAGGTTTTTTATTATGACACAAGCCAGAACAGAAAAAACCAAACGGCTCGCACTGAGCGGAATTATGCTCGCAATGAGCATTGTGCTCTCATTTATAAAAGTGTTTGAATGGCCTTTCGGCGGCAGTATCACCGCCTGCTCAATGCTGCCGATTGCAATACTCGGCTACACCTACGGCGTTAAATGGGGTCTGATTTGCGGCACCGTACACGGCATCCTTCAGGCAATAACAGGTGCCACAATGAGCTCTGCCTTTGCAGGTATGAACGCCGGCAGTGCGGCGGCAATTATAGCTATCGATTACCTTATTGCTTTCTCAGCAGTCGGTCTCTCGGGTATGCTCAAAGGCAGAATCAAAAATCACACTATAGCCTTTGCATCCGGCACTGCACTTGCCGTTTTTATCCGCTATATCGCACACGTGGCATCAGGCTACATCTTCTACAAATCCTATGCAGATTGGTTTTTCGGCGAAATAATGGTAAACAGTTTCTCTGCTTCTCTTATGGAAAAATGTTCACCGAATATGCTCGGTGTCATCTATTCGGTTATTTACAACGGAGCATATATGTTACCCGAGCTTATAATCACAACTGCAGCGGCAGCTCTGGTTATTTCGCTCATAAAACCGGTAAGGCAGGAAATGCTGAAAACACATATCAAAAAATAATAGACAAACCGCTTGGTATGTGTTATACTACATTATGTATGTATAATCATCTATGGAAGGAGTCTGCGGCAGTTTTTGCTGCCGTGAAATTAAGATATGTTAGATATTAAAGAAGCTCTCGGTAAAATTTATACTTTTGTTGAACCCAGTATGAAACAAGCGGGTATGTACGGTGTCCGCCCCGAAGGTATCGAAAAAGGCGAAATTCCTGTTGTCAAGGGCGACAACGGTGTGGGCTACCGTTTCGATTTCAAGGGCGAGGCAAGCGCTGTTGCCGTAAAGCATCTTGACAAAAAGCTCACATTCGAGCTTTCTACTACAGTTGATGCCGACGGCAACTTCACAGATTATAAGGAAGTTTCCGTTTCACTTCTCGACGCAGAAACAAGCGACGATAAGGATATCCGCTCCATCAGCGGCGAAATTTCCGACACTGTAATGGCAAAATTCTGCAAGCCTACAACACAGCCTAAAACCAAGGCACCCAAAACAGTTTCCAAAGCAGCAGCAAGAAGCGGCAGCGTTTATTACGATGCCAACACTCTTGCAAGCCGCCTTACATCTTCACTCTACTCGCAGTTCCGCGGAGAATATAACGCAAACATCGCACGTTACGGTGAGTTTTTACCCGAAGATTTCTTTGCAAAAGGCTGTGCCGATGCTGTGCAGGATACCATCCGCCGCAACGACCCGACTGAGATGAAGAAGCTCTTCAACCTCCTCAACGAGATTTATCCTGATGCAACTAACGAGGCACAGAGCATTATTGCAGTAACACTTCTCGGTAACCTCAGTGCTGACCAGACTCTGCTTGCAAACTGTGTTGACTATATGTCACCTGACCTTATGGGTCCCGTTATCAAGGTAAACAAATTCCTTCATTCCAATGCAGGCAAGAAGTCACGCGAGCTGCTCAAGAATCCTCCCATCTACAAGCCCAAGAGAACGAAGCGTCCCGGTATGATGGAGCGTATGATGAACGCTTCACAGCAGGCTAACAACGGCAAGAAATAAAGCCATACTCCAAAGCATCGCTGAAAAATCAGTGGTGCTTTTTGTTTTTAGTGTTGAAAAAGACAGACAAATATAATACAATATACCTATCTTGTTTTAAGGAACTGAACCAATGATAAGAATTAACCAGATTAAATTGCCGCTTGATGCAGGCGAGGGCGAGCTTCGTGCCGCAGCCGCCAGAATTCTGCGTTGCCCTGCACGCAAAATCCTCACCCTTGAGGTAGCACGCCGTGCAGTAGACTCACGCAAAAAGAACGATGTTTATTTTGTCTATAATGTCAATGTAACCGTTGAGGGCGATGAGGACACGCTGATTGCAAAAGCAAAAGACGGCAAGGCAGAAAAATACACACCTTTCAGATACGATTTGCCGGAAAACCGCCGCACATCTTCACTGCGACCTGTTGTTGTAGGCTTCGGCCCTGCAGGTCTTTTTGCGGCACAGACTCTTGCAAAGTCAGGTCTTCGCCCCATTGTGCTTGAGCGCGGCGACTGCGTTGAAGAGCGTACGAAAAGAGTAAAAACCTTCTGGGAAACAAAAGAGCTTGACGAAAACAGCAACGTTCAGTTTGGCGAAGGCGGTGCAGGTACATTCTCCGACGGCAAGCTGACTACGGGTATCAAAGACACACTCTGCCGTCAGGTATTCCTCGAGTTTGTACGCCACGGTGCACCGCAGGAGATACTTTACTCCGCAACACCGCACATAGGTACAGACAAGCTCGGCGGCGTTGTAAAATCGATGAGAGAAGAAATTATTTCTCTGGGCGGCGAGGTCAATTTCCGTTGCAGGCTCACAGGTCTTATTGTTGCAAACGGATTTATTCACGGCATAGTTTACGAAGATGCCGAGGGTAAAACAAAAGAAATTGAAACCGATACGGTTATACTCGCAATCGGTCACTCGGCAAGAGATACGGTAGAAATGCTGTATGAAAGCGGAGTGAAAATGATACAGAAGCCTTTCTCGGTCGGCACAAGAATCGAGCACCCGAGGGAGCTTATCGACCGTTCACAGTACGGCGAATTTGCCGGTCATCCGAAGCTCGGTGCCGCAAACTACAAGCTCTCCTGCCATCCGCAGGGCGGCAGAGGTGCTTACACATTCTGTATGTGTCCCGGCGGTACGGTCGTTGCCGCTTCGAGCGAAAAAGGCAGAATGGTAGTAAACGGTATGAGCGAATACGCACGTGACGGCGAAAACTCAAACTCCGCTATTCTTGTTGGCATTGAGCCGCAGGATTTCGGCAGCGAGCATCCGCTTGCAGGTATGCACCTGCAACGCAAAATCGAGAGTGCGGCATTTGAGCTGGCAGGCTCCGACTACCGTGCACCTGCACAGCTTGTAGGCGATTTCCTTGCTGACCGACCTTCCGAAAAGCTCGGTAGTGTAAGACCAACCTGCCCGACAGGTGTTACACCAACCGACATACGCAAGGTGCTGCCGCAGAAGGTGACGGACACAATTGCCGACGCACTTGTCAAAATGGATAAGCAGCTCAAGGGCTTTGCATTGCCCGATGCAGTACTGACAGCGCCCGAAAGCCGCTCCTCATCCCCTGTCCGAATCACACGCGACGAATACTTCCAGTGTAATATAGGCGGTATCTTTCCCTGCGGTGAGGGCGCAGGCTACGCAGGCGGTATAGTTTCCGCAGGTGTTGACGGTATACGCTGTGCCCATGCGGTACTCAATGACGAAAATAATTTCTGAAAAAGCAAAGCAAGCAACTTTAATTAAGGTTGCTTGCTTTTTTTCGAGCATTTTTAACTTAAGTTTATGCCAATTTATTTTATTTCAGGCTGAATTGATTGCAAATCGCCGCCATAAAAACAAAAAACCGCAACAGCACGTTGCGGAAAAGGGGAATGAAACGCATCATACAACCACAAAACCAAAATTGCAGATGCAGTGAAGATATCATAATAAGGGAAGATGCAATATATGTTAACAGGCGTATGCCCGATTGAAGTCCCATCAGGGTGAGCTTTTAAGCTCGGAGATTACTGAGCGTTGTTCATGTAGTTTACAAGGCCTTCAATTTTCATAGCCTTTGCATACATACGGAAGAAGTTCTTCTCCTTGCTGATTTCTTTCATAAGCTCTTTTTCTTTTTTGAACAAGAATTTTGAAATCATTTTTTATGTCTCCTTTCTTTTGTTTACATCTGCATTGTAATATTTTTTGTGCGTTTTGTCAAGATTTTTTGCACAAATAAATATAACTGTATTTGTGCAGTATGCACAATGATTTTTCAGACTCAAAAACCAGCTTATCAACATATTAAACTAATAACACATATAGTTTTTGTGCATTTTGTACAAGTGATTTGCGATTTTTGTATTATCGGACAAAGTTTTACGATTTTTGTCTTAAAAAAGTTTGTGAAGTTTTTCGCAAGCACTTTCGTCACTTTGTACACTCGGAATCAATGATTTAACAAGACACGAAAAGAAAATATGCCGTTAAAATAACCTCCTTTTCAAAGGAGGTGGATTTTGCGAAGCAAAAGACGGAGGATTGATAAATTAAATGTTGATTTTATTTTGCAAACAACCCTCAGTCTCGCATACGCTCGACAGCTCTGACAGAGCCGTCCCCCTTTGTCTGCTTTGCAGACATTTCCCCCACACCGTGGGGGAATCTTCCCTTCAAAGGGAGCTTTTGGCAAACAAATTTACAGCGATATAAAAAAACGGGAGGGCATAAAAGCCCTCCCCTACGATTTATATTTTATTTATGTTGATTATTCCGGAAGTTTGATATCTGTCCAATCGCTTACATCGCACTGACCATAGTCATTTTTACCGACAGCAACAACCGTACCGTCCGACTTCAGACCGACTGTATAATCATTACCTGCCGAAACTGCAACAATATCTGTCCAGCCGCTTACATCACACTGACCGTACTCATTATCACCAACCGCAACAACTGTACCATCTGACTTCAGACCAACTGTGTGATGATATCCTGCCGAAACTGCAACAATATCTGTCCAGTTGCTTACGTCACTCTCGCCATCATAATTAGCGCCAACAGCAACAACCGTACTATCAGACTTAAGACCGACCGTGTGATAAAAGCCTGCCGAAACTGCAACAATATCTGTCCAGTCATTTACATTACATTGATTGAAATTATTAACGCCAATACCGCCAACAGCAACAACTGTACCGTCTGACTTCAGGCCGACAGTGTGATAAGTTCCTGCCGAAACCGCAACAATATCTGTCCAGTCACCGACATTGCACTGACGATCATAATAAGTGCCTGTAAACTCTGTCGCAACAACTGTACCGTCTGACTTGAGGCCAACTGTGTGATAATTTCCTGCCGAAACCGCAACAATATCTATCCAATCACTTACATTACACCGGCCGGAAGAATTATAACCAACCACAACAACTGTACCATCTGACTTCAGACCGACTGTGTGCTCATCACCTACCGAAACAGCAACAATATCTGTCCAGCCACCGACATTGCACTGATCATAATAACTATATTCACCTGTATACTCTGTCGCAACAACTGTACCATCGGACTTGAGGCCGACTGAGTGATAAGTTCCTGCCGAAATAGTATCAAGTTTTTCTTTAAAATTCAGTTTGGTTATCGGGTTTTTGCCCGTCTCGTTTCCGTCAGCGTTATCCTCTACGCCCTCTTTTTCTTTCTCGTCGCCCTTATCGGAATCCGACGAGCAGCCGACACAAGCCAGGAGGAGCATAAGTGCTATTAGCAATGCCGTGAGTTTTCTGAATGTCGATTTCATTTTTGTTTGCCTCCCGTAAAAGCAAAATCACACAAAATTCACTTGGTTTTATGTTAGTTGATAATTAACCGGGAATCTTGATATCCGACCAATCGCTTACGTCACACTGGCCGTAACTGTTATAACCGGCGGCAACAACCGTACCATCTGACTTAAGACCAATTGTATGATTATCGCCTGCAGAAATTGCAACAATATCTGTCCAGCCGCCTACGTCACACTGACCGGCATCAGCCTCACCGCCGGCAACAACCGTACCGTCAGCCTTGAGAGCGACAGAATGTATGGTGCCTGCGGCAACTGCCTTAATATCTGCCCAACCACTTACGTCACAATTAACCTCACCGGCGGCAATAACTGTGCCGTCACTCTTAACACCAAGTACCTGACTTCCGTCTGCTGCAATTGCAACTATATCTGTCCATTCGATAAACGCGTCTGCTGCAAGAGTAGAAACAATCGTACCGTCGCTCTTGAGACCAATGGTATACCAATCTGTTCCCGCTACTGCGATAATATCAGTCCAGCCGCTAACATCACACTGACCGTCATTATTTTTGCCGACAGCAACAACCGTGCCGTCATTTTTAATACCGATTGTATGAGCAGCACCTGTAGCAATTGATACAATATCTGTCCAACCGCTTACATCACACTGACCGCTGGAATTAAAGCCGACCGCAACAACCGTGCCGTCACTCTTCAGACCGACTGTGTGAGCGTAACCTGCCGAAACAGCATCAATATCTGTCCAGCTACCAACATCACACTGACCGTATTCATTCTCGCCTACAGCAATAACCGTACCGTCATTCTTAACAACTGCTGTGTGATTGTAACCTGCGGCAATCGTATCAGCCGGTACAAAATTCAGCTTGCTTGAAGAGTCCGAACCATCGGCATTGTTGCCGGTTGCAGTATTACCCTCTTCAGTTGCATCGGAATCGGATGAGCAAGCGACACAAGCAAACATAAGCATAAGCGCCATTAACAGTGCCGTGATTTTTTTGAACGTTGATTTCATTTTGCGTTACCTCCGTAAAAACAAAATTTATAACTATATTATACCAAAGCAGAAATTATACTTCAAGGACTTTTTTAAGTTTCTTCGTTGCAACAACGATGACACGTAGGGAATGGTCAAGACCATTCCGCAAAATTTAAACGTACATAACGGAACAGTCAAGACTGTTCCCTACATCATATTGTAAATGCGATATGTAAATAACAACGGCAGGGGCAAGCCCCTGCCCTACCATTTGATAAACAAATTTACAGCGATATAAAAAAACGGGAGGCGAAACGCCTCCCGTACGGATTATATTATGTTTACGTTAATTATTCAACTGTTACAGTACCGTCTTCTGCAACTGTGATCTTCATACCGTCCTTAACGCAGCTCAGGAACTCATCGCCGAGGCAGTCGATAACGGGCATCGGAGACTCAGTCCAGACAGCGCCGAGAACTGCACCTGCACAAGCAAGTGAGTCGATGTGCTCGGAGAAGAGAAGGCAAGCAGGAGTTCTTTCCATAACCTTTGCACAGTAGAGAACCATACCGCCTGTTGTTGAGCCGATAGTCTGGGGAAGGCAGAGTGCTGTACCGACCATGGGCTTCTGGTAGAGGTCCTTATTGTTCTGGTCGCCGCACTTTGCCTGCTTATCGCCGAACTGAAGTGCGTTCTGGAAGGAAGCAAGTGTATTGAAACCGCCGTGGGAAACAAGAGCAGGAGCGGAGCATTTGCCCGGTACTACGGGACGACCCTTAAACTGTTTCATTATGCTTTACCTCCTGTGATGATATTGAGAATCTCGTCACTCTTGTAGTAACGTGATGTTGTATAAGTTCTGAGCTTGTTGGAGTTTGTGATAACGGGCATCTTCTTGCAAAGCGGATTGTTCATATACATAAGCGGGCAGATGTAGCTGAGAACAACGCCTGTAGCTGCAAGCTCTTTAGCCTTTGCAGTTTTGTTAAACTCTTCAACAACTGCAGGAGCAGCAGTAAATACTGTGGGGATTGCAACCTTGCTGAGACCATTCTTCTTGAGGCCTGCAACAACGTTGTCAGTCCACTCGATAAGCTGTGCGTGTGAAAGGTGAGGACAGCCTACGAAGCAGAGCTTGGGTGTTGCGTTCTTATCTTTCCACATAACAGGGTAGTTAGCCTGAACTCTTTCAAGCTCAGCATCGTCAATAACGTAAACCTGAGCACCCTCTGCGATAAGGCTCTCGCCCTGCTCAACAGCTTCGGGAGTAAGGTTTGCGATGTGATAGAGACCGACAGCACCGTTGGAAGCTGTAGCAGCACCGAAATCCTTGAGGTATGCCTTTGTATCGCCGTCAAGCTCTGTGCCGATCCACTGGTCGAGACCCTTTACATAGGGAACATCTTCCATAACCTTCATACCGATAGCTGAACCGAGAATCTGTGCTTCGGGCTTCTTTGTTGTCTTGACTTCGACAACCCAAGTTGCCTTTCTGCCCTCGTCTGTAAGAAGACCGAAGTAAGGAACCTTACCGACGATAGAACCGAAGAGCTCGATGATACCGGAGTTACGGTTACATCTTGCACCGATTACGGAGTTAGCGTAAACAACAGCTGAAGACTCTGCCCAGGAGAGAACCTCACCCTTCTTGGGAAGGTTGCCAACCTCGTCCATATAGCAAGTACATGTGTAGGACTTGTCATCAATAAGGCCGAGCTTTGCAAGCTGTGCATCGTACTGAGTCTGCTTGGAGTACATAAGCTTGTTGAAAACAAACTTCTGAAGGAAGTTAGCGGGAACTTTGGGGTCGATCGGCTTGGGGTCAACGGAGAACTTCTGCTGAGAGAGTGCACCGCCTGCGATAAGCTGATCCATAAGATCGTAAACAGGGCTCATAACCTTGAGGCCGAAGCTTGTAACAAGGTGACCCATCTTGCTCTCGACAGGAACCATCTTTGTAGCACCGAAAGCCTCACCGTACATAACAAGGGTCTTCATAACCTTTGCCATTGTTTCGCCCTTGGCGCCGTTGAGAATTTCTATCTCATCGGGTGTGAGCTGCATTTTGTAGTTCATTTTATCTATATCCCCTTTCATAAGGATCAAAATTTACTGTATATAAAGTCTGAATTATTCAGACCTGCAAACTTTAATAACAGGCCACATCGCCCGTGGGCAATATGGCCGTAGATACCGTAGCTTACGGAAGCATATCAAAGAACTTCTGTGCAATATCGCCGAAGCTGAAAAGGAAATTCTTGACCTTATCAAGAAAATCAAAAAGCTGAACAATGATATCGCTGAGGCTACCGAGTTCACCAAACTGCATTATCTTTCCCTCCTTCTTTTTTAATTTATGTTTCTTTTTCGCAGATTCGTTTCTGCATTATAATTTTAACATAAGCTTAAAGATAATTCAATATCAAAAAGCAAACACAACGAGGCTTTGCGGTAAACTCTGACTGCAAAGCCTCATTTATTTATTGAATTACAGCTTCATTGCAATATCCCATGCCTGCCAGATAACAGTACGAAGGTTACCTACCTTGAAAGCATCGCCGAGAATGTGAACGTGCTTTGCCTTGGGAGCAATGGGAGCGGGCTTGTAGCCGACAGAGAGGATTACGCTGTCAGCAGGTACGTTGACAGTCTTGCCGTCCTTTGTAGCAACTGTAACGCTGCTGTCGGTGATTTCTGTAGTTCTGGACTCAAGGTAAACGGGAACGTTGTTAGCCTTGAAGAAGTCACGAAGGAAGCTTGTGTTTGCAAGTGCAACACCGGGTGTTGTGATAAGGTCATCCTGCATTTCAACAATAACAGGCTTCTTGCCCTTGAGGTAAAGGTCATAAGCAATTTCACAGCCTGTAAGACCGCCGCCGACAACAACAACGTTATCGCCGACTGCCTTCTTGTCGAGAAGGTAATCGATAGCTTCGATACCGTACTCTGCAGCGCCCTTGACAGGAATCTTGTTGGCAACGGAACCTGTTGCAACGATAACCTCGTCAGCACCGAGAGAAGCAATATCCTTAACCTCTGTGTTCATCTTGACAGTGATTGCGGGATACTTCTTGATTTCACGGTTGTACCATGCGATAAGGTCGCGGTCCTTCTCCTTGAACTCGGGAGCAGCTGCAGCGATGAATACACCGCCGAGTACGTCTGACTTCTCGTAAAGAGTTACTGTATGGCCGCGCTGTGCACAGACGATAGCAGCTTCCATACCGCCGATACCGCCGCCGATGATAGCGATGTTCTTCTTTTTCTTTGCAGGCTCAATCTTATACTTCTTGGACTGCATTGTCTTGGGGTTAAGAGCACAGCGGGAAAGACCCATTGTGTCAAAAAGGTCCTGAGTATTTGCGTGACCCTTGGAAGAAGAGAAGTTGAAGCAGGCACTGTGGCAGCAGATACAGGGCTTGATGTCTTCGATTCTGTCTTCAATAATCTTTGTAACCCACTCGGGGTCTGTAAGGAACTGACGAGCTACACCGACACCGTCGATCTTACCCTCTGCAACAGCCTTAGCACCGATATCGGGCTCCATACGGCCTGCGCATACAACGGGGATATCAACAAAGTTCTTGATATGAGCAACGTCGTCAAGGTTACAGTTCTGGGGCATATACATAGGCGGATGTGCCCAGTACCATGAGTCGTATGTACCGTTGTCAGCGTTGAGCATATCGTAGCCTGCATCCTGAAGGTACTTTGCAGCCTTCTCGGACTCAGCCATGGCACGGCCGACCTCTGTATACTCTTCGCCGGGCATAGCACCCTCGCAGAAGCCCTTCATCTTGGACTCTACGGAGTAACGGAGAGATACGGGGTAATCGTTGCCGCAGGACTCCTTGATTGCCTTGACAACCTCAACTGCGAAACGGTATCTGTTATCGAAGCTGCCGCCGTATTCGTCGGTACGCTTGTTGAAGAACTCGATTGCAAACTGGTCGAGAAGATAGCCTTCGTGAACAGCGTGAACCTCGACACCGTCGACACCTGCGTCACGGCAGAGCTTTGCTGTCTTTGCGAAAGCCTCGATAATCTCGTGGATCTGCTCCTTTGTCATTTCGGGGCAGATAATATCGTGTGCCCAACGTGAAGGCTGGGGACTGGGAGATGCAAGCTCGTGTGATGTATCGAGAATCGGCTTTACGAGTGCACGTGTGAATTTATTCTTGTGAAGGGGTGCAACAAGCTCGGTAATAGCCCAGGAACGGCCCATACCTGCAGTGAGCTGAACAAACAGCTTTGCACCTGTCTTATGGATTTCATCCATAAATTCTTTAAGCTCTTCGAACATCTTGGGGTTCTGCCAGAGCCACTTGCCCCAGAATGTATCACGCAGAGGAGCGATACCGGGGATGATAAGACCAACGTTGTTGTTAGCTCTTTCGAGGAAGAGCTTTGCAGCCTCCTTGTCGAAATGGCAGCCGCCGAGCTCAAACCAACCGAAGAGAGATGTACCGCCCATGGGGCACATAACAATTCTGTTTTTGATTTCGACATTACCTATTTTCCAAGGGGTAAATAAAGCTTCGTACTTGGAATCCATAGCTTATGCACACATCCTTTTCTGATTTTGGAATATCATTTTTTCCTATCTTAAAGTATAATAAAAACTTCGTATTATGTCAAGTAATTAACTACTACAAATACAGGCAGAAACCACACCGAATTTTATGCAAAGCAACTGTTCTTGACATATAATTATTATTTCAGTATAATATAGATGATTAATTTTAAATTGGAGAGGTGGCGTCAAAAATGAAAAAAGCAGTAAAGAGGTTACTCGCCTTCGCCTTCTGCGTTGTTTTCTGCGGCGTATTCTGCCTGTTTTCGTCTGCACTGAGCACCAACGAATACGGTCTGGGTCTTACTGCCGATTCATCGGCAACCGACAGCTCGGCAACGGTAAAACTCAACCTCAAAAACTCAAACGATTTCGATGTGAACGATATCGAAATTACATATACTGTCCCCGAAGGACTTGAGCTGACAAGCGAAGTTACGGGCAAAAACGAAAAAGGCTGTACCCTCTCTGTAGGCACACTTGCCGCAGGTGACATTTTCGAATCAAGCCTTTCTTTTGCCGTCATCGATGCACCCGTAATAACCACAGGCGAAACGCAGACCGAAGCTCAAACCGAGGCCGCAACAGGCGAATCCGCAGCACCAGTTGCCAAGACAAACGAAAAAGCAATTATCGCCGCCGCTGTTGCAGCTGTTGCGGTAATTGTAATCGTCATACTTTTTGCAAGAAAGCACAGGAAAGCCGCCGCTATGGTGCTTGCACTCGCTCTGCTTATCCCCACCGCAGGTGTATTCGGCACATACGCTGTCGGCACAAACGAAGCCCGCAGCTTCACACTTGAAGAAACCATCACCATAGGCGACAAATCATATCTGCTGAATATAACTGTAAGCTACACCGCAAGCTCTGAAATTGACACTTCTCTGGAGATTGAGGATACAGAAGATAAGGACACTGTTACAAGACCTGTTGCCGACTTCAGCGGCACTGCAGTTGCCGACTCAACCGTTACTTCGGTCACATACGAGGTACGCAGCGATATCGACAACTTTGAGGTAGGCTCAAGCGGCACTGCCGTACTTAACGGCTGTGACTGGAATGTTGACAACCTTCCTCTCAAATCGGGCGAAAACGAAGTAAAAATCACCGCAACCCTCGCAAACGGCGAAACGCAGACCTACACGCAGAATATTTACTACGACAGAGGTGAGATTTACAGCCACACCGCTGACGAAAAGGCCGAAGAAGACGGCATAGAATATGTAAAAGAAATTGTAAACATCTACTTTGAAATAGACACAACCGACGAAAGAATTGCAGAAATCCTTGGCGAAATCGGTGCAGAGCGCGTCGGCGAAGTAAACGATATAGTGATGGTGCAGGCAAGAGTTGAAGCAGAAAGCCTTGATGCACTTAACAGAAAATGTGAGGAAATCGAAAAATATGACGAGGTTATCGGTGCAGACATCGAGCAGATTCTGCCGCTCGATATAAACGTCACAACAAACGACCCGTGGAGTACAAATGTCAACTATAAAGAAACTGTTAACGAAAACATCCCGGGCGGCTACAACTGGCACGCAGAGGCTGTACAGGCATACAGCACCTGGAAATACAACAGCTATATCAAAGATGCAAAGATAGGTATGATTGACGGCCCGATTATGACGACTCATGAAGACCTTGGCGATACAATAAAATTCACCGGCTCATATGAGGCTGATAACGTGCTTTCAACAACACCCGCCACACGCGCAAACCAGTACCACGGCACGCACGTTGCAAGTATAATGGGTGCAACACCCAACAACGGAATCGGTGTCAGCGGTATGCTGTGGGATGTTGATATTTATGCGGCAAACTACAGCGTAGCAAGCAGCACAATAAGCTACATTGTAGACGCAGTATCGAGCCAGGTAACAAACGGTGCAAAAGCAGTCAACCTCTCAATCGGTCTCAATCCGTCTGCATCCGCATCAACCACCTACAACCCTTACACTGACCCGTACACAACCTCAGAGCTTGACTCTACTGCAAAGCAGTGTGCAATAGGTATGCACAACCTTCTGCAGGCAGGCAAGGAATTTGTCGTTGTGCAGTCGGCAGGCAACGGTGTAATCGACACAAGGCTCGGCATAAACGTCTACCGCAGTGTTGATGCAACGCAGAACGGTCTTTACTGCTCAATCCGTCAGAACACAAAATACGGCTCCCTTACCTACTCTCAGGTCAACGAAACATTCAACCGTGTTATCGTTGTAGGTGCGGCATCCAACCAGAGCAACAATTCAAACGGTCTGCTCTTCGAGATGGCTCCTTTCAGCAACGCAGGCAGCCGTGTTGATATTTATGCGCCCGGCTATTCAATTATGGGTGCTGTAACTCCGCAGAAAAATTCAAGCGGCAACTATAACATTTACTACGGTATGGCAAGCGGCACATCACAGGCGGCACCGATTGTTACGGCAACAGCCGCAATGTGCTTTGCCATCAACCCCGACCTCACAGGTGCACAGGTTAAAAACCTTATCAAAGAAAACACAAGGTGCACCGTTTACGATTACTCACTTATGCAGGCAGGCACCGACGGCAACAGCTATGACCTGCACCCGATTGAGGGCAACGGCAGGATGCTCAGCATGAAGCTTGTTTCCGAGGCGGCTCTGCGTACTGTCTGCGGCAAGGCAAACTACACACAGCTCAACAGAATCGTTGCCGCAGCACAGAGTCTTGACCCCAACGCATTCACAAACTATGAAATCGTTCAGGCTGTTATCAACAGCATTGACTACAACCTTTACGAATATCAGCAGGATGAGGTAGATGCAAAATACATCGAGCTTCTTGACGCAATGGATAAGCTCATAGAAAAAACTCCTGCCGATTACTCCGAGGTTGAAAAAGCAAAGGCTGAAGCCGCCGCACTCAAGTCCGACGATTATGTGGACTTCGGCGGTGTAACGGAAGCTGTAAACGCGGTAGTCTACGGCAAATACTCCGACGAGCAGACTGCAGTAGATAAAATGGCTCAGGATATCCGCGATGCTATAGCCGCACTTGTGCCGAAGGCTGAAATCAGCACCATCGATTCAAATATCACAGCAGATAACAGCAACCGCGTCATTGTGCTTACTGCAGAGTATATCGAGAGCTATGCCGACTGTGTTGAAGCAAGCGGCGGATACACCGTATCATTTGAGCCAAACAGCTACGGCACGTATTCAACAGGTGCAACCGCAACAATGAGCAAAGACGGTTATGACGATATAGTTTACACCGTAGCAGTACTCGGCGATATTGACGGCAACGGCAAGGCAGATGCAAACGACGCATTCCTTGCAAGAATGTGTGCCCTCGGTATGCTTGAATTGCAGGGCTCTGCATATAATATAGCTGCCGATGCAAACTGTGACGGCGAAATCACCGAAGCTGACTTCATCCTCATACAAGACAGTGCTATTTACGAAGACTTTATATTCAACGATTACACAGTGGGAGCGTGACCGACACAATGAATATACTTGCTGTAGGCGATGTTGTCGGCACACCCGGCTGTGAATATTTACGCCGCCGTCTGCCGACAATCAAAAGACAATACGCAGTTGATTTCTGTATTGTTAACGGCGAAAATTCAGCCGCAGGCAACGGCATAACTCCGCAATCAGCCGATGCTTTGTTTGAGTGCGGTGCCGACCTGATTACAACAGGCAATCATGTTTACCGCCGCCGTGAAATTTACGAGCGGCTCGACACCTGCCTCGATATAATCCGCCCTGCAAACTACTACGCAGGCAACCCCGGCAAGGGCTTTGCGATTGCGGATATGGGCAGCGTAAAAATAGGTATAATCAACCTTGCGGGCAACGCATTTATGGACGGTGACAATCCTTTCACCTGCGTTGACGCCTGCCTTGAAGAAATCAAAGACTGCCGCATAAAGCTTGTTGACTTCCACGCAGAGGCTACGGGCGAAAAGCGTGCACTCGGCTTCTATCTCGACGGCAGAGTAAGCGCAGTCTTCGGCACTCACACACACGTACAGACTGCAGACGAGCAGATTCTGCCCGAGGGTACGGGCTACATCACCGACCTTGGTATGACAGGCACCGTACACTCCGTACTCGGCGTTACTCCGCAGATTATAATCAACAAGCTTAAAACAAATATGCCCTCACGCTTTGACAATAACGAGGGTGAATGTATGCTCAACGGATGTCTGTTTGAAATAGACAAGCAAAGCGGCAAAACATTAAGCGTACAAAGAATCAATATCAGAGGATAACTTATGAAAAAAGTCAGGAAATTAATAAGTGTGTTGCTTGCACTTGCGGCAGTGTTTTCGCTTTGTGCCTGCTCTGACAACGTCGAAGTTAACAGCGAAGAAACCACAACAGCCGCACAGACGGTAACTCCTGCTGTAAAAAGCAGCATCACCCTGCCCATAGCACATAACGACACACTTGACCCATTTAAAAATATCAGCTCCGTCAACCGCTCACTTGTCACTCTCCTCTATGACGGACTTATATATATCGACGAGAATTTCACACCGCAATCGTTACTCCTGAGCAGCTACACCAACAGCGACAAGCTTATGACCGTAACACTCAAAAGCGGTATCAAATTTTCAGACGGATCTGCAATAACAGCCGACGATGTTGTTTATTCATTTGAAAAAGCCAAGGCAAGCAGCTACTACTCTGCCCGCCTTTCAGATATCAAATCTGCCTCCGCTTCGGGAGAAAAGGTAAACTTTGAGCTTTACTCACCTAACACAAACGCACTTGCCTGCCTGGATTTTCCGATTGTCAAAAAAGGCACTGTGCAGGCACTCAACTCAGGCGACAATCTCTTTGATATCGTGCCACCTGTCGGTGCAGGCAGATATATAATCAGCGGCACATTACCTACAGCCACACTCATACCAAACCCCAACTGTAACCGCAAAGAGTCAGCATCGATAACCTCAATTTCTCTTTTTGAGGTAAACGATTCCGACGGTATGGCATACGGTTTACAGATAGGTAACTACGATTACTGGTATAACGACCTTTCATCAGGCACGTACTCAAGAGTTAACGCAGGCCTTTCATCAGTACCGACAAACAACCTTATCTATATCGCATTCAACGATGAAAAATCAATATTCACCGAAAATGCCGTACGCCGTGCAGTGTCGATGCTGCTCGACCGCAATTCAATCAGCTCACAGAGTTTTCAAGGCCATGCCGTATCTGCAGTCGTCCCCTTTAATCCGTCGTGGAGTAATATGGAAGGAATTACACTCAGCGGCAAAACAACTGCCGATATAAACGGTGCAAAATCCGTGCTTGAAGCAGCAGGCTACACATCGGTCAACAGCTACGGCTACCGTTGCAGCAGCAGAAAGAGTCTCACCTGCACACTTACGGTATGCAAGGACAACGGCTTCAAGGTTGCCGCCGCAAAGCAGATAAAGGAGCAGCTTGCAAAGCTCAACTTCAACGTAAAAATAGTCGAGCTGTCATACGATGATTATGCCGAGGCAATAGCTGACGGCAACTACGAAATGTATCTGGGTGAAATAAAAGTGCCCGCCAATATGAACATCTCGCAGTTTTTCACCGCAGGCAGTGTAACAAACAGCACAATAACCCTTATTGATGAAAACGAAACCGAGTTTACGGTATGTTACGACGAATACCGTAAACTGCTCGCAGGCACACTTTCGTTGTCCGATTTCTGCGGACTTTTTGAATCCGAAATGCCGTTTATTCCCGTATGCTATCGCAACGGAATCGAAATATATTCGCGTAAACTCTCATCGCAAACCGGCGGAACATGTTACGACAATTTCTGCAACTTAGCCGGCTGGACCGTAAAAAATTAAAGTATCTGCTCATATAAGCCAATCAAAACGGAGGGAAACTGATGATTAAGTTTGAAAACCATATGGGTACAATAGAAATAACAGAAACCTATTTCGCCAACCTTATCGGCAACACGGTATCTTCTTGCTTCGGCGTTGTAGGTATGGCACACACCAACAAGCGCCAGCAGCTTCGTGCTTTTACAAAAAAAGGCCTTATCTACCCCGACCAGGGTGTCAGCGTGCAGAAAACCGCCGCAGGTCTGGTAATTGATCTGCATATAGTTGTAACTTACGGCCTTAACATAAACGCAATATGCCAGAGCATAACAAATAAAGTAAAGTACACCGTCGAAGAAGCAACCGGTATGGAGGTTGCAAAAATTAAAGTGTTTGTTGACGGAATGAAGGCAGAAAGCTGAGGTAAAAGCAGTGATTAAAGGAAACCAATTACGAAATGCCATTATATCCGCGGCAAATAATATCGACAACAGCAAAGCCGCCGTCGACGCACTCAATGTTTTCCCTGTGCCCGACGGTGATACAGGCACAAATATGTCCATGACTATGCGTGCAGCTGCAAGAGAGCTTGCCATTCTGCCCGACGGTCTCGGTGCAGGTGAGGTTGCAGGCAAAGCCGCATCCGCATTACTCAGAGGTGCAAGAGGTAATTCGGGTGTTATACTTTCGCTCATCTTCAGAGGCTTCTCAAAAGCACTCAAAGACCACAGCGAAATTGACGCAAGCACTCTTGCAAAAGCACTTGAAGAGGGTACGAAATCCGCTTACGGTGCTGTTATGAAGCCCACAGAGGGTACAATTCTCACAGTCATCCGCGAATCAGGCGAAACTGCCGCAAAGCTCGCTATAGGCGATATTGATGCTGTCGAGCTCTGGGAAAAGGCTTGTCAGGCGGCAAAAGAGTCGCTCGACAGAACTCCCGACCTGCTTCCTCAGCTCAAAAAAGCAGGCGTAGTAGATGCAGGCGGTCAGGGTTTATTGCTTGTAATGCAGGGTATGCTCAGCGTATTCAAGGGTGAAGGTATGATTGATTCGGGCGACAATCCCGTAGCCCCTGTGCAAACCGTTTCTGCAACTGCAACCGTAAACGAAGACATTAAATTCGGCTATTGCACCGAATTCATCGTAAACAGAGTAAACCCTGAGCCTACAGATGCAGCAAAGCTCCGTGCTTATCTCGAAACAATCGGCGACTGCGTAGTTGTAGTTGACGATGACGAAATCATTAAAGTACACGTGCACTCAAACGACCCCGGCAACGCAATTCAGGCAGGTCTCAAGTACGGTGCACTTATCAACATCAAAATTGACAATATGCGTTACCAGCACAGCAACAATGTAATCGAGCAGGAAGAGCTGCCCGAAAAGCAGGAAGAGCCGCAGATTGCTCAAATCGAAAAGCAATTCGGCTTTGTTGCGGTATGTGCAGGCGAAGGCTTTGAAGAAATGTTCACACAGCTCGGTGCGGACCGGATTGTAAGCGGCGGACAGACAATGAACCCCAGCACAGAAGATATTCTCCGTGCCGTACTCGCAACACCTGCCGAGCACGTATTCATTCTGCCCAACAACAAAAATATCATTATGGCGGCTGAACAGGTTGTGCCGCTGTGCGAAAAAGGCATCAGCGTACTCCACACAAAGACAGTGCCGCAGGGTATAACAGCTATGCTCAGCTTTGATGAAACCCAATCTGCAGAGAAAAATCACCTTGAAATGATGAAGGCTGCAGGTAAAGTGGGCACAGGTCTTGTCACCTTCGCCGCACGCGACAGCGAAGTCAACAACCAGCGTGTACGCAAGGGTCAGATTCTCGGTATGGAAGACGGCAAAATTACCGTACTTGAGCACGACCCGATAAAGGCAGGCTACAAGGTTGCACGCCGCCTTTACAAGAAGCTGGGTGCTTCAATGATTACAATCTATTACGGTGCTGACTCCAACGAAGAGCAGGCGGAAGAGCTCAGCACGATGATAGCTTCACGCTGTCACGATGCAGAGATTGCCATAATTCCCGGCGGTCAGCCTATATACTATTTCACGATTGCGGTTGAATAAAATGCTCAATTTTTCAAGCGATATCAAATATCTCAAGGGAGTCGGTGAAGCCCGTGCCAAGCTGTTCAGGCGGCTTGGTGTGGTCGACATCGGCTCCCTTGTGCGCCTTTTTCCGCGCGCTTACGAAGATTGGAGCAGCATCACCACAATCCTCGGTGCTGTACCGGGTGAACAGTGCTGTGTAAAAGCAATGGTCTGCTCGCCCGTAACTCACGCACTCATCCGCAAGGGTATGACAATATATAAAACGCAGGCAACAGACGGCGAAAACATAATGAAGATAACCATCTTCAACAACCGCTTTGCCGCTGAAAAGCTTGAAGAGGGTGATGAATACCTTTTCTTCGGCAGGATTCAGCAAAACGGCTACACACGCGAAATGCTCAACCCGCAGATAGAAAAAACCACTACGGGCGAAAGAATCCGTCCGATTTATCCGCAGACAATGTCGCTTTCATCACGCACGATTGAGGGCTGTGTTCGCCGTGCATTAGATACTATTGAAGATTTGCCGCACGACATACTCAGCACCGATATCCGTAACAGATACGCACTGTGCGATTATCGTACCGCACTCGAAAAAATACATTTTCCCAAAACCGAAGCAGATATTATGACTGCACGCCGCAGGCTCGGCTTTGAGGAGCTTTATGTACTGCAGACAGGTATGATGCTTATGCGCGGCAGAAACCGCAAGCAGGCAGGATGTCGGATAGAAAAAGACTGCTCCGAGGAATTTTTCAACCTCCTTCCCTTTTCGCCTACAGGTGCACAAAGGCGTGCAGTAGCTGAAGCGATAGAAGATATGAAAAAACCTCAGCCGATGAACAGACTGCTTCAGGGTGACGTAGGCTCGGGTAAAACTGCGGTTGCTGCGGCGGTTGCACACACCTGCGCCGCAAACTCATTCCAGTGTGCGATAATGGCACCGACGGAAATTCTTGCCGCACAGCACTACCGCACATTCTGCAAACTCCTCGAAAGCACCGACCTGCGTGTTGAGCTTCTTGTAGGCTCAACACCTGCCAAGGAGAAAAAGCGAATAAAAGAAGGCTTGCTTTCAGGCGAAACCGACCTTGTAATCGGCACTCACGCACTGATACAAAAGGATGTTCAGTTCAAGGCTCTCGGCCTTGTAGTAACAGACGAGCAGCACCGTTTCGGTGTCGGTCAGCGTTCGGCACTCGGCGGTAAGGGTCTCAATCCGCATACACTCGTTATGTCTGCAACACCTATTCCGCGTACACTTGCCCTTATTATTTACGGCGACCTTGATATATCAATCCTTGATGAATTGCCTGCAGGCAGGCAGAAAATCGAAACCTTTGCAATAGATTCGAGTATAAGACAGCGTGCTTACGGCTATGTCAGAAAGCATCTTGACGAAGGCAGGCAGGGCTACATAGTCTGCCCGCTTGTTGAAGAGAGCGACGTCAGCGAACTGAAAGCCGCTGAAGAAGTTGCCCAAAAGCTCCGCAACGAGGACTTCAAAGGTTACACCGTAGGTCTGCTTCACGGCAAGATGAAGGCGGCAGAAAAAGACGAAGTTATGCGTGAATTTGCCGCAGGAAACATTCAGCTTCTTGTTTCTACTACCGTTGTTGAGGTAGGTGTCGACGTGCCCAACAGCGTAATAATGGTAATTGAAAACGCTGAACGATTCGGCCTGTCACAGCTTCATCAGCTCCGCGGCAGAGTCGGCAGAGGTGAGCATAAATCAACCTGCATACTCATATCCGACGCCAAGGGCAAAACCGCACAGCACCGACTCAAAACGATGTGCAAAACAACAAACGGCTTTGAGATTGCCGATGAAGACCTGAAGCTCAGAGGTCCCGGTGATTTCTTCGGTGCACGTCAGCACGGTCTGCCGGAAATGAAAATAGCCGACCTTTCGAGCGATATGGAATTGCTCAGGCAGGCACAGCGTGCCGCAAAGGAAACGCTCGACCTTGACCCTGCACTTCGCAGCGAAAAAAATGCACCGCTCAAAAAAGCAGTGCTTGAGCTATATGAAACAGTCGGCCCACAGGGAATGAACTGAAATCAGACTGACTCAATAGTATATGATAAAAAATAAAAGCGGATTGCATAGGATTTCACCTTGCATTCCGCTTTGTTTGTTGTTTATTTTTCTGTAAAAAGAGGAGTTGAGAAGTATCTCTCTGCTGTGTCGGGAAGGACTGTTACAACAGTCTTACCCTTGCCGAGCTTCTTTGCGAGCTTGATTGCGGCGGCAACGTTTGTACCGCTTGAAATGCCGCAGAGAATACCCTCTTTGGAAGCGAGGTCGCGTGAAGTCTGCAGAGCCTCATCATCATTTATAATGCAAATATCGTTATAAATATCCGTGTTGAGGATTGCGGGAATAAGACCGTCGCCGATACCCATCTGCACGTGTGTGCCGATTGAGCCGCCTGAAAGGATAGCAGCGTGTGCAGGCTCGACAGCCCAGATTTCGATATCGGGGTTAGCCTCTTTAAGAGTTTCGCCGATACCTGTTATTGTGCCGCCTGTGCCGATACCGGAGCAGAAGCCGTGAATCGGAGCATTGACCTGCTCGAGAATCTCGACACCTGTACGGCTACGCTGAATTGCAACGTTAGCAGGGTTTTCAAACTGCTGGGGTACGAATACGTTTTCGTCCTCTGCCTTCATCTTAAGTGCAAGGTTAAGGCACTCCTCAATACAGTCGCCGATATTACCTGCATCGTGTACAAGCACAACATTTGCACCGTAATGCTCAACGAGCTTGCGTCTTTCTTCGCTTACGGAGTCGGGCATAATGATAACTGTCTTGTAGCCTCTGACTGCACCGACGAGAGCAAGACCTATACCCTGGTTGCCGCTTGTAGGCTCGACAATTGTTGTGTTTTCATTAATGAGACCTTTAGCTTCGGCATCGAGAATCATATTGTAAGCAGTTCTTGTTTTGATACTGCCGCCTACGTTGAGACCCTCGAATTTTACGAGTATCTCCGCACCGTCAGGGTCAGCCATATGGGAGAGCCTGATAATAGGAGTGTTGCCGATAGCCTCGAGAATATTGTTACAAACCATAATAAATTCACCTTTAATATTATATGTTTTATGGCAGAATTTTGTCTATTGCATAGCACAACAGATTAAATTATAACTTATATTACAGTCAAATACAATCCACAAATTAAAATAATATTTCAGTTACAAAACGCTGTTTTTCTGTTGTTTTTGCATACTTTTATAATTCGCAGTGTGCTGTAGGGCAGGGGCTTGCTCCTGCCGTTGTCAATTGTATTTCGCTTGAACTATGCGGCAGAGGCAAGCCTCTGCCCTACACGGTAATCAATTTTATGGCGTGCTGTAGAGAACATTCTTGACTGTTCCGGTAGGTATGTTTAAATCTTGCGGAATGGTCAAGACCATTCCCTACAGATGTCATTCTTCGTTGCAGCGAAGAATCTCAAAAAATCCTTGAAGCGCAGATTTCCGTTTGGTATAATATGGTTACAAATAAATTCGTGGAGGTACACAAAATGACATCAACATTCAGAAAAATCACTGCATTGTTAACGGCACTTATGCTTATTCTGGCTTGTGTCGGCTGTTCATCGGATTCAGATAAAGTCGACGAGCAGGAAAAAGAGGGTGTTGAGAATAGTGAAGGTGCTGACAACGACAAAACTCCGCTGACTAAATTGAATTTTGCAGACTGCCGTTATACAGTTTCGGCAGGTTATTATCACGCAATAGGCCTTAAGAACGACGGTACAGTTGTTGCAACAGAGTATCTGGTTAACGGTTATGATTACAATTACAATCAGTGTAATGTGAGCGACTGGACAGATGTGATTTCAGTTTCAGCAGGTGGTTATCACACAGTTGGTCTTAAATCTGACGGCACAGTTATTGCTGTCGGTAATAATGATAACGGTCAGTGTAATGTAAGTGGCTGGACAGATATTGTTGCTGTTGCGGCAGGTGGTGTAAATACAGTCGGTCTTAAGTCAGACGGCACGGTTGTTGTAGCCGGTCTTATTTCTTACAACGGCGGTTGGACAGATATTGTTGCTGTTGCGGCGGGTTATTTAAACATAGTCGGCCTTAAAAGTGACGGAACGGTTGTTGCGATTGGAGAAAACGCTTATAACCAATGTAACGTAAGCGATTGGGAAAATATTATCGCAGTTTCATCCGGAGCCAATCACACAGTCGGCCTGAAGGCAGATGGTACAGTTGTTGCTGTTGGCTATAATATTGAAGATCAGTGCGATGTAAGCACCTGGACAGATATTGTTGCAGTTTCAGCAGGCTATCATACGGTCGGACTTAAGTCCGATGGCACAGTTGTCGCTGTCGGCAGAAATAGTTCCGGTCAGTGTGATGTAAGCGACTGGACAGATATTGTTGCTGTTTCGGCAGGTAATGATCACACAATCGGTCTGAAGAGCGACGGCACAGTTGTTGCTGTCGGTAATAATAATAACGGTCAGTGTAATGTAAGCGACTGGACGGATATCAAATTACCCGAATAATTAACCCAAACAAAATACAATCCGTAGGGGAGGGTCTCTGTGCCCTCCCGTTTTTTATATCGCTCTTTTACAGCGGCAGAGGCAAGCCCCTGACCTACACATGATAAAATATATTAATCTTCATATAAATTCAACTGCGGGTCATCTTAAATACCGACCCCTACTTGAAAAAAAGAATTATATAATGTAGAATAATATTCTAACGATTATTCACAAAGGTGTGAGAGTAATGAGAAATCCGCTTGCCGACAGGCTCAGGCCGCAGAGCATTGACGATATGGTCGGCCAGAGACATCTGCTCGGCGAAGGCAAGGCACTGCGACGCATTATAGATTCGGGCGAAGTGCCAAACCTTATATTCTACGGCCCGTCGGGTGTCGGCAAAACAACGCTTGCCGAAATACTTGCAAAACGCACAAACAAATATTTCTGCAAGCTCAACGGCACAACAGCCTCAACTGCAGATATCAAGGATATAATCGCACAGTCACAGACACTCAGCGCAATAAACGGCGTGCTGTTATACCTCGACGAGATTCAGTACTTCAACAAAAAACAGCAGCAGACTCTGCTCGAGTATATTGAGGACGGCTCAATCACACTGATTGCTTCGACTACAGAAAACCCGTATTTTTACGTTTATAACGCTGTGCTCAGCCGCTCGACCGTATTTGAATTCAAGAGCGTAACTCCCAAGGAAATTGAGCCTGCAATTGAGCGTGCGTTCAACTTTCTTGCCGAAGAAGGCGGCCTGCCTTTTGAGCTTGAGGAAGGTGTACTTCACCACATAGCCTGCGGTTGCGGCGGTGACGTACGCAAGGCAATGAATTCGGCAGAGCTTTGCGCTATGGCTTCACAGACTGTTGACAATAAGCGTGTTGTGACACTCGAAATTGCCGAGCAACTGACACAGAGAAGTGCTTTTAAATACGACAAAGAGGGCGACGAGCACTACGATATTGTTTCCGCTTACCAGAAATCAATGCGTGGCTCTGACCCTGATGCCGCAATTCACTACCTGGCTCGTTTGCTCGAAGCAGGCGACCTGCCCTCTGCCTGCCGCAGACTGCTTGTATGCGCAAACGAAGATGTAGGTCTCGCCTATCCCCAGCTCATACCTATAGTCAAAGCGGCTGTAGACACCGCACTGCAGGTAGGTATGCCCGAGGCGAGAATTCCGCTTGCAAACGCTGTAATCCTTGTCGCAACTGCGCCTAAATCAAACACGGCCTACGAAGCCATAAACGCCGCACTTGCCGACATACAGTCGGGCAAAACGGGCCCGATACCGAGAACTCTGCAGAATATGCACTTTGACGGTGAAGATAACAATAATAAGGGTCAGTTTTACAAGTATCCTCACGCCTTTGAAAACCACTGGGTAAAACAGCAATACCTGCCCGACGCAATCAGAAACCGCACATATTATAACTACGGCGACAACAAAAACGAGCAGGCGGCAAAGGCATACTGGGACAAAATAAAGAAATAAAAGTAAAAGCGATGCAGAAAGCAATTCTGCATCGCTTTTTGTTATGACTTGATGTACGGATACGGATCTACGGTGTTACCGTTTACAATAACCTCAAAGTGGAGATGAGGTCCTGTACTGTTACCCGTATTACCTACTCGGCCTATAGCCTGACCGCGTGATACCTTCTGACCGACAGAAACAGAAATTGAACCGTCGAGCATATGAGCATATCGGGTTTTTACACCGTTACCGTGGTTGATAACAACCTGATTACCGTAACCCTGGTTACTGATTTTAACGAGCTCAACAGTACCGCTGTCGGCAGCAAGTATAAGCTTACCTGAAGTGTTACCGTTGGCAATATCAATACCCTTATGCATCCTGCCCCAACGTTGGCCGTAGTGAGATGTTACATTATAAACACCCGAAACAGGCCATACAAACTTGCCCTTTGAGACAACTTCATAGTTACCGCCGCTTGCGGTTGTGCTCTTTGTACCGACCTGAACTTTTTCATTAATCGGCTTGGAAAGTGTCACACGACCGATTTCCTGTGATTCGGTCTGCACACCGTCGACGTATGTGACAAGATACGTTACCTTATCCGTACCGTTGACGCCCTTGCGTATTACTCGCTTATCGCCGCGGAAAAGGCTTGAAGACTCAACCTTTTCTGTCTCGTAGGGAATGGACACATTCTTCTCTTCAACTTTGATTATTTCAACACGCACAAAGCTGACTTCGGCTGAAATTGTAAGCTCTTCACCGGTTTTGAAAACCTTGAAATCAACATCGGGGTTGAGAGCCATAAGCTCTGACAACGAAATGTCAAAATTGTCGGCTATGCCTGAAGGTGTATCGCCATCCTGTACGGTATAGTAAACAGCCTCGCTCTTTTTCTGATTCTGAAGCACATCGAGAAGTGCTGAAGCTTCCCACATAATGCTCTCATCATCGGAATAGAGGCCCTGCACAAACTCAACATCCTCTACAAAGTCGGCAAAAGAGTTTTCGTTGTCTGTATCAACGTTGAATTTTTCCTGTGCCTGTTGCAGAATGCTGTTGAAAACGCTTCGTGCGTCGGTTTCGTTCTTGATTGCACATATAAACTCACCGTCGATATAAACACCGCAGGCATTTGTAAGCTTTGAATCGGATGTTTCAATAAGTTTATCGCTTATTGCATCGGCATCGCTGAGCTGATTAAGCTTAACGCGGGTGATTTTATAAGTCGGATTGGGAATAAGCGTATCTTCACTGCCGCTCGCACCTGAGTCAATTCTCTCTTTGACTATGTTACGCGCCTGAATAAAAACAGACTCATCGCTGATATAGCCGAGCGAACACATTTCACCGTTGTTTTCTACGATTACTTCAAGCGCATAGGTAGAGCTTGTCCATGAATTTACTATAGTTACAAGCACAACCAATGCCGTTATGGGTACAGCCGCATTAAACACCGTCTTGAAAACTCTTGTATGCTGCTTGTATGCCTTTCTGATATATGACGGCAGCCTCTTGAAATTTTTAACCGGTGAACCTTTAAGACCGTTTCTTACTCTGCGGACTTCAGACCTGAACTTACGGAAATCCTTGGTAGTAGCACGAAGCGAACGAAGCAGCAGATTATCGCAAACCGTTATGAATATACCGGCAAAAATCGCAATTGCATGAGCAGGCTTGCGAAGAACTGACTTCAGCTTGTGCCCTACGGCACGTACGAAACGTATCACAAGCAGACCGAGCATATAAATCCAGTCGTAAAGTGCACCGCTGCCGCGCTCGGTAAGCTCAACCGCAGCAGACTCGCCGCCATCTTCTTCGACCTTTTCATCATCTGCAACAGCCTTGGCAACTGCTGTTGTATACACGGGCTTTTCTATTCCGAAAATAGGAAGGTCTGCAAGGAAACCGAAAATTCCGTATTCACTGACGGCCTGACCGTCGCTTTTTCTTTCCGACTCGATATCTGACACGGAAATATATTCAGGCTCCTGCGAAGAGTCGCTGTTTTTTATCTCTTTATCTTCAGCCACGGTCAAACCTCCTTACTTTAAAAATTACAAAGTTGTAACAATTTGAGTCAAATAGTTACAACTTTGTAACTATTATAACATCAAATATATCATTTATAATTCCAAAATAGAATTATACTGTATTTTTTATATATTATTCGGGATATACGAGAGTTTCGACGGAAACACCCTTCATTACTTCGACCATTCTTGCAGCCTCTGCTTTTGCACCCTCAAGGTCATGGTCACGGTAGTTGCCGCATTCCTTTGCGCTTACACCGGGAATCTCGTCATCGTATGAAGCGATGAAATCAAAAGCCTGCTTTGTGAGTTCAATAGCCTGCTCCGGGCTGATATCGGTGCCTCTTACAAGGAAGTAGAAACCTGTGCGGCAGCCCATAGGGCCAAAGTAAATAACACCGTCACTCAGCGGTGAGTTGCGTACAAAGGTTGCGAAAAGATGCTCAACCGTATGGATTGAAGCGTTATCCATAACCTCTTCAACATTGGGTTTGCGGCAACGGATATCGTAGGTCACGATGTCACCGTCAACACGGGATGTATACATTCCGCAAGGCAGAATTGTGTGGTCAATTGTGAAGCTGGCAATTTTTTTCATTGTATTTTATCTCCTTATTTGGTATTAAAAGTCCGTTTTGCAGTGCCGCTTTTTTCAAGCAGAATTCTCAGCGGAATACCCAGAGCACAGCATACGGCAAGCTCGCCGACACCGACCTGAAGAGCAGATATCGCAAAGCCTGCCCAAGTGATACCCTCGGGTAAGAAAACCGCGATTTCAATGCCGATTATAACAGCATTGAAAAGGGTTGAAAGCAGCGGTGAAAACAGGTAATTTATTTTACCGCCGACCCTTCTCACAGCGTAAGTAAAATAAGCTGCAAGGAAGGTTGCAAGCGTGCCGAGCACAATATCGAGTATACCGTAAGGGCTGTTGAGATTGCCGATAAAGCAACCGATTGTAAGCCCGGGTATTGCGGCAGGAGTAAAGCAGGCGAGCACCGTCAGAGCCTCGGAAAAGCGGAACTGAACAGGGCCGTAGGCAAGATTTACAAAGCTTGCGATATATGTAAGTGCGGCATAAAGTGCGGCAATCAGAGCCGCGTGAGCCACATAAAGCGTTGTTTTCTTGGTGTTTTTTGCCATATATTTTGTACCTCTTGTTTTAAACACTAAATTTTATTATATATAATTTCGCCTTATTTTGTCAATCTTCAAATCAAACGGAACTCATAACAAAATCCGTATGTTGCAAATTGAACATAAATCCGGTTAAGTTTTCGGCAAAATAGCCAACCACCACACTTTATCTATAAATTATTTGTTAAAACAATATAATTTTATTGACAAGTATTATAATTCTTTGTTAAAATAAGGTGATTATATTATAGGCATCTTATGCACGGGTGCCTGTTAAGGAGGAAAGTGCTTTGACAGATTCAAAGACAATGGCATATATCAATATGTATGCTGTTCTCGGCACACTTGAAAATCTTTGCGAGATCGACCCCGTCGCTTCCGCAATCATTTCAAACCAGAAGCCGATTTCAATCGGTTTCGATGTAGCGGGCGGCCCCAAGGCTACTCTCTACTTCAAAAACGGCAGATGCCGTATGGAGCAGGGTTGCTCCAAATGCGACGTTAAGCTTCCCTTCAGCTCATGTGAGAAGTTCAACGGCCTTATCGACGGTACAGTAACACCTATCCCCACAAAGGGATTCCAGCACATCAGCTTCCTTCTCAAAGGATTTACTGCTCTGACAGACCGTCTTTCAGCTCTTATGCGTCCCTCACCCGAAGACCTTGAGGACAGAGAATTCTTCGAAACAAGCACAAGACTGATGTTCTACACAATCGCTGTTGCTCTCTCCCAGATTGCAAACAACGACGAAATCGGTAAGTTCTCCGCACACCTCATCCCCGACGGTGAGATTTACTTCGGCATCAAGGATGACGTTGCAGCAACAATCCGTGTCAAGGATCATAGACTCGTCACAATCAAGCAGCGTTGCGAGAAGCCCCGTGCATTCATGGAGTTTGCAGACATCGACCTCGCACGCGACCTGTTTGACGGTAAGGTCAACGCTGTTGCCTGCATAGGCGAAGGCAAGATCGAGATGAAGGGCATGATCAATATGATCGACAATCTCAACAGAATACTCGACAGAGTAGCTCTGTACTTAGCATAAACGGAGGTACATAAGAAATGAGTTTTCCTATTTATGACCATACAAAAAGCCGTGAGCTCTTCGACAGAGCAACAAAGGTAATCCCCTCCGGTGTTTACGGCCACCTCGGCCCGGCAGAAGGTAACTTCATCCCCGTATGCGACTGGCCGCTCTTCGGCGAGAAGGCAAAGGGCACATACTTCTGGGATGTTGACGGCAACAAGTATATCGACTATATGTGTGCATACGGCCCCAACGTACTCGGCTACAACGACAAGGACGTTGATGCTGCAGCTATGGCTCAGGCAAAGCTCGGCAACTGTATGACATCACCCGGCAAGGTTATGCTCGAGTTTGCAGAGCTTATGGTTGACACTGTCAACTGTGCCGACTGGGCATTCTTTGCAAAGAACGGTAACGACGTTACCACATGTGCAATTATGACTGCACGTGCAGCTACACACCGCAAGAAGATCATCTTCGTTAACGGCTTCTATCACGGTGTTTCTCCCTGGACACAGAAGGTTGACTATCCCGGCGTTATCCCCGAGGATGTTGCAAACAACCTCTATGTTGACTGGAACGATTTCGAAGCACTCGAAAAGCTCGTCGAAGAGAATGACGGCGAAGTTGCCGCATTCATCTCCACACCTTATATGCACGGTAACTACCGTGACAACGAGCTCCCCGCAGACGGCTACTGGCAGAAGGTACGCGAGCTCTGCACACGCAAGGGCATCGTCCTCATCGTTGACGACGTACGCTGCGGCTTCAGACTTGACACAGCAGGCTCCGACCACTACTACGGCTTCGAGGCTGACCTTATCTGCTTCTGTAAGGCTCTTGCAAACGGCTGGAACGTATCCTGCCTTTGCGGTAAGGAATCTCTCAAGAGCTCCGTCAGTGCTCTGAGCTACACAGGCAGCTACTGGATGAGTGCTATCCCCTTCGCAGCAGGTATCGCTTGTATCAACAAGATGAAGCAGATCGAAGCTCCCAAGCTCTTCCTCGAGAAGGGTCTCAAGCTTACAAACGGCCTTAAGGATGCTGCTGCAAACAACGGTTTCGACCTTGTTGTTTCCGGTGAGCCTTCACTCTTCTACCTTCGTATAGCAAACGACGATTCAATGATGCTCCATCAGGAGTGGGTTGCTGAATGTGTCAAGAGAGGTATTTTCTTCTCCAGCCATCACAACCACTTCATCAATGCTGCTCTTTCCGATAAGGATATCAACCTTACTCTTGAAGTTGCAGACGAAGCATTCAAGGTAGTTGCTGCAAAGCATCCCGAAATATTCTGAAATTAAAACATTAATATAAATATATAGGAGGAAAACGAAATGCCATTAACCAAGCAAGAGTGGCTTGCACTCGAGAAAAAGGCTAACGATCTTCGTAAGCTCTGCCTTGACACAACATATTGGGCAGGCAGTGCTCACATCGGCGGCGGTATGAGCGTTATGGATATCATGACTGTTCTCTACCACAAGTATATGCACCTCGACAAGGAAAACCCCAACTGGGAAGACAGAGACCGCTTCATCCTCAGTAAGGGTCACGCAGGCGTTGCTTACGCTGCTGTTCTTTGCGACTACGGCTACAACGATCCCGAGCAGCTCAAGACCTTCAACCTTTCCAACTCCAAGATGGGTATCCACCTTGACTCCAACAAGGTTGTAGGTGCTGACGCATCAACAGGCTCACTCGGCCACGGTCTTTCAATCGCCGCAGGTACAGGTCTTGCCGCAAGAATCAAGGGCAAGGATTACAAGACATTCTGCGTACTCGGCGACGGTGAGTGTGACGAAGGCTCCAACTGGGAAGCTGCTATGACAATCGCTCACTACAATATTTCAAATGTTATCTCTTTTGTCGACCGTAACCAGTGCATGATCGACGGTCCTACAGAAGAAGTTATGAAGCTTGAGCCCTTCTGCGACAAGTGGCGTTCATTCGGCTTCCACGTTATCGAAATCGACGGTAACAACATCAAGGAGCTTTGCGACGCTATCGACTACGCATACGAAAACACAGACAAACCCGTTATGATTGTTGCAAACACAGTCAAGGGTTGCGGTGTTGACTATATGGAAGGCGACTACAAGTGGCACTACGGTGCTCTTAACGAAGAGAAGTACGAACTCGCTAAGAAGAGCCTCGACGCTTTCTACAAGAAGCGTTGCGAGAGAGCAGAAAAGGAGGGTGCATAAGCCATGGCAGGTGGACTTACATATACAGCTACTGAATCTACAGCTTTTTCAACAGCTGAATACTACGGCAAAACACTCGTAGAACTCGGTCAGGAGCATGACGACGTTGTCGCTCTTACAGCTGACCTTGGTAAATCAACAAAAATCGGTATGTTCGGCGAGCATTTCCCGGACAGATACTTCAACGTAGGTATTGCTGAGCAGAATATGTTCGGTGTTGCTGCAGGTATGGCTAAGGCAGGTCTTGTTCCCTTCCTTTCCACATTCTCAGTTTTCGCTTCTCTCAGAAGTGCTGACCAGCTTCACACAGATATCTGCTACCAGAACGTTAACGCAAAGATTATCGCTACACACGCAGGTACATCTTTCGGTCAGGCAGGCTCAACTCACCACGCAATCTGCGATATGGCAGTTGTCCGCTCAATGCCCAACATTACTCTTATCTGCCCTGCAGACGGTCTTGAGACTGTTAACGCAGTTCGTGCAGCATACGAGAATCCCGGCCCCTACTACATCCGTATCAACCGTGGTTTCGACCGCGTTCTTTACGAAACAACAGACTACGGCTTCGAGGTAGGTAAGGCTGTTCAGCTTAAAGAGGGTACTGATATCACAGTTATCGCTTGCGGTTCCTGTGCATTCCAGGCTCTTCAGGCTGCTAACTTCCTTGAGAATGCTGACGGTCTTAAGGTCAGAGTTCTCAATATGCACACAATCAAGCCTCTTGATAAAGAAGCTGTTGTTAAGGCTATTATGGACACACGCCGTATCATCACAGTAGAAGACCACTCCGTTATCGGCGGTCTCGGCGCTGCTGTTGCAGAGGTTATTGCCGAAACAGGTAAGGGCTGTGCATTCAGACGCCTTGGTATTCAGGATCAGTTTGCTCCCATCGGTCTGCACGAAGACATTATGTCTACTCTCGGTATCGACTCCAACGGTATCATCGCAGCAGTCCGTGAGGCAATGAATGCTGACTTTGAGCTTGACGACGATTGGGACGATGAAGTCTAATCTGAACGATTAAATTTCAACGGCAGAAAGGATTGATTTTTATGTCTACAAGAGACGAAGTTTTTACCAATAAAATTTTCCTCTGTGCTGCGATCCCGCTTATCAAGGTCATTGCAAACGATGTACCCAACCTTGCAAAGAAGTTTGAGCACGCTCACACAATTTATCAGATCAGTGCACTTTGCCCCGACGTTCCCGAAGGAAAGGTCGGCACACACCTTGTTGTAAACAACGGTGAATGGATTGTTCACACTGATAAGCTCACAAACAACGCTCACGTTGAGCTTGAGTTCAAGAGCATTGAGGCACTCAACGCATTCTTCAAGGGTCAGATTAAGCCGCAGTACCTTCCCAAAATGAAGGGTCTTGCAAAGCACGCAGGTGCTTTCGCATCCTTTATGATGGTTCTTCTTAAAATGTCTTCTCTCCTCACAGCCAAAGAGCCGCCTGAGGATGAGGAAACAAAGAAGCTTCTTGTTAAGTGCTACTTCTACCTGCTCTCCAGCGGTATCAGCACACTTAACAAAAACGGCCACGAGGCAGTTCACGACTGGACTTCAAAGAGCCCCGACCGTGTTTACTCATGGGCTGTCAACGACCATCCCGAGGTCAGTGCATACATCCGTATCAAGGCAGGTAAATCAAGAGCAGGCAGAGGCGAATACAAGCGTGCAATGCCGTTCTTCACAATGCGCTTTGATAATTTCGACAGCGCACTCGGCATTCTTATGTCAACCGACGATATGCTTGAGTCCGTCAAGGCAGGCAAGCTTATTATGGACGGTGCACCCGAATTCGGTGCACAGCTTGGTGACTTTATGATGCAGGTCGGTGCATACGCACAAGGCTAATTAAATAATTAGAAAGGTGTAAGGCAGCACGTTGTGTTGCCTTACAGGTGTGATAAAAATGAAAGTATTTATGATTGGCGGCACAGGCCTTCTCGGCTGTGAGGCTGCAAGAATTTTTATCGAGAGAGGCCATCAGGTCAAGAGCGTTGCTCTTCCTCCTCTCCCCGAAGGAGCTCCCATCCCCGAAGAGATGGAAATCGAGCTTTGCAATCTTTATGAAAAGAGCGACGAAGAGATCAAGGAAATGATGTCAGGCTGCGACTGCTTTGTTTTCGCTGCAGGCGTTGACGAAAGAGTTGAAGCTCCCGCTCCCGTTTACGATCTCTACTACAAGTGCAACATCGCTCCTCTCAAGAGACTTCTTCCCATCTGTAAGGAAATCGGCATGAAGAATGCTGTTATCCTCGGCTCTTACTTTGCATTCCTTGCAAAGGATCGCCCCGATATGAAGCTCACAGAGAAGCATCCCTACATCAAGAGCAGAATCGACCAGGAAGAGGTTGCATTCTCCTACGCTGACGAGAACTTTGACGTTGCAGTTCTTGAGCTTCCCTACATCTTCGGCACACAGCCCGGCAGAAAGCCTGTTTGGGTTATTCTCATCGAGCAGATCAAGAGAATGGATAAGCTTCCCTGCACAATGTATCCCGGCGGCGGTACAGCTATGCTTACAGTCCGTCAGGTTGGTGAGGTTATCGTTGGTGCTGCTGAGAAGTCCAAGGGTGCTACAGCATGGCCCATCAGCATGTACAACCAGACATGGAAGGAATTCCTCAAGATCGTTTACGCCGCAAGAGGTATGGGCGAAAACCGCAAGATTATCAGCGTTGCTCCCTGGATGATGCGTATGGGTCTCGGCGGTGTTAAGAAGGAATATGCTGCAAAGGGTATCGAAAGCGGTATTGACGTTGACGGACTTGCAGATATTATGGATCTTAACCTCTTCATCGACCGCAAGTATGCCGTAGAGCTCGGCGCTACTGAGGACGATATCAGAGCAGCTATCTTCGATTCAATCAAGGTCAGCCAGGCTGCTTACGAAGGCAAGGTCAAGCTCCTCGAAATGAAGGGCGAATAAGCAACGTGACGTTGCATCCAATGCCTCAATGAAGTGCATATACGCATCATCATTGATGGCACGAGGTAAGCCTACGCCACAAAGCAACGTGACGTTGCATCCGATGCCTCAATCAAATTGAGATATTAAAACACAGCAATAAAACGAGATAAGTTTAAAAGCCTGTACCTCATCGGTACAGGCTTTTTTACACTGTAAAAACGATATAACTACAAACGAGGCAGCAATCTACCGCCACATTTGTTTATTTTTCTTCATCAATGTATTTCTCAAGCTCACGCTCTGCTTTCAACGCTTTTTCCTTAAAAATCTTGCGTGCAACAATAAAGCAAAAACGGCATACAAGCGGAATAACTATAGCCAAAACTATCTTCGTTTCATCCCTATACCAAAAGCCATTATATCCCAAAATGTATCCACTCTCAAAACATATACCTTTGAAATAAAGAAAATTAAAAGACTCTGTATTATGGTTGATAGTAACTACAGTAGCAATAATCGGAACAACTATAGCCACAACCAGCAAAAACTCACTCATTACAAGCGCCACGATTGAGCAAGTGTTAAAAACTCGCCTTTCTTTTTCAAGTTTTTCTTTCGGTGACAACACTTTCTTGGGCGGTTTTTCTTTCTTCACTTTTTCTTTTTTTACTTTCTCTTTTTTAGGTTTTTTTGCACTGTCATTGTGAAGCGGGCAGCCGCAAACTTCGCAACGCTCGTTCGCTTTGGGCATACTTGCTCCGCACTCAGGGCAGGTCAACTCATCGTTCAGGCTGTTCTGACCGTTTTGTACAGACAGCAGGCTGCCGCAATGGATACAGTCTTTACCCTTATCCGATACCGATTTGCCGCAAGCGGGACAGTTTATAATAGCCATACCGAATCTCTCCTCAAACATCTTAACTTGTCAAAATAATAGCATAAAAATATTTTGTTCGTCAATAATTGGCACATAGCAATATATAATGTAATAAAATAATAAGGCAACCTTGATTTTGAGATTCTTCGCCGCCGTAATAAACAACGCTCACCCATCATCCGACAGGTGAGCGTTACAATTTATTACTTCTTATTTTTCTCGATAAAATCTGCGAGTTTGCCGACGGTGATACACTCTCTGAAATTGTCTGCTGTAAGTCTTACACCGAAGCTGCCATACAAATCATCACCAAAGCAGATAAGGTCAAATGATGACATACCAAGCTCTGTTTTGATATTTGTGTCGGCTGTTATTTCGTCGTCCGGTTCAACATAGTTGAGCAGTAAATCCACAATTTTCTCTACCATTTTACGTCCTGTCCTCTCTGATTTTATCAAGAATTTCCTGTACTGTAATATCGGGGTTTTCCATACCAAGCATAAGAGTATCGTGAATCTTATTATAGAAGTGGATAAGCTCCTCACCGGGATTGTTGCAGACTCTGTACTCAAAATTGAAATCGAGACCGTTATCGTAACTTCTGTGCATTACGGTAAGATACAGCGGCTGTACGGATGAATCGTTGTTGTACCAGAAGCCGCGGCTTGTATCTTTCATCTGATCGCCGTAATAAGGCATCGGGAAATGCGGATGGTATGAAAAAGTGATACACTCATAAGTATAACGCATTGTGCACTTCATCGCAAGATGTCTGAGTATAACTGCTTCCATCGGGCTGATATTTGAGTGCTCAAATATATCATTCTGCGATTTTTCGACTACTCTTACAGCCTCAGTGAATGTCATATTCGGCTCAACTATGTTTCGTGCCGAGAAGAAGTGCATTCTTACGCCGCCTGCTTTTTTATCGAGCAGTGTTGCGCGGCGGTTAACCATAAGCTTATATGAAATATCCTTCTCATCATCGTTGAAGGATGAAAGCGCTGTACGCATACCCATCATAAGAATACAGGGAACGGAAAGGCCGCGCTCCTCGGCAAGCTTCATCAGCTTTGCGGAGTTTTCAGCATCAAGGCTGAATTTAGCGGTTCTTGAAACATTGTCACCGTCGAGCACCTTTGCCTTGCGGAGATTGGGCTTATTCTTTTCTGCCCTCTGCTCCTTGAGTCTGCTCGGACGCACATAGTCGGTATAAATCGGCTCTGTAGTCTTTTTGATTGTATCCTTCCAGAACTGCTTGTCCCTCTTATGCTGCTCGCTGCCCGAATACTCAAGCTCTTTTCTGACCATATCAAAATACTTGCGCATCGGCTTGGGATAAGCAGTGCCGTGTTTTTTATGAAGATAGATTGCTATTGCATCAGCAAGGAAAACCTTTGAAGAGTAGCCGTCGAACGCAAGGTGATGCAGCTTCATACAGATGCCGTGATAGTCATCCTCAAGGTGCATAATCTTTATTGCGTTTACCGGCTTCTCAAACATATCGATAGGCGTATGTGAACGCTCCTTGATAAACTCATGGGCGTCGTCCCACGGCATATGGGACAAGTCTTCCTCAGCTATTTCCATACCGTGCTCATCGGCAAGGTACTGCATAACCTTTCTGCCCTTCTTTACAAAACGAAGGCGCATGGCATCGCACCTGTCAATTGCTTCGTAGAGAGCCTCCTTCATAACATCGGCATCAAATTCGCCCTGCCAATAGTAACCTGTTACTATATTGAGCACAAGTGAATCGGAGCTGTGATGCTCTGAAAGATAGTACATAAGGTGCTGTGCAGGAATAACGGGATAAGCCTCAACCTTTTTTCCGTTGCTGAGCTTCACCATCTTCTCCATAAAAACTCTCCTTAACTTAATAGGTTACGTTTGAGCGCTTGATTTTACCTGTAGTTGTTTTGGGGAACGGAATTTCTCTTATGCGAAGCTTTGCGATTTCACGCTCGGACCTCTCGCCTTTGTTAGCTTCTGCAATTATCTCTTCAAGGTAAGCCTTTATATCTTCGATGCCTGCCGCTGCAGCATAGTCGGCATCGGGAAATACTTCTGCAATAATTCTGTCGTTCTCTGCGCTGACAACAATTTCTTTGATTACTTTTTCGTCAGCAAACTTCTTCTCAAGCTCTTCGGGAGAGATATTTTCGCCGTTGGAAAGTATAATAAGGTTTTTGATTCTGCCTGTTACGTAAAGGTGTGTGCCGTCATCACTGATTCTGCCGAGGTCACCTGTCTTGAGGTAGCCGTCCTCGGTAAATACAGCTGCCGTTTCCTCAGGCTTCTTGTAGTAGCCGAGCATAACGGACTTGCCCTTGACCTGAATTTCACCGTCAACAATTCTTACGTCGCAGATACTCTTGAGGAGCTTGCCGCTCGAATCCTTATTGACATCGGTGAAGTCTGCTGTAGAAATCTTGGGGCTTGTCTCGGTCATACCGTAGCCTTGACGGAGCATAATGCCGTACTTCTCGTACTCTGCAACAAGGCCGGGCGCAAGGTACGCACCGCCGACACCAATCCAGCGGATGTTCTTGCCGAATACTTTTTCGGCAACCTCACGGTTACGCATTTCGGGGAAACGCTTACGGAGAATTGCAACCTTACGGATAAGTGCCTCACAAATCATCGGCACAAGACGCATTGTTGTGGGCTGGAAAGTTGCAAGGTTTCTGCCGATGTTTGCCATATCGCCGTTAAGGCAGACTGTAAGTCCATCGAGAAGCGGCTTGAAATAGTCGCATGAGAAGCAGAAAATATGGTGCATCGGAAGCACGGAAAGGTAAACGTCATCGCTGTCCAGCTCAAGCTCGGGATAGGTAACGTTTGCAATAAGGTTAGCGGAAGAGAGCATAACGCCCTTTCTTACGCCTGTTGTACCTGATGTGTATACGATTGCAGCACACTCCTCAGGGTCAAGCTCAATTTCTGAAAGATCGGCATACTCGGATTCGGAGTTGTATTTTTCGTAGATATCGGCAAACCATGCGGCATCACCCATATTTACGCATACTTTAAGTTTGTTGTATCGCTCTGAAATTTCAGCTGCTCTTTCAGCAAAGTCATCCTCATAAAAAAGAGCTTCAACATCGCCGTCTTCAAACAGCTGAACAGCCTCATCTGCAGTAATATTAGCAGCAAAAGGAAGGAATACGTTGCCGCTTACAAGTGCACCCGTAAGAGCAGTAATATATTCGTATGAAGTTTTACCGATGATGGCGATGTGCATTTTTGTCGGGCACAGCGAGCGGAAATAGCGGCAAAGCGCAAGGCTGTTTTCACGGATTGTGATAAAGTCCTTTTCAACAATATCGTCACCGTCAAAATACTTTATAAATGCCTTTTTACCAAATTTTTCTGCACTGTTGTCGAGCATATCTCTGACAGTGTGAATATTTGCGTAAATATCTCTCATCTGCATAATATTCTCCATAAAACACCTTTTCCTTTTATAAATTAAATCGAAACATCCGTTTACAAGTTATTAACTTTTCATACACACTTTTTTAATATACATTATATTTGTTACATTAAGGTAAACAATCGTATATCTTAATCTGACAAAGACTTTGAATTTCGTTGGTTTCACACCGATTTTTCACATCAATCCGAAGCTTTGATATTTGCAATAAACATCGGTGCAAACCTCGGAGTTGCCGCCATTGAGAAAAACTCGTTATTGCTGATTATTATATGATCTGCAACGTGTATATTTATCGCGCCGAGTGCATTGATAACAGCCTTCGTCGCCTCAATGTCACTACGTGACGGTGCGGTAAAGCCGTCAGGATGATTGTGTGCCAGAATAACGCTGTCTGCATTGTTCTGCAAAGCAAGCTGAACGACCAGCCTCAGGTCGATATGAGCAAACTTCTGCATACCTTTGGAAACAAAAACAAAGTTTTTTACTCTGCCCTGCACATCAAGGCACAGAACACCTACATGCTCATTATTCAAGCCGATAAATCGCGGCAACAGATATTCGGTTGCAGACTCAATGCCGCTGATTGTTTTTACAGATTCTACTTTATCCTGCGAATAACGCCTGAAAAGTCCGGGCATAAGATTAATAAGCGTTGCCGCCGTATCGCCTACACCCTTAACGGTAACAAGGTCATCAACCTCGGCTTCCAACACCCCGGAAAGCGAACCAAACTTTTTTATAAGCTCGTGTGCTATGGGGTTTGTATCTCCTCTGGGATTGGTATAGAAAAGAAGCAGCTCGAGCACTTCGTGGTCTGCAAAGCCTTCGATACCGACCTCGGCATATTTCTCACGCACTCTCGCCCTGTGTCCTGCGTGAACAGATACTTTTTTATCCTTATTCATACCTGCACTGCTCATTTCTGTTCGGATGGTTTTTCAAACTTTGCGTTATCGGGGCCGTATTCCCACAGATACTTTGCAGGTGCAGTCGTCGCAGGCTTGTCACTCCCGGTCGAAGAGCTTCCGGTTACGACAATCGTCGGAGAATTATTTTTATCGGACTTTTTATCATCGCCACTGTCACCGACAAAAAGCATAACAGTCAGAAAAACAGCAAGCGCCATCAGCAATACCGCAACAACCGTGACTATTTTATTCCTTTTTTGCCTGGTCATTTTGCACCTCCAACCAAAGTCAATCTTATATATAATATCATATATCACAAAAAAATACAATACACTAACAAAACTTGTCAAATTTTCGGGGTTATCCCCTGCTGTTCTGCCCCATATTGTGTTTCGCTCAACACGCAATCGCAAGATGTGCCTTAATGCAAAAAAAGGTTGACATCCGGGGCATTTTTGTTATATAATAGCACCTTGTAAGGTCTAAAGTGGGGTATAAGCCCAATATGCTTTTTTCCGCTTAGGTCATAAATCACACCTTGAATGGAGGTTATGTACGAATGAAAAGGACTTATCAGCCCAAGAAGCGTCATCGCAAGATGGAGCACGGCTTCCGCAAGAGAATGGCGGACAGAAACGGCCGTAAGGTTCTCGCCCGCCGCAGAGCAAAGGGCAGAGCAAGACTCAGCTACTAATTCGCTTTATGAAGCTACTGACTCTAAAAGAGAATACGGAGTTTAGAAGGTTATACTACAGAGGGAAAAGCGCATCAAATTCAACGGTTGCGGTCTATGCGAAGAAAAACCGTATAGACCGTAACCGTATCGGTATAACCGTTTCCGTAAAAATCGGCAACGCCGTCACGAGGACAAGAGCGCGACGCGTTATAAGAGAAGGCTATCGTTCGGTTTGCGAGCAATTGCCGACGGGTTATGATTTTGTTTTTGTTGCCCGTGGCAAGACCCCTTTAATGAAATCAACCGATGTGGGGGTTGCTATACTGCGACTGATAAAGCAAATGGAGCTTAAATAATGAAGCGTTTGTTTTTGGCTATCATAGTTTTTTATCAAAAACATATTTCGTCACACACGCGCCCGCATTGCAGATTTACGCCGACTTGTTCGGCGTATGCTTATGAAGCCATCTCTAAATACGGCGCACTGAAAGGCGGTTGGCT
>JAZQVR010000012.1:0-10036 GCA_045631965.1 Acutalibacteraceae bacterium
AGACTTCGAGAAAGGTGACGAGATGCCGTGTTCTTTGCTCCGAAGCTGTACAAAGGTACTGCGAGAGGGCAAAAACACGGCAAACACACAAATATAAAAATAAAAGAATCAGGAGTATTCAACCTGAAATTCTCCTGATTCTTTGTAGCTTTATTTTACAGAACGGTCAAAGACCATTCCTTATGTTATCTTGTGTGTGTTCTCGGTGAGTTTATCGATAGTCTGAAAAAGTTATTGGATTTTTGTAAATTTAATTGTATCTCCGTCTGAACCGGTGGTGGTAAATGTTGTTTTGCCTTGTGAAAGCTGAGTCTGGGATCGTTCAGTTTCGCCGCCTTCCCATACAACTGTAAGCGTATCGCCGTTAAGTGACCACATGCCTGACATTTCAAACTCATCAGCTATCTCGCTATAAGGCATTTCTTCCCTGATGTAGGCTTTGAGATCGGTAATTCCTGCTGATGCAAGTTCGGCTTCCGTGTACTGATCAAGGAACATATCTGCTATCTGGTCAACGAGTTGATTGTAGTTGCTTTGGGTGAAGGATGTTTCGACTGTACCGTTTCTGTTGAAAGTAAACTGTACATTGACGGTTAAATCATCTTCTTCAAATGTTGCGAGCCATTTACCGATAAGTAAATCTTCAGCGGTTGCGGCAGGTGTTGTAGTAGTAGGCCTTGTTACAGGAGGCATTGTTTCAGGTGTTATTGGGTTAGGTGTTGCTGTGGTAGAAGGCCTTGCAGTTGTAGAAGGCCTTGCAGTTGTAGAAGGCCTTGCTGTGGTGGAAGGCCTTGCTGTGGTGGAAGGCCTTGCTGTGGTGGAAGGCCTTGCTGTGGTGGAAGGCCTTGCTGTAGCAGGTTGAGTAGAGGGAAGCCTGGTTGTAGAGAGTACGGAAGTTTCGGCTTCAGCTGCGTCGGTAGTTTCCCCGAGGATGTCAGGGAGTGTGATGAATTCTATTCTGTTAGTGTTTGCTGTTGTGGTTTCTTCCGGAATTTCAGTTGTGCTTTCTTCCGTTTCGCTGGTTCTTTCCTTCTTTTTTTTGCCGCCATCATCATCGCTTTTTTTGTTGACGCTGCAAGCTGTAAAAATTGAAAGAATCATAATAAGTACAAGAACAAGAGACGTCAATTTACCTGACTGTTTCATAAAAGATTTCCCTCTTTCAAATGCAATATTAAGAAGATATTACAAGTATAATTCTATATTTTGGTTTTGTCAATGTATAAACATTGTCGGGTGCTTTTTGAACACCCGACGGTGCATTTTGTTTTTTGTTTTATCTGATTTTTCTGAAGTTGAGTGTTTCGCCGTCTTCGTCAATTACAGTGAAGGTTGTTTTACCTTCGGAAAGCTTTGTTTCGGCTGTTTCCGACTCGCCTTCAAGGGTGATTGTAAGCGTGTCACCGTTAAGATTCCATGTGCCGGATATATCAAACTCGTTTGCTATATCGGCATAGGGTATCTCTTCAATGAGCATTTCCTTGATGTATTCTTCAGCTTCTTCCCTGCTTGTAAAACCTTCGGCGGCAATTTCTTCATCTGAAACGTCTGCCAATGTCATACTTACAACCTGATTAATCATCTGGTCGTAGTTTGATCTGGGGTAGGATGTTTTTACGGTGCCGTCATTACGGAAGTTGAATACAACGAAAAATGACAAGCCTTCGATTACAAATTCTGTTTCCCAGTCGCCGACAAGTACATCTTTTGCCGTGTTTGCGGGCGGTGCTGTTGTTTCTTCTCGCCTTGTAGTTTCGGGCTTTCTTGTAGTTTCAGCTCTTCTTGTTGTTTCGGCTGCTCTCCTTGTGGTAGCAGCAGTGCTGTTGGCAGATTCTTCCTGCTCGCTGTCCATGGTTATGATTTCTATTTTGTTGCCGACTTTTGTTGTGGTTTCTTCTTCTGTTGTGCTGTTTTCGTTGTCTTCTGCTGTTTCGCTGGTTTTTTCTTTCTTTTCATCATCGTCGTCGTCTTTTTTGTCGCCGCAGGCGGTGAAAAGAGAGAGAACCATAAGGAGTGCGAGGAGAAGAGCGAAAAGCTTGCTGTATTTTTTCATAAGTTACATCCTCCTTTTGTGGATTTGTAGCTTCAGTATATCTTTTTATTCATAATTTGTCAATATATTATTAAAATAAAGTTAACAACCTGCGCGAATAAAGCAGATATTTGCTATAAAAACAATTAAACGGACACCCGCTGAGTGTCCGTTTAATTGACTATATATTGATTTTATAAAGCATCTGCAGGGGCGTTTTCGGGAAGCCAGCCTGTAAATCCGAGTTCAGGCATTGCGTTGATGGTCACCATATCTTCGGCGGTGAGCTCAAAATCAAAAATATCGGCATTCTCAATTATTCTTGCAGGTGTAACCGACTTTGTGAGTACGTTAAGACCTGACTGCAGAACAAATTTCAGGCATATCTGAGCAACGCTCTTGTTGTACTTCTTTGCAATTGCGGCGAGTGTTTTGTCGCCGAGAACAGCTCCGCAGCCAAGAGGACTGAACGCCTGAACAAGCATTCCGTTTTCCTGCGAATAGGCTACTGTTTCGGGCTGTGTGTAACCCGGGTGGAACTCAATCTGATTTACCATAGGCTTTATGTCACAGCGTTCAGCCAATGCGTCGTAATGTTTCTTCTGGAAATTGGAAACACCTATGGCACGGATTTTTCCGCTCTTGTATGCATATTCAAATGCTCTCCAGGTAGAAGCGTTTATATCCTTCCAATCGGGCGATACTTTCTCAACACAAGGCCAGTGGATGAGGTAAAGGTCGAGATAATCGAGCCCTAAATTTTTGAGCGAGATATCGATTGCCTCGGTTGCTTTTTCGTATCCGCGCATAGTAATCCAATGCTTTGTGGTGACAAATATATCATCTCTTCTGATACCTGAGGCTTTGATACCTTCACCGACAGCTTTTTCGTTGCCGTATATAAAAGCAGTGTCTATGTGGCGGTAGCCTGCATTGATGGCCTCAATAACAGAATTTTTTGCAACCTCACCGTCGGGGGTAAGATATGTGCCGTAACCGACACAAGGCACGTTTACACCGTTGCTGAGCACAAAAGAATCGGTAAGCTTGTTCATTTTTATATCTCCTTTTAAAATAACTCTATGCTGAAATTGTATCATTAAAGCTTTGAGTTAGCAAGAGTGATATTAAAACTTAGGATTAAAATAAAACGTACCATTCAATACGAATGGTACGTTTTATTTTAATATCAGTAAATTATTCTGTTCATTCCAAACAGATTTTTGAAGAATGAAATGAGCTTCTGGAAGAAACCGCCATTTGATGAAATATTTATTACATCAGTAAATTCCTGTGCATTGTCATCGGTCATCGGCTCATCATATTCATCAACAACAGTTGCTGTTACGGTAACTTTACCGGTACCAACGGAAGTTATGCGGCACTCAAATGTATCCTCTGAAACCGAAATCGTTACGCCGTTACCTTCGCAAGTCCATTTTATATGTGCATCAGGGGGCAGATTGGTTGCTTCGGCAGAAAGAACCAAAGTATCGCCGTAGTTTACAGAAGAAACGGATGGCTTTTTAATGCTCAAAGCAGTCTCATACTTAGGTATTGAGCTTTCAGCGACAACTGTATCGCAATTAACGCAACGCTTAACCTTAAATCCTTCAGAAGCTGTAGTGGGCTCAAGAGTAATTTCCCAATCGCCGTGTATATGGTCAAGCATAGCGATAGCTTCTCTTTCAACAACCTCTGTGCATACAGTACAAATCTTTACTTTTTCGCCGACTTTTGTACAATCAGGTTCTTCGGATACCTGCCAGTTGTCGGGTTTGTGAGCTGCAGGGATTACAGTTACGTTATCTCTTGCATCACAATCTGAACAATGAATTGATTTTGAACCGTCTTCTGTACAGGTGGACTCTTTATCGGTTGTGTATTCATCTTCCCAATCGTGTTCCAATACGGGAATAACGGTGATATCACTTTTTTCATCACAGCGAGAACAGTGGATTGATTTTGAACCTTCCTCTGTGCAGGTCGGCTCTTTATCAACTGTGTATTCGTTTTCCCAATAGTGGCCGAGGAAAGGAATAGCGGTTTGGCTTGACGTTTCATCACAGCGTGAGCAGTGGAGTGACTTTGAACCTTCTTCTGTACATGTGGGATTGGAGTCGATGGTATATTCGTCGCTCCAGTCGTGATCAAGCTTGGGGATTGGGTTTGATTCATAATAATCGCACTTTGAGCAGCTTCTGCGTTCCTCACCGTTGTTTGAACAGGTAGGCTCAAATACTGTTCCCCATTCGCTGAGATCGTGGCCGGTATAAGGAATCACACGCGAGTCTTTAGTATAATTGCAGCGTGAACAATGGATTGATTCCGAGCCGTCTGCTGTACAGGTTGCCGGTATGTCAACTGTATATTCAGTTTGCCAGTCGTGTCCGGGGGAGGTTATGACGGCGGTCTCGGTATATGTACAGCCGGAGCGCGTACAGGAGCGTTTTTGGCTGCCGTTTTCTGTGCAGGTTGCAGCTGTTACTATTTGCCACGGAGTATAGTTGTGACCAAGAGCACTCTTGGTTTCCTTGTAGCTGTAGCCGCACTTTGTACATGTGTGGGTATATGAACCGCTTGAAGTGCAGGTTTCTTTAATGTTTACGACGGTATTGTATGAATGGTCGCGGTGAGAGTAGCTGTTATAGTGAATGTAGGCTTCAAGCAACAGTTCGTTATCGTTTACATAAGGACCGTCTTCTATGCTGATGGCATCCCACTGAGTCATATTACCGGAATAATAAACATCAGTCAGCTTAGTTGTATTATAAAAGCTCTTACCGCTTATACTTGTAACGGTATGAGGAATATAAATTGATTTTAATGAACTGCAATTATAAAATGCATAGTTAATTGTGGTAACGCTGAATGGGATTTTTATACTTGTGAGGCTGGTACAATTACCGAAGGTGTATGAGCCGATGGTTTTAATGTTTTCGCCTAAAGTAACACTTGAAAGGTTGGAGCAATAGTTGAATGTTTCAGAAAGTGAAGTTACACCGTCGCCTATGGTTGCACTTGTTAAACCGGTACAGTGTGAAAATGCACTTTTACCTAAGCTTGTTACAGAATGAGGAACGCTGACGCTTTGGAGTCCGGAAGCAGAAAATGCTTGCGAACCTATGGTTGTAATACTGGCAGGAATGAAAACGCTTGTTAAATAATCACAGCCGTAAAAAGCGAGTTCATCAATATAAGTAACAGTACCGGGTATGTTGACACCCTTAATATTTTTGTTGGCAAACGCACTGTTTGCTATGCCGACAACAGTATATCCGTTTACACTGGCAGGTATATTGATGTATCCGTTTGAGGGCATTCCGCCGGATGGTAAGCTTTTTACGCTTACGGTAGATGCACTTAAAATCATATATTGCAGTCTGCCGCCGCTTGATGCATCGCCGTATTGGAAATAGTCGGCCGCCTGTACAATCATACCGACAGATAATGAACACAGCATAATCGTCAGTATTATCAGTATTGACAGACTTTTTTGAATAAGCTTTCTCATAATAAATCTCCTTTAATTTGTATTTGCAAAAAAAACAGTAACACATTTGTATTCAAATGTCAACATATGTGTTCATAAGGCTTATGTTTTCGTCTTACAATTTATTGTAAGGAGATGTGTAATTTTGTTGGATTCAATAATAGTTGGTGCAGTAATACAACGCATCAGAGAAAAGAAAGGGTTGTCTCAAGAGGTGGTCAGCGGACTTGCAGATATCGGCAGAACTCATTTGAGTGCAATCGAACGGGGTACAAGAAAGCCCACTATGGAAACCTTTTATAAAATAGCAAATGCTATGGGAATCAAAGCAAGTGAATTGATGAAGGAGATTGAAAGAGAATTAGACGAAAATCCCTTTTGAAATATACGCAGTAAATGATTAAGATTTATTCACTAAAGGTACAAGCCCTGCTCAATTTAGAATTGAACAGGGCTTGTATAATTGATTCTTATTTTATAGGATAACATAGAAAATAAAAATCGTTCTATATTTCCGTTTGCTGTTAAAGGTGTTATAGTGAAATTACGCCTTTTTCTTTTTTTCGGGAATTATGAATATGAATAAAAGTGAACTTGCCAGAAGGAACATTGGATAGAAAAGGTTTGAAATAATCTGGAATGCCGTCAGCTTGTATCCCAATGTATTTACGGCAGAAAGTGCGACAAGAATCTGTGCACCGTATGGCAGAATGCCCTGGAAAATGCAGGAGAAAGTATCGAGGATTGATGCTGTTTTTCGCGGAGTAATATCGAAATCCTTTGCCATTTCGCTTGCAATCGGGTTTGCCATAACTATAGCAACCGTATTATTGGCGGTGGCAATGTCCATAAGTCCTACCAAAAGACCGACACCGAGCTGGCCGCTTTTTTTGCCCTTGAAAACCTTGCGGATTCCGTTGAGAAGTGCGTCAAATCCGCCGTTGTGCTTGATTAGTGCACAAAGTGCAGCCACGAGTACGGCAACCATTGACGTTTCAAACATACCTGCTGCGCCTGTTCCCATATTGCCGAGTAAATCAGGGAAAGCAATTGCTCCGGTTGCAAGTATTATAACGCTGCCCGAAACAATACCGATAAGCAGGGTGAGAAATACATTTATGCCGATAATTCCGCATATAAGCACAAGCACATAAGGCAGAATCTGAATCAGGTTATAATCTTTGCTGACAATCGGTGCAACATCGGAATTGAAAGATAAAACAAGTATAAGAGCAAGAGTCAATACAGCGGCAGGTACAACAACCGCAAAGTTTGTACGGAATTTGTCTTTCATCCTGCAGCCCTGACCGTTGCAAGCGGCGATTGTAGTGTCAGAGATAAATGAGAGATTATCGCCGAACATAGCACCGCCGACAACCGTGCCTACGCAAAGAGAAAGCGAAAACCCGGAGCCTTCGGAAATTGCTACGGCAATAGGCGTAATCAGCGTAATTGTACCGACGGATGTGCCCATAGCGGTAGAAACAAAACAGCTGATAACAAAAAGCACTGCAACCGCAAGCTTCGGCGGAGTGATTGAAAGCATAAAATATGCTACGCTTTCTGCGGAATCTCTGCCGACAACGCCTACAAAAATACCTGCAAGCATAAATATTATAAGCATAGTTATAATGTTTTTGTCGCCGACACCCTGTCCCATAAGCTCAAACTTTTTGTCGAGAGAAATGCCCTTTGTCTGCAGCACAGCAACAAGCAGTGCTGCAAGAAAAGCTACGATAACGGGTACATTGTAGAAACCCATAGGGATTTTCATAATGTATTCAAAAATAATTCCCAGCGATAAATATAATGCTATGAATACTCCGATGGGAATAAGTGCTGCTACGTTGGATTTTTTCATATTGAACTCACTTTCTGTAAAGTTTAATCTGAACTTTAAGGATTATATCACGAATTTTTAAAAAAGACAAGGACGGCATACGGGCTTGTAAAAAAGATCGGGAAAGGTGACGTGTTGCCGTGTCCTTTGAAAGGTACCTCGAGAGGACAAAAACACGGCAAACGCACAAGATTTAATATGATAAAAAACGAAAACCGGGAAGATTTTGCTTGCAATCTTCCCGGCTTTTTATTGCTTTGTTTTGCGGAGCGGTCAAAGACCGATCACTACGTTGTCTTGTGTACGTTCGCGGATTGTTAAGCGGCGATTTTTTCGGCTGTGTTAATCGGCTTTGCGGTTGTGTTTCTGTAGCGGATGATACCTATAACAACCGAAAGCAGCGAAATTGATTCGCTGAGCATACCGCTGTATGAGAGTGCGAAGATATTGTAAATAAGAATCAGCGATGATGAGATAAGTATTGTCTTGCGGAATCTCTTTGCATCGAATATACCCATGCAGACAGTGTTTACAACAAGGCCGAGGGTTATGAGCAGCGAGTGAATGCCTTCCCAAGAGAAACAGCTTACAACTGCCATAGCCACTGCAAAAGCGACAGGTGTTACAAGGTCTGTCTTATTATTTTTTTCGCGGTAATAGAATGCAAAGTTACGGAGAATGCATACAATATTCAAAGCAAAACCCGAAGTCGCACCTATAAGAAGATACTGCACACAGCTCAAAGCTGTTGCAACAGTCTGGATAATCATTATCTTGCTTTTCTGTGTGCGCTGGTAGGAGTAAAAGAACAATGCGACGGAAATAAAACCTAATGCGTGACCGAGTAATGTGACGTAATTCTGCATAAGTACCTCTGAATGAAATTGCGTTAAATTTATTGTGTTACCGAAAGTAAATTATACTGATTTTCAGGCCGAAGTCAAGATGACGATTGGGAGATATTGCACAACCAATGGTGAAAGGTTTTGGTAATATTGACGAATGGATTTTTGTAGATTATTGTTGATGACGATGCAAATGCAATAAAACAAAAAGCAACAGCAAAATGCTGTTGCTTGTACGGTTGTTATCTCTTTTTATACATAACCAATTCGGGGTTTTCGCCGTTTTCTTCATAGGTGCATACAAGGATGAAGTCCATATTTGCCACGATGCCGAAGCATCTGTCGCCGCCGAATTCACACTCCAACTGACTGCCGAGGTAGGTTGCTTTGTCATCAAGGAATTTAGCAGCCTGACCGTTTGGGAGTCGGTATTCAAGATTTACGAAACTGCCTGATAAAACATTAAGGTTTTCAACTTTCGGCAAGCCTTCGATATTGAGAAGAGTGTTGATTTCGTCAACGATTTTCTTTTTGAATTCCTCAAACATTTCCTTGCCGCCGATGTGTGAATACTGTTTCCAATAATCAAGGGTGAAATCACCGTCGGCATAACACCATTTGCAGTATTCTTCATTAAAAGTGCCGTTGATTTCTTTGCTGATGTCGGCATCATTCAGCGGCATTCCGCAACATCCGCAAACCAACTGGCAGGGCGAGCCTAAAAGTGTGTTGATAGATACGTCAAACAGCTTTGATAAAAGCTTCAGGGTTTCCGTGTTGGGTGTGGTTTCACCGTTTTCCCAGCGTGACACCGCCTGACGGGTTACAAAAACTTTTTCTGCAAGCTCATCCTGCGATAATCCCTTTTTAGTTCTCAGTTCAAGAATAATATCTTTAGTTTCCATATTGTTATCACCTCAGTGTTATTCTATCACTGAATGTTATATTGAACAAGCAACTATCAGTTGCTGTCAGTTCGATAAATTGGAATTTATCTAACTGTTTAGTCGTCAACAAATTCTTCTACATACTCTTCGTAGGTATCCGTGCCTACTTCGTAACTCTTATATGCTGTAATGCTCAGAGCAACCAAGAGCAGCTGTCCTGCAATGATAATGGCAAGAATGATGCCAATGGTTTTCCATATTTTGCGGCTGCGGTTATTTTTCACAACCAACTGCTCATTAATTCTGGATAGCTGCTCTGCGATGACATCTATATTTTCGTTTTGATTAATAGGTGTGCCTAACAATTGGCTAACATTGACCTCAAACACTTCAGCTATTCTCTGAAGCATTTCTGCGTCTGGTACAGAAAGACCTTTTTCCCATTTAGATACCGTTTGCCGAACCACATTTAATCTGATTGCCAATTCATCTTGTGTGAGTCCTTTTGTTTTACGCAAGGCTTTAATATTTTCGTTAAGCATAATTGTACCTCCTCGTTCTTGGCTGCTTTTATTTTGCCACAGAAGCACCGTTGCTGCAAGCAACGCAAGTTAACATTGGCATAAATACTGTCAATTTCTTATTTTCCTAACTGTTCGACCTATTGGAATTGGGTTAATTCACATTTGTAGCGGATAACCGTTTCACCGTCATAAATTTCAGAGAATTCTGTAATACTAAAATTGTTCTTCTGATAAAAACCGACGGCATCATTATCCGTTTCAGCATATACAGACAATAAATCATAATTATTTATCACTTGTTTTATCATATAAGAACCAATGCCTTTGCCACGAGCAGATAAATCAACCGCAATTCCTAATATCTCAACTTTCTTCTGTTCAATAAAAGAAACAGCCATAACACCCACAATCTTTC
>JAZQVR010000013.1:0-25430 GCA_045631965.1 Acutalibacteraceae bacterium
GCTCACACTCATCAACTCCAACTTTGAAGACTGGCGCAGAGCAAACCCGAAGGAGGATATCTCAAAGTTCCCCTTCAATCTCAAGAAGATGAGCATCAGCGGGTGTCTGTTTGACCTCATCAAACTCAACGACGTAAGCAAGAACGTAATCTCTGTTATGAGTGCATCTCAGGTTTACGAAAACGTTGCAAAATGGTCGGCAGAGTTTGATGCAGACTTCAACAAAATCTTTACAGCTGACCCTGCATTCTCCACAGCAGTGCTCAATATCGACCGTGAAGGTCCCAAACCCCGTAAGGATATTGCAAAGTGGAGCGAAGTCAAGGCATTTGTCAGCTACTTCTACAACGAGCTTTATACTGCTGACGTCAGATTTGACGAAAAGCTTGCAGCAGATGATATAAAGGCAATACTGGGCAAGTATCTCGAAATCTATGACCCTGCAGACGATAAGGACGCTTGGTTTGCAAAGATTAAGGATATGTGCGAGCCTCTCGGCTTCACACCCAACGTAAAGGAATACAAGAAGAATCCCGAAGCATACAAAGGCCACGTAGGCGACGTTTCGGGCGTAATCCGAATGGCAGTTACTTCACGCTCCAACACACCCGACCTGTGCGCAATCATGCAGCTTCTCGGCAAGGACGAAGTAACAGCAAGAATCAACAATGCTATTTCAACTCTTTAATACACGGAGGTAACTAACAATGGAAGAAGAAAAAGTATCAGTATCAAATTTTATTCACGATTTTATCGATGAAGATTTGGCCGCAGGTGTCAATACCCGTGTCCAGACACGTTTTCCACCTGAACCCAACGGTTACCTGCACATAGGCCACGCAAAGGCTATCTGCATAGATTTCAGCACAGCTGAAAAATACGGCGGCGTTTGTAACCTCCGTCTTGACGACACCAATCCTTCAAAGGAAGACGTTGAGTATGTTGACGCTATCAAAGAGGATATTGAGTGGCTCGGTTTCAAGTGGAACGAGTGCCTTTACGCTTCAAGCTACTTTGATTTTATTTATGAGTGTGCAATCAAGCTCATCAAAGACGGCAAGGCATATGTATGCGACCTGAGTGCAGACGAAATCAGAGAATACCGCGGTACTCTTACAGAGCCCGGTAAAAACAGCCCGTACCGCGACCGCTCGGTCGAAGAAAACCTCGACCTTTTCGCACGTATGACAAACGGCGAATTTGCAAACGGTGAGCGTGTGCTCAGAGCTAAAATCGATATGGCATCGCCCAATATCAATATGCGTGACCCCGTTATTTACCGTATTGCTCATGTCAGCCACCACCAGACAGGCGACAAGTGGTGCGTATATCCGATGTATGACTTTGCCCATCCTCTCTCCGATGCAAGAGAGAAGGTAACATATTCACTCTGCTCACTTGAGTTTGAAAACCACAGACCTCTCTACAACTGGTTCCTTGAGCAGATCGGTTTCGAAGAGCCGCCCAGACAGATTGAGTTTGCACGTCTTAACGTAAACTACTGCCAGACAAGTAAGCGTAAGTGCCTTGAGCTCGTTGAAAAAGGCATCGTAAGCGGTTGGGATGACCCGAGAATGGTAACACTTTGCGGTATGCGCCGCAGAGGATATCCTGCAGCTGCAGTGCGCGAATTTATCAACAGAGTAGGCGTATCCAAGGCTTACAGTGTTGTTGACTACGGCCTGCTTGAAGCTTGTGTGCGTGATGACCTCAACGCAAACGCACCGCGTGCAATGGCTGTACTCGACCCGCTCAAGGTTGTTATTGACAACTATCCCGAAGGTCAGTCAGAAACAATCGAGGTTGATGTTCACCCCGATAAGCCCGAGCTCGGCAAGCGTGAAGTAACATTCTCACGCAACATCTATGTTGAGCGCGACGACTTTATGATTGAGCCTGTCAAGAAGTATTTCCGTCTCTTCCCCGGCAACGAGGTAAGACTCAAGGGTGCATACTTTGCAACCTGCACAGGCTACGACACCGACGAAAACGGTAACGTAACCTGCCTGCACTGCACATATGACCCTGCAAGCAAGGGCGGCAACTCGCCCGACGGCCGTAAGGTCAAGGGCACACTCCACTGGGTAAGTGCAGACGACTGCATCGATGCAGAGGTACGCCTCTATGACAGACTTTACAACGCTGAAACACCCGAGAGCGATGCAGACCTCAATCCCGATTCACTTAAAGTCCTCACAGGCTGTAAAATCGAAGGCGGTCTCAAAGGCCTCAAGTCCGGTGACACATTCCAGTTTATGCGTCAGGGCTACTACTGCGTAGATAAGGACTCAACCGAAGACAATATCATCTTCAACCGTACGGTTGCCCTTAACTCCTCATGGAAATAATAGAAAGCAGGTGCAGATAAATGAAAATACTTTACAGAGTTGTTGCCGCGCTTTCGGCTCTCCTCATATTTCCTGCTCTTTGGTTTATAAAGATAATTCATGTAGTCATAGATTTTTCAGTCATTTTTTTAGACGATGAATTCTCACTCAATGAAATTTACAATGAGTTTCTCAAGGGCATAGATTTCAGTAGCGTAAAAGAAATCCAGATGAGCGAAGAACTTAAAGCTGTTCTCGCTCCCCTTAAGAATCCTCTTATCGTAACAGGTGTCTTCCTCGCGCTTATGCTCCTGATGGTCATTGCGGTTTTCATATGCTCTGCCTTCACAAACGCACGTAAGACAAACCTTATTCTTTCACTCTCCGGTGCCGCTTGCACAATCGGATTTATGTCATCATTCAGCAAGTCATCTGCATTGATTATTGACGGCACTGTCGGTATTGACAAAATAATCAATGCGCTGGCTGCCGGCTCGGATTCAACAATACTCAAAATTGTCACATTCTTTATCGGCGGCATCGGTGATGCTGTCGGCGCGCTTGTCAAACCGATGGCGATTCAGCTTACCGACGCTACACTCGTAGCTCTCTTTATCTTCATATTCATCGCACTCTGGACAGGTGCATTTATGCTTATCGATATGGATGAATACAAAATGCCCAAGCAGAAGAAACAGCACCATCACAAAAAGAAACATAATTAAGAGGTGAACTCTTTGTCAGTACCCAAGGAAAATATACGTAACTTTTCGATTATCGCACATATCGACCACGGCAAGTCAACTCTTGCGGACAGACTGCTCGAGATTACGGAATCTGTTGCAAAGCGTGATATGACTGCACAGCTTCTGGACAATATGGACCTTGAGCGTGAGCGCGGTATTACAATCAAGGCTCATGCCGTTAAGCTTAACTACACAGCAAAAGACGGTCAGGAGTACGAGCTCAACCTCATTGACACACCCGGTCACGTCGACTTTAACTACGAGGTTTCACGTTCACTCGCAGCGTGTGACGGTGCAATTCTTATAGTCGACGCATCTCAGGGTATCGAGGCACAGACACTTGCCAACACATACCTTGCACTTGACCACAACCTTGAGCTTGTGCCCGTAATCAACAAAATCGACCTGCCTGCCGCAGACCCCGAAAGAGTTGCGGCAGAGGTTGAAGACATTATCGGTCTCGATTGCTCCAACGCACCGCGTGTTTCTGCCAAGACAGGCGAAAACGTAGAACAGGTGCTCGAGCGTATCGTACAGGATATCCCTGCACCTACGGCAAACGAAAACCTGCCGCTTCGTGCACTTATCTTCGACTCAATTTACGACAGCTACCGCGGTGTTATTGTATACGTGCGTGTTATGGACGGTAAAATCAAAGCCGGCGACACAATGCGAATGATGGCTACAGGTGCACAGTTTACCGTTGTTGAAGTAGGCTATATGCGTGCAACCTCACTTGAGCCGACAGACGAGCTTACCGCAGGCGAAGTAGGCTACATCACCGCATCCATCAAAACCGTAGGCGATGCACGCGTAGGTGATACTGTAACCACAGCCGAAAACCCTGCAACCGAGCCTCTGCCCGGCTACCGCAAGGTTAATCCGATGGTTTTCTGCGGTGTTTACCCTGCAGACGGCGCAGATTACGAGTCACTTCGTGATGCACTGCAGAAATTACAGCTCAACGATGCCGCTCTTTCGTACGAGCCCGAAACATCAGGCGCTCTCGGCTTCGGTTTCCGCTGCGGCTTCCTCGGCCTTCTCCACCTTGAGATTATTCAGGAGCGACTTGAACGTGAATATAACCTCGACCTTGTTACAACAATTCCGAGCGTTATCTATAAAATTCACACTTCCGACGGTTCAATTCTCGAGATTGATAACCCGACCAATTATCCTGACCCTGCAATCATCACCGATTGCGAAGAGCCGATGACAAATGCTCATATCTACGCACCCAACGACTATGTCGGTGCAATTATGGAGCTTTGTCAGGACAGACGCGGTACTTTCAAGGATATGACATACATTTCCAGCGACCGTGTTGACATTCACTATGAGCTTCCGCTCAACGAAATTATTTACGATTTCTTTGACACGCTCAAATCACGCACAAGAGGCTACGCTTCGTTTGACTATGAGCTGGCACAGTATCAACCCTCAAAGCTTGTCAAGCTCGACGTACTTCTCAACGGTGACGTAATTGACGCACTGTCATTTATCATCCACTCTGACAAGGCTTATGGCAGAGCAAGAAAGATTGCCGAAAAGCTCAAGGATAACATTCCGCGTCAGATGTTTGAAATTCCGATTCAGATTGCAATCGGCGGCAAGGTTATCGCCCGCGAAACCGTAAAGGCAATGAGAAAAGACGTTCTTGCCAAGTGTTACGGCGGCGACATCACACGAAAGAAAAAGCTGCTTGAAAAGCAGAAGGAAGGTAAAAAGCGTATGCGCCAGTTCGGTACTGTCGAAGTACCGCAGGAGGCGTTTATGGCTGTGCTCAAGCTTGATGATGATAACTGAGTCACCGGGGCTGTATATCCACGTGCCCTTTTGCTCATCAAAGTGCCCGTATTGCGATTTTTACTCGCTTGTAGCATCAGATGAGCTCAAGGACAGATATACCGCCGCTATTATTAAAAACATTATATTATATACTGAGAATTTGGGCAGTGCATTTTCTACCGTTTATTTCGGCGGAGGCACGCCCTCTTTGCTCGGCAGCAAAAGGCTTGCGGAAATATTAAACCATATCAGCCGCACACCCGATTGTGAGGTTACGGTGGAGTGCAATCCGTCGGATTTGTGCAGAAACTGGAATATAAAGGATATGGAATTGCTTGCCAAATCGGGGGCAAACCGCATCTCGATGGGTATGCAGTCTATCATCGAGAGTGAGCGGAAATCACTGGGCAGACAAGCAGATGAAGAGCAAGTAAAAAATGCTCTCAGGCTTGTATATGCCTCGGGAATCGACAATGTTTCGCTTGACCTGATGCTCGGAATACCGCATCAAACGGTTGACAGCCTGAGAAAAAGCGTCGATTTTTGTGCCGAAAGCGGTGCAAAGCACGTAAGCAGTTACCTGCTCAAAATCGAGCAGGATACACCCTTTGCAAAGGTCGAAAAGCTGCTTAATCTGCCGGGTGAAGACGAATGCTGTGATATTTACCTCGCCGCCTGCGAATTTCTTGCAGACTACGGCTACAAGCAGTATGAGATATCAAATTTCGCCGTACCCGGCTATGAAAGCCGCCATAACCTCATTTATTGGGATTGCCGCGAATACCTCGGCCTTGGTGCTTCGGCGCACTCATTTTGGGGCGGAAAACGCTTCTATTTTGAGCGTGATATACATAAATTCATCGAAAATCCCGAGCCGATTCAGGATGGCGAAGGCGGCAGCTTTGATGAGTACGTAATGCTCCGTTTAAGGCTTGCAGAAGGCTTGAAAAACGAAAATATCAAAGCACGTTTCGGCTTTGAAATACCGCCCGAAATGCTTGAAAGAGCAAGGAAATTCGAGCAAAACGGTATGGCAAAGGTAAACGAAAATTCAATCAGTCTTACTCCCCGGGGCTTCCTTGTATCCAACTCAATAATTGCAGATTTGCTTGATTAAAAAAGCGTACGGTATTGGTTGCCGTACGCTTTTTGCTGCATCATATTATGGTTTATTGAGGGTAAACAATTCGCAATTCGTAATGCGCAATTCGCAATTAAGGGTCGCTACGCTCCGAATTATATAAATGTTGATATAAAGTAATTGGCACAGGTGCAGCCCAACCATCAGTTACAAACTATAATCCGACACAAAACACAGCAACGCTTGGCACACCCATACAGGTCTGCCAAGCGTTGCTTTTAAGTTAATTTAAAAATTACGATATATTATTCGTAACGCTGAGCGAGAATCTTGAGGATTTCCTTAGCCTCTTCCTCTGTGAGAGTAACGCCCTTGCCCATCTTCTCGTGCTCGGGTGCCCACTCGCGGATGTCGAGCTTAGGCTCTCTGTTGTTCCAGCTGATGAGGTTGAGCTCCTTTGTCCAGCCCTTTGCTGTTTCGGAAAGGACACCAAGTGTTTCTACGATGTTGTAAGTAAATTCAGGCATTTGTTTTCGCTCCTTATGTATATTTTGAAGGGAAATCTAACTTAGCTAATTTTTATTATAATAAAAATCAAATAAATATCAAGATTATAATTAAAAATTAATAAATATTTTACAATTTAATGGGAATATTCGGAGCAATATCCGTCATAATGCAGATTATACTTAAAAGGCAATAAATTTATTGCAAACCGCTTGCAATTTGATGATAAAAAGGATAATATAGTAGAGATAAAATATCATTAAAATGGGTGAGAATTTGTATGCTTTTTGAAAGAGATGATTCCACACCCTGAAAGGAATAATATGGCAAAGACAAAAACTGTTCAGTTCACTGAAACCGTACTTCGTGACGCCAATCAGTCACTTATCGCCACAAGAATGCCTATCTCCGACTTCAAGGAGATCCTCAGCGAACTAGATAAAGCCGGTTACTATTCGCTTGAATGCTGGGGCGGCGCAACATTCGACTCTTGTCTGCGTTACCTCAACGAAGACCCGTGGGAGAGACTGCGCACAATCAAGGCAGCTTGTCCCAACACAAAGCTCCAGATGCTTCTCAGAGGTCAGAATCTTCTCGGCTACAAGCATTATCCCGACGACGTTGTACGCAAGTTTGTTACAAAGAGCGTTGAAAACGGTATCGACATCATCCGTATTTTCGACGCACTCAACGACCTTCGCAACGTTGAGGTAGCTGTTGACCAGACTCTTAAGAGCGGTGCAATCGCATCGGGTACAATCTGCTATACAACAAGCCCCATCCACAACATTGAAAACTATGTAAAGGTTGCAGAGGGCTTCGAGAAAATGGGCGTGCAGACAATCTGTATCAAGGATATGGCAGGTATCCTTGCTCCACAGGAGGCTTATGACCTTGTAAAGGCAATCAAGGCATCGGTAAAGCTTCCCGTTGTTGTCCACACTCATTCCACAACAGGCCTTGGTATGATCACACTGCAGAAGGCTGTTGAGGCAGGTGCAGACATTATCGATACTGCTATTTCAAGCCTTTCCGGCGGTACATCACAGCCTCCGACGGAAACTCTTGTATACGCACTCAAGAATCAGGGCTACAACGTTGATATCGACTCAAAGGTCCTTTCCAAAATCAACGCTTATTTCAAGCCTCTTCGTGCAAAATACCTCGAAAGCGGCGTGCTCAATCCCGTAGTTATGGCTACTGAAACAGACGCTCTCGAATATCAGATTCCCGGCGGTATGCTTTCCAACCTTGTTGCACAGCTCACCGCACAGAATAAGCTTGACAAGCTCGACGAAGTGCTTGCCGAAACACCCAGAGTACGTGAGGACCTCGGCTATCCGCCTCTCGTTACTCCCATGAGCCAGATGGTCGGTGTTCAGGCTACCTTCAACGTGCTCCTCGGCGAGAGATACAAAAACATCTCCAAAGAGGTCAAGGCATACATCAAGGGCGAATACGGCAAGGCTCCCGGCAAGGTAAGTAAAGACCTTCAGAAGCTTGTCCTCGGCGATGAGCAGCCTTTCACAGGCAGATTTGCCGACACACTTGAGCCCGGTTTTGAAGCTGCAAAGAAAGAAATCGGTTCTCTTGCCCGCAGTGAAGAGGATGTACTCTCCTACATTGCATTCCCGCAGCAGGCAAAGGCATTCTTTGAAGAAAGAGCCGAAAAAGAAAAATACACATTCAAATATACAATACAGGAAATCAAGGAGTGATTAATCAATGTTAGCAGGAAAAGCACTCGGCTTGACTGACGCTCTCATGGTTTCCGGTGTCGGTATAGTCGTTGTTATGGCAGAGCTTGCCGTGTTGGCAGTATTGGTATTTTTGCTCTCACGTCTTGTAAGTGCAATGGTATCCAAAAAGTCAACAAAGGACCAGAAAAGTCTGGCGGACTCTGATACTTCATCAAATGTAAAATCACAGACAAGCCTTGCTGATACAACCTCAACCGTAACGGAAGCAGCCGCCGTCAACGCAGGTGTCGCGCTTGAGCTTATCGGCGTTGACGAGCCTACAGCCGCAACAGCTATGGCAGTTGTCAGCCACCAGACAGGTATTCCGCTTGACAAGCTCGATTTCAGACGTATAAGGTCACTTGATTGGGACGTAATTGACGAGCCCACAGTGGCAATCATAATGGCACTGGTAAGCCATCAGTCAGGCATACCGCTTGAGCGTCTTGATTTCAAATCAATCAAGCTTATCGAAGAATAAAAGAAAGGTTAGGTAAAAACAATGAAATATATCGTAAATCTTAACGGCAAAAGCTACGAAGTAGAGGTCAACGAGACCGATGCAGTTATCACAAACGTATTCACAACTGTAACTACAACTCCTGCACCCGTTGCAGCACCCGTTGCAGCACCCGCAGCAACACCCGCACCTGTTGCAGCTCCCGCTCCTGCAGCCGCACCCGTATCCGCTCCCGCTTCTGACGGCAACAAGGTTGTTTCTCCCATGCCCGGTACAATTCTCAAGGTTCTTTGTAACGTCGGTCAGGCAGTCAAGGCAGGCGACACGCTCTTCATCCTCGAGGCTATGAAGATGGAAAACGAAATCACTACAGAGTGTGACGGTGTTGTCAAGCAGATTCTCGTCGGCAGCAGCACTGTTGTAGCAACTGACGATGTCCTCGCAATTATCTGAAGTGAGGTTTAGTATATTATGGATTTTTTAGGTGTACTTGAAGGCCTCTGGGAAAGCTCCGGCTTTGCCGCCCTCGGCTGGCAGCAAGGCGTTATGCTTGTTGTTTCATTCGGCCTTCTGTTTCTTGCAATTGTCAAAAAGTTCGAGCCTATGCTCCTTCTGCCTATTGCATTCGGTATGATGCTTGCAAACCTGCCCGAAACAGGTCTTATGGCAGACCCTGCAGGACTTATGGATTTATCGCAAAAGGTTGACGGTGCACGCTGGTATGATGACGGTGTTTTGCGACTGATTTATGCCGGTGTCAAGAGCAGTATCTTCCCCTGCCTCATATTTATGGGCGTAGGTGCTATGACCGATTTCGGTCCTCTGCTCGCTAACCCCTCAAGCTTGCTCCTCGGTGCAGCGGCACAGCTTGGTATTTACGTCGCATTTATCATAGCAATACTTTTCAAATTCACGCCCGAAGAAGCCGCTTCAATCGCCATTATCGGCGGTGCAGACGGCCCGACAGCTATCTTCACAACATCAAAGCTGGCTTCTCATCTGCTTGCTCCCATCTCGGTTGCGGCGTATTCCTATATGGCACTTATTCCGCTTATCCAGCCGCCCATTATGCGCGCACTTACTACAAAAAAAGAGCGTGAAGTCAAGATGGGTCAGCTCCGTCAGGTAAGCAAGACAGAAAAGATTGTATTCCCGATTATCGTTACAGTGCTCTGCGCTCTTCTTATCCCGTCAACAGCTCCGCTTATCGGTATGCTGATGATAGGCAACCTCTTCCGTGAATGCGGCGTTGTCGAAAGACTCAGTGACGTATCACAAAACGCACTTTGCAACATTATAACAATCCTGCTTGGTGTAACTGTCGGTGCTACCGCAAACGGTGAGCAGTTCCTTCAGGTCAAAACACTCGGTATAATCGTTATCGGTCTTATAGCATTCTCCTTCTCAACAGCAGGCGGTGTTCTCCTTGGCAAGGTAATGTACATCATTACCAAAGGCAAGGTTAATCCCCTCATAGGTGCCGCAGGCGTTTCTGCCGTACCTATGGCAGCACGTGTTGCGCAGGTTGAAGGCAAGAAGGCTAATCCTACCAACTTCCTGCTTATGCACGCTATGGGTCCCAACGTCGCAGGTGTTATCGGCTCAGCTTGCGCAGCAGGCTTTATGATGCTCCTTTTCCAGGCTTAAAGCTTAATTTTTCCACAGCATTTTTTTCGGTGATGCACTGCCAATGCTCCGAAGTATGAGCATAGAGCAGTGCACCCTCACCGCTTACAAAGCCAAACTCGGAAAGACAGGGCTTCAGCAGACCTGTCACCAAAGTTTGCGAACGCACAAGCAAACGGTACTTATTATCTCTTCTGTACAGTCGGCTTTCAACAGTGAAACCCGAAAATTTTATTCTTTCGGCACAATTTACAAGTGCAGTTACATTATCAAAATCACAGGCTATGTAATCCGATTTTTTTACAAGATATTTCTTTGGTTTTGCAGTGCCCTTTTCCTGCTCAACGGAGAAGAAGAGCACACAACCGCCCGATTCGCGGCGCATCGCTTCAACGAGCAGTCTGCCCGAGGTGTTTATTTCTCGCCCGAGCGTCCTGCCCGCACGAGAGAGTATAGTCCAAATAACTCTCTTGGTTTCAATTTTCGAATAATCCATCTCCTCATAGGTGATGTTTAAATTTTTCATATCGTCTGCCGATAACTCCACAATAATGGAATCATCGGTCAGAAGCTCAATTTTCATAGCGCACTCCCCCTGTCTATATCGTATATCTTTACACTGCATAAAATCAACGCATAAATAATGGAAAGGAGAAAGGAAATGGCAAAGCAAAACAAATACCAAAAAACACGCTCGCTTCAGCTGGACTTGCTTACCATGCTGGCGATGCCGATGCTCAGCTCCTGGTATTTCTACGGTCTCGGTGCAATACGCCTTATCTGCGTGAGTGTTATTACCTGCGTGCTTTGCGAACTTATCGGCAGACGTGTGCTCAGGCACCCTTCAACCGTGTCTGACCTTAGCGCTGTTGTAACCGGTATCCTGATAGCACTTATGCTTCCCGCCAATGCCCCTGTATGGCTTCCTGCTGTTGGCGGTATGTTTGCAACCGTTGTTGCAAAGTTACCTTTCGGCTCGACCGAAAAATTGCCGTTTTCTCCTGCCGCTGCCGGCTTCTCTTTCTTAACTATATGCTTCCCGAACCTTATTTTTGACTATCCGCGTATATCCGCCATAAGCATAGCACTTTCAAACACCGGCAGCTCTTCGCTTGCCTCAATGCTGTCACAAAACACTTCAGTAAGTCTTCGTTCGGTAAAAGCACTCGACATACTAGTAGGCAACTTCCCCGGTACTATGGGTGCAAGCTGTATAATTGTGCTTGTCGGCAGTGCGATATATTTACTCATCCGTCGCACCAAGCTTTTTATTACAACCGCAGGCTTTCTTACCGGTGCCGCACTCATGGCAATATGTTTCCCGAGAGTTACCAATCTGTTTTCATCGCTCGTACTTGAGCTTTGTGCAGGATATATGATTTTTGCGGCTGTTTTCCTTATTACAGAGCACAGCACTCAGCCCAAACATCCGCTCAGCCGTTTGCTCTACGGCTTTACCGCAGGTGTTTCCTGTATGCTGATGCGCCGCTTCGGCACCTTTGAGGAATGTGCCTGCTTCGCAGTGCTTATTATAAACGCCGCATGGCCCGTCATCGACAAAGCATTTATGAATATATTCAATAAAAGGAAGAAAAAGAGTACATGAAAATTTCGCAAACTATTGTTGCGTTGCTGGCTACAGCTATTATATGCATTACCTTGGTTTCGTGTGACCGTAAGCTCATAAACGACAACAGCTCCCACTCCGAAAGCCGGAAATTTGAGCAAATAGAAAAGCTTGAATCAGATACTGATACTGATACTGACACCAACACAACAAACGAAAACCCAACAGAAACAGTAACGGAAAACGAATCTTCAACCAATTCCGTTCAAAGCACCGATGCAACCACACACCCGAATACCACGGTTGCACCAACCAAAGTTACCACAACCACACCTCGCACCACATCGAAAGTTACAACCGCAGCTCCTGCAACAACCGCAGCTCCTGCAACAACCGCTGTTACTACAACCTCACCTGTCACTACAACTTCACCGCCCACCACAGCAGCACCGGTTGTAACTGAGCCGAATGTAACCGAACAATCGACAGATATCGTTACGGATATCGAAGATATGGACAGTGAGCAAAAGGTAATTTCCAACGTAAACAGATACCGTGTTGCCGAGGGTCTCGGCGAGCTCAGCTATTCACCCGAGCTTTCTGCCGCAGCAGACACCAGAGCAAAAGAGCTCGCTGTAAGCTATTCGCATATGAGGCCCGACGGTTCGTTCTTCTACACTATTGCACCCGGTGTTTCCGGTGAAAATATGGCTAAGGGATATGCCACAGCCGATGAAGTTACCGACTCGTGGGCAAAAAGCGAAGGCCATAAAAACTTAATGCTTACAAAAAGTTTCACCCAGACAGGTGTAGGCTGTTACTATGACAGCGCAACCGACACATATTATTGGGTACAGCTTTTCGGCTGATAATATCCGTACAAAACAGAAAGGAGGAATAAACGATGGCTCATGATAAATCACCCGGTATGCTTATGCGTAACGCAGGCATATTCAACCCCGTACTGGTTCAGGCTGTAGGTCTGTGCCCTGTTGTAGCTATGGCAACTTCAGTTAAAAACGCTGCTTTGCTTGCCGCTGTTTCCGCAGTAATAATTATATTCAGCGAGCTTATCGCTTCCCTTTTCCTCAAATCTGTTCCGCGATGGATAAGAATAGGTATATATATTATTTTAGGTGCAGCTATAGTTTCACCGTTTATGATTCTTATCGAGCGTATGAACGCTCTGCTTTTCAGCTCACTCGGTATTTATCTGCCGATAATGGCTGTCAATTCACTCAACGTGCTCCGATGCGAGCGTTTTGCCGTTAAAATTTCGCCGCTCAAGGCTTTACTCGACGGTGTCACAGCTTCTGTCGGCTACGCCGCAGTGTTGCTTATCGTCGGCTTTTTCAGAGAACTTCTCGGCAGCGGTACACTTTTCGAAAAGGTGATATTTAAAACACCTCCGATTACCGGTTTCCTTTTACCGTTCAGCGGTTTTCTTATCCTTGGTTTCGCAAGTGCCGCCCTGCGTACAATGATTGCAAAATTCTGGCCGAAATATCTCGACAAAAAGCAGCCCAAACCGGGCAGCAAGAAGAAAAACCGCCAGCAAGTCCTTGCTGAAAAAACAACCATAAAGACTCAAGCAGATATCATACCCGAATTTATCGCAGACGAATCGCCCTTCACACTTGAAGAGCTTGAAATAATCACAAACGAGCCGACTGACGACCAAGAAGCCGCAGAAGAGGTTAAAGCTGAACCTGACGCTCAGGCTGAACCTGAATACTCAACCGAGCCAGAACAGACCGTTGAAGCAGAGCAGCCTGCAGAAGAAGCTGCCGTTGAAGAAAGCTCCGCGGAAGAAGCTCCTGTTGAAGAAGCCCCTGTTGAGGACACTGTTCAGGATGACGAAGCAACAGCCGACGGCACAGAACCTGTTCAGGAGCAACCCAAAGCAGCTTTTGCCGATTTGACTATTGATGACATAAGAGCTGACGACAGCACTGAAAGTTCTGCGTATTCCGACACGGATGAAGACCTTGATGCACTTATGAACCGCTCAATTGACGATATTCTTACAAAATCGAAAAAGGAGGAAGTTGACGAATGATTTTTGCATTTTTTAACGCCTCTGTTTTCGCAATGCTGTTGCAAAACCTTGTTTTCAACGGCGGCTTCGGTATGAGCGAAGCAATAAGAATCGCAACAAAGCCGAAGGACTTTTTCCCTATCGCTCTTCTCGTTGCATTTTTCACAAGTGCCACAGCTGCGGTGTGCAGTGCGCTCGACTCAATTGATATAATCAACTCCCTTACCACAGCACAGCATCTCGGCATTTACTGCGTTGTGCTCGCGGTCATTTATCTTATATTCACAGCAGCTGTAATATTTGCAAAGCACAATAAAAAGAACACGCACCGTATCGGTATGGCGGCAGTCAACACACTTGTACTTGCAGTGCCGATTATCAATCGCCGTGCCGCTTTCAATCTTGCCGAGTCAATCGGCTTCGGCCTTGGTGCGGGTATCGCATTCATTATCGCGGTGCTTTTCATCTCCTCGGCTGAAGATTATATCAAATCAAACGATACCATGAGCAACGCTTTCAAGGGCAAGCCCGCACTGTTTATCTACATCGCACTGATTTCTCTCGGCTTTGCAGGCCTTTCGGGTCAGTCGCTCTTTGTTTGAGGTGACGCCAATGGCAGATAACGAACTCAACCGAAACAATCACTCAGCCGAAGACAGTGAAGATTTCCGCCCGATAATACCGGAGCCCGAAATTCACCGAAGACCGATTATCGGCTTTAAAAAGAATTATCCCGTTGAGGAAAACCCGACATCAACTCATACGGAGAGCTTTGCCCAGCAGGAATTCAAACGCAAGGTAAGAATGGGAATTATTTATGCAATATTACTTCTGATAACCTTTGTTTTTGCATTTATAATTACCGACACCTGCATCAGAATTTCGAGCGAGCCGTTGCCGCAGACAACTGCCGACGAAGCAGCCGATTCAAGCCTGACAACCGAGCTATCATAATTCATCAATAGGGGATGTAAAAAAGCGAAGACCGCACAAAACAAGATAAACCAAGGGGTTCGAGCAAGTATGATACCTGCAGAACCCCTAAATAATTTTTAAAAAGCAGAAAATGTTAAGAATTTTATGTTTTATGCTACGAACAAACCTCGCCACTCGGCGTACCTTTGTACGCCGTCGGGCAAACAAAACCAAGGCTAAAGCCTTGATTTTGCTCGGTTTGTCCGTTCTTCATCATTTTTTCCTATCCCCTAACAAAAGGAGCTGTAAAAAACGAAAATTTTTTACAGCTCCTTTTTTATTATAAAAATATTTGACAAATAGTGAAAACATATATATTATTAATTATATATACCTAACTTTAAAATAAGGTGGCAATAATTATGACTGAGCGTTACGAATCAGCAAAAAAAATATACGCTTCAATCGGTATTGATACCGATGCCGTTATCGAAAAGCTCGACAGCGTGCGTGTTTCTCTGCACTGCTGGCAGGGTGACGATGTAGGCGGTTTCGAAAGCAGCGGCGAGCTTTCCGGCGGAATTCAGGCTACGGGCAACTATCCCGGCAAGGCACGCAACGCCGAGGAGCTTATGGCAGACCTCGACAAAGCACTTTCACTTATGCCCGGTGCTCACAAAATCAACCTTCACGCTATCTATGCAGTTACAGGCGATGAAAAAGTCAGCCGCGACAAGCTCCTGCCCGAGCACTTCGCACCGTGGGTTGAGTTTGCAAAGCAGAGAGGACTCGGTCTTGATATCAACCCGACTCTTTTCTCCCATCCTCTTGCCGCTGACGGACTTACGCTTTCTCATCCCGATGAGAAAATACGCCGTTTCTGGATTGACCACTGCAAGGCAATGAGAAAAATCGGCGAGTATTTCGGCAGAGAACTCGGCATCACCTGCGTTAACAATATCTGGATTCCCGACGGCTACAAGGATGTGCCTTCCGACCGCATAGGTCCGAGAAAGCGTCTTATGGATGCACTCGATGAAATCCTTTCCGAGCAGATTGACCCGAAGTATCTTGTCGATACTGTCGAGTCCAAAGTTTTCGGTATCGGCGTTGAGTCATATACAGTAGGCTCACACGAATTCTATATGAACTATGCCGCAACAAGAGGCTGTGTATGCCTGCTTGACAACGGTCACTATCATCCGACCGAGGTGGTTTCCGACAAGATTCCCTCAATGCTCCTTTTCAGCGATAAGGTTGCACTTCACGTCACACGCGGTGTCCGTTGGGACAGCGACCACGTAGTAACCTTCGACGACGAGCTTAAAGAGATTGCAAAGGAAATCGTCCGTTGCGATGCTCTTGACAGAGTGCTTATCGGTCTTGACTACTTCGATGCAAGCATCAACCGCGTTGCCGCCTGGATTATCGGTGCACGCAATATGCGTAAGGCTCTGCTTAACGCTATGCTTATTCCTCACGCACAGCTCAAGGAAATGCAGGACAGCGGCGATTTCACATCGCTCCTTGCCATGACAGAAGAGCTCAAGCTCTATCCCTTCGGCGATATATGGGAAGAGTACTGTGCACGCAAAGGTGTACCCGCACGTGAAGGCTGGCTTGCAGACATCAAAAAGTATGAAGCCCACGAGCTTTCAAAGAGGGTGTAAGAATGCCCACTGTAAAACAGATTTATGACTTTATAAATTCGCTCGCACCATTCTGCACACAGGAAAGCTGGGACAACAGCGGCCTGCTTCTCGGCGACCCGGGCAGAGAGATAAGCCGTGTTTCGCTGGCCCTTGATGCAACAAACGAAACCGTTGCCGCCGCAAAAGCAGACTGTGCCGAGCTGATGATAACCCATCACCCCGTTATTTTTTCACCTGCCAAAAAGATTCTTGCAGGCAGCGTGATATACGAGCTTCTTACAAGCGGAATCTCCGCTATAAGTGCTCACACCTGCCTCGACTCTGCCGAGGGCGGCGTAAACGATACGCTTGCCGCAATACTTGAGCTTGAGGATATTACTCCGCTTGAGCTTGACGGCACCGATACTCCGCTTGTAAGAGTCGGCAAACTTAAAAACGCGATGAACGGTGACGAATTTGCAAAACACGTCAAAGAAAAGCTCGGCTGTAATCTGAGGCTTGCAGATGCAGGCAACGAGATTAAAACCGTTGCAGTGTGCGGCGGCTCACTCAGCTCACTGACCTATGAGCTTATCGGCAAGGTCGATGCATTTGTAACGGGTGACCTCACTCACCACTATTTCATCGATGCAGCCGACAGCGGTCTTACCGCAGTTGCCGCAGGCCACTTCGAAACAGAAAACCCCGTAATGTCCGTACTCAAAGCTAAGCTCGAGGAAAAGTTCCCCGAAATCAGCTTCACATTAATAAATCAAAAAAATCCTGTTAAATACTATTGAAAGGATATGGCAAACAATGCTTGATATCAAAATTCTCCGTGAAAATCCCCAGCTCGTAAAAGATGCTATGAAAAAGCGCAACAAGGATATGGATGCCCTTGTTGACGAAGTACTTGCTATAGACGTTCAGCGCCGTGAGCTTACAGTTAAGCTCGACCAGCTCAAGCAGGAGCAGAATGCCGCAAGCCGCGAGATTCCCAAAATCAAAAAAGAGGGCGGCGACATTTCCGCTATCATGGCTCGCATGAACGAAATCAAAGAAACCGTTAAATCGGGTGACGTTCAGCTTTCCGAGCTTGAAGCAAAGCAGCAGAAAATAATGTACGAATTCCCCAACATCCCCAACCCCACAATTCCCGTTGGTAAGGATGACAGCGACAACGTAGAAATCCGCCGCTGGGGCGAGCCTACAGCATTCGATTTCGAGCCCAAGGCTCACTGGGATATCGGTGCTGACCTCGGCATTCTCGACCCCGAAACAGCTGCAAAGGTTACAGGCGCACGCTTCCACTTCTACAAGGCAGCAGGTGCAAGACTCGAAAGAGCTATTATCAACTTCTTCCTCAACACTCATACAGAGCACGGCTATACAGAGGTATTCCCGCCCTTTATGGTAAACCGTGCATCAATGACCGGTACAGGTCAGCTTCCCAAGTTTGAAGAGGATGCTTTCAGACTTGAGCGTGAGGATTATTTCCTTATACCCACAGCTGAAGTTCCCGTTACAAATATGCACCGCAGTGATATCCTCGAGGGTGCACAGCTTCCCATCAGCTACTGCGCATATTCCGCTTGCTTCCGTGCAGAGGCAGGCAGTGCAGGCCGCGACACAAGAGGCCTTATCCGTCAGCACCAGTTCAACAAGGTTGAGCTTGTCAAGTTTGCTGACCCCGAAACATCATACGACGAACTCGAGAAGCTCACAAACGATGCAGAGCGTGTACTTCAGCTCCTCGGTCTGCCTCACAGAGTTGTATGCCTGTGCTCAGGCGATATCGGCTTCTCATCCGCAAAGACCTACGATATCGAAGTATGGATGCCCTCTTACGGCAGATACGTTGAAATCTCTTCCTGCTCCAATTTCGAGGACTTCCAGGCAAGAAGAGCAGCTATCCGCTTCAAGAGAACACCTGCTGACAAGGCACAGCTTGTTCACACGCTCAACGGTTCAGGTGTTGCAGTCGGCAGAACAGTTGCCGCAATCCTTGAAAACTACCAGAATGCTGACGGCAGCGTAACCGTTCCAGAGGTTCTTCGTCCTTATATGGGTACAGATATCATCAAATAATCAAAGGAGAATACTGCTATGTTAAACAAGAATTCTCTTATACTTTTTCAGGGTGACAGCATAACAGATACGGGCCGTACAGGCTCGACTGACCCTGCCGCTTCACTCGGTTACGGCTACCCTGCCAAGATTGCCGAAACACTTGCAAATGATTATTCCGACCTTGGTGTCAGCGTAATCAACCGTGGCATCAGCGGTAACCGTACATGGGATTTGCTTGAGCGTTGGGACAAAGACTGCATCGAAATCAAGCCCGATGTTTTTTCACTGCTTATCGGTGTAAACGACACTTGGAGAAGATACGATTCGGGTTTGCTGACAACAGCAGAAGAATACGAAGCAAATATGCGTACTCTTCTTGACCGCGTTGTAAACGAAACAGGTGCGAAGATAATTCTGCTCAATATCTTCCTGCTTGATGTCACAGAGGACAAGGCGCAGATGCGACCTGACCTCGCAGAAAAGCAGGCTGTTATCGCCAAGCTTGTCGAAGACTATGACGTAACCTATATCGACATCCAGAAGAAATTCGACGAAATGGTAGCAGACGGCACAGCTATGACCGACCTTTCGGAGGACGGTGTGCATCCTACAGATTTCGGTCACAAGGTTATTGCAGAGCTCTGGCTCGACACTGTACTTTAATAAACAAACTTTAAGCCGGAGTATAATATTCCGGCTTTAAAATTAAGGGATGATAAATATGTCCGATTATAACGAAATCTATTGCCCTTTAAGCCTGAAAGGCGTTGCAGCCGCACTTACAAACGCTCTCGGTGTTGATGCACCGATTCAGGCTGAAGCTCCGCTTGATATAATGCAGAAGTTTACCGAGGGTAAAAATATCGACCGCGTGCTGATGTATAACCCCGATGCGGTTGCACTCTGGCTTTTTGAAAAGTACACCGATATTTTCACACCCGTTATGCTGGGTGCTCAGCTGACTCTGCCTTTGCAGACTGTTATGCCGAGCGTAACACCCGTATGCTTTGCAACAATGTACACAGGTTCCGACCCCGATATTCACGGCATCAAGGCTTACCGCAAGCCCGTTGTAAAGACGGACAGCGTTTTTGATGCACTTATCCGCGCAGGTAAAAAGCCCTGCATCGTTTCAACAGGTGAAGACAGTATGTCCAAAATCTTCCTCGAAAGGGATATGGATTATTTTATTGTCGATACACCCGACGAAGCTAACGACAAGGCGATTGAGCTTATAAAAGAAGATAAATATGACCTTATATGTGTATACAACGGCAACTATGACGGTATAATGCACAAGGTCAGCCCCGAAGGCGAAGAGGCAATCGAAGCACTCAAACACAATACAGCCGCTTTTGCAAAGCTTGCCGATGCAGTCAAGACTCACTGGACAAGCCACACAACGCTTATCGGCTTTGCGCCCGACCACGGCTGTCATGAGATTGACGGTCAGTCAGGCGGTCACGGCCTGATGATGCCTGAGGATATGAATATAATCCACTTCTACGGAGTTATATAATGAAACACACCGATATACTTATCATAGGCGGCGGCGCAAGCGGACTTGCCGCGGCAATATCAGCTAAACGCACCGACAAAACAAAGAGCGTTACGGTGCTTGAGCATCTGCCGAAGGTCGGCAAAAAGATACTTGCCACAGGTAACGGCCGCTGCAACCTCGGCAACCTGAGTGCCGCAGAGCACGCATATACCAATATGCGTTTTGCATCCTACGCTATAGAAAAATACGGTACGGAGAAGCTTGTTGAGTTTTTTGAGTCAACAGGTCTGTATACCCGTGCCGACAGCGAGGGCAGGCTCTACCCTATGAGCAATACTGCCGCAAGTGTGCTTGATGCACTTCGTTTCGAGTGTGAGAATCTCGGCGTTGATTTCTGCTGTGAAGAAAAGGCGACTGAAATAAAAAAGCACACCGACGGCTTTACCGTAAACGGTGCATATAAAGCAAAGAATATTATTATCGCCACAGGCGGCAAAGCGGCACCGTCGCAGGGCAGTGACGGCAGCGGCTATCCCCTGCTCAAATCTCTCGGTCACAAAATCACACCGCTTGCCCCATCTCTCGTGCAAATTAAAACCGATACGGCGAAGATAAAATCGCTCAAGGGTGTGCGTGCAAAGGCAAGCCTTACGCTTTCAACAGGCGGTAAAAGTGAGGGTGAAATTCTTTTCACAGATTACGGCGTTTCGGGTATTGCGGCAATGGATTTAAGTCGATTTGTAAAACCCGATACAAAGGCTGAAATTTCAATAGACCTTCTGCCCGAATTTACCGAAGAAAAGGCAAAAGAAATTATAATTCAGATTGCAAAGCATAACCCGAATGTGCCTGCAGAGCAGATGCTCGGCGGAATTATACACAAGGCAATCGGCACAGCGGCTATAAAATCATCGCTCGGCTTTATGCCCAAAACAGCAGGCGAAATCAAGCCTAAGCAGGCGGCAATTATCGCCGCAGAGCTTAAAGATTTCCGTCTTAAGGTTACGGGCACAAAGAGCTTCAACGATGCACAGGTTACCAAAGGCGGCGCGGATGTAAGCGAGTTTGACAGCAAAACTATGATGTCAAAAAAACACAGCGGCCTCTTCGCTTGCGGCGAAGTGCTCGACGTTGACGGTGCGTGCGGCGGCTTCAACCTCGCATGGGCTTTCGCCTCCGGCAGACTCGCAGGCGAAACAGCCGCAAAACTATAAATTTTACCTTGACACAAGCAATTAAATTTAATATAATGCTTAAGGAGTTGGGAATTACGGTAGCTCAATCTACTGTTAATTCCTAATTCTTAATTCCTAATTCATAATTATCTTCGGGGTGTAGCGCAGTTGGTAGCGCGCCTGGTTTGGGACCAGGATGTCGGGAGTTCGAGTCTCTTCACTCCGACCAGAAAAGGACTTAAGATTTGATACAAATCTTAAGTCCTTTTCAACTAAATCCGTCTTTACAGACGAAATAAATCCACTAACGTGGATGAAATCACTACGTGATGAAATCCGACTTCGTTAGGATATAAAGACGGATTTAATTTCATCTGAAGCCATAGGCTGAAGATTTCATCCAAGCTTGCTTGGATTTCATCGTGAGCATCGCGAACGATTTCATTTTAATATGGTGCTTGCAATATTTCAATGCTCACAAAAGAAACCCTTTGAAATATAGGGGGTTCTTCTTTTTATGTTTATTGCACTTGTTTTTATAGTTGCTTTTTTCATTCTTACGAAAACTTTCAAATGAGTAAAAGTGCGAGAAGTATCCCTAAAAGTGCATGGGGTATAAATCACCTTAATCCTCTACTGAAAATCTGATTTTGTTATAATCAGCATATCCATAATATTCTTCGCAGTTATTCAAGAAAAGTGAATTTATAAATTTTACATCATATTTTGATATTTGATGAATATTATATATGTATTCCTTTGTACCATTTTTATGAAATCTATTATCAGGTGGTGCAAAAGTTTTAGAAGTACCAAAGCCTAAACAAGATGAAAGTGTAGGCTGGTCTGGAGGATATATTACATTGTAGCGTGTTCCTGTTCGTAAAGCCTTAAGCGCCGGACTAACAGCCAAAAGTGCCATATCGTTTGAAAGCGGAAAAACTGCATAATCTTGGGGTGTTGACATTTGCACAAGCATCGCAATATACGGATCATAAGCTTTCTCCAACATATCCAACATAGCGTTTATTTTTTTAATGCTTAATGGGCCACAATATTCAGCCCAGCCTCTATCGGGTATTATAAAGTCTTCCTTACAATTATTTGTTTTCACAAAAACCATATATGAATAAACTGCATTCTTGACAAAGGTGTAAAGATTTAAATTCTCTGGATGAGTAATGATTTTTTCTAATTCTTCCTGAGACTTACAGGATAAAACTTTATTCAAGTTATCAAAAAAGTCTCCTTTAAAGAAATCTTTAAATGGATCTTCTTGTAAAATATAGCCATTCTTTTTTAATGCACGATACCATGCATTATGCTCTAAATTATCATCCTTGACTCTTATCATAGTTATTATTTGATATTTTTTTATTATCAACAAATCGTCTGCAGTAAGAGAAATTCTGTTTTTGCCATTCAATATTTTTTTATTTAATACATTGGCAAATTGCGCTTCAATTTTTGAAGATAAATCTTTCTCAAGCTGGGCGGGGTAATAATCCGTTTTTGAAAAAACTGACTTTGTGGAGCGTTCTTCAGTTTTATTGGTATGAATATTGTGATAGTTTAGTTTGCCTTCTTTGCAAAAATGACGAAGAAGTAATTGTGGTATATAATGACTATTTATACTGCCTTCCATCTTAAATCTCCAATCAAGCATTAATCTCATCCAATTTATTATATCATATATTTCATATATTGAAAGCTTTAGTTTTATTTTGCAACCTTAAACTTCCGTTTGCAACTCCAAAACACAAATTGCAACCTGCCCCTTGAATTTGCAACCTTGGGGTAATTTGTATCAAAGGTGGAGTAGTTAGACAAAAATCAGAGGAATCGCATTTATGCGGTTGCTCTGATTTTCTTTTTGCTGTAAGAGACTCGAAGGACGAGCGGTACAGAGCAACAGTCCGGTGGACTGTTGTGACCGCGAGCGACCAAGCCGCCGTAGCGGCGGCGCGAATCGAGTCCCTTCACTCCGACCACCTAAGTACACCTTAGGTAATACAACCGAAATCCCTTGAAATATAGGGGTTTCGGTCTTTTTTTGCCAAAAACAGCAGTAAAAAAGCGGTGAAAAGTGTGTTTGAAGTACACATGGCAAAAGTAATCGTTCACAAAGTACCCCTAATCGTTTACAGAGTATGGGTAATCGTTTACACAGTACCCCATATCGTTGCAGAGTATAAAATCAAAAAGTGTACGGAGTATAGGTAAAAGTTTCGGAGTATAAAAAATCACCACCCATGACAACCTGTAACAGCACTAAAAACTATTGCACTTCTCTTGGTATGGGTGGTATAATTGCTTCGATAAATAAGAATTTGTAGGTACGTGCAATGAACCTAATAGAATTAACTCACAAGAACGATATTTTACAAACATATGAGATTTACAAACACTGTATGTTTATGCCTACCGAAGAAAAGTTTAATAAGAAAGTAGAACAATTTCTGAATAATAACTCTGTAAAAATCTTTGCTTGTTTTAGTCACGGAAAGATTGTGGGTGTTATGGCTGTTTCTTTTATTGAACATAAGAAAGTTGAGATATTAGGAATTGCGGTTGATTTATCTGCTCGTGGCAAAGGCATTGGTTCTTATATGATAAAACAAGTGATAAATAATTATGATTCATTGTCTGTATATGCTGAAACGGATAATGATGCCGTCGGCTTTTATCAGAAGAATGGTTTTAACATTACTGCGTTTTCCGAAATCTATGATGGCGAAACCGTTGTCCGCTATAGATGCAAATTAATCAAATAATCAAATTTCAATGTGACGGAGATCGAAAATGAACATCGAAGAATACAGAAAATATATGACCGCTGAAATGCTGATGGGGCCGAATAGCCTTAGAATTTTAGAGGAGTTGCTTGCAAGGCATCCACTCACGCTTTCGGCTGAAAGCACGGTTCTTGATTTGGGATGCGGCAAGGGACTGACGAGCTTTACTCTCGCCAAAGAAACCGGAGCAAAGGTGTATGCAAACGATCTTTGGATCTCGGCTGAGGATAACGCGAAGCGCTTTAGCGAGTGGGGCGTTGACGATAGAATCATTCCCGTGCACGAGGATGCGAACGACCTGCATTTTGAAAAAGGGAAGTTCGGCGCGTTGATTAGCATAGATTCCTACCACTATTTTGCAACGAAAAAGGGCTTCTTTGAAGAAAAAATACTACCGTTTTTAAGCGATGGAGCAGTGGCTTTGATTGGTGTTCCCGGTATCAAGGACGAGTTTTTGGGACGTGCCGAGGAGCTGCTTTCTGATTGGCTCGGCGACGAATCTTATATGTTCCAAAGCCCGTCCGTTTGGAAAGAGATTATCGGAACAAGCGATAGAATCGATTGCGTCGAAGTTTGGGAAATGGAGTGCTTTGATGCGGCGTGGGAGGAATGGTTTGCGACAGAGCATAAGTACGCCTTGGGTGATAAGCAATTCTACGATGCGCTCATCAAGCCGTACACTTGCTTTGTCGGCATCTATATAAAGCTTAAATAAGCTGACAAATAAGAATTTGACGAGGTGTTTCAATGGTTAGAATAGCAAGCAATAAAGACAGTCGTGTTTTGGCAGAAATGGCTGTTCAAATGTGGGATAGTCATACTGTTGATGAATTAGAAACAGAGTTTGTTGAAACACTTAATGAAAAGCAATCTGCATTTTTTATCAAGTATATAAATAATTTACCCGTAGGATTTGCGCAATGTGGTTTGAGAACTGACTATGTTGAAGGCACGGAAAGTTCTCCTGTGGGTTACTTGGAAGGTATTTTCGTAAAAGAAGAATACCGAAAGAACGGATATGCAAAAGAACTCCTTTCAGCTTGTGAAATATGGGCAAAAGAAATTGGATGCAGTGAGTTTGCCAGTGATTGCGAGATAGACAATATAGATAGTTTCAAATTCCATATGGCAATGGGATTTGATGAAGCAAATCGTATCATTTGCTTCAAGAAAAGATTGTAAACAGTCCTCTAAATTCCAATTTGATAAACACGAGAGGTAGAAAAATGGAAGAAATTGAACTTCAAAAAGTTGACAAGGGCACTCCTCTTGCAGAGGACTTACTGAACTTTGTAAAGAACTTCTCCTGGTTAGATGTAAAAGAGCATACGATGAGAGTGGTTGAAAACTGGGAATTCGAAGAATGGGAAACTCCATTCGTAGCAATAGTGAATGGGCAAATTGTTGGAATGACGACCATCATGAAATCTGATTATTACCCATTGCCGGAGATTTTTCCATGGA
>JAZQVR010000014.1:0-11547 GCA_045631965.1 Acutalibacteraceae bacterium
CATACACTTTTACAACAACGAACGTATCCAATTAAAAACAAAACTGACTCCGCTCGAAAAACGAAGTCAGTATGTCGCTTAATTAAATATTTCTGCCATAGGTGTTCTTTTTGTACTGTCCGCACAATTTGGGGCAGTTCACACTCTCATTTTGGTTGAGAGTGTGCCGTGTTTTTTGTATGCGTTATTATTTTGTACCGAAGAGTCTGTCGCCTGCGTCGCCGAGACCGGGCAGGATGTAGCCGTTTTCGTTAAGGCATCTGTCGAGAGTTGAAACGTAAATATTAACGTCGGGGTGAGCCTCTGCTACCTTTGAAACACCTTCGGGTGCACCGATGATAGCCATAAACTTTATGTTTTTGCAACCCTTGTCCTTAAGAAGCTGAATTGCATCGCAGGCACTGCCGCCTGTAGCAAGCATCGGGTCAACAATAAGCACAAGCTTCTCCTCAATACCTGCAGGAAGCTTGCAGTAGTATGTTTCGGGTACAAGTGTTTCTTCGTTTCTGTACATACCGATGTGGCCTACTCTTGCAGACGGAAACAGTACGTGCACGCCGTTCACCATACCGAGGCCTGCACGAAGAATCGGCACGATAACAACAGAGTTATCTGCCACAACTGTCTGTGTGCAGGTTTCAAGCGGAGTCTTGACCTCAATTTCGGTAGTCATCACACCGTCCTTAAGGCTCTCGTAAGTCATAAGTGTTGTGATTTCTTCAACAAGCTCACGGAATTCTTTCATACTTGTGCGTTCGTCACGGAGTATTGCAATCTTGTGACGGATAAGCGGATGGTCAAATATAACTACATTATCGTAATTTTTCATAATATTTCTTTCCTTTTATTTTTCTTCTTTATTCTTTTGAGATTTGTTAAGAACAATGTTTGTAATGATACCGAGAATAAGTGCACAGGCAATATTAGTAATCGTAACCTTACCTATTGCTATAGCCATACCGCCTATACCGCAGATGAGAATTACGGAAACGGTAAAGAGGTTTGCGCTTTTTTCAAGGTCTACCTTCTGAATCATTTTAAGACCTGAAACAGCGATAAAGCCGTAAAGGGTGATACAAACGCCGCCCATAACACAGCCGGGTATTGAATCGAGGAAGGCGATAAACGGAGAGATAAAGGAGATAAGCACAGCCATAATTGCTGTTGTTGTGATTGTTGCAACAGATGCGTTGCGTGTGATAGCAACGCAGCCGACGGATTCACCGTAAGTTGTATTCGGGCAGCCGCCGAATAAAGCACCTACTGCAGAGCCGATACCGTCGCCGAGAAGTGTGCGGTGAAGGCCGGGGGCTTCAAGAAGGTCTTTGTCGATAATGCTGGAAAGATTCTTGTGGTCTGCAATATGCTCTGCAAATACAACAAATGCAACGGGAATATAAGCAACAGCTACGGTTATAAGGTAGTTGGTATCAAAATCTTTAATGCCCTTGAATGCCTGAGTAAATGTAAACTCGGGTACGGCAAAAAATGTTTTGAGAGTAACTCCGTCTGCAACAAGGCTTTTAAAGGGAGCAAAATCGATAACCTTCAAAGATTCAATACCTGCGGTGTGACCTATAACGGTAAATATCATAGCAACCGTATAGCCCGCGAGCACACCGATGATGAACGGAATGAGTTTTATCTTTTTGCTTCCGTATGTCGCACAGAGTACGACTACCAGAAGAGTAACCAGTGCGCAGATAAGAGAAACCCAGATGTTTGCTGTCATAATAAATGACCCGTTACTGTCCTGCGGGCCGTAAGAGAAAACATCTTTTACGGCGGCACCTGCGAGCGAAAGGCCGATAAGTGCAACTGTCGGGCCGATAACTGCGGCGGGCATAAGCTTGTTAATCCAGCCGACACCTACAAACTTTACAACAACCGCGATTACGGTGTAAACAACACCTGCGAAAATTGCACCGAGAAGCAGGCCGAGATAACCGAGTGCCATTGATGCCGCACCTGCAAAAGCAGCACACATAGAGCCGATGAAAGCGAAGGATGAACCAAGAAATACGGGGCTGCGGAATTTGGTGAACAGCTGGTAAACAACCGTACCTACACCTGCGCCGAAAAGTGCGGCAGAAATTGACATTCCGTTGCCGACAATTGCGGGAACAGCAATCGTCGCCGCCATAATTGCAAGCAGTTGCTGAAATGCAAATATAATAAGCTGGTTGAATTTAGGCTTGTCGTGAATGTCGTAAACAAGATTTTTAGCCATACCGGATTCTCCGTTCTTTTGAGATTTTTGATAATAATTTGTTGTTTATCATCGATTTTATTCTATCATTTTTTAATAAAAAGTCAACTTAAAAAGAGTGTTTTGTGTATTACGGCAAGTGTTTGTTTTTGTCAGATATACATCACATTTATTGACAATGCAATTCATAATTGTTAAAATATTATCAGTATATTTTAATAAACGGGGTTGAGTTATGGATAATAATAAAAGTGAAAAATACGGCAAGATCGTCAAGGCTTTGCAGATTGTATCGTTTGTAATTATGCTCGGAATGATTGTTCTGTGTATTACCTTCCTTTCCAAGAATAACATTTCGGTAAGTAATGTCGGTGCACTTACGCAGTATCTTACGGGCGGCACGCTGACAATCGCTTTGATTATCATCGGTTTCAGCGTGGTGAAATCGTTTGCTCTTATTTTTCCGCCTGCGGTTTTGTTTGTGCTTTCGGGTATTGTTTTTGAGAAAATGTGGGTTGCAGTGCTTGTGAACTGTATCGCAACTGCCTGCAGTATTATTCTTCCGTATTTCCTCGGTAAGTTTATGGGTATGGATCTGGTAAATTCATTAAAAAACAGATTTAAGGCAGTTAAAAAGATTGACGACTTTGCAGACGAAAATTCATTTGCGCTTGTGTTTGTTTTCAAGGCAGGCGGCCTTATGCCGTCAGACCTGAGCAGCCTTATTTTCGGCGCCATGAATATTCCCTTCGGCAAGTATTTTGTTGCGTCAAATCTCGGCTTGCTTATTCTCAATGTGCTCTGGACTCTTTTAGGTGTTTACGGCGATTTGACAAATCCGCTTTCATATCTTTATGCTCTCCCTGCTCTTGTGTTTGCAATTATTGCCTCGGTAGTTATGAGCAAAAGAAAAAAGAAAAAATCTCTCTCACAGGAGGAAAAATAAATGAAGAATTATGATGTTATCGTAATCGGTGCAGGTAACGGCGGTCTGGCTGCTGCTGCAACCTGTGCCAAAGCAGGTCTTTCAACGCTTTTGCTTGAAAGGCACAATATTCCCGGCGGCTCTGCGTCTTCGTTTGTTCGCGGTCGCTTTGAATTTGAGCCGTCACTGCATGAGCTTGCAGGTGTCGGCGCACCCGACAAATCAGGTCAGATTGAAGATATGTTCATCCGTATGGAGGGTAATGTTGACTGGTGTACTCACGACTCAACATTCCGTCTGGTTGTCCCTGCAAAAGAGGGCGACAAGGATGCGTTTGTAAATGAGAACGGCGTGCTTGTCACCGTCGATGCCCGTATGCCTGTCGGCTTTGAAGCGTTTGCAAAGAAGCTCGAAGAGTTGGTTCCCGGCTCTTATGAGCCTTGTATGAAGGCGTTCGGACTTGGTGACAGAATGTTCAGAGCTTTCGAATGTATGAACGATTTCAAGAAGCTCCCCGGTTCGCTTAAAGATGTTCCGAACCTTATGCGTATGATTTCACACACAATGAAAGAGTCGCTTGATGCACTCGGTATGCCGAAAAAAGCACAGGATATTTTCAATACCTACTGGTGCTATATGGGCTCACCCGCATCACAGTTTGACTTCCTTTACTATATGGCAGTTCTTCACAGCTATGTCAAGAACGGTACAGGTATCCCGAAGCTTCGCAGCCACGAAATGAGCCTTGCCCTGGATGAAGTAATCCGTCGCCACGGCGGTGACATCTGGTATAACTCCGAGGTTACAAAGGTTATTATGAAAGACGGCAAGCCTGCAGGTGTTGTTATCAACGGTGACAAAGAGGTTTACGGTAAGTACTTTATCTGCAACTCATCGCCCAATACCGTCTGGGCTGACCTTTTTGAGCAGAAGGATATTCCCGAAAAGCAGCTTAAAATGCTCAATTCGCGTAAAATTGCCTGTGCTCTTACAACCGTTTATCTTGGTATGAACAAGACTAAAGAAGAGCTCGGAATTACCGATTACTCTGTGTTTATTGCTCCCGATTCAGATTCCGACAAGCAGTATGAGGCGGCACAGGGCTTCTTCAGCGGCTACTGTATTATCAACTGCCTTAATGAGATTATTCCCGATTGCACTCCCGAAGGCACAAGCCAGCTGTTCCTCACAACTATGACCTTCGGCGATGTTATGAAAGACGTTGAACCTAAGGATTATAAGAAGTTCAAGACAAAAGTTGCAAAGGATATGATTGAAACCTGCGAAAAGGCACTAAATATTTCAATCACACCTTATATCGAAGAAATCGAAATCGCACTTCCGCCCACCTTCTGCCGTTATCTCAATACACCGCAGGGTACGCCTTACGGCTATATGCTTCAGAAGTGGGACAGTATGATTCCGAGAACAGTTCAGTATATGAAAGACCAGCCGTTTGATAATTTCCTGTTCTGTGGCGCTTCGCAGGAGCGTGGCGACGGCTACGGCTGTGCATATTACACAGGTGAAAAAGCCGGCGGAATTGTGGTTAAAAAATTTGAGAAGGAGGGCAAATAATTATGGCTGACAATTTTAAATTATTAAGTGCAAAAAGATTTTTATCAATGCTCTCCGACCGTCAGGAGAGATTTGAAAACGCAAAGTCAGAAATGCCGCAGATTTCCGATCAGGCTATGGTTATTGCAAAAGCCCTTCATCCGAAAAGGCAGTATCTTGTAATTGAGTCTGTTCGTGAAATGTCAGCAGACTGCAAAACCTTTACTCTTGTTCCCGATACTCAAAAAGGCACAACCGAGCTTGCTTACTTCGGCGCAGGCAAATACCTTACCGTTTTTGAAACAATCAACGATATGCCGATTACAAGAGCATATTCAATTTCATCTTCACCCAAGGATTCGCTTGAGGGTAAATATACTCTTACAATCCGTCTTGTTGAGGGCGGCCTTATGTCAAGATATATCTTTGACACCTGGCAGGTCGGCACAAAGGTCGAGGTTTCCGCACCTGCAGGCAACTTTGAGTATCAGCCTCTGAGAGATGCCGAAACCGTAGTCTGCGTTGCAGGCGGCAGCGGTATCACACCGTTTATTTCAATGGCAAATGCAATTAATGACGGCGACGAAGATTTCAATATGATTCTTCTCTACGGCAGCAAGGATTATGAAAACATTCTTTTCCGCCAAGAGCTTGAAGCACTGGAAAAGAGCTGTGATAAAATCAAGGTTGTTCACGTTTTAAGTGACGAGGACAAGGATGTTGACGGCGTTGAAAAAGGCTTTATTACCGCAGAGCTTATCAAAAAATATGCTCCTGCCGACAAAGACTACTCCGTTTTCCTTTGTGGCTCACAGCAGATGTATGCTTTTGTTGATAAGGAAATCGAAAAGCTCAACTTACCCAAGAAGTTTGTCCGTCACGAGCTGTTCGGCGAATTCCACAACCCTGCTTCGCAGGCTGATTATCCTAACAATGTTCCCGAAACAATTAAAATCACTGTTACAATTCAGGATAAGACCTGTACCGTTGAGGGAAGCACAGGCGATTCTGTTGTGCAGATTCTTGAAAAGAACGGCATCGCCGCACCGACAAGATGCCGAAGCGGTGAATGCGGCTTCTGCCATTCACATCTTATTTCAGGTGAGGTCTATGTCCCGAGGCACCTTGAGTTCAGACGACTTGCCGACTATAAATTCGGCTGCATTCATCCCTGCTGCTCATACCCACTTACAGACCTTGTAATCAATGTGCCCGTAGCCAAATAAACCGAACAAAGCAAAAAATAAAAAGCGTTGCAGTGCGGAGCGAATCCTACTGCAACGCTTTATTAATATTGTTGTTTTAAAGCTGTGAGATTAACCCAGCTGCACAACACCTGTCTCATTAAGTACGAGGAGTGCCATATATGAGGCATAGATTGCAAGAAGAGCAAAGCCCTGCCATTTCTTGAACTTGCCCATTATGATGGTGGGAATAATTGCAACGGCACAGGCTGCAATACAAACAGGGAAGTCAAAAATAAGGTTGATTTTCTCAACAGGAAGAGCGGTGCCGTTTATAACTGCACAAAGAGGAAGAATAAGTGTGGTGTCAATAATGTTTGCACCGATGATGTTACCGACTGAAAGAGAAGACTCCTTCTTACGGATAGCGGTAATTGTAGTAACAAACTCGGGGAGAGATGTGCCGAGCGCAATAACAGTGAAGCCGATGATTGTTTCACTGATACCTATGCCGGAGGCAATTGTCTTACCCGAAGAAACAAGGAACTCTGCACCGAATACTATTGCAGCGGTGCCGATTATAAAGAAAAGAATTTTTGAGGGGATTTCTTTCTTTTCGTGTGCATCAATTTCGTCGTTTGCCGAGCCTTTTTTTCCTTCAATAAGGTTGCTTATCATAAATACAAGGAATATAGCCCAGAGAACAAAGGCTGACCAGGTGGGAAGCATACCGCTCAGAGAAAGCACGGTAAGGCCTACGATAGCGGCAAGAAGAAGGCCGCCCTTGAGCGAAAAGCTCTTTCTGCTTACGATGCCTGCCATTGCAACCAGCGAAACGCCCATTATAAGTGTTGTGTTGGCTGTAACAGAACCGACTGCATTACCTATTGCGAGCTGTGCCGAGCCGTTCATTGCAGCTCTGACAGAAACAAGAAGCTCTGGGAGTGTTGTTGCAAAGGAAACAACTGTTGCACCGACAACAAACTTCGGAATACCTGTTGCCTCTGCAAACCATGAAGCAGAATCAACAAACCAGTCGCCACCCTTTATCGTAAGGGCAAGACCTACAAGAAAAATACCCGCTGCAATTGCCAGAAGCGGAAGACCGGAAAGACTGCCGAAAAGCGTAAATCCAAAAAACTCCATTTTTATTCCTCCAATAAAAAATCCAAGCATGGCATAACCATACTTGGTGTCAAGACATAAAACAGGACTCCATGTATTGTTTGCCGACATACATGAGTCTCGCAAATTAAAACAAGCCAGACCACAAGGGCCGGTATGTTGACTTGCTACGCATTATAGCGCTTACTACTCCCTCACCGATTCAAAATACCATAATCCGTAAATTTTGTCAAGTAAAATCGAAACGGCACAAAACCATCAAAGCTTATCTTATCAAAAATTGCCTTAAGCAACCAAAAATCCCCATTCTTGCGAATGAGGATTTTTGGTTGCTTAAGGCAGGACTTGACCGTATGCTTCGCATTCGGTACCCGCCCCACCGCTCTTTGCTAAAAACAGTTCGCCGAACTGTTTTCTTAACACTCAGACCTTCGCAGGTTCAAGTCCTGTTCTTGACATAACAAAAAACACACCTGACAAAAGTCAAGTGTGTTTTTTCTGGTTGCGGAGGCAGGACTTGAACCTGCGGCCTCCGGGTTATGAGCCCGACGAGCTACCGACTGCTCTACTCCGCGATATTCAGCTGTGCTGTCCTGACAGCTTTGTTATTATAACCGATAATGTTTAAAAATGCAATACCTTTTACAAAAAAAGTTAAAAAACCTTTCGACAATGTTTTGGCTTTTAATAAAAGATATCCTCGGAACAAGCCCGAGGAATTGTTGATAAGTTGCACCGCGTTATATACCGGTTTAAAAGATGTTTGATAAATAATAATTGGTTTTTGATTTTTTTACTAAAATGCGTTTGGTAAGATAATCTTATGATTTTTATACCAATAATCAATAATTTATATTATTTTACTTTTATCCAATTGCCGCTATAGTCGACAAAATCGTCACCCCAATTTCGGTATGCGCCGCTACTGTCTTTATAGGTTCCGCCCCAGTGAATATAATTTCCATCATAATCATAAAAGCTATCACCCCACTGACAGTGATTTCCTTTGTAATCCACAAAAGAATCACCCCATCTTCGATAGGAGCCCGAGCAGTCTACAAAACAAAATTGACGTCGAAGTATATCATTTCGTTCATTTTCATATGTTTCACTGAATGTCTGGTTTGTTTTAGCTTCTTCAGTATTTTCAGAAGTATATTGGTTAGGGATAGTATTGAATGATCGTGTAGATGAATTATTATATGTCGGAGTTTGTACGTGATCAACTAATGTTGATACTCCTCTTCTTTCAAGCTCGGTATTCAAATATTGTAAAACTTTATAACAAGTATTTATATCCATGCTACAGCCAAAATCATTACCAACTTTTATCCATACAAACTCTTTGATTTTAAAAGATCCTGCTTTCTTACATGCTACTAATTCATCATAAGCTCTAAATACTTCGTTTCTTTGAGATATTAATGCAGATGTTGAGAGCTGTAGGGATTCAGATATTATAGTGTTTACAAGTTTTTCATTTGCATTTTTCTCTTGCTGCATTTTTTTAGTTTGTTCTGCATTATTGGATATTCCCTTAACTATTGCGACAAAAATACAAATAACACCGATTATAATTACTAATGCAAACAGTGTTGACAAAGTGTTAGTGATTTCATGAAAAAGGCTCATATTTTCACTCCATTAAAATTTGACATAATACTTGGTGGATAAATTTAATATAATTTATTTTTATGTAAAAGAAAGCATCAACTAATAAATTTCATCCGGAAAAAACTTTATAGACTTTGGTTGCGGAGATGTGATTTGAGCCATACGGCTTTGACCGTTCCCTGCACAATGCCTCAAAAAACATCCGGGTATCTGTCAAAGATACCCGGATTATTGATTTTACGTATCGGACTTAATTATTCCTCGTCCTCGTCATCTTCGTACTCGATGTCGAACTCAAGGTTTTCGTTGCAGTTGGGGCAGTTGATGCTGCCGCTCTCGAGGATACCCTCGTCAACGTTGATTACTTCGCCGCAAGCGGGGCACTCTACCTCGAAGAACTCGTCTTCGTCGCAGTCGTCGCAGCAGCAATCGCAATCGTCGCAGTCGCAATCATCATCGTCATAGACATATGACTCAAGAGCATCAAGATCCTCGTCAACAGCGTCTACCTGCTCGCCTACGAGAACAAGCTCGTCCTCAAGGTCGGATACTGTGAGTGCAAGATCATCAATGATGTCGATGAGAGCGTTGATGATTTTTGTTTCGGGTTTGCTTTCGTCAAGACCAAGTCCCTCTGTGAGACCCTTGATGTAAGCAGCTTTTTCTGTCAATGTCATTGCCATGGTAATTGCCTCCCTTTATATAATTAGGTAAATTTAATTTATGGTGCTACTATAACAAACTGAGAAAATTTAATGTGTTGTCAATTATGCACGGCTCATGTACTCGCCTGTACGTGTGTCAACGTTGATCATTTCGCCCTGATCGATGAAGAGGGGAACCTTGATCTCTGCACCTGTCTCGAGAACAGCGGGCTTTGTAGCGTTAGTAGCTGTGTTGCCTGCGAAGCCGGGATCGGTCTCTGTAACCTCAAGAGTAACGAAGGTGGGGGGCTCGAGGCCGAAAACGTTGCCCTTGTAGGAAAGGATCTTACAAGTCATGTTCTCCTTAACGAACTTGAAGCTGTCGGGAAGAACGTCTGCGCCGATCGGAACCATATCGTAAGTTTCGGGATCCATGAAGTAGTAGAGATCGCCGTCGTTGTAGGAATACTCCATATCCTTACGCTCGATGTAAGCTGTGGGGAATTTTTCTGTGGGGTTGAATGTACGCTCGACAACAGAGCCTGCAATAACGTTACGGATCTTTGTACGAACGAAAGCAGCACCCTTACCGGGCTTAACGTGCTGGAATTCGATGATCTGGTAAACGTTACCCTCCATCTCGAAAGTAATACCGTTTCTGAAATCGCCTGCTGAAACCATTTGTGTTTCCTCCAAAATTTAGATTTTAAATTAATTTTGAACATTTATAGTCAATTTATTTTAATACACATACATATTTTTTTCAAGTATTTTAAGGAAAAAAGTTAGTTCAAATTGAGCAAAACAGGTAAAATTCCGTTTTCTGCTACGTCAATTGCTCCGAATTCACCGTATTTTACACTGCCGGGGTTGAAAATCAGCAACCCGTCGCGATAAGTTGTGTCCTGCCTGTGTGTATGACCATATAATGCAACAGAAGCGTTTTCTTTCAGTGCCGCCTCTATGAGTGCGCCGGTGCCGTGCTTCACCAGCCTGGTGTGACCGTGGCAGGCAAAGAAACGCTTGCCCTCAATTTCATCGACAACCTCTGCAGGCAGGTCGCTTGCAAAGTCGCAGTTGCCTGCAATACGGTGGAAGTATTTTGTGGGATATTTGTGCATTATCAGCTCCAGGTCGCGTGCACCGTCACCAAGGTGGAATACGATACGTGCCTGCGGCTGAGAGGAGAGAATAAGGTCGAGCTTGTCAACCGCACCGTGCGAATCGGAAACAACGAGGATTCTTTTCATATTTTTACTCCGAAAAACATAATATTGTCAATGAGTATATCATATATCGGCGGTGATTTCAATGAGCGGTAAAAACTTCTCACCCGAGCAGCTTATGCAGCTGCTTATGAATTCAAAAGGCAGCACACCCGACAGCAATATGGCGCAGGATATTATAAAAAACAGGCTGAACGATGAGCAGAGGCAACGCATTGAAAACGTGCTGCGTGACAAATCGGCACTTGAAAAGCTTCTCAGCAGCCCTCAGGCACAGGAGCTTATGAAAAAGCTGGGTAAGAATAAATGACGATGCCCGATATCAACAGCCTGCTTGAAACCTTAAGCGGTGAGGATATTTCGGCGCTCGGCGATATGGCACAACAGCTTTTCGGCGGTAACTCGGAAGAAAAAAATACATCTGATAATGCCGCCGATATCTTCGGCGGTATTGACCCTGCAATGATAACAAAGCTTATGCAGGTAATGCCGATGTTACAAAGCGGAGACAACGACAGAACCCGACTGATTAATGCACTCAAGCCCATGCTCAGCCAATCGCGTCGCCGTAAAGCTGATGAAGCAATTCAGCTTATGAAGCTGTTTGAAATATTACCGCTCCTTTCATCATTAAAATAATTTCTAACTCTTAATTCTTAATTCATAATTCTTAATTATCAAGGCGGTGCTGTATGGACTGTGAGCTGAGAAAAATGCAGGACCAGGCAGATTGCTTTTCGCACGTTTATCTGCGGCGTACACATATACCGTCGGCACAAAAATCAAAGCCTGAACAGCAAAATGACGACAGGCTGCTCCTGCTCGGGCTGATACTTATTCTGCTTGTCGATGGTAGTGATATGCTTACTGTTTTTATGCTCCTGTATATTCTCGGCACATAGCGGTTAAAATTTTAACGGCCGAGAAATAAAAAATGCTTGACAAGCTGTATATTATATGATAATATAATTCAGCACACACGGAGAGATACCGAAGTGGTTATAACGGAACGGTCTTGAAAACCGTCGTACGGCAACGTACCGTGGGTTCGAATCCCACTCTC
>JAZQVR010000015.1:0-17726 GCA_045631965.1 Acutalibacteraceae bacterium
TGTAACCGGTGATGCGATACATAAGTCGTATGCTATTAATCAAGAACACGATAACGATGATAAATATAGATTTGATAAATCAAGAAATCATTTCTACACCGATGTATCAATTTATAAGTGTAACGCTCCTATGGCTATCGGCTTCGCAAGTGAAAACGTAATGTGCGACAATATTTTTGCTACATACCTGCGTTATGAGGTGTATCTTTCTGCTGTAAGCAACTGTATTATTGCCAATTCAACGCTGGTTGCTAATCGTCCGCCTATAAAAAGATATGACGAAAATGGGAATTCTTATGATGACAATCCGAATAAAGGTCTTTATGTTCGCTCTGCTTGTTCCTGTTGGTTTCAAAATTCATATCTTTATACTAATGGTCGACAGCGTGTTGGGGCATATGACACGGAAGATGCTCATTATCATAAAATGAATATCAAAACGCCTCAAAACACTTTGGCAAATGTGGACGATAAAAAACACAGGAGAATTTATATCGGCGAAGACTTCGATATTCCTAACCATTGGTTTAAGTTCACAGGGTGTAAAATGGAATCAACTTATAGCGAAACGGATTATTATTTTTATGAAGTAATTAATAAGCATTTTTCTTCTCCTGCTAAAGCTCAGTTTGGGGAGTTCTTGGACAACTGCTCATATAGTTATAATGCAACTTCTGAGAATTATAGAATTATGGCAATAAATGATTTGTTTGGTGGTATTACATATAGAAATTGCTATATGAAAAATTTAGCCCAAACAGAAAAAATCGTACAGCCGCCTTTTGGGCATCACTGTAATCTCCAAGCCTCAAGTGGTGATTTAAAAGATTATTTTTGTAAGTACAATCCGAATGTGGTTTGCTCTTTGTTAAAAGCTAATAAAAAATATCCATGGTTGCATTTTGAAAACAATATTTATGATAATTTTTCAATATATCATAGCAGCAATTCATGGCAATACTATTTCAAATCATTTAAAGCTGGGGCTGCACAGAATCGACTAACACATAGTCAAGTGGCTAATTTAATTGGTGCTTATTCATCAAATTGTTTCAACTTTATAAATAATACTTTTGAAGAAATTAATGATTTAAGCTCTTCTTAATTATTTATCACATAAGGAGTGTCGGGTATGAAGAAAACAAGGAAAATACTATCATTGTTTTTAGTTATTTTTTTGATATATTCTTCATCAGTTATTTGTTCATTTGCTGAAAGTGATGATGTTGATGCCAGACTGCATTCGGTAAAAGGATATTTGATAGATATGCACGGTTATGATGAAGCGGAACTGCTTTATGAGACTGTTGACAATGTTGATTATATCTATACTGTTTTGGATGGCGAGGCTTCAATTATTAATGTCCATAATCAATACCGTGGAGAAGAAAAAATCGTTTTTACTTTTCCTACAACTCTTGGTGGATATCCGGTTACAACTATAGGTGATAGTGAAAGACACCCTGAAGTGTTTTGGTATATCAATTATGGGGAAGAAGTAGAGTACGACTATGATTATTATCCTGAATATGACCCTGCAAATAAGAGGTATTCTCGTATTGTTATCCCTGAGGGATATGAAAATATTTTTGAAAATGCTCTATTCAACTGGGAATATATAGAATTTTCTTTGCCAAAAAGTTTGAAAATAGTCGAGCGTAACGCTTTCTGCTGTTTTTATACAGAAACTGATAATTTAACAGGTAAAAGAAAATCTGTTATACCTGAGTGCTTTTTCAGGCATGATTCTGCTGAATCTTTTGGCAATTCTATAGTTTTGCATAGCCGTAATAATATGCTGTTTAGCTTTTATACTTTTGAATTAGATTGGGGCTGGTATGGCGGAGATATATATGTGCCCTCAAATGTTTCATATACCGATGCGAAGCAGGTTTTTTATTATTACGATGGTATGTATAATAATGACTATATGAATGCTAAAGAGGGTTGGTATCAAAATCGCTTTTACTGGACAGTTCATTGTGCACCGGATAGTCCTTGGCTTCAAGTTATTGAGGATATGGGTGGTCATAAATATGCAACTATCATCACCGACGTAACACCTGCCGAGTACATTGAATTTCCCGAAGAAACAGTAAATATCAATGTCGGCGAGGTTATGGATTTAGAGGCGAAGACGTATCCGATAGATGCAATCTGGACAGCGTGTGATTATACTGTAAGCGACCCGTCGATAGTCAAAATAGACGAGTATTCGGGCAGAATCACGGCACTCAAAGAGGGTACCGTAACCGTCACCGCTACTCATTGCGAGCGTGGATACGTCGATACTTGTACCGTCAACGTTACAACAAAACCCGAGCCGGGTGTAAACGGCATTGAGCCAGCAACCGACACTCCTTATGTTGCCTACGGCAGCAGAGATTACAAAATTAACGTCACAGGCAGCCCGAGCAAAATTCAGGTTGTCCGCGACAACGGCGGCACAACAACAATCGACCGCAGAAAGGCAACAGTTACCTCAAACGGCGATACCGAGACCTGGATTGTAAATATGCGAGTCGAAGCCGGTACGCACAACATTCGTGCAAAGTACGGCAAGGTGTGGGATGAAAAACTCACACCGTTTACAGTCGAGTATGATTTACCCAAAGCGTATTCGTGTGATTTGGTTTATGAAAACGGAATCGGCAATTTCAACGTTGTCACCGACCCTGAGGTAAGCAAAATTCAGTTCGCCCTTGATAACGGCTGTACGCTGACATACAGCCAGACCAATAGCTATATCGGCGAGGACGGTTTGAGGCATTGGGAAATCTCACGCAAAATCCCGACCGACAGAATTTTCATCCTCCGCACAAAGTACGGCTATACCTGGACGGATACAAATTTTGAAGTGAACACAATAATGTAAAACAAGTAAGGGCGGCAGATTGCCGCCCTTTTTTCGTTGGTGCTGATTTGCTTTTACAATCTCTCCCTCCGTCAAAAATCTTTGATTTTTGCCACCTCCCTCGTCAGAGGGAGGTTTGTGGACATCACTGTAAAATCAAACCGTAGGGGTCGGCGTTTATGACGACCTATGGTTGTTGCCATATTGCTTTTACAGCGGGCACATAATATGTGCCCCTACATAAAGAGCGATAAACAGTAGGGGCGGATATTATCCGCCCTTTTTTTCGGGCGAACACAGTTCGCCCCTACTTTTTATATCGATGCAAATTGCTTTGTCAAAAGCTCCTTTTGAAAGGAGCTGTCAGCGAAGCTGACTGAGGATTGTTGTAAAAAATAAAATCAACATATATTTCTTGCAATCCTCCGTCACGGCTTATGCCGTGCCACCTCTGACGGAGCCGTCCCCCTTTGTCACTTCGTGACATTTCCCCCACACAGTGGGGGAATCTTCCTTTAAAAAGGAGGTAATCATAGGCTCCCTCATTGAGGGAGCTGTCACCACAGGTGACTGAGGGAGTATAAGATTCATCAATTTATAAAAAACGGATGCCGATTTGGCATCCGTTTGCAGCTTATCGTCTGTAAATATAGTTGAGTCTTTGCCAACGCTTTTTGTCGATTGAGTTTATCTGGTCTGCCGTAACTCTGTACTGCCAGTTGCCGTCTGCTTTGCCGGGAATGTTGAGTCGTGTGTCCGAACCGTAGCCGAGCAAATCCTGAATCGGCAGAATTACCGTATCTGCGTGCGAAGCAAAAATTGTCCGAATGATGCTCTGATAGCCGTTATTCCAGTCGGGTGAGGTGTAGCCGCAGTATTCGAGCATACCTCTGCGGGCATCATCAGAAAGCTCCCATACATAGCCGAGCAGGGTGTTGTTATCGTGCGTGCCTGTGTAGGCGATGCAGTTTTCAACATAGTTGTGCGGCTGATGAGGGTTGTCATTATCTGAAAGGAATCCGAACTGGAATACTCTCATTCCAGGGAATCCGCTGTATTCTACAAGGTCTATAACTTCCTTTGTAATGTCACCGAGGTCTTCGGCAATAATCAGCTTTTCGCCTGCAACTTCCTTTGCCATATCGACAAAGGCTTCGCCCGGACCCTTTACCCACTTTCCGTTTTTAGCTGTGGTTGCGTTGCCATCGATACTCCAGTAGCTTTCAATTCCTCTGAAGTGGTCGATGCGCACAGCGTCAAACATTGTAAGGTTATGGCTGAGCCTTGCACGCCACCAGCTGAAATTATCCTTTTGCATCTTTTCCCAATCATAAATAGGGTTGCCCCAGAGCTGACCTTCCTCGGCAAAATAATCGGGCGGTACACCTGCAACGCAAGAGGGTACATTGTCTTTATCAAGCAGAAACTGCTCTTTGTTTGCCCATACGTCACAGCTGTCAAATGAAACATAAATCGGAATGTCACCGATTATGCTGATTCCTTTACTGTTGGCGTATTCTTTTATTTCTGCCCACTGTGTGAAGAATTCGTACTGTATGAATTTCCACATAAAGAGTACGTCTTCGTCAATTTCGTTTGTATTCCACTCGGTCCACTGCTTTTCGTTGTTAGCTTTTTTGAGTGCCATAAAGCGGCAGAATTGCTCAAGGTAGACATTTTCTTTGATGAAGTTTTCAACTTTATCTCTGAGTGAAGAGTCGGCGCGCCTGGATGCGTTCATAAGCACACTCGTGCGTGTGTGGTAAAGCCTTACGTATTCGCAGCTGTAGGGTGTCTGCTGACGGCAGGAGTCGAGCTCCTCACGTGTCAGCAAGCCCTGATTGAAAAGAGTCGGCAGGTCAACAAAATAGGGGTTGCCGCCGAAAGCCGAATATGACTTGTATGGAGAATTACACTCGTCTACAAGGCAGAAGGGAAGCACCTGCCACATTGAAAAGCCGCAGTCTGAAAGAAAATCTACAAACTGCTTTGCTTCGTTGCCGAAGCTGCCGATTGAGTATTCACCAGGCAGAGATGAAACGTGCATAAGCACGCCGCTTTTTCTTTTTTTAGTTTCTATGGTAATCAACTCCGATTTATATTGTTTATTGTCTGATTCCTGAAAATAAAAACCCGTATGGTAGTGTAAGTACCGTACGGGCTTACTTATTTAATCTTCTATTGCTGATTTGAGCCTTTCAAGACCGAGGTCGATTTCCTCACGCGTGATGTTGAGAGGAGGAAGAAGCCTTACAAGAGTTTTGGCTGTCAAACAGATTACACCGTTTGCGATTCCCTGCTTAACAACATCTGCACCTGTTTTACCTTCAACCTCAATACCGATCATCATACCCATACCGCGGATTGATTTGACGTTTTTGAAGCCGGAAACCTTTTCTCTGATGTATTCACCGTTAGCTCTTACGTTTTCGAGGAAGGCTTCGTTGTTTACCTTGTCGAGCACATAGCTTGCGCCTGCACATACAATCGGGTTGCCGCCGAAGGTTGAGCCGTGAGAGCCTGCACCCATAACGCTGCCGAGTGCTTCTGTGCAAAGACAGGCGCCGATCGGGAGTCCGCCGCCGAGACCTTTTGCAAGAGTTACAACATCGGGTTTTATTCCGTAGTTCTCGTGTGCAAGGAGCTTGCCTGTTCTGCCGATACCTGTTTGTACTTCGTCGATGATTATAAGCAGATCTTTCTCTTTTGCAAGAGCACAGACTTCGTTTACAAAGTCCTTATCGAGCGGAATAACGCCGCCCTCACCCTGAATCATTTCCATCATAACAGAGCAGGTCTTGTCGCTGATTGCCGACTTAATCTGCTCAATATCCTTCTCGCAATAAACAAAGCCTGCGTTGTAGGGAGCGAAACAGTCGGGGTGAAGAGCATCCTGACCTGTTGCGGTAAGCGTGGACATAGTCCTGCCGTGGAATGAGCTGAGCAGAGTGATTATCTCATATCTGCCCTCGCCGTATTTGTCAAAGCTGTATTTGCGTGCAACCTTGATTGCACACTCATTGGCCTCAGCACCCGAGTTGCCGAGGAAAGCCTTTGAAAAACCTGTTGCTTTCGTGAGCTTTTCTGTGAAGAGTGCTGTTGCATCGGTGTAATAAAGATTGCTGATGTGGCTGAGCTTGTGAGCCTGAGTCGAAACGGCATCTGCCCAGCCTTCGTCTGCATAGCCGAGGCAGTTAACGCCGATACCCGATGTAAAATCGATATATTCTTTACCGTCAAAGTCGGTTGCGATTGCACCCTTACCGCTTGCAATACCGAGGTCATAACGGCCGTAGGTAGGCATTGCGGAGGAATTGTTTATTTCTTTTATCTGTTCAAAATTCATAATTGTTCATCCCTTAATGGTAGAGGTTTAGCGGAACATTGTGCCGATACCTGCATCGGTCAGAAGCTCGATAAGAATGGAGTGTTCAACTCTGCCGTCCATAATAATTGCGTGCTTAACACCGCGTCTGACAGCCTCAACACAGCAGTCAACCTTAGGAATCATACCGCCCTTGATGATATTCTGCATCTTGAGTGCAGGCACTTCGCTGACGTTGAGCTCTTTGATGAGTGTGCTCTCGTCGTCTTTATCGCGGAGAAGACCTACGATATCGGTCATAAGTATAAGGTTTTCCGCACCGAGTACGGCCGCAATACGTGAAGCCGCAAGGTCAGCATTTACGTTGTATGCGTGGTCGCCGCCTGCAACGGAAGAAATAACGGGGATATAGCCGCTGTTGAGTACATCGAGCACAGGCTGGATGTTGATGTCGGTAATATCACCGACGTAGCCGATATCCTTTTCACGGTGCTTGACAGCCTTGATCATACCGCCGTCAATACCGCAAAGGCCTACAGCCTTGCCGCCCTTCTGCTCGAGCAGTGCAACAAGGTCTTTGTTTACCTTGCCTGCAAGTACCATCTGGACTATTTCCATTGTCTCTTCGTCTGTGTAACGCAGACCGTCAACGAATTTGCTCTCTTTGTTGATTTTCTTCAGCATATCGTTGATTTCGGGGCCGCCGCCGTGTACAAGCACAACCTTGATGCCGACAAGCGAGAGGAGAACTATATCCTCCATAACAGCTTGCTTGAGGTCTTCGTTAATCATTGCGTTGCCGCCGTATTTGATTACGACGATTTTGTTGTAATACTTCTGAATATAGGGGAGAGCCTGTACCAGAATCTGTGAACGGTCAAAGTTTGAAATTTCCATTTGTTACCTCTTATGAACGGTAGTCACCGTTGATTTTTACATAGTCGTATGTAAGGTCACAGCCCCATGCAGTAGCTTCTGCACTGCCGTCGGAGAGTGTGATATCAATAATAATCTCGTTTTCGAGCAGTATTGTTTTTGCAATATCCTCATCGAACTCAATGCCTGCACCGTCACGGCAGACAGCAATAGTACCCTTGCAGCTCTTGAAGTCAACGTCAACGCCGTTGATGTTGAGGTCAGCACCCGAGTAACCGATTGCACAGAGCACTCTGCCCCAGTTAGCATCAGCACCGAACATAGCGGCCTTGAGAAGTGAAGAGTTGATAACGGACTTTGCAACTGTCTTTGCAGTCGGGATATCCTTTGCACCCTTAACAACGCACTCGATGAGCTTTGTTGCACCCTCGCCGTCACGTGCGATTTCGCGTGAGAGGTAACGCAGTGCCTCAAAAAGAGCTGACTTGAATGTGTCGAATTCAGCACCCTCTGCGGTGATTTCGCTGTTGCCTGCAAGGCCTGAAGCGAGGATTGAGCACATATCATTTGTTGATGTGTCGCCGTCAACGGATACCATATTGAATGTGTCGCATACTACTGCGTTGAGAGCCTTTCTGAGTATATCTGCACTTATTGCGGCATCTGTTGTGAGGAAGCAGAGCATTGTAGCCATATTGGGCATAATCATACCGCTGCCTTTTGCCATACCGCCGATGTGGCAGATTTTGCCGTCGAGCTCAAACTTGACACATACCTCTTTTTCGTGTGTATCTGTTGTCATAATTGCAACTGCGGCATTGTGACCGCCGTCACGGCTCAAACCGTCCTTAAGCACACTCATATGGCTTGCAATAGGCTCAATGTTGATTGAGGGGCCGATAACACCTGTTGATGCAACAACAACATCCTTCGCACTGATTCCGAGTGCTTCGGCTGCAAGTGAGCACATAGCCTCTGCCTTTTCAATGCCATCAGCCGCGCAGGTGTTTGCAATACCCGAGTTGCAGATAATTGCCTGAGCTATGCCGTTTTCAAGGTTGGCGGCAGTAACTCTGTTGGGCGCACCCTTTACAAGGTTGCTTGTATGCATAGCCGCCGCTGTGCAGGGCTTTTCGCAGTAAACAAGTGCGAGGTCGTGTTTTGTTTTGTTTTTTCTGATACCGCAGTGGACAGAGTTTGCAACAAAGCCAAGCGGTGTGGTAACTGTTCCTTTTATAAATGTCATTGGTTAGTTGCTCCTTGAGTAATCGCTGATTGAATCGGGCTGTGATTATCAGCGAGATAATTTTTCGTCAGAAATGTCAAAAAACGCAGGCAATACTTTGTGTATTAACGAGTATTTTTGGCGTTTTTGGCGGGAAAGTAGCCGCTGAGAATTGCGGCTTAGATTTAATTAGCGGTTACCTTATTAAAAAGCAGGGGGTACGAGGTTGAGGCCGGCGTTTTCGTCAAGACCCATAATAAGGTTCATATTCTGAATTGCCTGACCTGCGGCACCCTTTACCATATTGTCGATTGTGGATACAACAATAAGAGTGCCTGTGCGTGAGTCGATGTGAAGAGATATATCACACATATTTGTGAATTTTACGTTTCTGAGGTTTGCTGTTGCACCATCTGCGAGCACACGTACAAACTGCTCGTTTGCGTATTTCTTTTCGTAAGCCTCGCGAATCTGCTCTTTGGTTACACCGTCCTTGAGCTTTAAGTACATTGTGGAAACGATACCTCTGTTGACAGGCAGAAGGTGAGGCACAAATGTGACCTTGATCTTCTTGCTGCCGAGCTTTGAAAGAGTCTGCTCAATTTCGGGAGTGTGGCGGTGCGCACCTACCTTGTAGGGTGAGAATGCCTCGTTACAGTCGGGGTAGTGAGTTGTCTGCGAAAGACCTCTGCCTGCACCTGTTACACCGGACTTTGAGTCGATGATAATGCTGTCTGTTTCAACAAGGTCGTTTATAATTGCGGGCGCAAGACCGAGAGCAGCAGATGTGGGGTAACAGCCGGGGTTGGCGATTACGTTAACACCATCTGCCTTATCTCTGAAAAGCTCGGGCACGCAGTAAACAGCTTCCTTATGTATTTCGGGCTTATCAAAAGGTTTCTGGTACCACTCGGTGTATTCCTCTTCGCTTTCAAGGCGGAAGTCAGCACCGAGGTCGATGAATTTTCTGCCCTTTTCAAGGCATTCTGCCGCAAGAGGCTCTGAAAGACCGTGAGGCAGGCAGGCAAAAACAACATCGCTCAGGTCAACAGCTTCGCTCTGGTTAATGCAGACCTTGTCACAAAGACCGAGGAATGAGGGGTAAATATCGGAAAGCTTCTGACCCTCAAAGCTCTTGGAGCACAGGGCAGTCAGCTCAACGTCGGGATGGTTGAGAAGAAGGCGTACAAGCTCAGCGCCTGCATAGCCTGTTGCGCCGATAACGGCTGCTTTGATTTTCATAGTATATCAGTTCCTTAAATGGGATTATTTCTTGATTCTGTTGTTTACGCAGGTTTCAAGCTTGATTGCCTCGTAAACATCTTCGCCAAACAGCTCGCATATGCCCTGATATTTTTCAAGGGGCAGAGTTTCGAGTGTCAGCTTTTCTTTGATGCAAAGTGCGACAAGCTCGCCCGTTGCTTTGTATGCATCGCGGAAGGGGAGACCCTTGCCGACAAGGTAGTCAGCACAGTCTGTTGCGTTGATGAAGCCTTCTGCTGCTGCGCGACGCATATTTTCGGGTATGACACGCATCGTTTCAATCATCGGGTCGAGTGCTGTCATGCACATCTTGACAGTATCTATTGCGTCGAAAATAGCTTCCTTATCCTCCTGCATATCCTTGTTGTATGCAAGGGGAAGGCCCTTCATAGCTGTAAGCAGTGCCATAAGGTCGCCGAATACTCTGCCTGACTTACCTCTGATAAGCTCGGCGATATCGGGATTCTTTTTCTGCGGCATAATGCTTGAGCCTGTTGAGAAAGCATCGTCAAGCTCAACAAACTTGAACTCCCATGAGCACCAGAGAATAATCTCTTCACAAAGACGTGAAAGGTGCACCATAAGGATTGAGAGTGCGGAAGCGATTTCAAGACAGAAATCTCTGTCCGATACGCCGTCGAGTGTGTTTTCGACTACACCGTCAAAGCCGAGAAGCTGAGCGGTCATAGCGCGGTTTATGGGGTAGGTTGTGCCTGCAAGAGCACCGCTGCCAAGAGGCGAGTAATTCATACGTGCCTTTGCATCTGCAAGCCTGCCCATATCACGCTCAAGCATACTCACATAAGCGGAAAGCTGCATACAGAAAGTAATAGGCTGTGCACGCTGAAGGTGAGTGTAGCCGGGCATAATTGTATTTTCGTTTTCGTGCGCCTTGTTGAATATTGTGTCTGTCAGGTGACGGAGCATATCCATAACCTCTTCGCATTCCTTGCGGAGAGTAAGGCGGATGTCGGTTGCAACCTGGTCGTTACGGCTGCGGCCTGTGTGCAGACGCTTGCCTGCATCGCCGATGCGGGCGGTGAGAGTCTGCTCGATAAATGTGTGGATATCTTCTGCATCGGGGTCTATGAGAAGCTCGCCGGAAGCGATATCTTCCTTAATCTGCTTGAGACCGTTGATTATTTTTTCGCAGTCCTCAACGGGAATTATGCCCTGAGTGCCGAGCATAACTGCGTGTGCGATTGAGCCGTCAATATCCTCACGGTACATACGGCTGTCGAACTTTATTGATGAGTTGAAATCGTTTGTTCTCTTGTCAGCTTCCTTTGCGAAGCGTCCTGCCCAAAGTTTCATTGCATTTTCCTGCCTTTTATTATGTTCGAAAAAAACAACATTTGGGCGGAGTACAACTCCGCCCGTGTTATTTTGGTTTAATTACTTGTTGTTACGCTCTGCCTCGAGGATTGCACGAACCTTGATCGGAAGACCGAAGAGGTTGATGAAGCCTGCGGAATCCTTCTGGTCGTAAACTTCATCTGCATCGAATGTTGCGAAGTCCTCACTGTAGAGAGTATAGGGAGATGTAACGCCTGCATTGATCATATTGCCCTTGTAGAGCTTGAGCTTAACGTCACCTGTAACTGTCTCCTGAGTCTTGTCAACAAATGCACTGAGAGCCTCACGAAGGGGTGTGTACCACTGGCCGAAGTAAACAAGCTCTGCAAAACGGAGAGCAACCATCTCCTTGTAGTGCTGTGTATCACGGTCGAGAGTGATTGTCTCGAGAACCTGATGAGCTCTGTAGAGAATTGCACCTGCGGGATTCTCGTAAACACCGCGGGACTTCATGCCGACAAGTCTGTTCTCAACAAGGTCAGCAAGACCGATGCCGTTTGCACCGCCGATTTCGTTGAGCTTTGTGATAAGCTCAACGCCGCCCATCTTAACACCGTCAAGAGCTACGGGAACGCCCTTCTCGAAGGAGATTGTAACGTATGTGGGCTTGTCGGGAGCTGCTTCGGGAGCTACGCCCATCTCAAGGAAACCTTCCTTGAGGTACTGCGGCTCGTTTGCGGGATCTTCGAGGTCAAGACCCTCGTGTGAAAGGTGCCAGAGGTTCTTATCCTTGGAGTAGTTTGTCTCACGGTTAATCTTGAGGGGAATGTTGCGAGCCTCTGCGTACTCGATTTCTTCTTCACGTGACTTGATGTCCCAGATTCTCCAGGGAGCGATAATCTGCATCTCGGGAGCGAAAGCCTTGATTGCAAGCTCGAAACGAACCTGGTCGTTACCCTTACCTGTGCAGCCGTGGCAGATAGCGTCAGCACCCTCTGCCTTTGCAATCTCAACAATTCTCTTTGCGATAACGGGACGTGCAAAGGATGTGCCAAGGAGGTAATCCTTCTCGTAAACTGCACCTGCCTTGAGTGTGGGGAAGATGTACTCGTTTACAAACTCGTCCTGAAGGTTTTCGATGTAGAGCTTGGAAGCACCTGTCTTGATAGCCTTTTCCTCAAGACCGTCAAGCTCTGTACCCTGACCGACGTCGCCGGATACTGCGATAACTTCGCAGTTGTTGTAGTTTTCTTTGAGCCAGGGGATGATGATTGATGTATCAAGACCGCCTGAGTAGGCAAGAACAACTTTTTTGATTTCTTTCATGATTGTTTTCCTCTTTTCAAAAAATAATTTTTATTCAGTCGATGTGCATTATTATACACCTTTTATACATAAAATCAACTGTTTTATTGCATAAATATGCATTTGTTTATAAGTTTTTTTGTGTAAATATGCATAAATTGCATTATTTACCGGTTGAGCCGAAGCCGCCTGCACCTCTTTCGGTTTCGTCAAACTCCGTAACTTCAACGGCAGGTGCGGTACATACGGGCATAACCACAAGCTGAGCAATACGCTCACCGGGCTGGATTGTGTAGCTCTCTTCATACTGGTTGATAAGACCTACACAGATTTCGCCGCGGTAGTCACTGTCAACAACGCCTACACAGTTTGCCGGTGCAAGACCGTGCTTGATTGCAAGACCGCTGCGTGCGAATATCATCGCCGCATAGCCTGCGTCCTCAAGTGCGATTGCAAGACCTGTAGGGATGAGAGCGTGACCGCCCTTATCGAGGGTAATCGGCTCGTCAATGCAGGCGCAAAGGTCAAGACCTGCACTGCCGACTGTTGCACGCTGGGGAATTTTTGCGTTTTCTCTGAGCTTTTTGAATTTAATTTCAGTTATCATCAGAAAATCACCTTTTCAGCATTCTGTCTGAGTACGAGAGAAAGGAACTCGTCAATGCTCATTGCACCGATGTCGCCTTCGCCTCTCTTACGTACGCCGACTGTGCCTTCTTCAATTTCTTTGTCACCCATAACGAGCATATAGGGAATCTTCTCAAGCTGAGCCTCACGGAGCTTGTAGCCGAGCTTTTCGCTTCTGCAGTCGGCACTTACACGCAGACCTGCGTTTGAAAGCTTCTCAACAAGTGCGTTTGCAGCCTCGTGATGTCTGTCAGCAATAGGCATAACTCTTACCTGCTCGGGAGCAAGCCATACGGGGAATGCACCTGCGTATTTCTCAATAAGGAGAGCAAGTGTACGCTCGTAACAGCCGATTGAAGTACGGTGGATGATGTAGGGATTTTTCTTTGTGCCGTCTGCATCAACGTATTCCATACCGAACTTTTCTGCGAGCATCTGGTCAATCTGGATTGTGATGAGTGTGTCTTCCTTGCCGTGAACGTTCTTGATCTGAATGTCAAGCTTCGGGCCGTAGAAAGCAGCTTCGCCGATACCGATTTTGTAGTCAAGACCGATATCATCAAGGATGTTCTTCATAATGCCCTGTGCCTCATCCCACTGCTCGGGTGTGCCGATATACTTTTCTTTGTCATCGGGATCCCACTGTGAGAAACGGTAGGAAACATCCTCGTAAAGGCCGAGAGTCTTGAGCATATATACGCAAAGCTCAAGGCAGCCTCTGAATTCACCCTCAAGCTGCTCGGGTGTGCACATAAGATGGCCTTCGGAGATTGTGAACTGACGTACACGGATAAGACCGTGCATTTCGCCAGAGGATTCGTTTCTGAAAAGTGTTGATGTTTCGGCAAGTCTCATCGGCAGGTCGCGATAGGAGCGAGCTCTGTTGAGATATGCCTGATACTGGAAGGGACATGTCATCGGGCGAAGTGCAAATACCTCGTCGTCCTTTTCTTCGTCACCGAGTACGAACATACCGTCTTTATAATGATCCCAATGGCCTGAAATCTTATAAAGGTCGCTCTTAGCCATAAGGGGAGTTTTTGTGCGGAGCCAGCCTCTCCTTGCTTCTTCGTCTTCGACGAATCTCTGGAGAGTCTGAACAATCTGTGTGCCCTTGGGCAGGAGGATCGGGAGACCCTGACCTATGCAGTCAACGGTTGTGAAAATCTCGAGCTCTCTGCCGAGCTTGTTATGGTCGCGCTTCTTTGCTTCTTCAATAGCTTCAAGATGAGCGTCAAGGTCAGCCTGCTTTGTGAAAGCTGTGCCGTAGATACGCTGGAGCATCTTGTTGTTGGAGTCGCCTCTCCAGTATGCACCTGTGGAGGATGTGAGCTTGAATGCCTTTACTCTGGAAGTGTCAGGGATGTGGGGACCTGCGCAAAGCTCATCAAATTCGCCCTGCTTGAAGAAGGAGATGTTCTCGCCCTTGTCAGCGTGCTCCTTGATAAGCTCAACCTTGTAGATTTCGCCCTTTTCTTCCATCATTGCGATAGCATCAGCGGGGGAAAGCTCATATCTTTCGAGAGCAAGACCCTCTTTGACAATCTTCTTCATTTCTGCTTCGATTTTCTCAAGCACTTCGGGAGTAAAGGAAACGTCGCAGTCAAAATCATAATAGAAGCCGTTATCTATTGCCGGGCCGATAGCAAGCTTTGCCTGAGGATAAAGCCTTTTAACAGCCTGAGCGAGAATGTGAGAAGCTGTGTGGCGGAAAGTCTTCTTGCCTTCCTCATCGTCAAATGTCAGTATTTCAACCTGAGCATCGGCATCGAGTGCTGTACGAAGGTCGCAGACCTCGCCGTTGACTCTTGCAACGCAAGCAGCCTTGTAAAGACCCATACCCAAACTCTTTGCAATTTCAGCAACGGTAGTTCCGTTTTCGTACTCCTTAACAACATTGTCTTTGAGTGTTACGTTAATCATCGTTTTTCATCCTTTCTGAAAAATAAAAACTCCACCTTGTATTTTTACCAAAATACAGGGTGAAGTACAAAATACATACTCCACGGTTCCACCCGTGTTGCGTGAATTCAATCACGCCGCTCTTTAAGTTTTAACGCAACTTCTGCGGCACAGCTTATTTGAATAAAATTCAACTTCGCAGGCACTCGGCAGTGGTCGTCATCGGGGCTTAATACCCGCCTCACAGCATACGGCGGACTCTCTGAAATTAACCTTGTCGATGCACATTCTGCTTCAACGCTTTATATTATAATATATAATAAAGCAAATATATCACTTTTATTACATTATGTCAAGAGTAAATCAGCTTCTGTAAACTTTTATTACCTGCTTGCGGCAATCAATTTCGGTGATTTTATATGCACCGCCGTATTCGCCGTCAAGTGTCCAGGCTACATTTTCACCTTTGCTCTCGATTACAAAGTGGCTGCCCTTTGTAAGTGTGAACATATCTTCGTTGTATGTATGGTCAATAAGCAGCTCTTTTGCACGCTCTGTCCACATCTTTACGCCGTGAGGCATTTTGGCAAGGTTAAGCTCAAACAAGCCGTCGTCAAAGCCGATATCTTCACGCTGATATTTGATTATGCCGCCTATGTTGAGTGAGCTTGAAATTGCACCGAAGGCGTATTCACCCTCGTAAACCTCGTTGTCACACTCAATTCTCATCGGTATGGGCTTAAAGCCCTTGAGCTCCTTGAGGCCTGCGGCAACATATGCGGGGTAGCCGAAGAGGTTTTTAGATTTCTGTGACGTGCTGTAAGAGCATTTTGTGAACACGCCGAATGAAGCTGTGTAGCAGAAGAAACGGTCATTATTCATCTGACCCATATCGTGAAGTTTCGGCTCAACAGAGCGGATAAGCTCAATTGCTTGGGTAGAGTTGGTCGGGATGCCGAGGCTGTGAGCAAAGTCGTTTGTTGTGCCGCTGGGAATATAGCCGAGGGGTACATCGACACCGGACTGAAGTATGCCGTTTACGGTTTCGTTAAACGTGCCGTCACCGCCGCGGCAGACAATAAGGTCAAATTTATCTGCCAGAAGTTTTGCATATTCTGTTGCATCGCCGCGTTTGTGTGTTGTATAAACAGTTGTTTCGTAGCCGGCTTTTGTGAATTCATCTGCAATATGAAGCAACTGGTTGCGCAATGTATATCTGCCTGAGCAGGGGTTTATAATTACAAGTACTCTCTTGCCTGTATTACTCATTTAAGCACATCCTTAATTATTGATTACGGTAAGTTCTTTGGGTGTAGAGGTAAGATTTTCGCAGCCGTCTTCGGTTATAAGAAGCATATCTTCTATTCTTACACCGAATTTTTCGGGGATATAAATACCCGGTTCGACAGTTATAACGTTGCCTTCGCGCAGGGTGTATTCGCTCTTGGATGATACGGTAGGCTCTTCGTGAATTTCGACACCTACACCGTGACCCGTTGAGTGCCCGAAATACTGACCGTAGCCTGCTTCTTCTATGATGTTTCTTGCAGCGAAGTCGACATCTTTTGCAGCAATACCTGCAGCAGCTTTTTCAATTGCTGCCTGCTGTGCTTCGAGCACGATACCGTATACCTCTGCCATCATATCACTGGCTTCGCCTATAGCTACGGTGCGTGTCATATCGCTGTGGTAGCCGTTGACTACCGCACCGAAATCCATTGTAACAAAGTCGCCGAATTCTATTTTTTTGTCTGTCGGTACACCGTGCGGCTGTGATGTTTTCTTACCGCTTACAACAATGGTGTCAAACGAAACTTTTTCGGCGCCGTTTCGGAGCATATGAAAATCGAGTGCAAGCGCAACCTCTTTTTCGGTCATGCCGGGCTGTATGTATTTGATTGCGTTTTCGTATGCCGCATTTGCTATTGCCTGAGCAGCCTTGATGTTTTCGACTTCTTCTTTGCTCTTTGCACAGCGCAGGTAACGAATCCACTTATCGAATCTGCTGTCAAAAACAGCGTTGAAGCTCTCGGCCTTGAACATTTTGCTGTATTCACGAAGGCCGCTGACTGTTACGTAGTTTGCCTCGAGTGCGATATTGGAGCAGTTGAATTTTTTAAGATACTTCGGTATCTGCACCTTTGCATCAGTCAGCAGTACTACGTCGCAGCAGTCTATCTGAGCCTGAGCAGCCTCGATGTATCGGCTGTCGGTAAGGAATACGTTGCCGTTTTTGGATACTATCAGATAACCGCTGTCGGCAGTGAATCCTGTAAAATATTGCCTGGAAGCAGGGCATTCGATAATACCGCCGTCAATATCCTTGGGAAGCATTTGTGTAAGTTCATACAGTTCCATAGGTTACACCCCGTTTTTTCTGCGTTCAAATTCTTCGAGCAGCTCTTTTTCGCCGTCTCGGGCTTTTTTGAAATAAAACTTGAATATCTTTTCGTCTCTTGCTCTGTCGGTAAATATTGCCGTTGCACCCGCCGTATTTGCGGCAAACATATCTGTCTTCAGCTGGTCGCCGACCATAGCGAGCGAGGTTACGGGTAAACTGAGCTTTTCGGCTGCACGAAACAGCCCGTCGGGCTTCGGCTTTTTTGCACTGTATACATAATTTTTGATTCCGAGACGTTTTGCCGTTATGTAAACTCTCGGTGCAACAGCGTTAGATACAATTGCCATAGGTATACCTTCATCGGTCATTTTTTTAACCCATTCGCGTACACCCGGCAGGGGAGTAAGAGTTTCATCATATATTAAGGTGTTGTCTATATCAAGCAGTAAGCCTGAAACACCGATTTGTTTTAAAAACTGTGATGTTATGTCGCATACGCTCCTGAAGCGGTACTGCGGCATATAACGGTCGTCAAGCATAATATTGTACCTTTATAATGTTTGATTGATACAAGAAAAAAGACGGGCGTTGTTGCCCGTCTTTCGGTTCTTACTTATACTTGCGCTTACGAGCAGCCTCTGACTTCTTCTTTCTCTTTACAGAAGGCTTTTCATAGTGTTCTCTTTTGCGAACTTCCTGAATAACACCGTCT
>JAZQVR010000016.1:0-14860 GCA_045631965.1 Acutalibacteraceae bacterium
GAGTGCGAATATATCGGGTACGGTAAGTGCCACAAATGCACAGTTCGTTTATGATGATTTCAACGGGAAAATCCCCTATATTTTAGATGGCGGAGATTGTAATATAGGAATCGAATCAACGGTGGTAAATATCGTCGGCGATAAAATAATTATTCTCCGTCCCGGTGGAGTAACTCTTGAAGATTTAATTGATGCAGGCTTTGAAGCCGAGTATCACAGTTCGATTATGAAAACAGAAGAGGTGGAAAATCCTGCTTCTCCCGGTATGAAATATAAGCATTATTCTCCCAAAGCAAGGGTAATAATAATTAAGGGCAGTTTTGAAAACTATAAGCGTTTTGTAAGCAATAAAAAAGACTGTGCCGCACTTTGCTTTGACGGTGAAGGTGATAAGCTCGATATTCCTTTTATCGAAATCGGCAGGGAGCACGACAGTCAGGCGCAGGCACATCTGATTTTTGATGCACTGCGAAAGCTCGATGAAATGGGTGTGCAGACTGCTTATGCGCGCTGTCCCGATACCGACGGTGTAGGTCTTGCGGTTATCAACCGTCTGCTTCGTGCGGCGGCATTTACCGTGCTCGACGTTGACGGTGCTGTGCTTATAGGCTTTACGGGACCGACGGGTGCAGGAAAATCTACTGTTGCAAAATATATCTGCGAAAAATACGGCTTTGCACATATCGACTGCGATGAAATTGCAAGAGAAATTATGTCGCCGGGCTCACCGATACTGATGCAGTTGGCGCAGGCTTTTGGCGAAGATATCATCAAAGATGACGGTAGCCTTGACAGAGCGCTTCTGGCAGAGCGTGCATTTGCTTCAAAGGAGCAGACAAGGCTTCTCAACAGCATAACTCACCCTGTTATCACTTCAATCGCTATTGCAAAGGCAAACAGCTTTACACTTGAAGGAAAAATGGCTGTATTGCTGGATGCGGCGGCTGTTTTTGAAAGTAAAATTGACAAGCTTTGCACCTTTACAGCGGCTGTGAGCGCTCCTGAAGAGGTAAGAAAAGAGCGTGTAATGAAGCGTGACGGCATTACTTCGGAAAAAGCTGACGAAAGAATAAAAGCACAGCTTACAAACAGTGAATATGAGCAGAAAGCGGATGTAATAATCCGTAACTTCCTGCCTTATGATATTGAAAGCGAAACTAAAAAACTAATTGAAATATGCAAGGAGAAAAAACAATGAGCAAGAACGAAGAACTCAGAGAGAAACTTTTCTATGAACCCAAGCATGGCTGTAAAATTATGGACGAAGCCGAGATAAAAGCGGCTGACGATTTTGCAGAAGGTTACAAGAAATTTATGACCGAGTGCAAGGTTGAGCGTGAGGTTGTTGAGTATGTTTCCGTACTTGCAGAGGCTAACGGTTATGTACCGTTTGACAGCAAGGCAACCTACAAAGCAGGCGACAAGATTATTTACAATAACAGAGGTAAGGCTGTTATTCTTGCAGTAATCGGTACAAAGCCTGTTGAGGAAGGCGTGCGTATTGCTGCTGCTCATATCGATTCTCCGCGTCTTGACCTCAAGCCAAATCCGCTTTATGAGGATGCTGAGTTTGCACTTTTCAAAACTCATTATTACGGAGGTATCAAGAAGTATCAGTGGACGGCAATTCCGCTTGCACTTCACGGTGTTGTAATCAAAGCTGACGGTACAACCGTTAAGGTCAATATCGGTGAGGATGCAGGCGACCCGAAGTTTGTCGTAACCGACCTTCTGCCTCATCTTGCAGCAGAGCAGATGAAGCGTACACTTGCAGAAGGCATCAAGGGCGAAGAGCTCAATATCCTTGTCGGCAGCAGACCTTTCAAGGATGATGAGGGCGGCGACAGTGTTAAGCTTAATATAATGAATATCCTTTACGAAAAGTACGGCATTGTTGAGTCCGATTTCCTCAGCGCAGAGCTTGAGGTTGTGCCTGCATTCGGCGCAAGCGATATCGGCTTCGACAGAAGCCTTATCGGTGCATACGGTCACGATGACAGAGTTTGTGCATATCCTTCCGTTATGGCAATACTTGATGCAGGCGTGCCCGAATATACAGCACTTACAGTGCTTGCAGACAAGGAAGAAACAGGCTCCGAGGGTAATACAGGTCTTGACTCGGCTTATATGGCATACTTTATCAGTGACCTTGCACGTATGCAGGGCGGTGTAGGCAGTATTGCAATGAGTAACAGTCAGTGCCTTTCTGCCGATGTAAATGCGGCATTTGACCCGACATTTGCAGGCGTTCTCGAAAAGAGAAATGCTGCCTTTGCAAACAAGGGTATTGTTGTTACAAAGTACACCGGCGCAAGAGGTAAGAGCGGCACTTCCGATGCAAGTGCCGAGTTTATGGGCAAAATCCGCAGACTCTTCAACGAAAACGGTGTTGTATGGCAGGTAGGTGAGCTCGGTAAAGTAGACGAGGGCGGCGGAGGCACCGTTGCAAAGTACGTTGCTTACCACAATATCGATGTTGTTGATGTCGGCGTGCCCGTACTTTCAATGCATGCACCTTATGAGGTTGTTTCAAAGATTGACCTCTATATGGCTTATAAAGGATTTTTAACATTCTTCACAAAGTGAGAATTTTATGACAACTGAGCTTGACAGAGAAAAGCGCTTGCGCAAGAAGGCGATGAGTCTGCCGCTTCGTCCCGGAGTCTACCTGATGAAGGATAAAAGCGGCACAATCATCTATGTCGGCAAGGCAAAAGCACTTAAAAACAGAGTCAGCAGCTATTTCGGCTCGCATACCAACCACTCCGCAAAGGTTATACGTATGGTTGAGTACGTGCAGGATTTTGACTATATAATAACGGACAGTGAGTTTGAAGCACTTGTGCTCGAGTGCAGTCTTATCAAACAGCACAGCCCGAAGTATAACATCCTTCTCAAGGATGATAAGGGTTACCACTATGTCAAAATCACAAAGGGCAGTTGGCCGAGAATAGATGCGGCAATGCAGCTGGTGGATGACGGGTCGGAGTATATCGGACCGTACACCGGCTCTTTTGCCGTGCGTCAGACTGTTGATGAGGTTAAGAAGATTTTCCGTCTTCCTCAGTGCACAAAGACTTTTCCCGTTACTCACAGACAGCGTCCCTGTCTGAATTATCATATATCCCAGTGTTCTGCACCATGTGCAGGCAAGATTTCGCAGGCGGATTATAAACGCAGTGTCGAGCAGGCTGTTGAGTTTCTTAAAGGCGGCTCGGCAGAAGCTGTAAAACGTTTGCAGGCTGAGATGGAGCAGGCGGCTGAAAATCTCGATTTCGAAAAGGCAGCTGTGCTGCGAGACAGAATTGCGGCAATTACAAAATTCGGCGAAAAGCAGAAGGTAGTCAGTGCCGATGTTGCCGAGCAGGATGTTTTTGCGCTTGCACAGTCGCAGGACAAAGCGTGTCTTGCCGTACTTCGTTTCTTTGCAGGCAGGCTTTGTGATACGGAGCATTTTATAATTGATGCACCTGATGATGATTCGGCGGCAAGATATGAGCTTATAATGGGATATTATTCGATGCGTGAGCGGATACCGCCGCGTATTCTTATCGATGCTTTGCCGCAGGATGCAGAGCTTATCTCACAGTGGCTCGGCGAAAAACTCGGCAAAAAAGTGAGCTTTGCAGTGCCGCAACGCGGCGGTCAGCTTAAGCTTCTCGAAATGTGCCGCTCCAATGCAACCGAAAAGCTTGCTTTGAGCCTTGGCAGAAAGGGTAAGGAAACTGCCGCACTTGATGAGCTTGCAAGGCTTTTAGGGCTTTCTTCACCGCCCGAATATATCGAGTCGTACGATATTTCACATACCGCAGGCACAGAGAATGTTGCGGGTATGATTGTGTTCAAAAACGGTCAGCCCTACAAACAAGCATACAAGCGTTTCAAGATTAAAGGCTTTGAGGGTCAGGATGACTGTGCTTCAATGGTAGAGGTGCTTGAACGCAGGTTTACTCATTATCTTGAAGAAAATGCAAAACCCGAAGGTGAAAAGCGTGATGAGGGCTTTGCGAAGTTGCCCGATCTGATACTGCTTGACGGTGCCGAAATGCAGGTCAATGCCGTAAGGGCGGTGCTTTTGCGTTTGGGTATTGATGTGCCGCTTTACGGTATGGTCAAGGATTCAAGCCATCGCACGAGAGCAATAACGGGTGAGGGCGGCGAAATATCAATCAATTCAAAGCGGAGTGCATTCACCCTTGTTTCAAAAATTCAGGAGGAGGTACATCGCTTTGCAATCGAGTATCACCGCAAACGCAGAAGTGCGGGGATTTCGACTACTCTCACACAGATTGAGGGTGTAGGGCAGAAGCGCGCGGCGGCTTTGCTGAAGCATTTCAAGTCCGTAAATGCCGTAAAAGAGGCTGATATTGAGCAGCTTTGCAGTGCAAAAGGTGTCGACAAACGCTCCGCACAGGCGGTTTTCGACTATTTTCATCCTAAAGAGAACTGATTTTATATTAAAAAACTTGACAAATTCAAAAGAATAAAAGATAATAAAGATATATATTGTGAAATTGTATGCGAAATTGAAGCAGAATTTAATTCAGGGTGGTTATTTATGATTACTTTTTGTATTTTACTATTCGGCTTATTTGCACTTCTGACTGTTTTAGGCAGATAATATCAATTTTACAATAAAGCGTATTACAGAGGAGTATTATGAGAGTTATTACAGGCTCCGCAAGGGGCAGAGTACTTGCTACACTTGAGGGCGGCGATGTTGTACGCCCGACAACAGACAAAGTTAAAGAAGCTATGTTCAGCATAATCCAGTTCGATATTGAGGGCAGGAGAGTGCTTGATCTTTTTGCAGGCTGCGGTCAGCTTGGTATCGAGGCTCTCAGCCGCGGTGCAGAGAAGTGTACTTTTGTCGATGCTGATTCAAAGGCTGTCGCAGTTATCAAGAGCAATCTTGAGCACACAAAGCTTGCCGATTCGGCAGCTGTTGCACAGATGGATGCTTTTTCTTTCCTGCGTATGTCGCCCGATGTTTTTGATGTTGTTCTGCTCGACCCTCCCTACGGTACGGGTCTTCTTCAGAGGGCGCTTGCTTCTCTTGACGGCAAAATGGCAGAGGGTTCTCTTATCGTCTGTGAGTTTTCAGCAGGTGAAGAGCTGCCCGAAAACGCAGGCGGTCTGACGCTTTTCAAACGCTATAAATACGGCAAGACAGAGCTTGCTGTTTATCGATAAGATATACGGATAAAATTCCAGAAAGGATGTAAATATATGAGAGTTGAAGATTTACTTGAAAAGATTGAGGAGCTTCTCGATAACGGTCAGAAGGTAGCTTTCTCTTCAAAGATTACTGTTGATGTTGAGGCTATCCGTAACTGTATTGACGAAATTCGTGCCAATATGCCCGAAGAGGTTCGTCAGGCACGCAATATCGTACGCGACCGCAACAAGCTTATTGATGATGCAACTCAGCAGGCTGAAACAACACTCAGTAAGGCTACCGAGAGAGCTCAGGAAACAATCAATAAGGCAAACTCCAAAGCAAAGGAGCATATCCTTTCTTCCGAAGAGATTGCAAGAACAAACGTTGCACAGGCAGAGGAGAGAGCAACCCTCACGATTGCCAATGCTGAAGCAAAGGCACAGAAGATGGTTGAGGAGAGCGAAATCACAGCACGTGCAAAGCAGTACTGTGACGAGATGTTCAGAAAGGCTCAGGCTCAGGCTGAAACTACAATTGCCAACGCTAACGCAACAGCAGCCGAGACAATTGAAACAGCTAACCAGCAGGCAACAGCCGCAAAAGAGCAGGCTTCAAAGTGGGCTAATGACATATGCGCTTCTGCCGCAAACTTTGTTGAGAACATAATCGGCCAGACTGAACGTGCACTTGCAAACAGCCTCGGTAACGTCCGACAGGCAAAGGATAATATCCATAATGCTATCGGTAATCACGAGCAGCGCGATTAAGGTGATATAATTTGAAAACTTCACAGTTTGTTGCAATGATTCTGGCGATAGTTATCGCTTGTACGGCAATAGGTGCGGTCGTTTTAACGCGTCCGTCTATTGATAAAGATGCGATAGAGTTACGTCAATATGAAACGGAAATTCCGGAACGTGACGGGTCTGGAAATCGCCCAGATACAGCTCCTCAAATCACAAGTGTTAATATGCTTGCTGTAGGAGATAACCTGATTCACAGCTCGATTTATAAGCAGGCCAAGGCGAGGACATCCGACGGCAGTTATGATTTTATGCCCGTATACGAGAATCTTGCCGATATGGTAGCTGCTGCGGATATTGCCGTAATAAATCAGGAAACAATGATGGCTGAAAGCTTTGATGTTTCAACATATCCTTGTTTCAATACACCTACAGTTATGGCGAGTCAGCTTGCTTCAATAGGTTTTGATGTGCTGACTATTGCCAATAACCATATGCTCGACAAGCAGACCACCGGTCTTATCGAAACGCTTGACCTTATCAACTCAACTCCCGGCCTTACTTCTGCAGGTGCTTTTCACAGCAGTGATGAATACACACAGATTAAACCGGTTGAGGTAAACGGTATCAAGTTTGTATTCCTCTCATACACCGAGCATACAAACGGAATCAATATTCCGGAGGATAAGGAAAGCTATATTGTATATCTCGATGAGCTTGATGTTGTTGAGCAACAGGTTAAGTATGCCGAAACGGTAGCTGATGTGGTTGTTGTTTCAATGCATGCAGGTATCGAATATTCGGATGACGAGAACGATATTCAGCGTAACTTTGCACAGAATGTCGTCAATTGGGGTGCCGACCTTGTAATTGGTACTCATCCGCATACACTTCAGCCTGTCGAGTATGTCAGCAATACCGAAGGCAAAGAAGTGCCTGTGCTTTATTCACTCGGCAATTTCGTTTCTGCTCAGGACAGAGTAAGACGTCTTATCGGCGGTATGGCAAATATCACATTTACCAAAAACCATAAAACCGGTGAGGTTACTGTCAGTAAGCCGCAGCTTGATATCGTAATCACTCATTACGGTTCGGGATATGCAGGCATTAAGCTGTACAGGCTTGCTGATTATACAGATGCTTTGGCATCGTCACACGGCCTGAGTGATATGTCAATCGATTTTATCTATGAGCATATACGCAAGGTAATAGGCGATGAATATCTTATAGATGAATATAAAAGCCAAGAAGTGAGCACTTGATGCCGCGTATACGTAAAATTTAATAAAGAATAATACCCACCTGTACTGCATATATTTCAGTGATACCATAAATAAGTGCGTTGAGGTGGGTTTATGTTTGTTGTTTCGATCAAAAAGTCAGCAATTAAAACAGGTGTGCTCGGCGTGTTGCTTGTTGTCTGTGCAGTTCTCGGAGTTTATGCCGCAAGTAGAAGTGTGTCGGCTACGGTTGAATCTGTCGGGAGCGGATTTGATTATAAAGCGGCGGATGCTTCGGGAAGGCTCAGGTTTCTTTCGCAGTTTGGTTGGGAGGTTGAGCAAGACCCTGTCGAAGTGCGTGAAATAATAATTCCGGCCGAGTTTGATGTGGCTTATGAACAGTACAATAAACTTCAGAAAGAGCATGGGTTAGACCTTTCAAAGTATAGCGGAAAGCGTGCGAAACGGTGGACCTATGAAGTTAAAAATTATCCGGGATACGAGAATTCTGACCTTGTACAGGCGAATATTTTTGTGTTGGACGGTGTAGTAATAGGCGGCGATATCTGCTCGCTTGAAGCAAACGGATTTATGCAAAGCTTTTTGTATCCGCAAAAGGAGAAATCATCAACAAATGTCACAACAGCGACTTGACAAAATAATAGCATCGCAAGGTAAATACAGCCGCAGCGATGTGAAGAGGCTTGCACGTAGCGGAGATATAACCGTAAACGGCAGGCCTGTTTCCGATTGCGGTATGAAGGTCGACCCTGAAAAAGACAGTATATCTGTTTGCGGCGAAGCTTTCGGGTACAGCAGATTTGTATATATAATGTTAAATAAACCTATGGGAGTGGTAAGCGCAAGCCGCTCGCCCGGTGAGAAAACCGTTGTTGACCTTGTGCCAGCTGAGCTTTACCGCGACGGACTTTTTCCTGCAGGCAGACTTGACAAAGACACTACGGGATTTGTGCTGATAACGGATGACGGTGCGTTTGCGCACGAAATACTTTCACCCAAAAAACATATTGAAAAAACGTATATTGCAGTGCTTGACCGACCGATAGGGGAAGCTGAGCTTGAAAAATTCCGCAGCGGTATTACGCTTGCTGACGGATACGAGTGCCTGCCTGCCGGTATAAAGACTCTGACAGATGACGGTCTGACTGTTGAAATAAAACTCAGAGAGGGCAAATACCACCAGATAAAGCGTATGGCGGCTGCCTGCGGCTCTCACGTAAATAAACTGCACCGTGTATCAATGGGCGGACTTGAGCTTGACTGTAAGCTGAAACCCGGTGAGTGCAGGCTGATTGACGACAGTGAGCTGGCAAAGATAAAATTATGAATTAAATGATAAAGAAGTATAAATAAAACGGAGAGAAAACAATGAATACTTACTTCAATGAAATAAAAGCAAAGCCTGTTAATACCGTCGGCGGCAAAATACTTTACAAAATACCTTCGGGTGCTATGTGCGGCAACGGTGATCTCGGCGTCGTGTTTGATAATGACGAAAACGGTAACGGTCTTGTTATTCATATATCAAAGTGCGATTTCTGGAAGTTTACTCCCGGTGCACATAAGGACGGCGGCATCAAAACCGTCGGCAATCTGCTTATCAACAATGTAGATTTATCTTCTTATAATATTAAACAATATTTTGATAAGGGTTTGCTTGAGTGCGATTTTACCGATACGAAAATCGAGTTTTTTGTAGCGCCTGAAAACCTTATATATTTTGAAATCAGAACACCTGTTTCTGCGAACATTCCGTGTGTTGATATTGAAGTCCCTTCTACCTGCGATTCGCTCAACTCCCGGTTCGAAACGGACGGTGTAAAATGTTGTGTGCGTAAGTTTGAAGGTGATCAGCTTCAGCATAATTCTGCGGTAGCTGTCTGCTGTAAAGAGATTTTTTCTTGCGAAAAAGACGGTTATAGCTGTGTGCGCTACTGTGTCTCTGTTGTTACAAATTTTGATGACATTGAATATGCTGAAAAGGCTGCCGAAATGCTCAAACACTGCGATTATGATGCCGATAAGCAGAAAACGTATGAGAAATGGCAGAAGTTTTTCTCTGCATCAAAAGTTACTCTTGAAGATAAAGTAATCGAAAGCTTTTATAATTCAAGCCTTTATCATCTTGCAGGCTGTATGGGTAACCGTGAGTTCCCTCCTGGTTTATTTGGTAATTTCATAACTGATGATTTCTTTCCTTGGGCAGGAGATTATCATATGAATTACAATTATGAAGCTCCTTATTATTGTATTTTTACTTCCAATCATCCCGAGCTGTTTGACGGATATATGGCGCCCGTCAACGATATGAAAGAGGATGCGGCGAAGTTTGCAAAGCTGTTCGGATGTAAGGGCTATGCATTCCCTGTAAGCTTCGGACCCAAAGCACTCGACGTGTATTCTATGGCTGAGTGTAAGGAGCACGGCATACTTTTCCTCGGTCAGAAAAGCAATGCCGCATACGCTTGTATAATTCCGATAATGCATTGGTTTTCGACCTATGATAAGGAGTATGCACTTGAAATTTATTATGATTTTGTGCTGAATACAGCTGCTTTCTGGGAGGATTACCTTGTAAAACAAAGAGGCAAGTATGTAATCAAAGGCGATGCGGCACATGAGATTCCTTATTATCGCGGAGAAAAATTTAAAAGCATTACTCATATCGGTCAGATTAATACAGTGAATGCAATCAATTCACTCGGATTGGTGAAGTTGCTTTTCAAGGCTGTTTACGATATGGCAAAAGAGCTTGGACTGAACGAAGAAAAATATCCATTGTGGGAGGATATAAACGAAAATCTGAGTGATTTCCCGACGTTTATCAAGAGAGGTAAAAAATGCTTCCGCTATTCAAGGTTCGGTATACGCTGGAGAGATGATAATACTGTCGGACTTCAGCATATTTATCCTGCTTCGCAGATAGGCTTTTCGTCAGGAGACAAGCTGTTGAAAATCGCACGTAATACATATTTTATGAATGACAGACGTCTTGACGATAACGGTTCAAATTCATATCTTCCTGCAGGTGCGAGGATAGGTGTTGACCCCGATTTTATTATTGAGGGAATACATCGGAATATCAAAGAATTCGCTTTGCCCAACAGGCTTTTCCGTCACCACGGCGGCGGTCTTGAGCATCTGACAACCATACCTGCGACGGTCAACGAAATGCTTATGCAAAGCCACGAGGGTGTTATCAGACTCTTTCCGTGCTGGGATAAGAAAACATACGCTTCTTTTGAAAATCTGCGTGCAGACGGTGCTTTTCTTGTTTCTGCCGAAAATAAAAACGGTAAACTTACATCACTTAAAATCAAGAGTCTTAAGGGCAGGCTGTGTAATGTCGGATGTTCGGGTGTGAAATCTGTTGTGCGTGAATCCGACGGTGCGGAAATTGAATACAAAAGAGCAGAAAATACAGTTTCTTTTAAAACAAAAGCAGGCGAAACTTATATTCTTATTTAAGGTTAATTCTGTTAAATGTCAAAATGTGTTGACAAAGCTGTAAAAAAACATTAAACTATTATAATAGTGTATAATATTGCACAAATAATGTTTAGGATGAATAAATTGGAAAACGAATTTGTCTTTAAAAATAAGGCGTTTCGCGGCCGGTGCGTTTTCGTTATGATAATTGCTGTTGTGCTGGCGAGCGTATATGTGATTCTCGGCATTGCAAACATTTCGCAGTGCCAGAATGTACCTCGTTTTGCTATGCGATTACTGCTGACGGTTTTTTACGCGGTAGAGCTTTACCTTTTTGCCGGGCGGAACTCTGTTTATATGGAAATAGGCGGCGACTATGCTCTTGCCCGTCGCTCGTGTGCAGGTATGATAATTTCACTTATTGTCAATGCGATTGTCGAAGCTTACTATGTTTCGGTGTTTATTCAGGAGTCGGGTACTCTGAGGTTGGTTTATATGTGTGTTATTATTGCTATTGCCTGCCTTACAACTCTGCCGCTGATACTTTTCCAGTATCTCAATTTTGATTTTATGCTCATGCGTCTTGCAAGTGCATTGAGTGTGTTGGCTTCGCTTGTTTCCTTCTGCATCGGTTTCCTCATTATTGCTACCAATCAGGTCACTGATTCCGCACAGGGTACACTTGCTACTGTAGGTGCGGTGTTTGACAGCTTGGCACCTGTTTATCTCATCCACTGTTTTGTGCCGATTATAGTTATATCAATCGCAAGTGATGCTTTTGCCAAGCAAATGAAGCTTGAAGCAAAGTTTGCTCCCGAAGCTCCGGAAGGCGAGCAAGAGGACGAATAAAAACGCAAATACAATATTGTTCTCCCAAAACAGCAATTATCCTTTCGGATTTTTGCTGTTTTTTTGCTTTTATAACATTTATTTGTAAAAATATACAAAAACTTGTAATTTTATTGATTATTTACATTAAATAAACTCTTTACATATCCGAATAAAAGTGATAATATATTGACGGTGCATTTTCAGCATTGCTATTAAATATAGGAGGAATATAAAACATGGCTAGAAAAATGAAAACCATGGACGGTAACAACGCTGCGGCATATGTGTCCTATGCGTTTACGGAAGTTGCCGGTATCTACCCGATCACACCTTCCAGCCCCATGGCAGACTATGTTGACCAGTGGTCAGCACAGGGTCTCAAGAACATCTTCGGAACAACAGTAAAGGTTGCAGAAATGCAGTCTGAGGCAGGTGCAGCAGGTACCGTTCACGGTTCTCTTGCAGCAGGTGCTCTCACAACTACCTACACTGCTTCTCAGGGTCTTCTTCTTATGATCCCCAATATGTACAAAATCGCAGGCGAGCTTCTTCCTTCAGTTTTCCACGTATCAGCTCGTTGCGTAGCTTCACACGCTCTTAACATCTTCGGCGACCATTCCGACGTTTACGCTTGCCGTCAGACAGGTTTCGCAATGCTCGCTGAAACAAATACACAGGAAGTTATGGACCTTGGTGCTGTTGCTCACCTTGCAACAATCAAGAGCCGCGTTCCCTTCCTCAACTTCTTCGATGGTTTCCGTACTTCTCACGAGCTTCAGAAGATCGAGATCTGGGACTATGACGACCTTAAGGAAATGTGCGATATGGATGCTGTCAAGGGCTTCCGTGACCGTGCACTCAACCCCGAGCATCCCGTAATGCGTGGTTCACACGAAAACGGCGATATCTTCTTCCAGCACCGTGAGGCTTGCAACAGCTACTACGATGCAGTTCCCGCTATTGTCGAGGAATACATGGGCAAGGTTAACGCAAAGCTCGGCACAAACTACCAGCTCTTCAACTACTACGGTGCAGAGGATGCAGAGCGCGTAATCGTTGCTATGGGTTCATTCTGTGACGTTGCAGAAGAAGTTATCGACTACCTTACAGCTAAGGGCGAGAAGGTCGGTCTTGTAAAGGTTCGCCTTTACCGTCCCTTCTCAGCAGAGAAGTTTGTTGCTGCTATCCCCGCAACAGCTAAGAAGATTGCTGTTCTCGACAGAACAAAGGAGCCCGGTTCACTTGGTGAGCCTCTCTACCTCGATGTTGTTGCTGCTCTTGCTGCAACAGGCAGAACAGGCCTTACAGTAACAGGCGGCCGTTACGGTCTCGGTTCAAAGGATACTCCTCCCTCAAGCGTATTCGCAGTATACGATGAGCTTGCAAAGGATGCTCCCAAGGCTCAGTTCACAATCGGTATCAACGATGACGTTACAAACCTTTCACTCGAAGAGAAAGAGTCCCCCAACACAGCTGCTGAGGGTACAATCGAGTGCAAGTTCTGGGGTCTCGGCGGCGACGGTACAGTCGGTGCAAACAAGAACTCCATCAAGATCATCGGTGACCATACAGACAAGTATGTTCAGGCATACTTCCAGTACGACTCCAAGAAGACAGGCGGTATCACCGTTTCTCACCTTCGTTTCGGCGACAAGCCCATCAAGAGCCCGTACTATATCAACAAGGCAGACTTCGTTGCTTGTCACAACCCCTCTTATGTTGAGAAGGGCTACAAGATGGTTAACGACGTTAAGCCCGGCGGTGTATTCCTTGTAAACTGCCAGTGGTCTGCTGATGAAATCAGCGCAAAGATGCCCGCAGAGGCAAAGCGCTACATTGCAAAGAACAATGTTCAGCTCTACACAGTTAATGCTATCGATCTTGCTGTAGAAATCGGTCTCGGCAAGAGAACAAATACAATCCTTCAGGCTGCTTTCTTCGCACTTGCAAACGTTCTTCCCAAGGACGAAGCTATCGGCTACATGAAGGATGCAGCAACAAGATCCTTCCTCAAGAAGGGCCAGGATATTGTTGATATGAACCACAAGGCTATCGACGCAGGTTTCGGTGCATTTGCTAAGATTGACGTTCCTGCTGACTGGGCTGATGCTTCCGATGATGCTGCAGCAGCAGCTTCCGAGGGTCCCGCAAAGCTCGTTAAGATGGTTGACGGTATCATGAAGCCCGTTGCACTTATGAACGGTGATTCTCTTCCTGTTTCTGCTTTTGCAGACCACGCTGACGGTACATTCGAGCACGGTGCTTCCGCATACGAGAAGCGCGGTGTTGCAGTTATGGTTCCCGCTTGGGATGCTGAGAAGTGTGCTCAGTGTAACCGCTGCTCATACGTATGTCCTCACGCAACAATCCGTCCCTTCGCTCTCACAGCTGACGAGGCTGCAAATGCTCCCGAGCAGGCAATCATCGTTGATAAGAAGGGTAAGGGCAAGGATGCATACAAGTATACTCTTGCTGTTTCTCCGCTCGATTGTATGGGTTGCGGCGTTTGTATCGGCGTATGTCCCACAAACTCACTTACAATGGTTTCCAGAGAGTCTCAGGATAACCAGCAGCCCGTATTCGACTATATGGTCGCTAACGTAACAGAGAAGGCTGATATGTGCGATAACACAGTTATCGGCAGCCAGTTCAAGAAGCCTCTTCTTGAGTTCTCCGGCTCATGTGCAGGTTGTGCAGAAACATCTTATGCACGCCTTATCACTCAGCTCTTCGGCGACAGAATGTATATCTCCAACGCAACAGGTTGTTCTTCAATCTGGGGCGGTCCTGCAGCAACATCACCCTACACAACAAATGCTAAGGGTCAGGGTCCTGCATGGGCAAACTCCCTCTTCGAGGATAACGCAGAGCACGGCTTCGGTATGCTCCTCGGTCAGAACGCTATCCGTTCCAGACTCATCGACGACGTTAAGGCTATCGCAGAGTCCGACAAGGCAAGCGACGAGGTTAAGGCAGCTTGTGCAGCATACCTCGATACAGTAAACGACGGTGCAAAGAACGGCGCAGCAGCAGACGCTCTTGTTGCTCTCCTTGACGGTTGCGATTGCGACCTTTGCAAGGATATTGTTGACAACAAGGCATTCCTTGCCAAGAAGTCCGTATGGATCTTCGGCGGTGACGGTTGGGCATACGACATCGGCTTCGGCGGTGTTGACCACGTTCTCGCTGCAGGCCAGGATGTAAACATCATGGTATTCGATACAGAGGTTTACTCCAACACAGGCGGTCAGGCTTCCAAGGCTTCTCAGATCGGTCAGGTTGCTCAGTTCGCAGCAGCAGGTAAGGCAATCGCTAAGAAGAGCCTTTCCGAAATCGCTATGAGCTACGGCTATGTTTACGTTGCTCAGATTGCTATGGGTGCTGATATGAACCAGACAATCAAGGCTATCACAGAGGCTGAAGCATATCCGGGTCCGTCAATCATTATTGCATAC
>JAZQVR010000017.1:0-20799 GCA_045631965.1 Acutalibacteraceae bacterium
AGGAGGTTGCTGATACTACAGCACTCACCTTCAAGGCATTGGAGGATTAAGCATGATAGTGCTCAAGACTAACCGAGAGCTGAGCCTCATGCGTGAGGCTTGCCGAATCTCGGCAGGAGCATTAAGAGTGGCAGGTGAGGCGGTACAGCCCGGCGTAACAACCGAGGAAATTGACCGCATAGCTTACGAGTATATAATTAAGCAGGGTGCAAAACCCAACTTTCTTAATTACAACGGCTTTCCTGCCACGGCATGCATTTCCATAAACGACGAGGTCATTCACGGAATTCCGAGCAAGAAGCGCGTCATCAAGGAAGGCGATATAGTAAGTATCGACCTTGGTGCAGTGCTGGACGGCTACAACGGCGATAACGCCGCCACTTTCGCTGCGGGCAAAATAAGCCCTGAGGCGGAGCGGCTGATCAACACCACTCGAGAGAGCCTTTATAAAGGCATCGAGGCGGCTGTTGCAGGCGGCAGAATCGGCGACATTTCAAGTGCAGTCCAGAAATATTGCGAGGAAAGAGGCTTCTCCGTTGTCCGCGATTTTGTAGGACACGGTATCGGAGCCAAGCTCCATGAAGACCCCAGCGTACCGAACTACGGCACACCCGGACGTGGTGTGCGCCTGTTACCGGGCATGACTCTGGCCATTGAGCCCATGATTAATATGGGCGGCTACGAAGTCAGACAATTGTCAGACGGATGGACTATCAAGACAAAAGACGGTGGTTTGTCCGCACATTTTGAGCACACGGTTGCAATAACAACGGACGGTCCGAAGATACTCACTGTTGAATGAGGTGACGGATTATGGAGCTCAGAATCGGAAGCGTCGTCCGCTCAGAAGCGGGGCGTGACAAGAATAGGCTGATGGCTGTTGTCGGTACGGATTCAAGTAAGTTGCTGCTGTGTGACGGCAAAGAACGCAGGCTCGAAAAGCCCAAGCGTAAAAATCCGCGACACACGGCACTAACCCAAACCGTGCTTAAAGACAGCGATATGGCGACCAATCGCAGTTTAAGAAGGGCACTGGCTGCAATTGAAGGCCGGTTGACCTGAACTCAGGGAGGTAAAGAGTTATGTCAAAACAGGATATGATAGAAGTTGAAGGTACAGTAATCGAAGCGCTGCCTAATGCAACCTTCCAGGTTGAGCTTGAGAACGGACACAGGCTGCTTGCTCATATCTCAGGTAAGCTGAGAATGAACTACATCCGAATCCTTCCCGGCGATAAAGTTACGGTTGAAATGTCACCGTATGACCTGACAAAGGGCCGCATTACGTGGCGAACAAAATAAGCACAGCGTATTATCAAGGAGGTATTCCTAATGAAAGTCAGACCTTCTGTAAAGAAAATTTGCGAGAAGTGCAAGATCATTAAGCGTAAGGGTAAGATCATGGTAATCTGTGAAAACCCGAAGCACAAGCAGCGTCAGGGTTAATCTGACGCAAACCATTAACGGAGGTGCAACTGTAAAATGGCACGTATATCAGGTGTCGACCTGCCCAGAGACAAGAGAGTCCAGATCGGTCTCACTTACATCTACGGCATCGGTCCCAAGACCGCAAACGATATTATTGCGGCTACCGGTATTAATCCCGACACGAGAGTTAAGGATCTCACAGAAGATGAGGTTTCCAAGCTCCGTGAGTATATCGACCACAACGTAAAGGTCGAAGGTGATCTCAGAAGAGAAACAGCATTCGATATCAAGAGACTTATCGAAATCGGCTGCTACCGCGGCGTTCGTCATCGTAAGAGCCTCCCCGTAAGAGGTCAGCGCTCTAAGACAAATGCTCGTACCCGTAAGGGCCCGAAGAAGACGATCGCTAACAAGAAAAAGTAAGTGAAGGAGGAAGAAAGAAATGGCAAAAGCTAATGTTAAAAAGGCCGGCGCAACCCGCAGACGCCGTGAGCGCAAGCACATTGAGCGTGGTGCTGCTCATATTCAATCCACCTTCAACAACACTATCGTAACAATTACTGATACACAGGGCAACGCTGTATCATGGGCAAGTGCAGGTGAGATGGGCTTCAGAGGTTCAAGAAAGTCCACTCCTTTCGCAGCACAGACAGCTGCAGAGACAGCTGCAAAGGCTGCTATGGAGCACGGCATGAAGTATGTTGAAGTTTACGTTAAGGGTCCCGGCGCAGGCCGTGAGGCTGCTATCAGAGCTCTTCAGACAGCAGGTCTTGAAGTCAGCATGATCAAGGACGTAACTCCCATTCCTCATAACGGCTGCCGTCCCCCCAAGAGAAGGCGCGTATAACCTTATTATTCAGGAGGTGTAATTACTATGGCAAGATATACAGGTGCGGTTTGTAAGCTCTGCCGCCGCGAGGGTAAGAAGCTTTTCCTCAAGGGTGCAAGATGCTACACAGGCAAGTGTGCTTTCGAGCGTCGTCAGTACGCTCCCGGTCAGCACGGCCAGAGCCGCAAGAAGACTTCCGAGTACGGCGTTCAGCTTCGTGCAAAGCAGCAGGCTAAGCGTTACTACGGTATTCAGGAAGGTCAGTTCCACAAGTATTTCCTTATGGCTGAGCGCCGTCAGGGCGTTACCGGTGAGAACCTGCTCAGAATCTGCGAAAGCCGTCTTGATAACATCGTTTATCTCCTCGGTTGGGCTAACTCCCGCGCAGAAGCAAGACAGCTTGTAACTCACGGCCATTTCACAGTCAACGGCAAGAAGGTTGACATCCCGTCATACCTCACAAAGGCCGGTGACGAGGTTGCCATCAAGGCTAAGAGCAAGGATAGCGACAAGTTCAAGGCTCTTCTCGAGTCCGACGGTCGTCCTGTTCCCCAGTGGCTTGACCTCAACGCAGAGGCTGCAACGGCAAAGATTGTAGCTCTTCCCGATCGTGAGCAGATTGCTACTCCCGTTGAAGAGCATCTCATCGTTGAGTTCTACTCGAAATAATGTTTTTGAGTTTCTGTCTTATTTACTCAATTTAACAAGGAGGGTTTTGAATGATAGGAATCGAGAAGCCCACAATCGAAACTGCCGAATTCAGTGCCAGTGGAGATTACGGAAAATTTGTGCTTGAGCCGCTTGAGCGTGGCTATGGCACAACACTCGGTAACAGCCTGAGAAGAGTTCTTCTCTCCTCACTGCCCGGCTATGCAATCACATCCGTTAAGATTGACGGTGTGTTCCACGAGTTTTCAACAATCAAAGGCGTCAAGGAAGACGTTACTGAGATTGTTCTTAACCTCAAGAGCGTAATCCTCAAAATCCACGGCGACGGCCCCAAAACAATGTACATCGACGCATCAGGCGCAGGTGTTATCACAGCAGGCGACATCAGCACTGACAGCGAGGTTGAAATCATCAACCCCGAGCTGCCTATCGCTACACTCGATGCAGATGCTCACCTGAGCATGGAGCTTACCTGCGACAAGGGTCGCGGCTACGTTTCCGCAGAGCGTAACAAGGCACTTCTCCAGCCCGTAATCGGTGTCATTGCTATTGACTCAATCTATACACCTGTTCTTAAGGTGAACTACACAGTAGAGAACACACGTGTTGGTCAGATTACTGACTACGACAAGCTTACGCTTGAGGTGTGGACAGACGGCACCATCAATGCTAAGGAAGCCGTTTCTCTCGGTGCCAAGATCCTCAACGAGCATCTCAGTCTCTTCGGAGATTTGTCAGACGAGGCATTTGACACAGAGGTTATGGTCGTTAAGGACGACAACGTAATGGAAAAAGTCCTGGAGATGACCATTGAGGAACTTGACCTCTCCGTACGCTCCTTCAACTGCTTGAAGAGAGCCGGAATCAACAAGGTTGAAGACCTTATCAACAAGTCCGAAGAGGATATGATGAAGGTTCGTAACCTTGGTAAGAAGTCACTTGACGAAGTTGTTGCAAAGCTCAGATCTCTCGGCTTTGACCTTCGCAAGGACGAAGAATAATTTTTAACCACAACTATTAGCCTTTTATTTATCGGCAAAGGAGTGATTTAAATGCCCGGTACCAGAAAGCTCGGCAGAGCCAGCGACCACCGTATGGCTATGCTTCGTGCAATGGTTACTTACCTCTTGGAGAACGGCAAGATCGAAACTACCGTTACAAGAGCTAAGGAAGTCCGTTCATTAACGGAAAAAATGATCACCGTCGCTAAGGACAACACTCTCGCTGCAAAGCGTCAGGCTCTTGCTTTTGTTACAAAGGAAGATGTTGTCAAAAAGCTTTTCGACGAAATCGCCCCCAAGTACAAGGATGTTAACGGCGGTTACTGCCGTATCATCAAGACCGGTCCCCGCCGTGGTGACGCAGCAGAGATGTGCATCATCGAGCTCGTAAGCGACGAAGCTCCGGTTGAAGAGAAGAAGTCAAAGAAGGCTTCCAAGTAAGTCTCTCCGCTTCTTAACATCTTTTAAATCTGATACGCCCTGTCTTACGGCAGGGCGTATTTTTTTATTTGCGCAAGAATACAGCGGGTAGATATCAGCCGCCTGTATTCTGTAAAAATATACGCCTTGATGAACAATACACCAACAGCAAACCTGCCATAAACTGAATATAATGCCAGATTTTATAAAAGCTATTTACTTTAATGTGCTAATATGTTAAAATGCCAACACATAAAAAAATACGAAAGGTTGTATTTATTATGAAAAAGTTATTGGCGCTGATTCTTGCATTTTCAATGCTGTTCTGCTTTGCGGCTTGCGGAGGAAATTCCGACGATAAAAGCGATAAATCTGACGATGAGAAAGATTACATAAAGTTTGAAGAAGACGATGAAGAAAACGACAAAGAAAACGATAAGAAAAAACAGACAATTATTGTCGGCTATACAATTTATGAACCGATGAACTATAGGGATGCAAGTGGTGAACTTGTCGGCTTCGACACAGAGCTTGCAAAGGCTGTTTTCGAAAACCTTGGTTACAAAAACGTTGTTTTCAAGGAGATTGAGTGGACAGACAAGTACGTAGAGCTTGAGTCCGGCGCAATCGACTGTATCTGGAACGGTTTCACTTCAAACTCCGCAGATGATGACGGCGTTGCACGTTCAGAGAAGGTTGATTTCTCTTACAACTATATGGGAAACCTTCAGGTGGTTGTTATCAAGAAGGGTACAAATATTGCTTCTGTTGCTGACCTCAACGGTAAGTTCGGTTGTGCAAAAAGCGGCTCAGCAGGCGAATCTTATGCAAAGGGCTTTGAGTCTGCAACAATCAAGGGCCTTCCCAAGCAGACTGATTGCCTTACAGAGGTAAACGGCGGCACACAGGATTTTGCGGTTCTCGATGCACAGCTTGCAAAGGCTTACGTTGGTAAGGGCGACTATGCAAACCTTCAGATTGTAGAAGGTCTTTCCGGCGATGTTGAGTACTATGCAATCGGATTCAAGAAGGGCAGCGACCTCACAGCACAGGTTAACGAGCAGCTCGAAGCACTTGCAAAAGACGGCACAATGATTGCATTAGCCGAAAAATACGGCCTTGAGTATACCGTTATTACCGATTTCTCTGATCAAAAATAATATTTTGGAATTTTGACAGGAGGGGGTTGTGCCCCTCCTGTTTTGTTATATCGATATAAATTTGTATGATAAATGTAGGGCAGGGGCTTGCCCCTGCCATTATCGTTGTCAAGTACATTAAAAAGTATAATTCTGCCTATGATAAACAGGGGTTATTCGTGTTAAATACCGAATTTTATAAAATAGCTTTACTTTAATGCGCTAATATGTTAAAATGATAACACATTAAAATCTGAAAGGATGTACATATTATGAAAAAGTTATTAGCACTTCTTCTTGTCTTTTCAATGGTATTCTGCTTCGCAGCTTGCGGCAAGTCTGATACAATTGTCGTAGGTTACACAATTTATGAGCCCATGAATTACAAGGATGCAAACGGTGAGCTTATCGGCTTCGACACAGAGCTTGCAAAGGCTGTTTTCGAAAACCTTGGTTACAAAAACGTTGTTTTCAAGGAGATTGAGTGGACAGACAAGTACGTAGAGCTTGAGTCCGGTGCAATCGACTGTATCTGGAACGGCTTCACTTCAAACTCTGCAGATGATGACGGCGTTGCTCGTTCAGAGAAGGTTGATTTCTCTTACAACTATATGGAAAACCTCCAGGTAGTTGTTATCAAGAAGGGTACAAATATTGCTTCTGTTGCTGACCTCAACGGTAAGTTCGGTTGTGCAGAAAGCGGTTCAGCAGGCGAAACTTATGCAAAGGGCTTTGAGTCTGCAACGATCAAGGGTCTTCCCAAGCAGACTGATTGCCTTACAGAGGTAAACGGCGGCACACAGGATTTCGCAGTTCTCGATGCACAGCTTGCAAAGGCTTACGTTGGTAAGGGCGACTATGCAAACCTTCAGATTGTAGAAGGTCTTTCCAGCGATGTTGAGTACTATGCAATCGGCTTCAAGAAGGGCAGTGACCTCACAGCACAGGTTAACGAGCAGCTCGAAGCACTTGCAAAAGACGGCACTCTCAAGAAGCTTGCTGAGAAGTATGGCGTAGGCAATGCTGTTGTTACCGACTTTGCCAGCCAGAAAAAGTAATTTTTAAAGATATACTAATTGGAGTTTTAATATGTCCTTTTTAGAAGTCACGGCGTTTTTGTTCGACGGCTTTAAAATATCTTTGCTTATCTTTGCGGTGACGCTGCTCTGCGGCGCACCGCTTGGTTTGCCTATAGCCTTCTGCTCAATGAGCCGTTTTAAAGTTGTTAAGTCAATTTCAAAGGTTTTTGTCTGGATTGTAAGAGGTATTCCGCTTATGCTTCAGATATTTATTATCTACTATGTTCCGGGTCTGCTGTTTGATTTCCAGATTTTCGGCGATGTAGATAAATATATGTTTATACAATACGGTGTTTCCGATGCAGGCCGTATTATGGCTGTTCTGATTGCATTTACAATCAACTATGCCTGCTACTTCTCTGAAATTTACAGAGGCGGTATCGAGTCTATATCTAAAGGACAGTATGAGGCAGGCTATGTGCTTGGTCTTACCAAATCGCAGATTTTCAGAAAAATCATTCTCAAGCAGGTAATCCAGCGTATTGTTCCGCCTATGTCAAACGAAATTATTACGCTTATCAAGGATACAGCTCTTGCCAACTGTATTATGGTCTGTGAGATTGTCAAGAATGCCAAGGAGCTTGCGGCAACAAAAGCATTGGTATGGCCGTTGTTCTTTACAGGTGTATTCTACCTTGTGTTTGTCGGTATTCTTACTGTTGTTCTCGGCAAGGTTGAGAAGAAGCTTAGCTATTTCAGGAGTTAAATTATGTCGATATTAGAAGTCAGTAACATAAGAAAAAGCTTCGGCAAAACCGAAGTTCTTAAAGATATCAGCTTTACTCTTGAAAAGGGTGAGGTTCTTTCAATCATCGGCTCATCAGGCAGCGGCAAGACAACTTTGCTCCGTTGTCTGAACTTCCTCGAAATTGCCGACTGCGGCAAGATTGAGGTTGATGGCGATGTGCTCTTTGACAGCGAAAGCAAAGAGAAGCTTTCAGACGAGAAAATGAGAGAAAACCGCCTCAACTTCGGTCTTGTTTTCCAGAATTTCAATCTCTTCCCGCAGTATACTGTTCTGGAGAATCTTACACTTGCACCGACCCTGCTTAAAAAAGGCTCGGCAGAAGAGATTGAGAAAAAAGCTCTGGAGATAATTAAAAGCGTCGGTCTTGAGGAGAAGGTTGATTTTTACCCTTGCCAGCTTTCGGGCGGTCAGCAGCAGCGTGTTGCGATTGCGCGTGCACTTGCGCTTAATCCGAAGATTCTTTTCTTCGATGAGCCTACCTCTGCACTCGACCCCGAGCTTACGCAGGAGGTTCTCAACGTTATCAAGAGCCTGAAAAATACGGGCTGTACAATGGTCATTGTTACCCACGAAATGGATTTTGCAAGGTACGTTTCCGATAAGGTCATCTTTATGGCAGACGGTGTTATCGAAGAGGAGGGCACTCCCGAACGAGTGCTTGTAAATCCGCAATCAGAGCGTACAAAGGCTTTCCTCAACAAGTTAAGCTGATAAAAACCAATAAATATTATGCACACTCTACCTCGTGTTTAGGATGTAAATGCCTATACAGAGCGGAAGTGTGCATTTTTGTTTTTGTGTCGAAAATGTAAAATAACCAAAATTTGACAAAAAAATTAAAAAATCAGGTGAAAAAACTTTGGATTTCTGCAAAAAAGCTATTGACTTTGGCTGAAAAATGCCTTATAATACCAAATTACAATTAAAATGGATTTATAGCGACTTCACTAAAAAGTTCATTTTAGATTGTGCAAAACGCACAAAAAACACAGTAAATCCCGGCTAAATTTCTAACTGCGATATACAAAAAGAATGGAGTGATTAGCCTATGGCAAAAGCAGCCAAAATGATCAAGCACGGCAAGATCGAGCGACTGAGCTATGGCCGAAACAATGAGGTCATGGGAATGCCCAACTTCATCGAAATCCAGAAGAAATCCTATCAGTGGTTCCTTGAAAAGGGAATGAGAGAGGTTTTCCGCGATATCGATGAAATCACCGACTACACAGGCAACCTCGTGCTCACATTTGTTGACTTCCGTATGGAAGACAAGCCCAAGTACACAATTGCCGAGTGCAAGAAGCGTGACGCAAGCTACTCTGCACCCATGCGTGTTACTGCACGTCTCTATAATAAAGAGACAGGCGAAATCAAAGAGAACGAAGTCTTTATGGGTGACTTCCCCATCATGACTGAGAGCGGCACCTTTGTTATCAACGGTGCAGAGCGTGTTATTGTTTCACAGCTCGTTCGTTCACCCGGTGTCTACTTTGATATCGACCACGATAAGGTTGGTAAAGAGCTTTACACAACCCAGATCATTCCCAACAGAGGTGCTTGGCTCGAGTTTGAGACCGACCAGAACGACCTCTACTACGTAAGAATTGACAAGAACAGAAAAATCTTTGTTACAACCTTCATTCGTGCTCTCTTCTGCGGAACTGAGCTTGGTGAGGGTACAAACCAGGATATTCTCGATATGTTCGGCGATGATGTACGCATCAACGCAACACTCGAAAAGGATGAGAAGCAGAATGCAGGCGAAGCTCTCCTCGAAGTATATCGCAAGCTTCGTCCCGGTGAGCCGCCCTCAATCGAGACAGCTCAGACTCACCTTGACAACCTCTTCTTCGATCCTCACCGTTACGATCTCTCCAGAGTTGGCCGTTACAAGTACAACAAGAAGCTTGCTATCTCCGACAGACTTGCAGGTTGCAGACTTGCTGATATGATTGTCAGCCCCGCAACAGGCGAAATCCTTGCAGAGCCCGGCGAGCTTATCACAAAAGAGAAGGCATACGAAATCGAGCAGGCAGGTGTAAGCAAGGCTTACGTTGACCTCGACGGCAAGACAGTATGTATTATCTCCAACGGTATGGTCGATATCGGCACATACTTCCCGCAGTTTACCAAGGAGCAGCTCGAGGATGCAGCTATCAACGAGAAGGTAAGCTTCACAGCTCTCAAGCCCATCGTTGATGCAGCAGCAGAAGAAGGCTGGACAGACGAGGAGATTCTTGCAAAGCTTCTCGAAAGCTGCGATGATCTTATTCCCAAGCACATTGTCCGTGAAGATATCTTCGCATCCATCAACTACCTCAACTGCCTTGCAAACGGTCTCGGCAGCAAGGATGACATCGACCATCTCGGCAACAGACGTATCCGTTGCGTAGGTGAGCTTCTTCAGAACCAGTTCAGAATCGGCTTCACCAGAATGGAAAGAGTTGTTCGTGAGCGTATGTCAATCCAGGCTCAGGACAGCGACAAGCTCACTCCTCAGTCACTTATAAGCATCCGTCCTGTTGTTGCGGCTATCAAAGAGTTCTTCGGCTCTTCACCGCTTTCACAGTTTATGGATCAGACTAATCCGCTTTCAGAGCTGACTCACAAGCGTCGTCTTTCAGCTCTCGGCCCCGGCGGTCTTTCACGTGACCGTGCAGGCTTCGAAGTCCGTGACGTTCACTACAGCCACTACGGTCGTATGTGTCCCATCGAGACTCCTGAAGGTCCCAACATCGGTCTTATCTCTTATCTTGCAACATTTGCAAGAATCAATGATTACGGCTTTATCGAGGCTCCCTACCGCAAGGTAGATAAGGAGACAGGTATTGTTTCCGACGAAGTTGTTTATATGACAGCTGACGTCGAAGATAACTACATCGTCGCTCAGGCTAACGAGCCTCTCGACGAGAACAACCGCTTCAAGAACCCCAGAGTCAACGCACGTTACCGCGACGAGTTCCTCGACATCGAGACAAACAAAGTTGACTATATGGACGTTTCACCCAAGATGGTTGTTTCGGTTGCAACAGCTATGATTCCCTTCCTCGAGAATGATGACGCCAACCGTGCGCTCATGGGCTCCAACATGCAGAAGCAGGCTGTTCCGCTTCTCAAGACAGATGCTCCCATCGTTGCTACAGGTATGGAGTACAAGGCAGCTGTTGACTCAGGTGTTTCTCTTGTTGCAAAGCACGCAGGTACAGTTACCTACGTAAGTGCAGACAAGATCGAGATTCTCACAGCAGAAGGCGAAATCGACACCTACGAGCTTATCAAGTTCCAGCGTTCAAACCAGGGCACATGTATCAACCAGCGTCCCGTTGTCAAGGCAGGCCAGAAGGTTGAGTATATGGAAGTTATAGCAGACGGCCCTGCAACAGACCTCGGCGAAATCAGCCTTGGTAAGAATGCCCTTATCGGCTTCATGACCTGGGAAGGTTACAACTACGAGGACGCTGTTCTTATCAACGAAAAGCTTGTCCGTAACGATGTTTACACATCAATTCATATCGAAAAGTACGAGCTTGAAGCACGTGACACCAAACTTGGCCCGGAGGATATCACAAGAGATATTCCCAACGTCGGCGATGATGTGCTCAAAGACCTTGATGAGGATGGTATCATCCGCATCGGTGCAGAGGTACACTCCGGCGATATCCTTGTCGGTAAGGTAACACCCAAGGGTGAAACCGAGCTGACTGCTGAAGAAAGACTTCTCCGCGCAATCTTCGGCGAAAAGGCAAGAGAGGTCAGAGATACTTCTCTTCGTGTTCCCCACGGTGAATACGGTATCGTTGTCGATGTCGAAGTATTCACACGTGAAAACTGCGACGAACTCAACCCCGGCGTAAACAAGGTTGTACGCTGCTACATCGCTCAGAAGCGTAAGCTTTCTGTCGGCGATAAGATGGCAGGTCGCCACGGTAACAAGGGTGTTGTTTCCAGAATCCTTCCGCAGGAGGATATGCCCTTCCTGCCCGACGGTACCCCGCTTGATATCGTTCTTAATCCCCTCGGCGTTCCCAGCCGTATGAATATCGGTCAGGTTCTTGAGGTTCACCTCGGCTTTGCCGCTAAGTCAATGGGTGTTAAGGTTATGACTCCCGTATTCGACGGTGCAAACGAAAACGATATCATCGAAGCTTTCAAGATGGCTAACGAAAAGCTTATGGAAGCTGCAAGAGCAAAGGCTCTCGAAAAAGGCGAAGAGTTCCGTGAGGAAGATGTATTCCAGCTTCGCAGCGACTGTAAGTCAATCCTCAGAGACGGCAGAACAGGTAAGCAGTTCGATAACCCCGTAACAGTCGGTATCATGTATTACCTCAAGCTTCTCCATCTCGTTGACGATAAGATTCACGCCCGTTCAACAGGTCCGTACTCACTCATCACTCAGCAGCCCCTCGGCGGTAAAGCTCAGTTCGGCGGCCAGCGTTTCGGTGAAATGGAAGTCTGGGCTCTTGAAGCATACGGCGCAGCTTATACCCTTCAGGAAATCCTCACCGTCAAATCAGACGATGTTGTCGGCCGTGTAAACACATATAAGGCTATTGTCAAGGGTCTCAACGTACCCAAGCCCGGTGTACCCGAGTCATTCAAGGTTCTTATCAAAGAGCTTCAGTCACTCGGTCTTGATGTTAAGGTTCTTGACGGCGACAGAAACGAAATTGACCTCAGACAGTCATTTGACGATGATGATGTCGGTCTCCACATTGTTGATGCCGAGGCATTCAGCACCGTAAACGATGCAGGCGATGCTCAGGGCTATTCACAGGAGGGCGAAGGCATATTTGAAGACGGCAACGCTTCCGATGATGATTCAGATGATTGGGGCGAAGAGTTAATCGAGCCCGATTTCTTCTCAGATGATGTCGGCGACGACAGCTTCGACGAATAATCAAACCGTTCTTCAAAATTTAACTAAAGAAAAGAGGTCGTTTTAATGGATAACAACACAAACGAAATAACCTTTGAATCCATACAGATAGCGCTCGCTTCACCCGAAAAGATCAGAGCATGGTCACACGGTGAGGTCAAGAAGCCTGAAACCATAAATTACAGAACACTCAAGCCCGAAAGAGACGGTCTTTTCTGCGAAAAGATTTTTGGCCCCATGAAGGACTGGGAGTGTCACTGCGGTAAGTATAAGCGTATCCGCTATAAGGGTAAGGTCTGTGAACGCTGCGGCGTTGAGATTACAAAGTCCAAGGTACGCCGTGAGCGTATGGGTCACATCGAGCTTGCTGCTCCTGTTTCCCACATCTGGTATTTCAAGGGTATCCCCTCAAGAATGGGTCTTATCCTCGATATATCTCCCAGAAACCTTGAAAAGGTTCTCTACTTTGCAATGTATATTGTCATCGATCCCGGTGATACTCCTCTTAACAAGTATCAGACTCTTTCCGAGAAAGAGTACGGCGATTGGTACGAGAAGTACGGCGACAGCTTCCGTGCAGGCATGGGTGCTGAAGCAATTAAAGAGCTTCTCGCTGAAATAGATATCGACGAGCTTGATGATCAGCTTCGTAATGACCTTGCCAACGCAAGCGGTCAGAAGCGTGCAAGAATCCTCAAGAGACTCGAGGTTGTCGATGCATTCAAGCATTCCGGCAACAAGCCCGAGTGGATGATTATGGACGTTGTTCCCGTCATCCCGCCCGATATCCGTCCTATGGTTCAGCTCGACGGCGGCAGATTTGCAACATCTGACCTCAACGACCTGTACCGCAGAGTTATCAACAGAAACAACCGCCTTAAGAAGCTCCTCGAGCTCGGTGCTCCCGACATCATTGTCCGCAACGAGAAGAGAATGCTTCAGGAGGCTGTTGACGCACTTATCGACAACGGCAGAAGAGGCAGACCTGTTACAGGTCCCAACAACCGTCCTCTCAAGTCACTTTCCGATATGCTCAAGGGTAAGCAGGGCCGCTTCCGTCAGAACCTTCTCGGTAAGCGTGTTGACTACTCAGGTCGTTCGGTTATCGTTGTCGGCCCCGAGCTTAAGATTTACCAGTGCGGTCTTCCCAAGGAGATGGCTCTTGAGCTCTTCAAGCCCTTCGTTATGAAGCGCCTTTTCGAAACAAAGGTTGCTCTCAATATCAAGACAGCCCGTAAGATGGTTGAGCGTGCTAACCCCGAAGTATGGGATGCACTCGAGATAGTCATCAAGGACCATCCCGTTATGCTTAACCGTGCTCCTACTCTTCACAGACTCGGTATCCAGGCTTTCGAGCCCGTACTTGTTGAGGGTAGAGCAATCAAGCTTCATCCCCTCGTATGTACAGCTTTCAACGCTGACTTCGACGGTGACCAGATGGCTGTTCACGTACCCCTTTCGGCTGAGGCACAGGCTGAGGCACGCTTCCTTATGCTTGCCGCTAACAACCTCCTCAAGCCCTCCGACGGTAAGCCCGTTGCCGTTCCCACACAGGATATGATCCTCGGTTCATACTATATGACTCTCGTCAAGAAGGATGAACCCGGTCAGGGCAAGGTTTTCCGCGATGTCAACGAGGCTATGATGGCTTACGATGAGGGTGATATCACACTTCATTCAATCATCAAGATCCGTATGACAAAAGAAATCAACGGTAAGCTCTGCACAAAGTTCCTTCAGACAACACTCGGCCGTGTTATCTTCAACAATCCCATTCCGCAGGATCTCGGCCTTATCGAGCGTAAGACTGAGGATGATATGTTCAAGCTCGAGTTCGGTGATATCAGCGATGTAGATTTCGAAGCAATCAAGGATGACGATGCAGCATTCAAGAAGGCTGTCGGCATGATTGCAAAGAAGAAGACAATCGGCAGAGTTATCGAAGGCTGTATCAAGAAGCACGGTACAGCAGTAACAGCTGAGGTTCTTGATAAGATCAAGGCTCAGGGTTACAAGTACTCTACAATTTCAGGTCTTACTGTTTCTGTATTCGATGCTACTATCCCGCAGGAGAAGGCAGGTTACCTTGCTGAAGCTGAAGCAAGAGTTGACTCTATTACAAAGAAATACAGAAAAGGTCTTATCAGTAACGAGAAGCGTTATAAAGATGTTGTCGAAACATGGGAACAGTGTACAAGCAAGGTTGCTAAGGCTCTTAAAGATGGCTTTAATCCCTACAACCCCATCAATATGATGCTTGACTCCGGTGCCCGTGGTAACGATAGCCAGCTTCGTCAGCTCGCAGGTATGCGTGGTCTTATCGCTAACACAGCAGGTAAGACTATCGAAATTCCGATTCGAGCAAACTACAGAGAGGGTCTTAACATCCTCGAATACTTCATTTCTTCACGTGGTGCCCGTAAGGGTCTTGCCGATACAGCTCTTCGTACAGCTGACTCGGGTTACCTTACACGTCGTCTTGTTGACGTTTCACAGGACGTTATTATCCACGAAGAGGATTGTCACTGCCACGACGGTGTATACGTCTACGATATCGATGACGGACACAGAGTTATCGAAGACCTCTCCGAGCGTCTTACAGGCAGATATCTGCTTGAGGACCTTGTTGATGAGGCAACAGGCGAGCTTGTAATGAGCTGTGATGAAATGATGACAGAGGACGACGGCAAGAAGGTCGCCGACTATGTCAGAGCACATACACCCGAAGGCGAAAAGGCAAGAATCAAGATCCGTTCACTCCTCACTTGTGAGGCAGAGCACGGCGTATGTATCAAGTGTTACGGCTCCAACCTTGCAACAGGCGATCCCGTTACAGTCGGTGAGGCTGTCGGTATCATCGCTGCTCAGTCAATCGGTGAGCCCGGTACACAGCTTACAATGAGAACGTTCCACACCGGTGGTGTTGCTTCTCAGGCCGATATTACACAGGGTCTTCCCAGAGTTGAAGAGCTCTTCGAAGCACGTAAGCCCAAGACTCTTGCTATCATCAGTGAAATCGACGGTGTCGTTTCACTTGAGAAGGTCAAGAACAGCCAGTATGTTGTTGTCAGAAACGCAGAAGAGGGTGAGGAGCGCAGCTACCTTATCACATACGGTCTTCGTATCTGCGTAAAGGATGGCCAGCGCATCAAGAAGGGCGACGATATCACAGAGGGTTCACGCAACCCGCACGATATCCTTGCAGTTCTCGGTGTTGAAGCTGTTCACGATTACCTCATCAAGGAAGTTCAGCGCACATACCGTGGACAGGGTGTTGATATCAACGATAAGCATATCGAAGTTATTGTACGCCAGATGATGAGAAAGACAAAGGTTGTTGAGGAAGGCGATACACATCTTCTTCCCGGTACAACTGTTGATGCTCGTGAAATCATCGACGCTAACAACAAGATCCATGCTCTTGAGCAGGAGACAGGCGAGAAGCTTCGTGAGGCTACAGGCACAACAATGCTCCTCGGTATCACAAAGGCTTCACTTGCTACAGATTCATTTATGTCCGCAGCGTCATTCCAGGAGACAACAAGAGTTCTTACTGATGCCGCTATCAAGGGCAAGACAGATAACCTTATGGGTCTTAAGGAAAATGTTATCATCGGTAAGCTTCTTCCCTCAGGTACGGGTATGAAGTGCTACAGCGATGTTGAGATTTATTCCACAGGCGCAGAGGATGAGGTTGCTGCTGCAGAAGATGCAGAGTAATCTGAACTAAAATAAATTAAGGAGGGTATTTATGAGATCCAGAACAGTAAGTCAGTTTCTGCATAACATAGTACCCTCCTCATTTATTAAGGCTTATCACAGCTATAAGGCTAACCGTAATTTCTACTTTGAGGTGCAGGTTGCTGAGCATTGTAACCTCAACTGTGTAGGCTGCACGCACTTTTCTTCAATTGCCGAGGAGGGCTTTATTGACCTTGGCGTTTATGAGCGTGACATAAAGCGTATGGCAGAGCTTTTCGGCTCCGATTATCCGTTTGTTGTCAGGCTCATGGGCGGTGAGCCATTGCTTCACCCCGAGCTTGAAGAGATATTTGCAATCACACGCAGGGTTTTGCCCGGTGCAGAGGTGTGGGTTGTTACCAACGGCATCCTTCTGCCGTCAAGATCTGCTGAGTTCTGGCAGAGCTGCCGTGAAAATAATATAAAGATTTATATTTCCAAATATCCTGTCAATATTAACTATGCCGCGATTGATGCAAAGGTATCTGAGTACGGTCTTACGCTGGTTGATTTCCGCGAGGAAAAAACTGTTGAGTTTCATCACAATGTTCTTGACCTTGAGGGCAAGTGTAATGGGGAGCATTCGTTTAAGAATTGCTCGCTTGCAAACTCCTGCCATAACCTTTGCAGAGGTAAGCTTTATACCTGCAGCGTAGCGGCACATATACATCATCTTAAAGATTATTTTGACCTCGATATAGAGCTTTCGGAGCAAAACGGAGTCGATATTTTCAAGGTGAAAAGCAGTAAAGAAATTATTGAGCTGATGAATAAATCCATTCCGTTGTGCCGATATTGCGATATAGATGCGTGGTATCCGGTGGAGTGGAAGGTCTCCGAAAAGAAGCTTGAGGAATGGACCTGATTTTTTATTTTGGTTAAACTTACGAAATTTTACGCAAAACTTTGTGAAAAGTGTTGACAAAAAGCGATATTTAATGTTAAAATAGTAAACTGTGCCATGTTAGAGAAGTCTGCTGGTCGCTCTTCATAAAAAGGAGCGGTCGGCATAAGGCTTTTTTATAGAAAATATACAAGAAAGGAGATGTCAACTGTTGCCAACCTTTAATCAGCTTGTTCGCAACGGCAGAGAAACTATCGTCAAGAAGCCCAAGGCTCCTGCTCTTCTTAAGGGTCTCAACTCCCACAAGAACATTATGACAGATAAGGATTCTCCGCAGAAGAGAGGCGTTTGCACAGCAGTTAAGACCGCAACACCCAAGAAGCCCAACTCAGCTCTTCGTAAGATCGCCAGAGTACGTCTTACAAACGGTATTGAAGTTTCCGCTTACATTCCCGGTGTAGGTCACAACCTGCAGGAGCATAGCGTTGTTCTTATCCGTGGCGGCCGTGTTAAGGACCTTCCCGGTGTTCGTTACCACATTATCCGCGGTACACTTGATACCCAGGGTGTTAACGGCAGAATGCAGTCCCGTTCAAAGTACGGTGCAAAGCGTCCGAAGGCAGCCAAAAAGTAATTCCGTTTTTGTCAGACGGAGCAATTAATCAGACAAAATTCTTCTTTGCAGGCTGTGTTCAGTGCATAGGCCTGAACGCAACCAATGCGAGAGTTTAATATATATACATTATATAGTCTCTCCCATTGGCGCCACGAGAATTTAGTCACTCGAGTACCTATGATATCATTATATTTGTGAAGGAGGGAAGCGAAGTGCCAAGAAGAGGCCAGATTGCAAAACGTGATGTTTTGCCCGATCCGCTTTACAACTCAAAACTTGTAACACGCTTAATCAACAGCGTAATGTACGACGGTAAGAAGGGTGTCGCTCAGAAGATTGTTTACGACGCATTCGATATCGTTAAGGAAAAGACAGGCAAGGAGCCCCTTGAGGTTTTTGAGGCAGCTATGGAAAACGTAATGCCCGTTCTCGAGGTTAAGGCTCGCCGTGTCGGCGGTGCAACCTACCAGGTTCCCATGGAGGTTCGTCCCGAAAGAAGACAGACACTCGGTCTGCGTTGGATCACACTTTACAGCCGTCAGCGTTCTGAAAGAACAATGAAGGAAAGACTTGCAAACGAGATCCTCGACGCAGTAAACGAGACAGGTTCTGCATTCAAGAAGAAGGAAGATACCCACAAGATGGCAGAAGCCAACAAGGCTTTCTCACATTTCCGTTGGTAATCTTACTGAAAACCTACTTTCAGCGTAAACCACTATACGCGGCAAACGGAGGATAATATGCCAAGACAGGTATCTTTGGAAATGACCAGAAATATCGGTATCATGGCTCACATCGATGCCGGTAAAACTACAACCACCGAGCGTATCCTGTTCTACACAGGTAAGACACACAAGATCGGTGAAACCCACGACGGTACAGCAACAATGGACTGGATGGAGCAGGAGCAGGAGCGTGGTATTACTATCACATCTGCTGCTACAACTTGCTTCTGGAGAGATCACAGAGTTAACATCATCGATACTCCCGGTCACGTTGACTTTACAGTTGAGGTTGAGCGTTCGCTCAGAGTTCTCGACGGTTCTGTTACTGTTATGTGCGCTAAAGGCGGCGTTGAGCCCCAGTCTGAGACTGTTTGGCGTCAGGCAGATAAGTACCGTGTTCCGAGAATGATTTACGTCAATAAGATGGACATCACAGGTGCAGATTTCTACAATGTTCTTAATATGATTAAGGACAGACTTAAGTGTAATGCTGTGCCGATTCAGCTCCCCATCGGTTCTGAATCCAGCTTCAAGGGCATGGTTGACCTTGTTGAGATGCGTGCATTTGTCTACTATGACGATAAGGGTCTTGACGAGAGAATCGAAGAGATTCCCGAAGACATGAAAGAAATTGCTCAGAAGTACCACGATGAGCTCATCGAGAAGGTAGCTGAGCAGGATGACGAGCTTATGATGAAATTCTTCGAGGGTGAGGAGCTCACAATCGATGAAATCAAGACTTGCATCCGTAAAGCAACAATCAACAACGCTATGGTTCCCGTTGTCTGCGGTACTTCTTACCGTAACAAGGGTGTTCAGCAGGTTCTCGATGCTATCATCGATTATATGCCCGCTCCCACAGACGTTGAAGCTATCAAGGGTGTAAACCCCGACACCGAAGAGGAGACAGTAAGAAACTCCTCCGACGACGAGCCTTTTGCAGCTCTTGCTTTCAAGATTGCAACAGACCCCTTCGTTGGTAAGCTTTGCTTCTTCAGAGTTTACTCAGGTAAGATCAATGCCGGTGAAACTGTTTACAACTCTGTTAAGGGCCAGAACGAGCGTATGGGCAGAATTCTGCAGATGCACTCCAACAAGCGTGAGGAAATCGACTGCTGCTATGCAGGTGATATCGCTGCTGTTGTCGGCCTTAAGAACACAACTACAGGTGACACACTTTGTGATAAGAACCATCCGGTTATCCTTGAATCAATGGAGTTCCCGGAGCCCGTTATCCGTGTTGCTATCGAGCCCAAAACCAGAGCAGGTCAGGAGAAGATGGGTATTGCCCTTCAGAAGCTGGCTGAGGAAGATCCGACCTTCAAGTGCTACACTGACGAAGAGACAGGTCAGACAATCATCGCTGGTATGGGTGAGCTTCACCTCGAAATCATCGTTGACAGACTTCTTCGTGAGTTCAAGGTTGAGGCAAATATCGGTAAGCCCCAGGTTGCTTACCGTGAAACAATCAGCGCTATGGCTGACCAGGATACTAAGTATAAGCGTCAGTCCGGCGGTAGCGGTCAGTACGGCCATGTTAAGATCAAGATTGAGCCCAACCCCGGCAAGGGTTACGAGTTCGTCAACGCTGTTGTCGGCGGTTCCGTTCCGAAGGAATTCATCGGCCCCGCAGAAGCAGGTATCAAGGGTGCTATGCAGACCGGCGTACTTGCAGGCTACAACGTTGTTGACGTTAAGGTAACACTTTACGACGGTTCATACCATGAGGTTGACTCCTCTGAAATGGCCTTCAAGATTGCAGGTTCAATGGCATTCAAGGATGCTATGCGTAAGGCTAGCCCCATTCTCCTTGAGCCTATGATGAAGCTTGCAGTTATCGTTCCCGACGAATATCTCGGCGACGTTATGGGTGACGTTACTTCACGTAGAGGTCTCATTCAGGGTACCGAAACACGTAACGGCATCACTCAGGTTAATGCACAGGTTCCGCTTTCATCAATGTTCGGCTATGCTACAGACCTTCGTTCCAAGACACAGGGTCGTGGTCAGTACGCTATGGAACCCGACTGCTATATGCAGGTTCCCAAGTCAATTGCCGAGGCAGTTGTTAAAGAAAGAAGCTCAAACTAAGCATTTAACCTATAAATTTTCTCAAAACACTTGCAATTCCGTTTAGGAATTGTTAAAATGGAACTGCTATATGCAGTTATTAAAAAATAATTATTATTTCCAAAAAGGAGGAAATTTCCAATGGCAAAGGCAAAATTCGAAAGAACCAAACCCCACGTAAACATTGGTACCATCGGTCACGTTGACCATGGTAAGACAACTCTTACAGCTGCTATCACAAAGACTCTCGCTTCCAAGGGCCAGGCTGACTTCGTTGATTATGCAAACATCGATAAGGCTCCCGAAGAGAGAGAGCGTGGTATCACAATCAACACAGCTCACGTTGAGTACGAGACAGAGACACGTCACTACGCTCACGTTGACTGCCCCGGTCACGCTGACTATATCAAGAACATGATCACTGGTGCTGCTCAGATGGACGGCGCTATCCTTGTTATCGCTTCTACAGACGGCCCCATGGCTCAGACTAAGGAGCACCTTCTCCTTGCTCGTCAGGTTGGCGTTCCCTACATCATCGTATTCATGAACAAGGTTGACCAGGTTGACGATCCCGAGCTCCTTGAGCTTGTTGAGATGGAAATCCGTGAGACTCTT
>JAZQVR010000018.1:0-31117 GCA_045631965.1 Acutalibacteraceae bacterium
GTGCTTCGACTTTATTTTATTTATAAACTCCAGTGCCTCCTCCTGAGTTTTTACAGGCTTGGAGTAGCCGATGAATCTCGACTTCTTGACTATATACTCATCGCTGTTTTCCTGCTTTATGGTTCTGTATTCAGCCACATCGCTCACCTCTCCTACAATGAAAATAAGACGATACAAACTTAATTGCATCGTCTAATTCTTTCAATTCATAATTATTTGCTGAGATTGAAACGCTTATTGAATCTGTCAACACGTCCGCCTGTATCAACAAGCTTCTGCTTGCCTGTGAAGAACGGATGGCACTTTGAACAGATATCAACACGCATATTCGGCTTTGTTGATGATGTTTCAAGAACAGCACCGCAAGCGCAGCGGATTTCTGTCTTCTCGTACTTGGGATGGATACCCTGCTTCATTTCATTTCACCTCTCATTGGTACATTAGGATACATAACGAATGGATTTTAACACACTATTCTGAAAAATGCAAGCATTATTTTGTTGTTTTTTCAATTTTTTGTAAATTTATACTACTTTACAATACTCTTATCTCTTTTTTCAGTGAAAGAGAATAAATATATGCCGCTTTGACTTTGTAATCGGTGCATTTTTCCATAGCTTTTGAATACAGAGTCAACTGCTCACGGTGCCTGCTGCAGATTTCGTCTTCGCTGACTCCCCTATCCGTTTTGTAATCGACTATAACTATTTCGCTATCTTCGACAAAAGCAAGGTCGAGCATACCCTGGACTACTATATTTTCATCGCTCACTATATCGGGCAAATCGGGATATGCTTCACAAACCGGGAGCAGCATCGCAAACTTCTTTTCACGCATAACCTCCGACGAAGCTCTTATACGGGCACAGATATCGGATGATATAAACGCAGCTATTTCGTCACGCTTTAATTCCTTTGCCTCCTGCTCGCTCAATTTGCCTTCGGAAACCATACGCTTGATTTCAGACTCTGTATCATCCGTATTCAAATCACAGTACTGCAGATATTTGTGGGTAAGCGTACCCTTCTGTGCCGCAGTAAGTCCGCCGCTACTCATAAAACCGGGACGTGACGAGGCGAAAAACTCTTCATCAAACGTATCTTCCGCAAAGCTTGACGCCTGCTTTTTTGCGACAGCATCCGTAAGTGAAGCATAAGGATAGACATATTCCATACGCTCTTTTATAAGCTTTTTCAGCTCTTCGTCAGGTGAAAACAATTCTTTCAACTCATTCTCCGGCACCGCATCTGCATCCTGCTGTGCACCTGCCTTACAGATTGACACGCCAACCGAAAAATCAGGCGACAAAACAAGCGAAGAAATACCACTGTCATCATACATACGCAGATCGCAGGCATCAATATGTCGTGTGAAAATCGGCAAAAGCCAATCGATGTAATTCGATGCTGTACTCAAATATCCGTAAGCAAGCGCTTTACCGCCTTTATCAAATGCGGATGAAACAGTTTTGAGTTTTTCTTCAAAATCGCAGGTCGCAACAATTACAAGCTGCTCTTTTGCTCGGGTCATAGCAACATACAGCACTCGTGTTTCTTCAGATAAATCCATCAGCCTTGAACTGAGCTCCGCTGCAACAAACTGAAGCGTATAGAAAGACTTACCACTGAAACTCTCTCGCAACAACATACCAAGACCGAGATTACGGCTGAGCACAACGCCGCCTTTTTCGGCATGTATAAGACTTCTTGACATATCCGCAAGTATACACACACCGAATTCAAGACCCTTACTTTTGTGAATTGTCATAATTTTTACGGCGTGTGAATTTTCGCTGACATTAAACTCCGTACCCTTCTGCTCTGCTGTATCAAGAAAACGCAGAAATGCACTCAGTCCGCAGGCACCTGTTGAATCAAAGCTGCCTGCAAGGTCGAGAAGAGACCGGAGGTTTGCAACACGCTGGTCAGGCTCATCGAGAGCACGGGCAATAGAAAGAATATCGGTTTCATCGTAAACTCGGCGCATAAACTCTGCCGCACCCATACCAATACTTATTCTTCGTACAGAATCAATTCTGTCAAGAAATTCGCGACAACGGGTATTGCCGCTGTCAGCCGCCGCTACAACACTGCGATAAACAGGCTCACCTCGTTTTGCTCCCGTACGTATTACTGCAAGCTCGTCGGCTGTAAAGCCAAACAGAGGTGACATCATAACAGCGGTAAGCTGTATATCCTGAAGCGGATTATCGAGCACACGAAGAAGAGATAAGATTATTCTGACCTCTGCAGAGCCGCTCAGTTCGCCCTCAACAACACAAACGGCAGGTATTCCGAGCTCCTCCAACGCTTCGGCATAGCTGAGCATATGTGATTTCGCACGTGTAAGAATGCAGATATCGCCTGCCTTAACAGATCTCTGCACATCACCGTCTTTGATAAGTTTTCCTGATGCCAGCAGTTCTTTTATATATTTGGCAATATATTCCGCTTCGCTTTCCTTTTCATCATTCTCACGCAGCTTAAGCTCAACATCGGGTGTATCCTTCGGCGGATACTTTGCCATCGGGTTGAGCCGCTCGTTTTCATCGTAATTGATTTCACCGAACTGTTTTGACACGAGCTGTTCAAAAACAAAATTGACAGCTGATGTAACACCGTTGCGGCTGCGGAAATTTGAGCTTAAGTTAACTCTTGCAGGATAGGTTTCACCGTCAAACACAGAAAGATTATCGCGTCTGCCGAGAAAAATTTCGGGCATCGCCTGGCGGAAGCGATAGATGCTCTGCTTTACGTCGCCGACAAAGAAAAGGTTGTTTTCATCGTCCGATATTGCAGAAAACAGCATATCCTGCAGCATATTGGTATCCTGATACTCGTCAACCATAATTTCGGCATAGGTTTCTGAAAGTGACTTTGCAAGCTGTGTTTTCTGCACGGTATCACCGTCACGTTCAACAAGCAATTCCAGAGCAAGATGCTCTATATCGCCGAAATCGAATTTTTCGTTGAGACGTTTTATTTCATTTAGTTCACGGGAATACCGTACTACACAATCAACAAGGCACTCGACAAGAGGAAGCAGAGCTTTTCTGTCTTTTTCAAAATCTGCTGAATTAACACAGACACAGCCCTTTACCTTATCGGCAACGGACTTTGCACGGTCACGCCTTGATTTAACTGAATTTTTAACAGTTGCGTCGAGATTACGCTTTGTAGTAAAACGTTGATACACACGGTAATTGAGAGCATAATACAGCTCATCCCACTTGCCCACATCTGCCATATCTGCCATATTGCGGTAAAGAGCAAGCTCCTCCGGCACAAGTGTACCGATAGCATCGGCAACAGCCTGCACTGCATCATCAGGCTGAGAAAGTATTTCCGAACACTGCTCCATAAGCTCCTGACAGTATCTGAGCTTTGCTGAAGCCTCTGATAATATAAACTTACCCCATATGCTTTCGCTTACAGGCTCATTACCTCTGTAAGGCTCTGCAAGCTTTGCCAGCTCATCCTCGGGGAAAGGAAATGAAGAAACGGAATTATAAACGCTTTTGATAACACCTTCGAGCGCCGAATCGTTTCCGCCCGAAGATACGGTATTTGAGAGAGCCTTGAATACGGCATCACCCGAATTATATTTATCGGCAAGCACCTTTTTGACTGCAGCATCTTCAAAACGGGCAAGTTCACCCGAATCGGCGATTGCATAATCGGCACTTATACCGAGCATATGAAAGTTTTCTCTTACAAGGTCACCACAAAAGCTGTCGATAGTACATATCTTTGCCGACTGCAACAGAAGCTGCTGCTTCATCAGCCACGGGTCACCTGTTTGCGCAATCTGCTTGGAAAGAGCAATATCAATGCGTTCCTTCATCTGTGCGGCGGCAGCTTTTGTGAAGGTAACGATTACAAGCCTGTCTGCAGGGCAAGGGTTTGCAAGGTCGGTAAGCCGCTGTATGACGCGCTCAACAAGCACGGTTGTTTTGCCTGAACCTGCGGCAGCACTGACAAGCAGTGTACCTGACCTGCCGTCAATGGCAAGCTTTTGTTCAGTAGTCCATTCATGCATTTTCCTCACCCTCCCCTTCAAGTATTTCAAGGCACTCGCCAAACTTCGCAGTACCGTAATCATTTTCTTCGCTTTCACCTTCATGCAAACATATATCGGCATAAAGGCAGTATTTACAAGGCAGCTTATATGTGCCGCCGAATTTAGGCTGTGCCGGAATAAGGCCGCAGTGAAGGCTTTCGCCCATCTGCCTTACGGTTTCGGTAACCTTTTTTTCAAGTGCGGCAAGCTGTGTGAGGCTTATAAGATTATCATACATACCTTTTCTGTTAACAGCAACAACAGTACCCGTATGCTCTGTATCAACAGCATGAGTGACACGGTCATCATCAAGCATAATGCCCGACATCCTGCCCTCTTTTATCACTTCCGCTTCAAGCTTATCCTGCGTTACATCCCTGCCTATTCTGCCCGAAGCACTTTTGGCAGGCACATACAGCACACCTGCAGGCACAACGTTACCGTAGCGCTCTTTGCCGTTTGCTTTGATTGCAAACAGGTACAGAAGCATCTGCATATTAAGTCCGTGCATTACATCATTGAGGTCAAACTTTTTACTGCCTGTTTTGTAATCCATCACACGCACAAAAGTCTGATTCTCTGTTTTCAGCACGTCAACACGGTCAACCTGACCGCTGAGTATAACCTTACCGCCATCGGAAAGATTAATCTCAAACTGTTTTATTTCAGGCTCTTTACCGCCAATCTGAAGTTCAAAATCGGCAGGCTCAAAATCACTGAGCTTCATTTCGTTAATCAGCCTGGTTACGACAACACAAAGAGAGTCACACAAGCGCCTGTAAAGGAAATCAAACCGCTCATCGCGCTGCTCTGCGCCAAGGTTAAGGCGAAGAAATTCATCAAGAAGCAGAACAACCTCTTCTTTAACACGGTCGGAATCGAAATCAACGAGCTGTTTTCCGAATTTTGATACTATATTCTCAAGCACATAGTGAACAACTATACCGCTTATCATAGCATCCATTTCGGCTGTGCGCTGCTCATTGAGTTTAAGACCGTGGCGGCAGAAATACATAAAGGGACACTTGCCGTAATCCTCGATTTTCGTTGCGGAAACATAAATATCATCACCGAAAAGTCTGCCTGCAGTTTCGGTATTTTCGATTTTAAAGTCTGTTTTGCCGCCTGCGCGCTCAAGTGCCTTGATACGCAAATCATACTCCTGCATATCGGCAAAGCAAGCTTTAAGAGTGCTCGATAGCACACTTTCGGTTTTCCAATTCTTTGCGGCAACCTCAAAAGCGGATGCTTCACTCTGTATCAGATCAATATCGGCAAAGTCTGACGAATCAATCATTTTACAACGCGGCAAAATCCTTTTTATCTGTCCGATAAGCTCGGAGGGATTTTTTTCGCCGCCCGAAAAATCTGTATGGCAACAAGAAACGTACAGCCGCTCACTCGCACAGCAAAGAGCACTGTAAGCAATATAACGTTCCTCGATAAAATCATTTTGCGAAGCTGAAGCAACACTCAGGCCCATATCGGTAAGAATCTGCCTGTCAGCATCACCGAGCACTCTGCCTAACGAAGGCTTTTTCGGGAACACACCGTCATTTACACCGACAACAAACACGGCACGCGGACGGTTGACACGTATTCTTTCAGCCGAGCCGATTGTAATTTCGTCAATTCCGTGAGGAATAACGCCTATATCCTGCACGCCGAGCACAAGAGAAAACAGCTGCAGCATATGCTCAGGGTCGGTTTTGCTTTCAGCAAGTGCAGTTGCAAGCTGGTCAAGAATCAACATAAGCTTATCCCACACTCTGCCAAGCTCAACAGCATCGGATTTTTCGCCGCTGTTGTTAAGCGCAACCGCTAACTTTTTAAGGTTTTCGGGAGCTTTAACATCGATGAGATAATTATAAACCGATTTCATCATATCGGTAGCATCCGAGCTTTTTCGGAAGGTAACTCTGAATTTTTCAAGCGGTAAAACACATTTCTCGCGAAGCAAGTTGAGATGAGCAAGATACTTCTTATCCTTTTCACCGAGCGACTGACCGAGACCTGACGGATGATTACACCACGTATCAAGCCACTTTCTGCCGTCAATTTTCCACATACGCACGTAATTTTCAAGCTCACTTATTTCCTCAACCGTAAGTAACGTAAGCTGAGTTTTGAGCAGACGCATTACGGCATCGGTAGAATAACCGCGTGCGGCAATTTCGATAGCGGCACGTGCCATTACAACGGGAGGCTGTGAGGCAAGCGGTCTGCGCTTATCTTCAAAAACAGGTACACCGTGCTTCTTGAGTGCGGCACGCAGAGATTTTGAATACTCGTCCTCACTTCTCGATATAACCGCAATATCACGGCAACGGTAGCCTTCTTCGCGAAGCAAACGTTTTATTGTAACAGCAACATAGTCACACTCTTCATAAGCCGTAGATGCAGAGTAAACGGTAACATCGGAGCAATCGCATTCATAAGGCGTTGCAGATACCGAATAAAGCTCACTTTCGAGTGCTTCAAGGCAGGGTGACACATAACGGCCGCTGTACTCGGGCACACGAATCCGAGATACTGCAACACTGTTTTTCTTTGCAATATCCATAAGCTTTCTCGCAGTATCACGCACGCTGGCAAAAGGAGTAATATCGTACTCACCTGCAAAGATTTCGTCAAGACAAAGTGTTACGTACACATCTTCACTTTGGGATATGATACGGGCTATTACATCAAACTCCTGCTTCGTGAAGCCTTTGAAGCCGTCGATTATAACAGTAATACCGCTGAAAAATTTATCGTCAAGCAATTTATCGGCAAGTAAAGTCAAGTCATCTCTTGAATCTGAAAAACGCTGTGCAACCAAAGCATCAAATGCGGAGACAACAACCGAAAGGTCACTGAGCTTTTTACGCAGCATTCCCTGCGGAAGCTTATGTGCTGTTTCATCAAGCATAGCCGGTGTAACGGCACACTTTTTGAATTCATCTGATATTTTGAGCATTTCGGAAACTACGCCGATGCTGCGTGAAAAGCGACCGTAAACATTGAGTTTATCTGCTGTTTCATCAAGAGCGGTGCTCATAAGTGCTACCCTGCCTGCCTCATCAAGGCGACGCACACCGTGAATATCGCCGAGGACATTCTGTGCAAGACGTGAAAAACTGCAGACTTCAACCTTGAGTGCAGCTTTTTCGCCAAGCAAGGTCAGCATACTGCGCTCACTCTCAAACGAAAACTGCTCAGGTACAATCAGATAAACCTTCTCTGCACCTGAGTTGAGTTTTTCTTTAATGACATTGCGGATATAAGTTGTTTTGCCGCTGTTGATTCTGCCGGTAACAAATTTAAGCATCGCTTTTCACCTATCGGATTAAATAATTACGCATATATAATAACACAATTTTTGATTTCATTCAACAAAACTTCCAACATTTGTGTAATGAAGCTGAGGCTAAAAAATGGTATAATTCCTTTGACTCTTTCTTTCGGCAAATACGACAAATGGAAGGAAACAACTATGCGACGAAGTATCACCGCCGCACTTTTTGCGGCAATAGTAACGGCACTTTGCGTAGTTACGGCAAGTGCCTCGTCTGCCGTACCTGCGGCAGGCACCGTAGAAACCTCATCGGGTAACTTATATGTAAGAAGCACACCGGGCGGCAATATAATATCAAGCCTTGCAAGAGAAAGTAACGTAGCAATAGTATCGGAAGAAAACGGCTGGTACAAGGTTGAATACAATTCCGGCAGCTACGGTTACAGCCACGCTGATTATATTGACCCAATTGAGGGCAGTGTTTACAAGCAGGTAAAGACAAGCTCAGGCAGGCTGTATGTAAGAAACAGTCCGGCAGGAACAATAGTTAACTCACTTGCAAGCGGAATAAAGGTTGCCGTAATAAGTGAATCCAACGGATGGAGCAAGGTTGTATACAACGGCAACTCCACAGGATATGTAAGCAGCAGTTACCTTGCGACAATCGGAGCAACGCAAAGCAACTACAGAGCAATATCGCTCAAAGTACCTGACTACAAGCAGACCGACAGCCGCTGGGCAAACCATAAAATCGGCTCAACAAAATACACAATCGGCGATATCGGCTGCACAACAACTGCACTGGCGATGACGGAAAGCTACCGTACAGGCACGACAATATATCCGCACAAGATGGAGGATAAGCTGAGTTACAGCTCATCAGGCTCACTTTACTGGCCGTCAAACTACGCAACAACAACGGATTTCAATAATTACCTTGCACGTATTTACTCATTACTCGAACAAGGCAAGCCCGTAATTATCGGAGCAAAAAAAGCCAACGGAAGTCAGCACTGGGTTGTAGTAACCGGAGTAAAGGCAACATCAACACTGAAGCCGACGGATTTTATAATCAATGACCCCGGCACCTCAACACGCACTAACCTCGGACAGTTTTTCAGCACCTATCATTACCTCCACAAAATAGCATGGTATAAGTAGCAAAATGCCCCACGCACAAAACATATGTGTGTGGGGCTGATTATTTGAGTTTGACAATATTACACTGATTGAGTATACTTGATATAAATTTTCCCGGAGATAAAACTTAATGAAACCAAAAGCACTCTATCTTACAATGACGGCACTTTTCGCCGTTATAATATGCGTTTGCTCTATGATGAGTATTCCTGCCGCCATTCCGTTTACACTGCAGACTTTTGCGGTTTTTCTCGCACTGTTTGTACTTGGCGGAAAATACGGCACATTGAGCATAGCTGTTTACATACTGCTCGGAGTTACGGGAATTCCCGTATTTCACAACTTCACCGGCGGAATAGGCATACTTATGAGCAACACCGGCGGATATATTCTCGGCTTTTTACTGTGCGGAATTATATATCTTTCAATGACAAAGCCGATAAACAAAAAACCTGCTTTCAAGCTTATTTCAGCTTTTGCAGGTCTTATAATTTGTTATATTCTCGGCACACTCCGGTTTGTAATTTCATCAGCACAAAGTACAGATTTTACTGCTGTTTTGCTTACCTGCGTTGCACCGTTTATAATACCGGACACAGTTAAAATACTGCTCGCATATTTTATTTCGCAAAGGCTCGCTAAAATCACTCGCTTAAACGCAGGGTAATTTCACCGCTTCGGAGTACATCATGACATCCGTTATCATCCTCAATTATCAATCCGCCCTGTGCGTCGATTCCGACGGCAGCGGCGGTATTTTTTATACCGTTCACATAATAATCTATCTTCTTACCGATAACCATACTTTTGCGGCGGTATTCATCGAGAATTTCATCACTTAACACACCTAACTCAAGCGAAAACAGTTCATCGGCAACCGCCGCAATAAGCTGTTCACGAAGAGAAGAATCGCAACAAAGACTTCCTGCAATATCCTTTAATTCATCAGGAAAACTGCAATCGCCGAGATTGATGCCTACACCAACGATAACACTTGATACCATACCTTTGGCAGCTATCGCTTCGCATAGAATACCGCAGACCTTTTTGCCGCAGTAATAAAGGTCATTGACCCATTTAATATCGGTAGCTTTACCTGTTACTCTTTCTATTGTACGGCTTACGGCAACCGCAGAAGCGGTTGTAATACCTACCGTATCGGAAAATGCAAGATTCGGATGAAGTACAACCGACATATAAACAGAGCCTTCATTGAGCGAATAAAAGCTCTTACCGTTTCTGCCTCTGCCGCCTGTTTGTTTGTCTGCCGTAATTATAAACGGACTTGTTTCACCCTCATTTATAAGCTGACGGGCAAGTGTACTTGTGGAGTCAATTTCATCGTAGCAAAAAACTTTTACACCTTGAGTTCTGAGGTAATTTGCCATTTCGCTTTTACTGAGCATACAGCACCTCTCAATCAGCAATATCGGCGACAGAATAGCGTATTACTTTGCCGAGGTCGGCAAGGCTGAGTTCTACGTGACGGCCGATTTTACCGCCGCTGAAAACTACGGTATCATACTCCTGAGCAGTTATATGAAATGTTGTACGGAAAAACTTCTTCATACCAATCGGTGAGCAACCACCGTGAATATATCCCGTAAGCGGCAGAAGCTCTTTTGATTTTATCATCTCTATTGATTTTTCGCCGACAGCCTTGGCGGCTTTTTTGAGATTGAGCTCTTTTTCAACAGGCACTACAAAACAATAATGCTCACCGCTCTTACCGACGGTAACAAGAGTTTTGAACACCTTTTTGGGGTCAAGAGAGAGAATATCTGCAACCTGCGTGCCGCTTGCCGCCTCTTCAGCTTCATAGGTATGAGGAATATACTTTACCTTTTTACTGTCAAGAATCCGCATTACGTTTGTTTTTTCGAGCATCAATGTCACCACCGTCATTTTTCTGCAAAATATTATAACACTTTACATTTCTTTTGCAAGTACAGATGATAAATTTACAGATTGTTAATTGAATTTATTTCACAATTGTTTTAAAATTTAACTTGAAGTTAATTCACATTCACTTCGATAAGTGTTGATTTCACAATATCGACAAATTTAAAATTTTCAGGCATTATAATACATAAAAAGACAGAATATAACCGGAGTGTGTAAAAATGCAGATTGCAATTTGCGACGAAAAAAGCGAAGAATGCGAAATACTGGAAGAATATCTGAAAAAGTATTTTTCAGAAAAATCAATGACATTCGGTATAATGACATTCCCTAAAAGTATTGACCTGCTTTATGAAATTGAAGACGGAAAGAGCTTTGACATAATCTTCCTTGAAAATCTGCCAAACAATCCAAGCGGTATAAACACCGCCAAAAGATTAAGAGATATATGTTATTCGGGACAGATAATTTTTTCGGCACAAACCAACGAATATGCTGTTGACGGTTACGGCGTAAATGCCTGCGGCTATATTATAAAGCCTCTTTGTATGTCAAAACTCGGCGAAATAATGGACAGAGCAATTCACGGCTATTCGGACGACGTTTACTGTATAAGGCACAGAGGTGATGTGACTGCTCTGCCGCTCAACGATATACTCTTTATAGAGAGCAACAACACCAAATGCATCGTACACGAGAAGAACGGTAGAAAATATACCGTTTACAGTCAGCTTCGCAAAATAGAAAACGAGCTTCACGATTCGCGTTTTCTGCGTTGCCACCAAAGCTATATCGTAAATATGAATCATATTTTCAAAGCGGACAAATGCTTTGAATTGACTAACGGTGAAAAAGTATTGATAAGGCAACGCAACCTTAAGGAAATCAGAAACACATATCTTGCGTATATTGAAGATAAACGATAAAAGCGGTGATAATTCGTTTTGAATTATCACCGCTTTTATCAGCAGGCTTTAAGCTGTAATCTGAATTTATCCGCAATCATTGCAACAAATTCGGAATTGGTCGGCTTACCGCGCTGTGACTGAATTGTATAACCGAAATATGAATTGAGCACCTCAACATCTCCCCTGTCCCAAGCAACCTCTATTGCGTGGCGGATAGCACGCTCAACACGCGAAGAGGTTGTTGAATATTTCTTGGCAACACCGGGATAAAGAAGCTTCGTAACAGCATTTATGCTTTCGGGGTCTTCAATTGACATAAGTATTGCTTCACGAAGGTACTGATAGCCTTTTATATGAGCAGGCACACCAATCTGATGCAGAGTCTGCGTGATACGCATTTCAAGGCTGTCTCCGCCGCTTATATGTTCAACCTCTTTGCCTGAAGCAAACATCGCAAGTATACGCTGTGCCATTCCGTCATAATCAAAAGGACGAAGAAAGAAATAATCAGCACCTGCATTCATAACGTCACTTTCAAGTGTCGGATTATCAAAACCGAAAACGACAATAAATTTTGTATTAAGCATAGGAAACTGTGTACGAAGACTTTGCATAACCGTTATCGCATCAGCACCAGGCAGAAATACATCCATTACAACAGCATCGGGTCTCGCTTTTGCGACAGTATCAATAAGACGTTTACCGTCTTTGTCAATACACTCGGCATCAATTCCGTTGTTTCTCAACGCGTTACGGCAAGGCTTACCGAAATTATCGGTAGAATCAGCAATAATAACTCTGAGTTTTTTCTCCATAAGTATAAATCCTTCCTTTATCTTTAAATTTTTCGCTGTGTTTATTTAATATGACAATTGTTTTCAGAATATTCCGGTTCACCGCCTTTAATGTAAAAAATATTGTCTTTCACACCAATCACTGAAACAGATATTAGCAGATATAGCGGAAAAAAAGACGGATTTTATGAAAACGCAGACAATCACAGTGAAAGCGGCTGACGAAAAACACAGAATTCAAGAGAAAAAAACAGTGTGCCCGAAAATATCTCCAGACACACTGTAAAAAATTATATGTTTTTTTCTATTGACATAACGGTCAACACACCGTTGCAAACCGTAAAACGGATTTCAAAACCGGCAAACCCGAAACCATACACTCTGTCGGAGTCGTTCTGATAAGAAGGTCTCGGATCCTGTGCAAGAGCACCTACAAGAGCTGACCTTTTGCTTTGCGGAATGAGTGCAAGCATCTCATCCGACACGACAACCTCGAGCCGACTGTCAGCAAGAGTATCGGTAAAGCCACCCGATGCATCGGGATGAGAATCGGTGTAAGGCAGATAAGGCTTGATATCGTATATCGGTGTACCGTCCATAAGGTCACAACCGCTTACATACAAAACAGGCCCGTCTGCAGACGTATACTCAATCCGCTCAAGCTTTACAGACGAAAGACCGATAGAATTTGGACGGAAAGGAGAGCGGGTTGCAAACACCCCTACCCTCTTATTGCCGCCGAGCTTTGGCGGACGCACCGTAGGCGACCAATCATCACGCACAGCCTCGGAAAACTGCCAGAGAACCCAGATATGAGAAAAGTCCTCAAGCCCTCTGAAAGCTTCGGGCACACGGTATTCCTCTTCAAAGATAATTTTACCGATTATATTATCAACCAATCCGCTTTGACGCGGCAAGCCGAATTTAGAAGGAAAATCCGTAGCAATGCGGCCGATTATCTTCATTTGTTTTCCTGCTCTTTTTTCGCCTCTTCAGCTTCCTGCTCTTCGAGCTTCTTTACGAGCTTTGCATAGTTTTCGGCAGGAATGTCGGGATTGCCCTTGGAGTAGCCGGGAATAAGCATATCGCCTGCTACCTTGGGATCTGTACAGCGTGTATCGTTGCGCCACTTCTCACGCTCTTCTTTATTGCGGAAATTCGGAACATCCATAGGCATACCGCCCTCAAGTACCGAATAGTAGGCAAACATACCGGGCAGGAACATATCGAGAGCCTCGTAAACATCGATAATATCGGCATCCTTATTGCCGTTGATATACTCGATGAAATTATACATTACATAGAAGTCGGATCCGCCGTGTCCGTAAGGCTCTGCCTTATATGCAAGCTCATCAGCAGTTGAAGTGAGGACAGGCTCGGAATCGTTGTCGCCCTCGTTCTTATCGCAGTTTACATAGAGAGTGTGTACATATTCTTTAGTTTCGTCATCCTCACGTGCACTTTCCATTCTGCCCTTTGAACCGTAAATTGAGTACCATATAGAATCCTTTGCAGGACCTACACCGTGGATACTCTTGAGAACTGCACCGTTTTCGAGAGTTACCATCTCGATACCGATGGGACCTGCTTTGGCGCCCATACGCTCCATTCTCTTGTTGAACGGAACCTCAAAGCCGCTTACCTTGACGGGACGCATGCCTGTGATATGTACGAGCGGACCGAGAGAATGTGTGCAATAATAGCAAGCGTGCATCTGATTACGCCAATGGTCGGGCAAGCCGCGTGTCCAGTGGTGCCAGCCACCTTCACAGTTGTGCATATACTCACCCTCGCCGTACTCAAAATCGCCGAGCACACCTGCACGGTAGAGCTGACGCATCATACGGGGAGCAGGCATATAACAGTAATTTTCAGCATAAGCATATGTCTTACCTGTACGCTCAACAGCCTCAACAAGCTCTACAGCCTGCTTAAGAGTCTGTACGGGAAGAACTTCACTTATAACATCAAAGCCCTTCTCCATACACTTAACAGCAAAAGGTGCGTGCTCTGTTGCAAAGTTCGCAAGAACGACAGCATCCATATCGTGCTCAAGGAATTTATCGAAATCGTCGTAGAAAACTATAGTATCATTGCCGTAGGATTTCTTCGCCTTTTCGAGAGTGGGAACATGATTATCGCAGATTGCAACAAGCTCGGCATTATCCTGCTTGACGCAGTAATTCATCATTGTCTTACCGCGACCTGCACCGACAACACCGATTTTAACCTTACGGGGCGGAGTATATCCTTCACGGTAGATGGGATAGCAATAGACACCGTCTTCATCAACAGCATCAGCTTTATCGATGCCGTACTCGGTAAGCACTGCCTCCCAGCGCTCCTTCATACCCTCATTGTACTCAACGGGATGGAAGCCTGATGTAAGATAGCTCTTTACTGCACCCTTACGCCATTCATCGGTTGTGAGATAGATATACTTAACACCCTGTGCGTTAAGCTTTTTGATTGCAACGTTATTGAGGTATTTGCCGAGTCCCTTGCCTCTGAATTCCGGGATAATGCCAACCATATGAAGCTCACCGCAATTCTTTTCCGGGTGGAAAATTGCAGTAGAAGTACCGATATGTCTGCCCTCATAGTCAAGGAAGAAAATATCGGTTTCCATATTTATATCGTCGTGATTCGTGAGTCTGTCATCAAAATCCTCTTTATCAGCATTATCGCTGAGAAGTCCGTTTTTACAGCACTCAATCCAAGCGTTGACATCCTCATCACTTGTAGTGCAATTTGAGAAAGAATAACCTTCCGGCAATACAAGCTCCTCAATAGGAGTGCCTGCAGTCCAGTACATTTTAAGCTGAGCCATATAAATACACCTCGTAAAATAGTTTTATTTTCTGTTAGTATCGCACTTTTTTAATATTTTTTCAAGTATATCTCTCAAATATATTGAAAAAAAAATGAAAATATATTACATTATTAATTACATACTATATTTTGAGGTTAATTTGCTATGTGGAAACATAAATTGTGTCTGAGTGCCAACCTGCAGTGCAGCCTTAGCGTCGAGGAACAGATAAGACTTTTTCACAAAACAGGCTTTGAGGGTTTTTTCACCGGATGGAAGCATAATGATCCTACAGAAAAATACGCCGCACTCGCCAATGAACTTGGTATGATATACCAGTCAATCCACGCACCCTTCGGCAAATCTTGCGATATGTGGCACGGTGATGACGAAGCTGCAAAGGCAGGTGTTGACGAGCTTATCGAGTGCCTGCACGCCTGTGCCGACAATGGCGTACCGATAATGATAGCTCACACATTCATAGGCTTTGGTGATGACAGGTTACCCAACGAAAAAGGTCTTGAAAGATACGGCAAGGTTGTTAATGAAGCTGAAAAACTCGGTATAAAAATCGCATTTGAAAACACAGAGGGCGAAGAATATCTTGCCGCTCTGATGAATTATTTCAAAGATAACGACACCGTTGGATTCTGCTGGGATTCAGGACACGAAATGTGTTACAATCAATCCAAAGACCTGCTTGCATTATACGGTGACAGACTTATTGCAACCCACCTCAACGACAACCTCGGAGTAAGAGATTTCGGCGGCAGTATCTTCTGGCATGACGACCTGCATCTGCTGCCATTCGACGGTATTGCCGACTGGGATAATATTGCAAACAGGCTTGACAGATGCGGTTTTGACGGCATTATGACATTTGAGCTTAACTTAACATCCAAGCCGGACCGTCATGAAAACGATATATACAGAAAAATGACAATAGAAGAATATGTTGCGGAATGCTACAAGCGTGCATGCAGAGTAGCATCAAAACGCAAAGTACAGACAGCACTATAAGTAATAAGGAGTGTGTAAAATATGAAGATTACTGTTGCAGGCACAGGATACGTCGGTCTGGTAACAGCAGTCTGTTTTGCAGACAAGGGTCACACTGTAACCTGCGTTGATATAGATGAACAAAAAATCAATATGTTAAATCAAGGCGTTTCCCCTATTTTCGAAGCAGGTCTTGAGGAGCTGATGAAAAAAAACAGCTCAAGGCTCACATACACCACCGATTGCAATAATGCATACAAAGATAACGATATAGTTTTCATAGGTGTAGGCACCCCCGAAAGACGCGACTCATCTGCTGACCTTAGCTATGTACACTCCGCTGCGTTGCAGATTGCCGAAGCTGCAGAAAAAGACTGCATTATGGTAATCAAGTCAACCGTGCCTGTAGGTACAAACTCAATCGTAGAAAAAATGATTGCCGATAAAGTCAGACCGGGTGTAAAAATATCGGTGGTATCAAATCCCGAATTTCTTGCTCAGGGCACTGCTGTGCGTGACACACTTCATCCTTCACGTATAATCATCGGCACAACAGATGAAAACGCTGAAAAAACAATGAGAGAAATATACAGCGGATTTGATGCACCTGTACTTGTAATGGACAGAGAAAGTGCAGAAATGGTAAAGTACGCTTCAAACGATTTTCTGGCACTCAAGATATCCTACATCAACGAAATTGCAAACCTCTGCGAAATCGTAGGTGCCGACATCGAAAGTGTATCGCAGGGTATGGGACTTGACACACGCATAGGCTCAAGCTTTCTTCGTGCAGGCATAGGCTATGGCGGATCATGCTTCCCGAAAGACACAAAAGCACTTCACTGGCTGGCACACATCAATGACTGCGAAATCAAAACAATCAAGGCGGCTATTGAGGTAAACGAAAAGCAGAAGCTCAACCTCTACCGCAAATCCAAAAAGCATTACGAAAGCCTTAACGGCAAGACAATTGCAGTACTTGGTCTTACTTTCAAGCCCGGTACGGACGACCTGCGTGAAGCACCATCACTTGTAAACATACCGATATTCCTTGAAGACGGCGCAAAAATCAATGCATGGGACCCTGCAGGTGCGGATAAATTCAAGGTCCTTTACCCTGAAATCACCTACTGCGAGAGCATTGAAAAAGCAATAACAAACGCTGATATATGCTTTATTTTCACCGAGTGGAAAGAAGTTTGCAACTATCCGCCGAGCGAATTTGTAAGGCTTATGAATAAACCTGTTGTTCTTGACGGCAGAAACTGCCTTGATAAATCGGCAAGCTCTACGGCCGGTCTGATTTACGAAGGTATAGGAAAAGGAAAAAAATTGTAAAAAACGAAAAATTAATAAATAGTTAATAGTATATTTTTTACTTTTTTGTTACACTGAAATAAACCTAATTCTAATAAGGAGATGGCAAAATTGAATCTTCAGAAGCTCATTGACAAAAAAAGCAACGCCGCCAGATATATGGTCGACGAAATCACCCACATTATCAAGACATTTGAAAAGCGTGATCCCGGTTCACTCGGTGAAAAGCAAGCCTGCGAATATATGGCAGACGTGCTCAAAAAAGATTGCGGCTGCGAAAAGGTTCAGGTCGAATCATTTAAGGAAAATCCCCGCTCATTCTACGGTTGGATTTATTTTACAATGAGCTTTGTATTGCTCGCAATCGTGCTTTTCTTCTTCTTTCCGCTTGCAAGCATCGCACTTATCGGTGTAGGTTTCTTCCTTGTACTTGCACAGTTCGGTGTATACAAAAAGCTGCTTGACCCTCTCTTCCCCGAAAAGACAGGTCACAATGTAACAGCAATCAAGAAGTGTACAGGCGAAACAAAGAGAAGAATCGTTTTCAACGGTCACCCCGATGCTGCATGGGAATGGCCCGTTAACTACGCACTCGGCGGCGTAGGCTTCGAAGGTCACGCAATAATCTGCGTTGTCGGTGCTGTATACTACCTTGTACTTTCCGTTATCCAGCTCATCACCAACGGTCTTACACCTGAAATTGATTTGGACAGCACACTCATCAAGTGTGCACTCGGCGGTCTTGTATTCGTACCATTTATGATCGGTCTTTTCTGGATGGTCAACTACAAGCGTCCCGTTGACGGTGCTAACGATAACCTTTCAGGCTGCTATATGGGTATCGCAATCCTCAAGGCTCTCAAGGATGAGGGTATTGAGCTTGAAAACACTGAAATCGCTGTTGTTCTTACAGGCTCCGAAGAGGCAGGTCTCCGCGGTGCAAAGGCTTGGTGTGAGGCTCACAAGGGCGAGTTTGACGATGTTCCCACATTCATCTATTCATACGACACAATTTATGACCCCAAATACCTTATGGTAAACTACCGTGACCTTAACGGTACTGTCAAGGCTGACAAGGATGTTTCCGACCTGTTTATGGAAGCAACCAAAGAGCTTGGCATCCACTGCACAAAGGGTATGGTTCCTCCTCTCGGCGGTGCTACTGACTCAGCAGCTTTTGCTCAGGCAGGCTTCAGAGCAACAGGTATCACAGGTCTTAACCACAAGCTTGAAAGCTACTACCACACAAGACGCGATACATACGACAATATGAACGAAGCAGGTCTTGCAGACTGCTTCGCAGCAAGCATCAAAGTGCTCGAAATGTTCGATGCAGGTGCAAAACAGTAAACAATAATATATAAGTTAACCGGCTGATTCACTTGAATGTGAGTCAGCCGGTTTTTTAATGCAATATTCGGAATTATGAATTAGGATTTTTAATGATTTCACATAGATATAAAATTTAACATCGCAGGGGCACCCATGTGTGGTATTAATCGGTTCGTCAAAAATCGCCGAACCCTACAGCACACCGTAAATTTTATTGCTATGTAGGGGTCGTCATTATAACGACCCGTATTTGAATTTATGTGAAAATTAATATTTTTATCACGTGTAGGGCAGAGGCTTGCCTCTGCCGCCGTGAAAGAGATATGATGCTAAAAACGGCAGGGGCAAGCCCCTGCCCTACATTTTATAAATAATTTCACATCGCTATAAAAATCAACATCGTAGGGGCGGCCATTGGCCGTCCGTTTTGGTTTATACAAAAAATAATGTCACCCTGAACACATTTAATTGCGAATTGCGAATTACGAATTACGAATTGCGAATTAAAATTGTCATCCTGAGCGCGTAGGGGCGCCCCTGTGTGGTCGCCCGTTTTTATCGTTCAGAATGACATTTTGTTTTAAATAATTGTATTTACTTCTAAATTGGTATCTGTCCAGGTATAGCCGTATTTTGTGCGGAGGGTATAAATTCTGTCGGTTGGGATTTTGCGTGAAATTTCCCAATGCCTCAAACCGTCCTCGCCGATATAGCTATTGGTCTGGCTGTATGTCAACGTACAGCCGTTGTCGAGTGCAAACTGGATTTTTATTACCTCAGGGTCAGTTACAACGTTGAAATTGCCGATTCCGTTTTCATAAGTCAAGTCAAACGAATATGCACCTGGTAAGTCGTATTTTACGGTAAACGGTGTGAGCTTATCGTCCCATACATTGCCGTACTTTGCACGGATATTGTGAGTGCCTGCTTCGACTCGCATATTGACAATCCATGTTTCGGTGTCACCGTTTGAGGTTACAGTTGCCTTTCTGCGGTCGATTGTTGTTGTGCCGCCGTTGTTGCGGACAACCTGAATTTTGCTCGGGCTGCCCGTGACGTTTACTTTGTAATCGCGGTTACCGTATGTAACATAAGGAGTGTCGGTTGCAGGCTCAATGCCGTTTACACCCGGCTCTGGCTCTGTAACAAAATTAATCTCATTTTCAAAAGCATCTCCATGTACATATTTTAAGCTTTTCGGAAGAGAAACATCTTTATATGCAACTAACTGAAAAGCTCCTTCATAAATAACTTCATAACCTTCAGGTATGACTATTTTTGAAACATATTTCCACAACCCAGGATCTATCTCAGCTCTATCCTCAAAATTTTCAGGGTCTACTTCACCCGGATATTGATAATAATAGAAAACCGAACCACCATTTTTGCTGTTTCCTATAGCAGTAACCGGATAACCACCCAAATGCGTAGCAAGAGTAAACACGCCCTTTTCAGGACCTACAAAATTGGTACGGACATTAAAAATTGTTGCTTCTCCGTCTTTTACAGTATAGGCATATTTTGCACCATCAACAGTATCAAACTTCAAATCATCCATTGTAAATCCGTAATAATCAGAATTACTGTTAACAACATATTCCAATTCATAATAATATCCATATTTATCATAAATTGTTTCAGCAAAAGATGAAATATTTGCACTGCTTACAAGCAATACCATTACTAACGCAATAGATAAAATTTGTTTGAATCGTTTCATACCCGACACTCCTTTTTATGAATTCTCTTTGCACAATTATACTTTACAAAACCGTTTATATATTGTCAATTAAAATAGTATTTTGTCCAGCGGCGAGTGTGGAGTTGTAGTTGCCGCAGGTAAACTCGGCGGTAGTGTTTTCGGGCAGGGTGACGGTGAAGCTGACCTTATCCCCTGCTTTTTCATAAGAAACGGAGATTCTGCCCTTGACGGTTGTGATATAGCCGCTTGCCTTATTCATACCGTTTACAAGCTGAGGACAGATTGTTATTTTATCAAAGCCTGCACTGTCCTTTGCCTGGGAAATACCGAGCAGATATGTAAACAGGTAGCGTGTGAGTGCACCGAACATAGGATGATTGAGTGAACGCTCGGGCAGCCAATCCTCCCACAGAGTTGTAGCGCCCTGCTCCATCATATAGCCGAATGAGGGTGATTTACGGGCTGTCATAAGGTCGAACGCAAGCTGTGCATTACCGCTCTCAAAAAGGATTCTCGGCAGGACATCGGTTGCGACGATACCGGTATCAAAACGCTCTCTGTCACGGTATTTATCAACTGTCATCTGCAGAGTTTTTTCGTCGCCCAGACCTGCATCGATTGCAAGGCAGTTAGCACCCTGAACATCGCCGCAGTAGCAATGAGTCATAGGACTGTAATATGCAACATTAACCATAGCAGAAGATTTTTCGATAAGCTCGCCAAGATGTGAAACCTCATCCTCTTTACCGATAATTTTCGCAAGCTCTGCGAGCATTTTCATTTGTCTGATAAACAGCACAGTATTGACAAAGGTTTCGGGAATAAGCACGCGGCTCTTTGTATGCGGCTCCGGTTTATGAAGCTCCATAGGAGCACACCAATCGCCCAGACACCACTCGTTTTCCTCACGGCAGACAAGGCCGCACTCGCTGTGGCTGACCATATAATCGACATACTTTAACATATTGGGAAGATACTGCTCGACAACAGATTTATCGCCGAAGGTTTTATAGAAAACGTAAGGCACAACAACGATTGCACCGCCCCACGCCGCAGGGCCTCCGCCACCGCCGCAGAATGGTGTTGTATGCTGGACATGGCCTGTTTCAACATCCTGACAGTCGGCAATATCAGCCATCCATTTAAGATAAAAATCCTTACTGTCGGTCATAAGCATTACAGCTTCTGCACAGAGCTGACCGTCACCCGTATAGCCCAGACGCTCGATATGAGGACAGTCTGACGGTACACCGCAGTGCATATTATCAAGCTGAGTGCGAAGATAAGTTTTATAGAGCCAGTTGAGAACTTCATTATCAGACTCAAAATTGCTTGTAACGGAACAGTCGGAATTGACAACGTTTACGGTGACGATTTCGGCATTATCTGAAACCTCAATATAGCGGAATGCGTGCCAGCAGAAATGAGGAATATAGCTATCCCCTGCTGTTGTATTTGCAAAGACCTCCTGCTGCAGCTTCTCGCCGTCACCGCCGCTCGGATAGAAATCAAGAGTCATATCCTCTTTGAGCGCATCGGCATAGCGTGCGGTAAGCGTTGCGCCGTCTGCCTTTGACTTGATCACTGCAAAGCCTGTAATGCCTTCGCCGCAGTCGTATATGCTTGTTTCGCCGAAATCTTTTACTTTTACGGGTATTATATAGCGTACAACTCTGTCGGCAGGACAGGTCTGTATACAGAAATCGGTATCTGGTGCAGAAACGACAGAAACATTTGCCCAATCGGAATCGTTATATCCGACAGAATCAAAGCCGACCTTTGCAAGCGAATAATCATGCCGCTCACCGCCGTAGATATTATTGTAGGTTATTTCACTTGTCGCACACTTAACGCTCTCATCGCTGAATATTTCTGCGGTTGTGCCGTCGTTAAACTCAACATCAATTTTATAGCAGAGCTTAAGGTCGCCGTAAGGGTGCCACGTCGGGTCGCCGTCATACTCATCACATAGCTTATACCAGCCGTTACCGAGCTGAACACCGAGTGCGTTATCGCCGTCGAGCAGATAATCGGTTATATCATACTGCAAAACGTAAGTGCGGTAGCTCATTTTATCCTGACGGATCTTATAATGCTCACTTAAATCACGGTAGCAATACTGAGAAAAAGCAGGCACGAGCAAATCATCGCTGACCTTTTTGCCGTTGAGATAAAGCTCAAAAAAGCCGAGACCGCAGATTGTGATTTCTGCTTTTTTAACATTATTTGCGAAAAACTCTGCACGAAAAAGCGGAGACGAGATATTTTTATCGGCACTTATCCACTTTGCATTTCCGAACATTTCATTATGTGTCATAATTAATTCCCCTATCAAAAAAGCCGTGGGCATACCACGGCTATATTTTTTATTATAATTCTGCAATCCAGACAAGGTCGAAGGTCTCTTCAGGCTCAAGGCTCTGAATACCGCGCTTCTGAGAAACATCTTCGTATCTGATTCTGTCGTCATTTACACCGTACCAAGGCTCAATGCAGACATAGGGTGCGTTGGGTTTTGCCCAGATGCCGAGGAAAGGTGCATCGCCGAAATCAAAACGGACTGTACGGTCGCTGTCATCACTCTTGAGAGTAACAACGTTGGAGTTGAGGTCGGAGAAAATAAGAGCGTCCTCGGCAAAAAGGTCGGGAGTAAGGCGAAGACGCTTACCCTCTTCAAGCTCAACATCAAACTTTGTGCCGATGATTATATTCTCCTTATCTATCTTCTCTACCTGTGCACCCTCTTCGCTCTCCTCAAACTCGAGATAGTCACCTATAGCACAGTTGAAGCCCGGATGTGCACCGCAGGAGAAATACATAGTCTTATCATCAAGATTGGTAACTGTATGAGTAACCTTGATTGCTCTGCCTACAAGCTCGAAGCAAACGGCAAACTCAAACTCAAACGGGAACATACCGCGAGTTTCATCGTTACTGCGAAGGATAAACACTGCTCTTGCGCCTTCTACATCGGCTGCTTCAAAGAGCATTTTGCGTGCAAAACCGTGCTTTGCAAGAGGATAATCCTTGCCGTCGTAACGGAATTTATCCTCAAAAAGCTGACCGATTACGGGGAAAAGGACAGGTGCCTGACCGTACCATATATCGGGATTACCCTGCCAGAGGTACTCATAGCCTTCATCCTTGGTAACAAGCGAGTGAAGCTGGGCACCCATATCGTCGATTTGTGCGGTAAGATATTCGTTTTCGATACTGTAAAACATTGATATATTCTCCTTATGCATTCTGTTTTTGTCTGTAAGATTCAACTTCCCAGTTGGTAATGAAATCGGAAAGCTCATCGGTCATATGAAGAGGACCGCCGAATGACTCGGAATAGGTTGCAACCTTGAGCGCATCGTTGAAAAGAGTTGCCGCGGTGTCGCTGCCCTTGGGAGTCATATCAACTGCAAAGAAGCCGCAACCGCTGATAATGATTATCTTTGGCATATAGCCGTTCTTTTCGTAATAAGTATTGACTTCATCCCTGATACAATCGTTATCGCTGCCGTATACCGGCTCTGCCTTACAGTAAACAATGTGGTCGGGTGTAAACGGCTTCATAACAGCCTGAGCTGCTTCAATGCTTTCGGCAAAGCGAAGCGCCTCACTGCTCGGCTCGTAAGTGATAACCGCATCGTCACCGTATATTTCGTATATTACATCAAAGCACTTCTGTGCCTTTTCGCCATTATAATCGCCGCTGTCAAAATCAGGCCAACGCACTACTGCAGCGTTGAGTTTTGACATAACATCGGCAAGCTTATCACCTATCTCCTCTGCAGTATCTGCAGCAATAAAGATACCGTGATTCTGAAGCAGAAGCATATCGGCAGCCTTGCCGTATTTTGCAGTATAAGCCGTCATTTTATCATAGCAGATTTTTGAAAGTGTATATCCGGGCTTGCAGGACTCAACCCAGATAAAATCGTCGCCAAACATACGCTCCGCCTCTGCCTTACCGTTTACCGAACAGGTAAGGCCGTTGACAAGTGCAGGATGTACGTGAAGGACAAAGGTATGAGGAAAAAGGCTGTGAAGCAAAGTTTCGACACTGGGACGTTTAGTCTCTTCACCCGGCATTCTTGCGGCAGAGAGATCAGCCAGAGCCTGAGCCTCACGAGCATCATCATCGGTCGGATATTCCTTTGTAAAAATATCGGCAAGTGCCTGTCTGTTCATTTTTACAAATCCGTCTGCAGTAATTGTTGCAAGCTGTGTGCCTGAGCCTTTGATATACATTACATCGCCGTCTTTGGCTGATGTATTACCACCGCCCGCAAGCACAAGCTCTTCGTTAGAGCCGTATAAATTTGAAAGTGATACCAACTCATCAATAATCATAATATTTCACCTTTAATTATATAGTTGTAAATTTAATAAGATACGTATCAAAAAGAGATAAACCGAGATTTATTAGCGGATTTTCAGTCGATACACTGTCCGTACGGACAAGCGTCATATCGTTATCTTTATCAAGCAGATATATTTGAGCTGTTGCCTGTGTCAGACCGTTAAGAGCAAGTGAAATCTGCTTTGAAGCGACAGAATCATCATCGGAAAAATAAGTAAGCATAACTGCGTATTCAGCATCTGACCTTGCGGCACAGACATAAATCTCATCACAATCGCACGTAACCTCAACACTGTTGCCGAGCTTATAAAGCTCATTGAACATTCTGAAAGGATAATAGCCTTTTAAACATTCATTGACAAAATCCGTATTGAAAAGACCATTCATACCGCAAGGACGTGCATCATAATACATAAGCATATCAAGCGGAGTATACTGAGAAGCGCACATTGTGCCTGCAGTAAACGAAGCACCCTTGAGACCTTTTTCGGATTTGAGTGAATAAACCCAATCGTCGCCTTCCCAGCCTTTTACATAATTCCACTCGTTAAGTATACTTTCGGTATCTGTAAAACCGTATTTATCGAGCATACGACGCACATATTCCGTGCGCTCAACAACGCCTTTAGGATCGTTTGTATAGATATGCCACGAAAAGAAATCGAGAGGAGCAACGAGCTGTTTGAGGAAATCATCCGCCCACTCCAGATTGCACGCAATGGCAGGGCCACCTATTTTGAGTTCGGGGAAGCAGGACTTGAGATGCGTTGCAGCTACATCGTAAAGCTCAAAAAACTGTGCTTTAGTACCACCCCAACAGCGTTTATTTTCACTGTCATCGTGGTCAAGGTCAGGCTCGTTCCATATCTCCCAATACTCGATGCCCATATTAAAGCCATCTGCCCACCCATAGTTATAATGTCTGATTATATGTTCGCAGATAACTGCCCATTTTTTAAAATCCTTGGGTGGTAAAGTATTGTACTTCTTCTTCCAATGTTCGATTTTTGAACCCAAACGGAAAAAAGTCTTTGTACCTGCAAGCTCAATTACGTGCAGATATTCATCAGTAAGACAGAAATCGTACGAATCGGGATTATAAGGATCGGCATCGAAATCCGGAAAAATGAAATTGACATCTACAATATGCTCGCCACCGTAGGTTGCGAAATAAGAAGCGTCGTGAGTTCTTGCGTAAGGAATACCTGCAGCACGGTAAGAATCGATATTTGTAATACGCTGGTCAGAAGCAAACTTATATACAGGACCGTTATTGACAGCATGCATAGGTTTGATTTTGCCGTTAGATTTATCAAAATCTACGGTTATGGTATGCATAATAGTACTCCTCGCATTATAATAATTATTACAATAATAAACGAAACCATAACAAAATGCAAGGGTATTTGATATTAACAAAAATAATTTTTGCAGATTGTAGAAAAACGCTTGACAATTATTGTGCAAAAAGGTATAATCAAACACGTAACCGAACATTTGTACTATACCTTTCGGAGGATAAAGATATGGCAGATAAAGTAACACCCAAAATTGCAGATAAAAACAGCGCTCTTGAAACAGCGCTCAAGCAGATTGAAAAAACCTACGGCAAGGGCGCCATTATGCGTCTTGGTCAGGACAGAGGTCTTAATGTTGAGGCTATTTCAACAGGCTCACTTACTCTCGACCAGGCTACAGGTATAGGCGGTCTTCCCCGCGGCAGAATTATAGAGATTTACGGTCCCGAGTCATCAGGTAAGACAACTCTCGCTCTTCACGTAGTTGCCGAGGCTCAGAAAGCAGGCGGCGAATGTGCTTTCATCGATGCTGAACACGCACTCGACCCCGTATATGCTTCACATCTTGGTGTTGATATAGATTCACTCCTTGTTTCCCAGCCCGACAACGGTGAGCAGGCACTCGAAATCACAGAGGCGCTTGTGCGTTCAGGTGCACTTGATGTTGTTGTAGTCGACTCCGTTGCCGCACTTGTACCCAGAGCAGAAATCGAGGGCGAAATGGGCGATTCACACGTAGGTCTCCATGCAAGACTTATGTCGCAGGCTCTTCGTAAGCTCGCAGGCGCTATCTCCAAATCCAACACAATACTTATATTCATCAACCAGCTTCGTGAAAAGGTCGGCGTTATGTACGGCAATCCCGAAGTTACAACCGGCGGTCGTGCACTCAAATACTATGCTTCAATGCGTATTGATGTACGCAAGGTTGAGCAGCTCAAGGGTCCCGGCGGTGAATTCATCGGCAGCCGTACCAAGGCAAAGATTGTAAAGAACAAGGTTGCTCCGCCTTTTAAAACCGCAGAGTTTGACATTATGTTCGGCAGAGGTATTACAGTTGAAGGCGAAATTCTCGACCTTGCCGTTCAGTTTGATATAGTACACAAGAGCGGTGCCTGGTTCTCATATAATGACGAGCGTCTCGGCCAGGGTCGCGACAATGTAAAGGAAATGATACGCACCAATAAGGCTCTTCGCGACGAAATCGAAGCAAAGGTCAGAGCAAGATTTGCAGACAGCTCGGCTGTCTCAACATCTGACGAAGAAGAGGACGATACCTCCCCTGCTATGCCCGTTGCTCCTGCACCCGTTGTTGCTCCGCCTGCTCCCAAAGCCAAGCTTAAAGCAAACCTTGATATTGCGGTAGACGACTGATAAACATATGATAATTACAGCACAAAAAGGCAAAGCAAACAAGATACACATCAGCATCGACGGTGAGTACAAGCTCACCGTTGATGCTGATTTCTGGTTTTCGTGCGGTTACATTTCCGGCGACGAAATAGACGAAGAACAATACCAAACACTTGCAGACAGAATAGCAAAACGTCGCTGTTTCAACCGCGCACTCAATATCCTTTCAAGACGAGATCACTGTGAAAAAGAGCTTTACAATAAGCTCCGCAGAGCTGACGGCGAAGCCGCCGCACAGGACGCAGTTGAAAGAATCAAGGCACTCGGATATATCAACGATGAGAGATATGCTCTGACTCTCGCAGAAGAGTTGGCAACTCGCAAAGGATGCGGAATACGCGCAATTCAATCCGAGCTTTTACGCAGAGGAATTGACCGCGAAACTACAGAAATTACAATTAATTCAATTACACTTGACGAAAGTGATAATATTAGAGTATTATTAGAAGGTAAGTTTTCACGAAAGCTTACTACGGAAAAAGGCAGAAAGCAGGTTTTTGCCGCCTTACTGCGACTCGGCTACAGCTACTCCGACATCAGGAGTGCTATGAGCGAATATGATAATTTTGAAGAGGATTGTGACATATGAGTACTGTTGGTTTTATTTCACTCGGTTGCCCCAAAAATCAGATAGACGGTGAATGTCTGCTTGCCAAGCTCGATGCTTGCGGATTTGAAATTGCCGACCCTTATGATGGCGTTGATGCGGTAATTATCAACACCTGCGGATTTATTGAGTCTGCTAAAAAAGAGGCTATTGAAAACATACTCGATATGGCTCAGCTTAAAGAAGAAAGCACTATCGGCAAAATAATAGTTACCGGTTGTCTTGCTGAAAGATATAAAGACGAAATACTCAGCGAATTCCCTGAGGTAGATGCCGTTATCGGTATTGGCGCAAACGGCGATATCGCTGAAATTTGCAACAAAGTTATTGACGGTGAAAAAATCGGCACATTCCCCGATAATTGCAATATGCCGCTCAGCGGTGAACGTGTTCTCACTACTCCCGAATACTACGCATACCTCAAAATCGCAGACGGTTGCAACAACTGCTGTACTTATTGTGCAATTCCATCAATAAGAGGAAAATATCGCAGCCGTGAGATTGAAGATATAATTGAAGAAGCAAAGAGCCTTGCGGAAAAGGGAGTTAAAGAGCTTATCGTCGTCGCTCAGGACACCACTCTCTACGGCAAAGATTTATACGGCGAGCTCAAGCTGCCCGAGCTTCTCCGACAGCTTAACGAAATAGACGGTATACACTGGATAAGAATGCTCTACTGCTACCCGGACGAGTTTACTGACGAGCTTATCGAGGCTATGGCAACTCTGCCCAAGGTGCTTCACTATGTAGACCTGCCGCTTCAGCACGCAGACGACAACGTACTCAAGCGAATGAACCGCAGAGGTACACGGCAGCAGATAAGCGAGCTCATTGCAAAGCTCAGAGACAGAATGCCCGACATCATCATACGCACTACTTTCATAACAGGCTTCCCCGGTGAAACCGAAGAAGAGTTTGAAAATCTTTCGCTGTTTGTAAACGAAACAGAGTTTGACCATCTTGGCTGTTTTACCTATTCTGCAGAGGAAGGCACACCTGCCGCACGAATCAACAGCCAGATTGACGAACGCACAAAGCTCGACAGACAGGAAATAATAATGAATGACCAGTACGATATCGTACTCGATAAGCACAACAGCTATATCGGCAAATCTTTCGAGGTGCTTGTTGAAGGTTATGACGCTTACAGCGACAGCTATACAGGCAGAACTTATATGGATGCCCCTGAAATCGACTGCATCGTGAAATTCATTGCTTCCGACAATTACAGCGAAGGCGATTTCTGTAACGTAACAATTATCAACACAGATGAGTACGACCTCATCGGAGAGGCTGAATAAATGAACACACCCAACAAACTGACAGTTGCCAGAGTTATTATAACTCCGCTGTTTATGCTTGCTTTTTTAAGCTCGATCCCCTACCGCTTTATAATCTCGGCATTCATATTCTCGGTTGCCGCAATAACTGATGCGATTGACGGAAAGCTGGCGCGAAAGAATAATCAAATAACAACATTCGGCAAATTCCTTGATCCGGTTGCAGATAAGATGCTCACAACAGCCGCTCTGCTTGCCTTCATTCAGGAGGGCATTTGCGGTGCATGGCCTGTGTTTATCATTCTTACAAGAGAGTTTATAGTAACCTCTATGCGACTTATCTCCGCATCACAGAATATTGTAGTACCTGCAAACATCTGGGGCAAAATAAAAACCGCAACACAAATGACATTCACCATAATCATATTGTTATGGGGCGAGCTTGTTGATCAAAAAGGATTCCTTATAAAAGATTTTCCGACCGTTACAAACATTATGATATGGATTACCGCAGTTCTTGCGGCAATTTCAGGTATTGTATATCTGATACAAGCTAAAAAAACAATTGACTTCTCAAAATAAATTGCATATAATATTATAAATTAATAATCAAAAGCGTTGATCGGGAAGAAGTAACGTAACCCATATGGCTTTCACAGAGAGGTGTGCAACTTGCTGCAAGTACACTGTCAGCCTGTTTACGCGAATGCACCCCGTTAGCTTACGGCAGGAAATGGCTGTACGGCAGGCCCCGTTATCGGCTGAAGGTTTTAACGAACCTACTGAGTATAATGTCGGAGTGGAACCGCGACTTTTATCGCCTCCGTCACCCTTGTCGGGTGGCGGAGTTTTTTATATCGAGGTGATGTATTTGTTCAGACAGATGAGAGAAGACATACAGTGTGTCAAAGAACGTGACCCTGCGGCACGTTCAGCACTTGAGATATTGTTTCTTTACCCCGGACTTAAGGCAGTAAGAATGCACCGCAAAGCTCATTTCTGCTATAACCATAAGTTGTTCTTTCTTGCACGGTCTATTTCACAGAGATGTGTTAAAAAGACGGGGATTGAAATTCACCCTGCCGCGAAAATCGGCAAGCGCTTTTTTATCGACCACGGCACGGGCGTTGTTATAGGTGAAACCGCTGTAATCGGTGACGATGTTACAATCTATCAAGGTGTAACACTCGGCGGTACGGGTCACCACACAGGCAAACGTCACCCGACAATAGGCAACAACGTGCTTATAGGCGCAGGTGCAAAGGTTCTCGGTCCTTTTACGGTCGGAGATAACACAAACATCGCCGCAGGCGCGGTTGTGCTCAACGAAATACCGCCTAACTCAACTGCAGTAGGCGTACCTGCAAGAGTTGTAAAGCAAAACGGCAAACGAGTCGATGACCTCGACCAAATTCACATTCCCGACCCGATTGCTATGGAGCTTTGCAAAATGCAGATTCAGATTGATAAACTTAACAAAAAAATCCAATCTTTAGAAGAGGAGAAAAAATAAATGAAAATTTTCAACACTCTCACACGCACAAAACAAGAACTTAAAACAATCGAGCCCGGTGTGCTCAAGGTTTATGCCTGTGGCCCTACAGTTTACAACTTTATCCACATCGGTAATGCAAGACCCCTTTGCGTATTCGATGTAATGCGCCGCTATCTTGAATACAGAGGCAATAAGGTTAATTTCGTTCAGAACTTTACAGATATCGATGACAAGATTATCCGCAGAGCAAATGAAGAGGGTGTAACCTTCAAGGATATCTCCGAAAAATATATTGAGGAGTTCTGGGTTGATGCAAAGGGCATGAATATCCGTGAGGCTACAACTCATCCTAAGGCAACCGAAAACATCGGTGAAATCATCGACATCGTTTCAACTCTTATTGACAAAGGCTATGCTTATGAAGCGAA
>JAZQVR010000019.1:0-11974 GCA_045631965.1 Acutalibacteraceae bacterium
AATGGGAGAAAGGAGCTCTGAAATAGCGTTCGCAAAAACATTCTTTTCTCTGCCGGACGCCTTTTCAAGCGAGCAATTGACGGCGTTATGTTTTGGGGACTTTCTGACCGAAACAGTTGCTCCTCTGCTTTCGATTTCACCGATTTCCTTAAGAGTGCGAAGAACTGCATTCGAAATATTTGAAACGGTTTTTTCAGGCGATGAATTCTTCATAACAACGCTTGCGGATTTAATCAGAAGAACGCCGCAAACCGCCGCAATGATGAATCCGAGCAGACCGCCGAAGAATCCCGAAGCCGCAATCATAACAATCGCAAGAACAATGAGAACCGCAAGAACAACCGCATAAATCTTGTTCTTATGAACGGCGCTTGCAGGCTGAACTTCCGCAGGAATTTCGCTCACTTCTTCAATCTCAGGTCTTGCTTTGCCCTTCACCGCACCATTCCATCTGCCCGACATAACATTTCTCGCCGATGCAAGAGAAAGCATCTGATTATTGATATTTTGAAGTCCGTTTTTGTCATAGGGCGCTTTGAGAATATCAAGTCTGTCTGTTCCGCTTTCGATAACATCGGTGTTATATGCAGGAGCCTGGAAGCAGGCAAAACGGCGCTTCATTGTTTCAAAATCATCGCTTATGATTTCATCTTTTGAATCGGGCTCAACAGTAACGAGATGCCAGATGTTAGATACCTTTTCGGGGTTCTTTTTATCAATTCTTATTGCTCTGCCTCGCATCTGATTTGAAAGCATAAAGCTGCCGACAAAGCTTGCGAGTATGAGCGAATTGATATTCGGTGAATCCCAGCCTTCGCCGAGCAAAGACTTTGTTCCGATAAGAACATTGATAACACCGGTCTGAAATGCTTTTGTGATAATACTTACTTTATTTTTATTTGAACCGCTGAAAATGATTTCAGTATGGTTCGTATTTTCAATCTTTTTGATTCTGCAAGGAACACCTTCGTTATATGCGATTTCCTGCGCAGTTTCAACCGCACAGTCGGGCAAAATTACGAGCGTACCCGAAAGCACCGCAACCTTCGCATCGGGATTTATTCTGCGGATTGATTCAAAAACGGGCACGGTGCCGAGCGCGTGAATTTCTTCATCTGTACCGACTAATTTAAGCATATCCTTTTTGATGTAATCGGTAAGAATCAGCATTCGCAGAGAGTCACCGAGATTCTGATATTCACTTGCAACAATCTTGTTTATGCTCTGAAGCTTACCAGTTGAAGAAACAAGCATTTTGTTAATTTTATCATTTGATGCAAGGCGAACTTTTCTTTTTTCAACAAGAGCTTCTTTTGAAAGAATTGCCTTTAATTCCTCGCTGATTTCTTCGGAGAAAACAGCGGGATTATCAATGATAAACTGAAATGCTTTTTCGGCTTCGGTTATTGAATAAACAGGTGCTTTTCTGCCTTCATACACTTTTTCTTCGAGGTTTTTGGAAATGTTGGCTCCGCCTTTTTTGGCAACGCAGAGAAGCGATTTGAAGCCATTTATGTTATCGTAAAGCACTTCATCGTTGCCCGATACATTTGAAGCCTGCAATGCTTTTGAAAGCAGACCGCTTCCGATTATTTGTTCTGTAACCGCAATGGCTTTTGCCTTATAGTTTGCAAGCGTCTTTGCTTCTTCTGCGGTGGGATAGCTGAAATAGATATAATCCTGATGAGGGCAGAGCGTTTTCTGCATAACGAGTTGCGGAACAAAGATTTCTTCATCAATATCACCGCAGAGAGCCTGATATCTGTTCCATTCGGCAGGTGCACTGTCATAAGGAGGAGTTGCGGTAAGAGCAATAATAGTTACGTCCTTGCCGAGCATTTCCACAAACTTTTCAAGCGCTTTCTGCCATTCGCTTTTAAGGTGATGAGCCTCATCAAGGCAGATTGTTTTTATGCCCGCTTTTTTGATTTCGGCAAAAATATCGAAATTACTGAAATCCTGCGTTTCTTCCGTTTCGAGCTCATCTTCATCTGCTTCGGCTTCCATAACGGATTTTGTGAAAGCGGCGTGGAGTGCCTGATATGTGATTGAAGTTATGAGTTTGGGATTTGTGAGTGAATAGGAAACGTATTCATCGGGAATCTCGGTTTCGGGCAGATATGCTTCAACAAATCTTTCGCCCCATTGCTGACGGATTGTTACCGACGGTGACATAACAAGGGTCGGTGCATTCTGCCTGCGGATGAGTTCAAGACCGAGAATGGTTTTACCGCTGCCCGGTGCGGCAACAATATGTATTCTTTTATCTTTCAGATGTTTCTGCGAATTATCAAGCACAGTCTGCTGATAATCACGGAAAGTCCATTTGAATTTAACCTTGCTGAAATCTTTCATAATATCACTCCGAAATTATGTTTATTTTATCCTGCATAATAAAGCACTTCAAAGCACTCATAATCGGGTGTGCCGTTGACACAGAGCTGATAATCAATTTTTTCAACATTAATTCTGCATTCTCTGCCATCGCCGAGCTTTGCATCAACAAATGTTTTTCCGTTTGTGCGGACAAGTTCAAAATCCGAGCCTGCAGAAATGATTTCATCATTTAGCTCAGGCAATATTTTAACGGAAAGGTCGATTGATGATTTAAGGTTGAAGAATTCAGAACCCTGAATATTATAGAGTTCATCCGATGATTCGGGCATACCTGTTTCTTTGTTTGCCGAATAAACTTTTATTCCCGAATACGTTGAAAGCAAATCAATTTTTGTTTCAAGTGTAAAAGACTCGGGATTATTGAAAACTGCATTTGCGTAAACAGTTTCATTATTTTCGGTATCAACTTCAGCGTAACTGAAATCTGTTCCGTCAAGCATTCCTATTTCCTTTAACTCTCCCCCATTGATATCATAAACCATAAGGCTTGTGTAATCGCTGTAGCCGTGAGGAAGAACATAAAGGAAATATTTTCCGATTATGTTAACAAGATAAAAATCAGCGCTGAAAACATAGATGTCGCTTAATGTAAATTCATTGCCGTTGACGGTAACAATAATATCTTTATAGGAAGATTCTTCCGTGAAATAAGAAAGACCGACACAGATTGTATCTTTTTTATCATCGGAAAGATTCATATCAAACTCAACATCACTCCATTCGGGAAGTGGATAAGCATAGGAATCGGGTGAGGTTGTGTATTTTTTGTTGAAAAGTTCGGGATATTCATCAAAATAAATTGTAGCGGTGATAAGACCTGCCGCATATGATGCAATTTCATAGGGGCTGAAATAGAATGTTACGCCCTGATATCCGATTGTCCAGTTGAACTGCTCTGCGGTATATTCCGAAAGAGCTTCTTCAAGACTGCCGGACATATCATATTCCGAAGAATCCTTTGCCTTGATTTTTTCAGAAATAATTCGTGGCAATTCCGAAATATCGGTCATAACATCAGTGATAAGAAGCGCTTCACCTGTTGCGGTGTCAAAAGTGTAGCCGCCTGTACCGTAATTGGGATGCATTCCGCCGCTGAAAACATCATAATCGGAACGAAGGCTCACAACGGCATTGTCGGCTCTTTGAAGAAGATATTTATGATTACTTGTATAGGTGACAAATGATTCTCCGTCTTCATAATATGTGTCGTAATTTTCAACAGCCGTCTCATAAAGTTCGTTGGCAGTTTCTTTTGACATTTTCGCTCTTTCTTTGTTGAGAGAATCAAGCGCCGATGAAAGTCGGGAATATTTTTTGCCGTCTTCTTCTGAAAGATAAACGGTCTGATAATTTAAATCGGTAAGAAATTCGTATGTTTCTTCATCCTGCGAAGAAATATTTTCTTTTCCGATATAAACAGAAAGCTTTGTGCTTTTATTCTCTTTTACAGAATCGGTTGTTTCTGCAATATTGGTTGTTGTTTCAGGATCGGGATTATCTTTTCTGCAGGAAGCAAAGCAGAAAAGAATTGAAATAGCAAGAAACAATGAAACTATTTTTTTCATAATATCACCTGAGCATAAATTTTAAAAACGGAGTGACCGAGCGATACGGTCACTCCGTTAAGTTTAGCTGATTACGATTGTTTCAATAAGGGGTGTTGCATCTGTAACTGTGCAGTTCCATACCATAACGTACATTGCATTTCCTGTTGAAGTTTTTGCAACAAGATATGTAATACCTGTGTTTGATTCGATTGCTTCATAAGTGTTTGCGCCGATTGTTGTCTGTGTATATTCCTTATCGGGGCAAGAATAGCTGAAATACTTTTTCTGAGTTTCAAGGTCCATACTCTGCTCGTCATAAACATAAACAGCGGCATTTGCACCGAGAGAAGTATTTGTGAAGGTGAGCGATCTGTTATTCGACTGTGCTTCGTCATAAACAAATCCGCCTGCGGGAGTAACTGTTACATAGCCTTTATCGGTTGTTACAGCTGCGGTTTCAGTGCCTGCATCTTCACCGCCATCGGTGTTTTCAACCTCTGCTGCACCTGCTTCGATTGCAAGGTTGTCGTAAATTGTGTTGAAGAGTTCGCCTGCACGAAGTGCTGCATAATCTTCCTTCTTTGCGCCTGCGGGAAGTTTGAACTCAAGCATAGCAAACTCAAAGTTATTAAGACAAACGATAATCTGCATTGAGGAAGTTACATTCTGACGGATATAGGTTGTGAAGGTGCCGATTTTGCCTTCTTCGAATATTGTGTTTTCGCTGAAGCTGTCTTTAACATAATCGTGAACTGAATCGTATGCAGCGTGAGTAACAGCAAAAGCAACGCCGATATTTACATCTGCATTTTCAAGAGTACCGCATTTAACGATATTTGTCTGTGCAAGGAAGTTACCTTCTGTGTTTGCTTCATTGAAAGTGAACTCATCAATGGGAGTTCTGATTGTAAGCTTATTGGTTTTGCCGTCTGTAACAACGGTTTCGTCAAACTTGGGAGCTTCGGTTGTTGTTTCTGTAGGCTGAGTTGTTTCGGGATTTTCATTACCGCCGCAAGCTGCAAATGAAAGAAGCATTACAAGAGCCAAAAGAATAGCTAAAAACTTTTTCATAATGCTTTCTCCTTAATTATTAGAATAAAATCAGTGTATTGCACCGCAATCAGTACAAATTTTGTTCTGACCGAAAAGCTTCTGGAAGAAAAGTACAATCTTATAGAAGAAGCCTGCGATACCGCCCTGATGGCATTTGCATCCGCAATCTTCATATATTGCCTCTGCAATTATGTTTGCGGCATCCATTGTGATTGTTGTTTCTGAAACGGTTTTATCGTCAGCTGTTGCACCGATTACTTCCCAAACGACGAACTTTTTGCCGTCGATCTGTTCTGCAGTAACGGTTATTGTGTCACCCATTATACCTGTTGAGGCCGACGCTGTGCCGTTAACAACAGTGATGTCATATACCACATTTTTATACGTAGCTTCTGCGGTAACGTCGTTTGCAGGCATTTCAAATGCGGTTGATACCAGTGATGCGTTATCAACAGTTGCACCCGTTACAATCCATTTATCGAAAACCTTACCTGCAGGTGCGGCATTTGCGGTAAGCGTTACAGTTGTGCCTTCGGTTGCTTTTGAAGCCGAAGCTGTGCCGTTTGTTACGGTAACATTATATTCGGGAAGAGGAATACTGAAAGCTATTGCAAAAGTTTTTGCACCTGTGAGTGAATTACTCATACAAAGGAAAGCTGTTTTATCGTTAATCTTCACTACTGCATCGTCGGCAAAAGCATAGCCGCTTTCAGGCACGAATGTAATCTGTGCTTCATAAGTTTTGCCTTGACGGAATTCAGTAATTGTTTCTGAAGGATTACCTGAAACGAACCAATTAAAAGCAGAAACGGTATATCCTGTTCCGCTTATTGCTGCAACGTTTGAGGGGGCTTCACCTGCAACAGGTTCGGTAATTGTTGCGTTGATTTCAGTAATAACTGTCAGCTCGGGTGCCGCAGGAGTTGCAGGGAAAGTATAGCTCATTTTAAGTTCGTATTTACCGCTTCCGATTTTAGCAGCATCAGCCATATCATGACTTAAATAGATGTTTTTATCAAAAACATATCCGTCTGCCGTCTCGAGGGAAAGTGTGAATGCATATTCTGTTCCTTCAACAAAAACGGGATCTTCTGGGAACCAGTTAATCGAAGCAACAGTTACGCCCATATTGTTTGCATATACCTGTGAAACGTCAGCAGGAGTTGCACCTGCAACGGGTGCAGGAACAAGAAAATCGATTGCCTTGAGACATTTCATCGGGTCGCCAACATAAAGTTCAACTTCAAGTGAAATATAAGGAATCACTTCACCGCCGACATTCTTTTCCTGAACCATAACAGCATATTTTTCACCGTTGAGCACAACTTCTGCCCAAACACCTGCAGAAGGTAGTGCAAAATAAGGAGCTTCGGTAATTCTGATTGTGAAAACATAAAAATTGCCGCCTTCAAAAACCGAATCATATGTTTCGGTTGAAGTGTTAAAAGCTTCAACGGCAGGGCCGTTTGATTCTTCAAAAATAACTCCTTCGGATTCAAGCGTTATGTATTCAGAATAATCATCAACTAAAACACCGTTAATATCGGTATCAACAGTTATAATGATTTTATCTATTGCATCCGCAGCCGAAGCAAAGGGCATTGCAAACGGAACAATCATCATAACGCAAAGTAAAACTGAAATAAATTTTTTCATAATTATCACCTCTAAAATTATTCTTGGTGCTAATTGTTTTTTGGTTTACCGCACTCCGTGCAGAACTTGCCTTTATTTGTGTTTCCGCAGGAGCAGACCCAACCTTCAGGCTTTTTCATTCCGCATTCGGTACAGAACTTGACCGAATTCTTGTTGCCGCAGGCACATTGCCATTTTTCACCCTGCGATGCAGTGACAGAAACAGGAATGGGAACAGAGTTAATTGATGCCATGGTCGAAAGCATTTTTTCAGTTTTAGGGTCAATTTCTACAATCACATTATTTATTGCGGTTGCTCTGATACCTGCTCTTGCTTCCCAACCTGCAATTGCGAAATCCTGCAAAATCAAATCAGCCTGTGTGTCTGCCTTGTATTTCAGTTCGTCAACAGAGCAGCCGTCTGCAAACATTTTTGTAAAGGTCATTTCAGCAACACGAGATGCATCATTTTTAATAAGGTCAACGGGAAGCTGACCGCCGAACATAGTATTGAATTTATCAGGATCTGCAATCTCAATATTAAGAATTGCTGTAAACTTAACTTCCGTCAACAGTTTATATGTACCCTGCATCACTTCGGTATTAAAATGGCCTTCAAATTGAATTGAGTTAATGCTTTCCATATGTTTTACCTCCCGTTATGCCCAAGGATTTGAGCTTTCGGGCTGGCGGATACCAACAAGGAAAAACTGATCCCAGAGATACCATTTACCATCCTTGGCTTTACGCATCTGAACACTGCGGGGACTGTCTGCGCCGCCTGACGTAATATAGAGCGTTGCATAACCCTCGTTCTGATATGAATAAGGGTTTTCGCTGACGATTATTGTATAAGGCTCGGTGGGCTGATAATCGTTAGCGGGTGTTGCACCCTCAAAGTATGAACGCGGAATATAATCCGCATCACGGAATCTGTCAGCATAGAATGAAATATCACCACCGCTGAGAGGTCTCGGACCTCTGAGAAAATTAACCATCTGCAAAGCGAGATCTTTATTCTGCGGATAGTAGCAGAAAGCAAGAACTGCCATTGCAGCTGTATCAAACGGTGTTGACAAAGCAGCCTGAGGAAGAGAGGTAAACTCCTCAAAAGATGAAGGAAGAGAAGAAAAAACAATTTTTTCCTTTTTGTTGCCAAGACTGCTTGCTGCCGAAGTTGCTTTATTAAAGCCCTGAGTTACTGCGGTACTAACACCTTTTTTCACAGCGTTTTCCGCTTTATTTTTGAACATATCAAAAAGAGCCATAATTCATATCACCTCAAATTAAAATTTACCGCTGCTTGTAGAACGACCGCCGCCATCCGTATTGCTTGAGGAAGTATTGTTATTGGATTTAGCTGACGTTTTAAGCTCGGAATACATAAACACTTCGCTTGAACCGGTTAATGTCAAACTATCGCCTCTGACATAGTCTGTTGCATTGACTTTCTTTCTTACGGATTTATTTGCAGATGCAACACCCTTCATTATAATAAACGCAATAACAAAGCCCAATACAAGGCAAACAGGAATCCAAACCCAGTGTACAGTGGGATGGAACACACTTTCGGTTTCTTCTATAAAACCGTTGAAGCCGTCGACATATTTTCCGTCGGCAAAAGTTGCCTTTACATTGTTGATAATCTTATCGCAGTCCTCATCGGATAACTCTTCTTTAGCCGTGCCGTAACGTGTGATAACGATTTCTCTTTCGCCCTCATCACCGTGCAGATATGTATAGAATGCTATGTCTTTCTTACCCATAGGCTTGAATACATAGTTGTACATATTGTCGGAATATTCTTCGATTGATAAGTCGCCAAGCTCATCTTCGGTGAGTGTAACTGCTATAAAATCAAAGCTGTTGTCTTTTGAGAACTGACGATATTTTTCGTCAAGCTCTTTGATTTCAGCATCTTTGAAAATGCCTGCATTGTCAAGCACATAAGGCATTTCTTCCTTATCATCGACGTCAGCGTCTTCGGAATCAACATCAACATCAACATCAACATCTTCACTGTCAGAGTTATCAGTATCGCCCTCGACATAAACGTTATCATCGCCGTTGTCAACGGGTGCATCATTGGTTTGAGCAAAGAATGATTCTGCTTCGGTAAAATAATCGTTGATACCGTCGTAATATGTGTCTGCAGCCTCGTAAATTTCGATTAAAGTATCAAACTGGTCGCCAAACAATTCTTCGCATTCACCGGCAAAATATCCGTTAAATTCATCGTCGACATAATTATCAACTATAAGTATACCGTCAGGATTATCCGTTAATTCAAAATAAAGACTTTGTGCAGACTCATAGTAATCGTAAAGAGTCTCATCAAGTATAACGAACATAACGGCATAACCGTACTCGTCTTCCAGCTCAAAGCCTTTTTTCTGAAGCTCTGTCAATTCATCAATCGACATATACTCTTCTTCCATAAAAGCATCAGAAGCCAGAACGTAAACTTTTGTTTCGGCGTGCGCAACAACGCCGAAAGATGCAACCATTATCACAACTGCAAACAATATTGCAAATAATTTTTTCTTCATTTTACGCACCTCCTTACATCAATGCAATCAGCCAGGCAATACCGTAAAGCGCTGCGCCGATTACAGCACCGGCAATAGCCGAAGCCATTAAAACAGCTTTATTGTCAGTCGGAATATCGCCTGTCATTTTGCCTGTCTGACCGTTCATGGCAAAGGTATAATCTTTACCGTTCCATTTTGAAGTAAGAAGCCATACGGGATAGAGTGCATATTTACATGTTCCGTTGGCAATATTGAGATTGATATTCTCCAACGAAACCGTATCAAAACCATTGATTGTGCTGTGAAGTGCATCACCCGTGCTCTTCTTAATTCTGTCGTTTGCTCTGCCGTAGCTTTCGTCAACCGTTACGTCATACTTATCGGCAAGGTAACCGGCAAGGTATGCCGTATTAAAAGGAACAGCTTCATTGACATTGAAAGGTTCGATTGACTCCATAAGGTCATCCGGCATCTTCGTTGAACCGTCAACGGGAATATTATCAAAACCAAGGCAACCGCTTCTGTAAATCTCAAAATGAGAAATTTCGGTATAGTTTGTGTCGCTGTCAGACCAACGGCGTGTTTTTGTGCCTTTGAAACCTGAGTTTGCAACAGCATCACCCGAAAACAGCCAATGCGGAACATAGACACCTTTGATTTCTTCAATACGGTTATCGGACTTGAAGAACTTGGGAACAAATTTCTTGGAAGAGATATGTTTCTTGAGTGCTTCTTTTGCCGCCTTTTTATCATATTTGAAAGGAATAACAAGGTCAGGCTTGAGAGCACCCGAGAACTGGCCCTGCATAACAACCTGATTGCCGCAGTAAGGACAGGTTGTTGCACCGGTTGTTGCATCGGCAACGATTTCACCGCCGCAGGAATTACAGATGTATTCATTCATACCGTCTGTTTCGCCTGCAGTCCACTGTGAATTCTGATTATTCCAGTTAACTACATCACCGGCACTAAACTCAGCCGCTTTTTCTTCTGCCTGCTGTAATGCCGCTATATCAAACTCCGTGTCGCAATAAGGACATTTCAGATTCTGTGATGAAACGTCAAATTCAACGGCACCGCCGCAACAAGGACATTTCTGTTCAGTTAATGTTGACAAGGTTAATTACCTCCTTATGTTTTATATTGATCGAGAATTTCATAGAACGCAGTGAAAAATCCTATCGCTTTTTCAGGAAGTTCATAGGTTGAGCTTACCGAATAGAATTCGTTGTCACCATATTCAAAACTGACGGATGTTGTGGGAGCATCGAGAATAACCATTTCGCTGTATTCAAGCTTGCCCCAATTGAGAACGCCGAACTCTTTACACTTAAGACGAATCTGTTCAATCGCATCATAAGGAACCTGAAAGCTTAAAGATTCTTCTTCAGCACCCACATAAGGAGTGTTGCTGTATTCAAACCATACCTCGTTATTTTCATTAAGGTAAATTCTCATATGCATTGAGCCGCCATCCATACCTCCGCCGTCTGAATATGAACAGGAAACAACAGTATCGGATAAATCACGTTCCATACCGCCTTTGTCGGGTACATAAAATTTTGTTTTGTAATACCATATACCGACTCCGGCGGCTATTGCCAAAGCTGAGACCAATATCACAATTATCGCAACTTTCATTTTTTTATTCATTGAGCGTTAATTAAATCAGTTAGCCTTGGGAGTACCGCAGCAAGCACAAAAAGCACCGCTGTCGTTTGATGCGTTACAAGCGGGACAAATCCAACCCTGTGCAACGGGAGCCTGCTGAGGCTGCTGAGCATAAGCATTGGGCTGCTGTGCATAGGGATTAGCCTGAGGCTGGCCGTAAGGCTGCTGCTGAGCGTAGGGGTTAGCCTGAGGCTGACCGTAGGACTGCTGCTGAGCGTAGGGGTTAGCCTGCTGCTGACCGTAGGGATTCTGCTGTGGATAGGGGTTAGCCTGGGGCTGAGCGTAAGGATTCTGCTGTGCATAGGGATTAGCCTGAGGCTGAGCGTAAGGATTCTGCTGTGCATAGGGGTTAGGCTGACCGTAAGCATTTGCGGGAGCATAACCCTGATTCATAGGCATACCATTATTCATTCCCATATTGGGCATTGCGCCTCTGCCGGGAGTAAGCGTGTTGATAATCTCCATAGCCATCTGCTGATACTTGTTGTATTCCATTGTGCCCATACCTTCGATGCGGAATGTATTGAGCTGAACTCTGAAATCATCAAAATAGGGATTATTTACTGTAAATTCAAGAATGAAGTTATAGTAGAACTTATATCTGGGAGGATTGTAGCTTACTCTCTGACCGTCTTTGCCCTGAGTATAGATTTCATCCTTATCTTCGTCAATCTTGAGGTTACAGCTCATAATTGATGAAAGAGCCATAACATCGGGGTTTTCATCTGACCAGTTGTTGGGGCTGAATGTAGAAACAACAAAGTTACCGTTCACTGTATCAACATAAATTTTCTTGCCGTCGCCGAAGGTACGGTTAGGTCTGAAAGCCGCAAGAGCTGACTTGTTCTGCTCTCTGTAAGCAAGCTGCTGGTTGATTTCAGCAATTGTTGAGCTTCTTCTGTCGCTGAAGAAAGGTGAAAGTTTCTTTGCGCAGTCTTTACACATATTACCGTCTTCAAGCTTTCTGTTGCCGAGAAGGCCAATCTTATCGCCGCAGATATCACAGAATTTTTTATCAAAAAGTCCCATTGTAAAAATCTCCTTAATATATCATTTATATTTAATTACTGTGCGTCATTCTCATCGAAGATGTCACCGCATTCGGGACAGAACTTCGGAACGTTATTGGGGTCTACCGGC
>JAZQVR010000020.1:0-94872 GCA_045631965.1 Acutalibacteraceae bacterium
TCAGTTCTACTATTTCTTCCTCGTAATCTTTTATGTGTCTGTAACTTCTGGGCATAAAATTTCCTCCTATGGTAGTTTCTTTAATTCTACCATAGGAGGTTCTTTTTTTCATTGTACGTTTTTTACGGACCTGTTCAAAAACAGCCTTGTTTTTTATTTATACTCTGACGCCTCTGTAAAGGTCAATATTTTTCATCAAATCATCGGTAATCTTAATATCATCCATCTTATATGCAGCAAAAAGAGCACCGCATTCGGCAGGATAATTAAGCAGCTCAATATGATAATCACCGCTTTGCGATATCATTGCGGCAGAAAACTCATTTCTGAAACGTCGATTATTTACAAAAACGCCGCCCCACATACCGATAACAGTATCCGCAGGAAAATCTTTTATAAGGCTTTTGGTAGTGCCGGCAAGCAAACGGGCGTGTTTTGCAATTATTTCAGCAGCAACTTTATCACCTGCAGAAGCACATGAGAATACGCGGCTGGCAAAAGCGGAAATTTTACCGCGCTCGGTTGCAGGGTCAAAAAATTTATCCCGTAAATCCTGCAGAGAATAAAGATTGAAATACTCGACCATATCATCGGTAAGACGCGTTGGTTCTTCACTACCTTCGTATGCTCGAATGGCATATCTTATAGCATCCATCGCAATGGCGTATCCGCTGCCGTCATTACCAAGCAAATAGCCCCAGCCGCCGGCATTTGTCATCTTGCCCTTTGCATTTCTTGCCGCAACCATAGAATCAATACCGCTTATTACAAGCGCACATGGGCCTGTATCAACCATACATTCCATTGCAGTAAAAATACTGCTGTCCATTATTACATTGTCCGCTTCAATGATATTTGAAATCAAAGACTCTGTTTCTTTTGCTGAAGCTCTTGATTTAAGTGCAGAAGAGCCTATGCAGGCACATTTGAATGTATCTTCACCTGTTTTTTCGCAAAGCTCTTTAACGATATTTTTGAGGTTTTTACGTGCAGATGTAAGGCCAATCGTTTTATAATCAATAGATGCACCAACGGTTTTGGCCAAAACCTTGCCGTTTTCATTGGCAACAATAGCTGTTGTTCTGACGCCGCCGCCGTCAACACCGAGATATAATGCCATATATGTGATACCTCCATGTTTTATTTTTTGAGTGAAACAGAAAGATATTTATCAAGGAAATCTGTAACCTTCTGGTCATATTCATCTTTCGCATCATAATAGCAATACGCGTGAATTGCACCCTTAACAAAAAGCTTATCTTTTTCAACTGTAGTGCAGGCATTATAAAGCCTTTCACCCATTTCAAAAGGCACTGTCGGGTCATCTGTACCATGAACAAAAAGAATAGGATTCTTAGATTCATCCATACGCGCAATACAGTCAGCTCTACGCATATCATAACCAAAAAACAACCTGCAAATAAGTATTATTGCTTTTGTAATATGAGGACACGGTATACCAAGCTTTTTCTTCATATTATTGTTGATTATATCTTCAGCACTTGTAAAGCCGCAATCTTCAATAATTGCTTTAACCTGGTCGGGAGGATTACTGTCGTTAGCAAGCATTACAGTAGTCGCACCCATAGATATACCGTGAAGAACAATCTCAATATCTTCACCAAAACGGTCAATAAGATATTTCACCCAAAGCAAAAGGTTTTCAGACTCGAATGAGCCGAAGCCTATCCTTTTACCTTCACTTCTGCCGTGAGCGGCATGGTCAGGCAAAAGATAGTTAAAGCCGAGCGTTTCGTTATAAAAAGGTAGCAGATGACTGCACTCATCAGGGCCGTTGCACTTATAACCGTGAACACAAATTACGAATGTTTTGCTTTCAGGTTTAGGAACAAACCATGCTCTGAGTTCATTGCCCATAGGATCTGTCAAGGACAAATCTTCGGGATTAAGGTCGTATAAATGCTGGTTATTGCGTAATCTTACTTTATAACGAATTTTATGCTTTTCGCTGAGCGAATCATAATCAATTGTACTATCTTTCGGCCTGGTTACCGACTGCTGTATCGCAATATAAAGAATTACACCAATAAATACCAGCAGTATCAACAAAAGCACCGCTAGCACAAAGAGAATCCACATAAATTATCAACTCCGCATTAAAAATTGCCGGAATTCCAGCCCCAGTGTTCAATTTCCTCATACTTAACATAAACACGTGAAGACTCAATATTGAGTTGGGTTGAAACAATTTCTGTAAGTTTTTCGGTAAGTGAATCATATGCAGCATCATCAGCACCGCCGAATAATTCAACCTCAAGCATAGCTGCAGGTGAATTATCACCTGCAAACCACATACGCTCGCCATCAGTAAAATTGAGCATCAACCAACGCTCACTTTTACCGGGAATAAGCGTAATAGCTTTGCCAAACTCGTTTTTGAGTGCAATTTCATTCTCTCCGGAAATCGTAACATTTGTTTTAGTGTGAATATAAGGCATAGCTTATACCTCTCAGTCAAACATATAAACTTTTGCTTCGTAAGGACGAAGATTGAATGAATCAAAACCTGAATTAAAGCAGTCGTAGTTGCCGAGCACTACCCTGCCCTTTGCAAGATCGAAGCCTTTAGGAGCAACAAAACGCTCGACCTTATCACTGAACGAGCAGATAACAAGCATCTTCTTGCCTTCATAGTTTCTCTCATATACAAACAACTTATCGCTGTTATGATAATGTTCTTTGTAATCGCCGTAAATAACAATTTCATTTTCTTTACGGAACTTGAGAAGCTTACGGTAATAGTTAAGGATTGAATCGGGATCCTTCTCCGCATCCTCAACATTAACTTCGGTATAATTCGGATTAATATAGAACCACGGTTTTTCGGCTGTGGTGAATCCTGCATTCTTGCCGCCTGTCCACTGTACGGGAGTTCTTGCATTATCGCGTGAAGCACGCATAAGGCGCTTCATAATGCTCTTATGCGGGAAACCGAGCTTTTTGCAGATATCGTATGTGTTGAAAGTAGCAACGTCAACATACATATCGAGCTCGGGAAGTCTGATATTTGTCATACCGATTTCCTGACCCTGATAAATAAAGGGTGTACCGCTCTGACAGATGTACATTGTAGCAAGCATTTTACCGGACTCAACACGGAATTTCTCACTGCCGTAACGGCTGATTATTCTGGGCTGGTCGTGGTTTTCAAGATAAAGCGCATTCCAAGCCTTACCGTAAAGCTTTGTCTGCCAGTTGCTCATAGCAGTCTTCAGCTTTTTGAGGCTGAATTTTGTTGTTACAAAGCTTGTGATAATACAGTCAGCCTCCATATGCTGGAAGTTGAACATCATTTTAAGAACCTGCTTTTTGCTGTCACGCTCATCGATAAATTTAAGAGCGAGGTCAGGAGTCATCATCGGAGCTTCGCCGACTGTCATACAGTCATACTTGCTGAGCACTTCGTCGTTGAATTCCTGAAGATACTCATAGAGGTGAGGACCACAGGTAAAATGCTCCATACCGCAAGCAACGGGAAGCGGAAATCCGTTAGGAAGGCCCTCTTTTTTGGAAATATAGGTGATAACATCTTCACGGAAACCGTCAACGCCCATATCAAGCCAAAAGCGCATAATATCTTTTACTTCGTTTCTAACAGCAGGATTATCCATATTAAGATCGCACTGCTCAACAGCAAAGAGGTGAAGATAATATTTATCAAGCTCTTCGTTGTACTCCCAGGCAGGACCCGGGAATGTTGACTTCCAATTGTTGGGCGGATTCTTGCCCTTGCCTTTACGCCAGATATAATAATCGTGATAGGGGTTATCCTCACCCTTAAGGCTTTCTTTAAACCATTCGTGCTGGTCGGAAGTGTGGTTTACGACAAGGTCCATAATAACCTTGAGTCCACGCTCGTGAGCACCGTCAAGAATAGCTTTAAAATCTTCCATAGTACCGTATTCAGGAGCTATGGAACGATAGTCGGATATATCATAACCGTAGTCCTTCTGCGGTGATTTATATATCGGTGAAAACCAAATAGCATCTACACCAAGGCTCTTGATATAATCAAGCTTTGAAAGAACACCTTTAAGGTCACCTATACCGTCGCCGTTACCGTCGCAAAAGCTTCGTGTCCATATCTGATATACGGACATTTCTTTATACCAATTCTTTTTGATTTCAGGCATTTTTATTAACTCCTTACAATTATTTACTTCGCTCGTGTATTGCTTTAAGATTATTATAGCTTACAACTGCTGAAGCTAGCGGATCAACAGCAAAATTATTATCCTGCTCGTATACAATATACGAAACATCGGCATCTATACAAGCTTTGTAGCAGGCATCCAAATCCAGGTTACCGCAACCGAGCTCGGTTATTGAGCCGGTGTTTTCACCAAGCTTTATCATCCAATCTTTAAAATGGCATACCTTTACTCTGCCTTTAAGCTTTCTGAGATAATCAGCCTCATTGACACCACCCATATGGAACCAATAAGTATCGGGAATAAAGAAGAAAACCTCGGGGTCGGTTTCTTCGATAAGAACATCCATAATTGTTCTGCCGTCTTCAACACGTGCAAACTCAACAGCGTGATTATGATAAGCAAAGGTAAGACCCTTTTCCTTCATTTTTCTGCCTGCTTCATTTGCAAGGGCAATAAACTTTCGTACTGCAACAAGATCGGTTCTGTATTCATCAGGCATACAGCCAAGACCAATCTGATTACAGCCAAGAGCAATATGTTCTTCGATAAGCTTATCTGTGTCATTAATTATTCTGTCCCACGGTTTATGAGTAACACATACATCAAGTCCGTATTTTTTTACAAGCTCAGCATGTTCTTCCGCAGGAAAATCACCTATTGCAGATATCTGTACAACATCTACACCAAGGTCATTCTTAAGGTATGAAAATGTTTTATCGGTATCTTCGTAGTTTTTGATATAGTCACGAAGTGTAAAAAGCTGAATGCCGATTTTAATTTCACTCATGGGTATCAATCCTTTCATCTAATATCCCTTTCAGGCAGATGAAAACATCTGCACAAAAGGCATAGTCTTGATGCACCTTTGCAGATGCACCAAGACAAAAATTAAAGTCAGATTTCGGGAATCTCAATTTCGATTTCTCTGCCGAGTTCAGCAGACTTCGCAATACCGTCGATAATTGCCTGATTGTAAATAATCTGGCTTGAGGGTACGGGAGGCTCACCGCCGTTCATTGAAGCATCAAGGAAGGAGCGAATCTTGAGATAGAAATTATCGTACGGATTATCAAGCTCGGGAATAACGGTTTCAACCTGCTTGCCGGCTACATCGTGATAAATTGTCATCGGGCCGCCGATGCTGCCGTTCCAGCATTCGGTTGAAGGAATACGGAGACCACCGTGCTTACCGAGGATAATAGTATCGCCTGATGTATCGAGGTGCATTGCCCAGGCAATTCTGAAGTCGAGGATAATGCCGCCTTCAAGACGTACAAAACCTGCAGCAAAGTCATCAACACCGAAAATGTCGGCATATTCAGGCTTGTTGGAGTACTTTGTGCTCTTACCAAAGAAGTCGGACTTATAACCGGAAACAGTGAGAGGCTTCGGATAACCGATAGCGTTGAGAACCATATCGAGTGAGTAGCAACCGATATCGCCAAGTGCACCGATACCTGCAGTTTCCTTCTCAATGAAGGATGTGCCGAAAGGAGTCGGAATACCTCTGCGGCGACCGCCACCTGTCTGAATGTAATAAATCTCGCCGAGCTCGCCTGACTCGACAATCTTCTTTACCATCTGCATATTGGGGTCAAATCTGGGCTGGAAGCCGATTGAAAGAACTTTACCGCTTGCTTTTTCTGCTTTGCAGATAGCAATTGCTTCTTCAAGAGTAACGCACATCGGCTTCTCAAGAAGAACATTGACACCGTGCTCAAGTGCATAAATTGTACATTCAGCGTGTGTAGCATTGTATGTACATACGCTTACGCAGTCAAGCTCTTCGTTATCGATAAGCTCTTTATGGCTGTTATAGAAATTAATACCTGTCTTATCTACACCGAACTGATCACAGAAAGCTTCAGCCTTGCCGGGAACAAGGTCAGCCATACCGACAAACTGAACGTCGGGACACTGCTGATATGCTTTAAGATGTGCTTCAGCAATCCAGCCGGTACCGATAATACCTACCTTGATTTTTTTGCTGCTGTCGTATACTTTTTCTTCGACAGCTTCTTCCTTGAATTTATCAAGAATTGCATTTGCCATAATAATCAAACCTCACTTAAATTTATATCACCGCTTTAAGCGGAAAGTTATTTATTTACCAACCGAGAGTCTTAAGATATTCTCTGCCCATTTCAGCTGACTGCATAGGTGTGTGACCCTTTGCAGGTCTGTCCTGCTCAACAACAACCCACTCAGCACCTGCTGCAACGCTTGCCTCAAGAATTGCAGGCATATCCTGACAGCCGCTACCGACAGGAGCAAATGAGAATGCGTCTTCTTCGGCAGTGTCACCTTCATCATCGATGCCGATAAGTTCGTAAAGCTTGCCACCCTTACCTTTCATAACAAAGTCCTTGAGATGTACAACGGGAGAACGACCCGAATACTTCGCGATATATTCGGCAGGTACTTCACCGCCTACATTAACCCAACAGGTATCAAGCTCGGTCTGAAGAAGATCGGCAGGAACAGAGTTGTAAAGTATATCAAGTGCATATTCACCGTCAACTTTAACAAACTCAAAATCGTGGTTATGGTAAAGCATTGTCATACCGAGGGCTTTGGCTGCTTCACAAGCGAGACGGATATCGGCAATTGTTTTCTCCCAACCGTCTGTACCGGGGCGTCTCTCTTCTGTGAGATAAGGTACGACAACATATTTGCAACCGATTTCAGCATAAGCTTTAAGAACGCCTTCGGGATCGGCAACCATATCATCGAGCGGAACGTGTGCAGAAATAGGAACGAGACCAACCTCTTCGCAAAGAGCCTTGATATCGGCCGCAGATTTATCAAAAAGACCTGCAAACTCAACACCGTCGTAACCGAGAGCTTTGACCTTGCGGATAGTACCCTCAAAATCGGCTTGCATCTCATCACGGACAGTATAAAGCTGTAATGCAACGGGTAATGACATAAAACAATATTCCTCCTATAATACTTTTGTATAATATTAACATATAATAATTATTATTTCAATATGGATTTGAAAGTAATTTACGAACAAATGCCAAAAATACACTTGAAATTTTATTCAATATGTCTTAAACTTATCATTGGTATTTAATACACAAAACAGTATTAAGGTTGTGAATGTATGTTCAATTTTTTCGTTGAAGAAAACTTTAAAACCGACAATAAATATTATATTACCAGTGCAGATTTCAACCATATAAAGAATGTACTTCGTATGAAAGAAGGAGACACTTTTCTTGTAAGTTGCTGCGGTAAAAGCGACCTGTGCAGACTTGAATCATTTGAAAGCGATACAGTTGTCGCAGTGATTACAGAAGAAAACTATCAGAACTGCGAATTACCTGCAAGAATCTTTCTGTTTCAAGGTCTGCCCAAAAGCGACAAAATGGAGCTGATTATTCAAAAATGCGTTGAACTTGGTGTAACGGATATTATTCCTGTCGAAATGTCCAGGTCAATAGTGAAAATCGAAGATAAGAAGAAGCAATCAAAAATAAGCCGTTGGCAATCTATATCGGAAAGTGCCGCAAAACAAAGCAAGAGAAATATCGTACCGACAATTCACCCGATTATAAGCTTCAACCAAGCAATAAAAGAAGCTGAAAAGCTCGATCTGATTGCTGTGCCCTACGAAAGTGAAAACGGTATGATATCAACCCAAAAATTCCTCAACGAAATTAAATCCAATATGTCAATCGGCATATTTATCGGCCCTGAAGGCGGATTTGAAGAAAAAGAAATTGAGCTTTCAAAAAATGCCGGTGCACATATAATTTCGCTTGGAAAAAGAATACTGCGTACAGAAACCGCCGCAATTACGGCTGTCGGTATGTGTATGCTTTACATTGAATTAAACGGTGAGAATAAATGAAAAATTTACCCTCAGAATTTGTCGCACGTATGAAAGTGCTTCTCGGTGAAGAATACGAGCAATATGAAAAATCGATGAACGATTCCCCTGTCCGAGCTTTCAGAGTAAACACCGATAAAATCAGCATTGAAGAATTTGAAAAAATATGTGATATACCTTGTGAAAAAATTCCGTACGTTGAGAACGGATATTATTTTGATTACGATAAAATCGGTAATCATCCTTTTCATCACGCAGGTATGATTTACGTCCAGGAACCCGGCGCCATGGCACCTGCTGAATGTATAGATATCCAAAGCGATTGGACTGTGCTCGATATGTGTGCTGCACCCGGCGGAAAAAGCACACAAATAAAAAACAAACTCGGTGAAAACGGTATACTTGTTTCTAATGAAATAATACCTTCACGATGCAAAATTCTTACAGGTAATTTTGAGCGACTCGGCTTACATAACACTGTTACAACGTGTATGGACAGTGCACGTATTGCCTGCATTTATCCGTCAACTTTTGATATGATTATGGTTGATGCACCGTGCTCGGGCGAAGGTATGTTCCGCAAGGATGACACGGCTATAGAAGAATGGAGTACGGATAATGTAAACCTCTGTGCACAAAGGCAGGCAGAGATTCTTGACAATGCAGTAAAAGCCTTAAAAGACGGCGGTTATATTGTTTACGCAACCTGCACTTTTTCGCTTGAAGAAAATGAAATGACAGTCGATAAATTCTTGCAGAGACACCCCGATTTTGAGCTTATACCTGTCTGCAAAAAGGTTGAAGAATCAACTTCAGACGGCATTTATTTTGATGGTTGCAAGTGCGAAAACATCCACTATGCACGCCGTTTTTATCCTCATAAATCACGCGGTGAAGGTCAGTTTATGGCAGCGCTTCACAGTACAATTACTGCAGATTACTTAAATCCGAAAATCACCGCAAAAAATGAAAAAATCGATAAAACTGTATTTGATTTTCTTGATGATGTACTCACTGAATACAACAAAGAAAACGTACGGTTGTACAACGGTAATCCCGTATATTTCACGCCTGATTTTGAGGTAGCCAAAGGCACTGCTTTTTCATGCGGTATTACAATCGGCGAAATCCGCAAAAATTATATTCAGCCGCATCATCAGTTCTTTATGGCTATGGGTAAAAAATTCAAGCGAAAAATTGATCTTGATGCAAATTCGGATGAATTAAAACGATATCTGCACGGCGAAGAAATATCCGCGACCTGCCAAAACGGTTGGGCTGTGGTAACAGTCAACGGATGCCCTGTCGGCGGAGTTAAAGTCAGCAACGGAAAAGCTAAAAACCATTACCCTAAAGGACTGCGCACAATGTATTAAAAAATGCCCTTGAGAAACGCATTAAGCGAAACTCAAGGGCTGAATTATTTTATCAGATAAATGACTCGATTAATTTAATTGCAAGTGCTGAAATATTCTTGAGGATAAGAAGGAAATTATCAATAAACACCCAGAATCCTGCTTCAACCTTAGAAATACCTACTGCAGCTGCAAAATCACCGTTTGCAAGTGCAAGGTCATTGTATGTGATAACCTCTGCAGAATATGTTGAAGTATCATCTTCATTGATTACAAAAAGTCGGCTGCCTCTTGTCATTTCGTTACCGTAAGAGTGACAGGTTGCACCGGGAGTATTGCCGAGAATAATGCCTTCATACTCAACCTCGTATGTATTTATATGGTCGTGACCGCAGTAAATACCGAGAACGTCACCCTGCTCCTTCATAGCATCAAACTGTCCGTAGTTAAAAACTCCGGGTGAGGGATTTTCAAACATATGGCCTGAGAATTTGCTTGTGTTGGGTGCAATGATAGGATAATGCTTTCCGTTGTTGTAGGTTTCAACAAGCTCGGGAATTTCAAAAGGAATTTCAGGGAACATAGCCATATACACTTCGCCGACCGGAATATGCTGGAAAGCAAGAGAATAAACCTTTTCACCCACCTGCTTTTCAAGCTCTTTGCTTGTTTCCTTATACCAGTCAACCTGGTCGGTTGTTACGCTGTCATAGCCGAGTCTATTGCCGTTTTCATCGGCAACATAATTACCTGAATCAAAAAGCCAGACGTTAAACTTTATTTCATCAGAATCACTTGCAAGTACGGGAAGGTTATGTGTTGCAGTGCCGTGAAGCTCGGGAACAGCATCGTATGCAAGGCAGTATTCATCGCCATACTGCTGAAAATAGCCAAGCAGAGTTTCTTTGTCAACACCCTGCTCATGGTCGTGATTACCGAAAACAAGAGTGAAATACACACCGTGTTCAACAAAAGGCTTAACAAGTTCTTCAACCTCAAGAGCCTTGGTTTCTTCTTTGCCGATTGAATTATCGCCGCCGAGAACTACAAGGTCAGGCTCATAGATCTCTAGCATATAGTTGATATAAGCAATCATATTTTCTTCAAGAGGATAATCATCCTGACAATCGGATATATGAAGAATTTTAAATTCACCGTTTTCGTCAAAACGAAGCACAGCCGCATCATCAGCCGCAGTAACTGATACAGACATAATCGCAGTGATAACCAGTATTGAGAGAAGAACTGAAATTAATTTTTTCATTAAATCGACACCTCCGTATTTATATAAAAATTATAGTATCAAATTGATCCGATGTCAATTGATTTATATTTATCAATATGTTACAATACTTAAAAATCAGTCAATATGAGGATATACTTATGAACGACAATCTCATTTACCAAAATCCTTCTTTTTCTCCTGAAGAGCGTGCTGAAGATCTGCTTTCCAGAATGACTCTTCGCGAAAAGATTGCACAGCTCGATATGAAATTCGGCAACAATTACTGCACCGAAAAGGACCCGAATCATTCGTGCTCGGTTACACCGACAACAGATTATGATTGGGACAGACTGCGTGAAGATTACCCCGACGGTCTCGGTTATCTGCACGATAACTACTCCATACCTGCGGTAATGAATAAACTTCAGAAGTTTTTTATTGAAAATTCAAGACTCGGTATACCTGTTATTTTCACAGGTGAAGCACTTCACGGTATCAGCGGTACAAGAGGTACCATACTCCCCATCCCTACTGCATGGGCAGCTACATTTGAGCCGCAATATGCTTATGATGCAGGGCGAGTTATTGCAAAAGAAGCTCGTTCCCTGGGTATTTATGAAGTGCTTGCACCTAACCTTGATGTTGCACGAGACCCGAGATGGGGCCGAACCGAAGAGACTTTCGGCGAAGACACCTGTCTTTCAACCAAAATGGCAATAGGTATTGTCAGCGGACATCAGAACGGCGATATTTCAGCTAAAGATTCAGTAATCTCCGAGCCTAAGCATTACTGTGTACACGGTATGCCCGAAAGAGGTATAAACTGCGGTACTGCAAGGGTCGGTGTACGCGAAATTGAAAGCTGTTATCTGCCTGTATTTGAGGCTGCAATCAAAGAAGCAGGTGCTTACGACGTAATGGTAAGCTACAACTCAATTGACGGCGACCTTCTTATGACTTCCAAGCACTATCTGCAGACAGTGCTTAAAGAAAGATTCGGACTTAAAGGCATCTGCCGTTCCGACTGGGGAGGACTTCGCAGAGTACACTATCTCCACAAAATGGCAAAGAACGAAAAGGATGCTATTTATCTTTCGAAGAAAAACGGACTCGACTGCCAGGGCGGTGACGAATACCCGAACAAGCTTTGGGTTGACTCACTTGAAGAGCTTGTAAACGAAGGCAAAATTGATATAGAAAATATCAACGAATCCTGCAGACGAGTTCTCACGCTCAAGTTCAAGCTCGGCATTTTTGAGAATCCGTATACAGATGAGGAAGAATACAAAAATATTATCAACTGTCAGGAGCATCTTGACAAAGCACTTGAAATAGCACAAAAGTCAATCATACTTCTTAAAAACAACGGCATTCTCCCCTTGCAGACTTATAAATACAAGAAGATAGCTCTTATTGGTCCGACCTCAAATAAAGTGCGTTTGGGCGGATATTCGGCAATTCCCGTAGGCAGAAACCTTAAGACTATTTACGATATTCTAAAATCATCATTACCGGATTGTGAAATATATCAATGCGACGGTTGCGGAATAAGCGACTCTGATTTCGAATTTGCACTTTCCGACCAGAATCATCTCAAGGATATCAAAGCAGAAGAACAGACAGAAAACATCGAAGAAGCAATCAGACTTGCCAATGAGTGTGACCTTGTCATTTTCTGCGGCGGTGATGATAACATCTCAAGCGGTGAAGGCAGAGACCGCTGTGAAATAACACTTTGCGGCAGACAGAGCGAATTAATAAAAATACTTTCCGAAACAGGCAAACCGATTGTGTTTGCAATGATTCACGGTAAACCACTTGCAATTAAAGAAGAGAGCGATATTTGTGATGCCGTTCTCTCCTGTTGGTTTGGCGGCGAAAGCGGCCCGCAGGCAATCTGCGATGTACTTCTCGGCAAAGTTAACCCGGGCGGCAAACTCCCCTTCTCATTACCTCAACGTTCAACTATGATTCCGTGCTACTATTCAATTCTTCCGGGAGCAAGCAACGAATATTACGAAGGCAACGGCGAAGCCCTTTATCCGTTCGGTTTCGGTCTGAGCTACACAAAATTTGAATACAGCAGCCTTGAAGTAGAAAAAACAGGTGAAACCGATGTTAATGTTAAGCTCACCGTCAAAAACATCGGCAATGTAACGGGCGATGAAGTAGTTCAGATTTATGTTGAAGACTGCGAAAGCTCTGTTGTTACTCCCCTGCTTCTTCTCAAAGATTTCAAGCGTATTACTCTTGAACCAAACGAAGAAAAAGTTGTTGAGTTCAATCTTGACGAGAAAGCATTCCGCCTTATGAATCAGGATTACAAGTGGGTTGTTGAGCCCGGTACATTCCGCATATGTGCCGCTGCATCATCCCGTGATATCAGACTCAGCACTACAATTGAATTAGACTGACATAGAAAAAGCAGTACTGTTGTTGTAACAGTACTGCTTAAATTTTATTCTAAATGTTCCAATGTGTGTTCAACAGCTTTATCAATATCAACTGTACCGACACCGAAAATCGAAGTATGAATTTTACCGTTTACAGGCTTACTCCAATATTCATCGATACATTCATCAGATCCGCGCATACCGAGAATAGAGCCTACGGTTGCACCGTTACAGTCAGTATCAAAAGCCATACCTACAGCACAGCAGATTGATTTACCGAAGTCACCCTCACCGTAAAGCAATGCCGCAACAACAATCATAGCATTTGATATAGTATGACACCAGCCGTGGTCGGTATGCTCATCATATGCTGAATGGATATAGTTATAACAATCCTCAACACTGACACCGTTTTTGTAACCATCAACAATCTTCATAACAGATTCATAAAGGCGTGAGGTTGCGGGAATCTGTGCAAGACCACCGAGTATGATATCTTCAATGCTTTCGGTTACAGCGGCACAGGCAATCATAGCCGATACAAACATTTCGCCGTAAATACCGTTTTTAACGTGCGAAATTCTTGCATCATTATATGCCATTTCGGCAGCAGTTACAGGGTCACCAGGATTTATGTAGCCAAAATAGTCACCGCGAATCTGTGCACCTATCCATTCACGGCAAACGTTCTTATATATTGCCGATGCGGGCGGTTTAAGACAGTTTATGAAGTTAATATAAGCTATTCTTTCAGCAGTAAAATACGAGTGGACAGACTGATATTTAAGCCATGCTTCAGCAACATCTTCGCTGTCGAAATCCCTGCCGTAATCATCGATAATCTTCTGAGAAAGAACAACGTAGTTAGTATCGTCATCAACAGGCATACCATCTACCATATCGGCATACGGCTTATCGCGAAACCAGAACTTGTATTTTTTGTATGTCTCTTCGGTAACATCGCTGCTGAGAATGTATCTGTTCATAGGATAGTTGTTTGTTTCCTTGAGAAAAGGTACAAGCTCATCACTTCTGATACCTTCAATCGGCTTACCAAGCAAACAACCTACCGCTCTGCCGAGCCACGCACCGCGGATTTTCCTACGAAGCTGTTCGACATCGGGCATTACTGCATCAAACTCGTGTTTTTTTCTCAGCTTTCTGATTTTGTCAAGCGTTGACGGCTCATTATATTTATAATCAGGTCGCATATCTAAATTGATTACAATATTAAATATCTCTTCGCTGAGTTTTGTTTTCTCTTCACCATTCTCAAGAGCAGCCGCACGTTCAAACAAATCTTTATACTGTTCAACATCAAGGCCTTCTTCTATGCACTGATTATACTCGAGCATTATATCAGAAGGATATCTGTTAAAACCGTAAACATCGCAATAATCAGGCTTAATTTCCAAACCGTAATTTTTAGCATACATAACAAATTTACCTCAAATAGCGATTATGTATCGCTTTAACTTAAACAAATCTTTTATTTGATGAGGAAGCTGAATTCTTCTTTTTTGTTATGAATTCTAAACCTCCGCAAACAGCAATACCTAACAAAACAAAAGCAGTAATCATAGCACCGAGTATAAGTCCTGGTGGCATAAATTCAAATTGGATTTCATTAGTGCCTTCAGGGACAACTATTCCGATAAGACCGCCGTTAACAGTATATATTTCTGTCTCTTTGCCGTTAATATAAGCAGTCCATCCATTATCATTAGGAATGCTAAAGTAAACCAGACGTTCTTTATCACCTTGTGAAACAGCAGAAAATCCTGCAGTATTCATTACGAAATCAGTGCATGCTGTTTCTGCAATACGGTTGCTGGCCTCTTGCCATTTAATTTCATTATTGCCAAGAGGCTCAAGTACACCACTAAGCTTTTGTGCGGTTTCCTTATCGATAAAACAGGCTTGTGTCATAAGCTGTATACGCCTGTCGTTCTCTTCATAATCCTTAGTGAATTCATAACCGGTGTCCTCGATATAATATTCATACACAAATCCCATCGGAACATAATAAGGGGCAGTTGTAATTGAATTATCCTCCTTCATTATTCCGGAAACACTTAATACAGATTGTATCGCTTGAGTTTTGTAATATTTATTTGTTGTTGGCATTGTTCCGCATTCATAGCCAACAATTCGACCGAATTCAGAAACGTTTTTTGATTTGACCGTATGAAAAGTATCAATACCCGGCGTATTTGATATCATTGAAAAATTTGATATCGATTTATTATATTTAATACGCGAAGTATAATCCGTTCCGGCATTAACACTCATTTGTTCTTCTTCAGTAAAAACTTTTTTATATGAATCTTTATAAGTTATACACTCATTTGTCAAATAACTGCCATATGAAACTATGCATATAATCGTCATAACAAAAACTAAAGATTTTGAACGAATATAACCTTTCTTGATTATTATATACAACGAAAGATATGATATCGCTGTCAGAAGAACAAGAACTATTGCATAACGTAAATCCGTAAAAGTAAATTTTTCTAAAAGATTAGATGATTTTAGATATTTTAAAAATTGCTTAGGAAAGTTTTTTAAGATAAAATCATTCAAAAGATAGACTGATAATAATTTAAGAATAAGCGGCAACAATATAACAACACCTGCAAAAACCGCAATGCTTTTCGCACTCTTTCTATATAGCTTATTTGCCTGAGTAGGATCACTATCCAAATCTTCAATTATATGAAAAGATACAATTATAGAAATAAGAACAAAACCATACCACCAACGTGTATAAGTCATATTGCTGAAGAGCGAAAAAAGACCGTTGCCAAAAGGAATAAAAGAAAGTAAAAGCAAAAATTTAATCAGCTTGTAATCCCATACTTTCTCTTTTTTTCGAACGGCAATAAACAAGAAAAACGCACCAAACAAAGGTAAAAACGCTGCATTGGAACTGTACATAGCAAATTTAAATCCAATACCTGAACCTAAAATGCCTTCACTTGGCAACACGATGCCTTCAATAACTTTAATTGATTGCGGTATTGCTAACAATGCAGATAACAAACGATCAGAATAACTCATAGTAACTTTAGATGTCTCGAGCATACACAAACCTGAAGGTAACAAGATAATTGCAGAACCTAAAGCACCTATACCATAAAACAGAATTGTTCTGAATCCGTCTTTCCAACTCAACTTATCAGAATACTTGATTTTAAAGATAACATAAAAAAGAAAAAGAAAAGATGTGCTGACAAAAAAATAAAAATTGAGAATCGCTGTAAAAAGAACTACAAGCATAAAAAGTGACTTGCTTTTGTTTTCAAGTGCTCGATCTGTTAAATACAAAAGCAACGGAAAGAAAGCAATTACTTCCAAAAAATGGTAATAAAAGCTTGAATCCATAGAGAAAGACGAAAAAGCATACATTAATGAACCGATAACAGCAAACGTCTGATTTTTTGTATACTTCGAAATATAAAGATGAGCAAATAAAGCAGCGGCAATATGCTTAAGTATGAACATTACCGCTAATCCTGTACCTAAATACTGCTCCGGTACCAAAAGCAAAGGCCAAAAGAATGGACTTGTATAAACATAAAATGAATATGTACCAATAAAATTCGCTCCAAGAAATGTATTGACACTCCAGAACGGTGTACCGCTTAATATAACTCTTCGACATTCTTTGATAAACGGTATTTGCTGTGTCATATAATCTCCGAACAAATAGAGATTTCCATTATTAAGAACCAATACAGGAATCAAAGAAACTGTTGTTATTAATAATGATAAAAGAAAAACCAACCTGTAATTTGTTGTTTTTTGATTAAGCAACGAGCTTGCACAACTATTTTTTAACATTTTCATTTTTGTCCTCTGTAGTTTTTTCAATAATGTAACGCGGTCTATGTTTTACTTCAAAATACAACTTACCGATATATTCGCCAATAATACCAAGGCAAAGAAGATTAATACCGCCGATAAGCCAGATAGAACAAACTGTTGTTGTCCAACCCGCAACAGTATTACCTAAAAAATACGAGATCAAGCAGTACCCAAGCCCTAAAACACTAAAAAATGAAAACAAAAGACCGATAATAAAGATAAAATGAAGTGGTTTAACGGTAAATGAAGTTATGCCATCAACAGCAAATCCGACCATTTTCTTTAAAGGATATTTACTCTCGCCATATTCACGTTCCTTGCGCTCGTAATAAACTTTATCAGTCTTATAACCCAATGTAGGAACAATACCGCGGAGAAACAGAAAAATTTCGCCGTAATTTTTCAGTGCATTAAGCGCAACATTACTCATTAATCTGTAATCAGCATGGTCGTAAACAATATTAGCACCCATTTTATTCATAAACTTGTAAAATGACCTGGCAGTACCTCTTTTAAAAGCTGTGTCTTTCTTTCTTGAGTTTCGCACGCCGTATACAATTTGACAACCATCGTTATATTTTTCAATCATTTGATCGATAGCATCAATATCATCCTGCAAATCAGCATCCATTGAAATTATACAGTCACATTTATCAACTGCATACATCATACCCGCCATAAGCGCATTCTGATGACCTGAATTGTGGGCAAGTTTAATTCCGCAAAAAATTGAATCAGATGATTTATTTTTCAAAATAACTTCCCAAGTATTATCAACACTTCCGTCATCTATAAAAAGTACCTTACTTTCCGTAGAAATAATATCGTTATCTATAAGATAATGCATTTTTTGTCCTATTACTTCGGCAGAAAACGGCAACATTTCCTCTTCATTATAACAAGGAATAACCAACCAAAGATTAGGGCACATATAAATCACCTCAAAATCCAAATTTTTGCTAATTGCTAATATTGATCATATTTGATTTTTGAAAACAAATATTTCTTCACACAGATGAAACCAATTGTTTAATCACCTTAAAAAGATTTCTGAAAAATTTCGCCAGTGCTTCAAAAAAAGTAACATCCCAACGGTCGGTTGTATTGCAGTTATCTGTAGTCATCGGAGAATAGCTGTCTGTTTCATAATCATAAACCATAAACTGCGGATATGCCGTATCGGAATTAACCGTATAACCGTCATTATTGACAATTTCAGACACAAGTGAATTCATAGAATCCGGGAAATAATTATGCTCCATATTCTTTATAAACCACGTTGTATCTGGAGAAATACACGTAGATGCGTCAATCTGCTTGTCAGGTGAAATAAACTTACCGTCACCGTTTTTAACAGCATTATCGATATAATCTTTCGGCAGAGTTTTATTAAATTCCGATGCAGTTGCACCGAAGCTGCTTCCATCAACAAACACGATTCCGTCAGATAATTTATCGACATCAACAGTTACAGGTGCAATCTGATAACCGTATTTAACGATATTTGAAAATTCAATACCCTGCTCAATGTGAGACTTTGTTATTTCGTCGAACTTAAGCTGAACATTGTTGCGGTAATTTTCAATTTTTTCAACAAGGCCTTTATATTCATTCAGGTCAGAGTCATAGAAAACAGTTTCTTTGGCTTTTTCATAATCTTCAACGCTTACCATACTCCAGTAAGACGGGAATGTACCGAAACCCTTGATAAGTATTTCAGGGAAAATATCAAGGTAAATATCCTTCATTACGTTGTTGACAGCCCAACAAGTAATATCAAGCGAGTAATTCTTATTCATAAGCGTAATAAGCGACTGAATAAGCTCGGTATAAAGCTCGCCAAGACCTAAATCATAATCATAAAAAAATCTGTCAACACCGTCAGCATCGAGGTAAACCTCTCCCGTAAAAATCTTACTGAGCATTGGTGCGCCGTTAACACTGCTTGCATAGTGGATGACTTCCTGAACGTTTTCACCGTTATACTTTTGCATATAAGCGGCAACAACATTTGAGCCGAGACATCTGCCGTAAAGCACTACTTTTTCTGCACCGGTTACGTAAAGCACATCTTCAATATACTTATGAAGTGAATCGGCAATCACAAGCGGGTCAAGACGCCAATCGTAGTGGAATTTATATGCAGTCGGACTATATGTACCGTCTGCTCTTTTATGATTTTTAAGAGTTTTTCTGTTCCATGTCCAGTCGGCACGTGTGTTGTTAGTCGCTTCGCCATTGGAATCGAGTGCTACGGGCTCAAAAACAGGCACAAGCGTATCAACAAGTGCATCGCAAAAATCATCCCATTTTTGTGTAACAAAAGCTTTGGCGAAAACTGGCAGAATTTCTTTTGCCTTTTCTTCAATATAGCTGTTTTCTACCTTGAGAGGATAAATCTGCTCTTTTGTACCGTCAGGGTTATCTTTAACAAGCACCGCACCGTAACCGCAGACATGAATTATCGGTACATCCGCACCGCTTGCAGCAGATGAAACAGGAGCAGTAATTGCCATAGTTGTAAATACAACCGACAATACGAGAAATAAAGATAAGATTTTTTTCATTTAATTTGCTTCCTTCCGAAACCACAGTAAACAGATTTATTTATCGGCGGTTATACATTTATAAACCGCTTCGGGAACATATTTGGTAATATCATAGCTGTATGTGTACAGTTCTTTTACCATTGAGGAAGAAAGAGCAACATTCTCTGCACGGAAATAAACATACTCCAACTCAGGATAAATAAGCTTGTTGGCTTCGGCAATATTTTCTTCGTAATTGTAATCCATATTATTACGAAGACCTCGTATCATATACTGTATTCCTTTTTCTTTAGCGAAATCGGCAGTAAGACCGTCATGAACACAAACTTTAACATTAGTAATGTTCTCAGCCAGAATTGTTTTTTCAATTGCGAGCTTCATACCCTCAGATGAGAATGATCTTTTTTTATTCTTATTTATGCCTATAACGACGTAAACCTCGTCAAAAAGAGCTGCCGCTTTCTTAACCATATCAAGATGACCGTTTGTAAACGGATCGAACGAACCGGGATATATAGCTTTTTTAAACATTTACATTCCTCATTTTTATTTAGTATTATAAATCAATTTATGTTTTTATTATATATCTATGAAATTAAAAAGTCAAATCGCCGAAATCATAATTAAATAACACTAAAATTTAAGTTTGCAGCAGAACGGAATTTGACACGCAAGAGTGAGGTCGCTTGGTCGCTCGCATCACAATAGTTCACCGGACTGTTATGCTATACCGTTCATCCTTCAAATCTCATCTTAAATTTGTGCAAACAAAAAAGCAGACACACCAAAGGGAGGCACTTCATAAGGAAGTTGCCTCCCTTCGGCTTTTGTAGACAGTCGGAACGATTGAATTGTAAGGATTATCAATCTATTACGGAGGTTTACAGAATGTCTGGTTTTATTGAAGAATTTTATTATGGAAACATTGAACCGCAGGAATGCTGTTCAGAACTAAAAAATGAATTAAAGAAGAAGTTATGTGTTCTCACTGAAAAGGAAGAAGAACTCAATTCAAAGCTAAGTGGAGAAGAAAATGATTTGTTCGTAGCTTGCACAAATACATACAATGATTTTCTGACAGTAAGTATAGCCGACAGTTTTATTTCAGGTTTTCGGCTTGGGGCAAAATTTGCACACGACACATTTGTTACTGATTGAAAGGAGATTATAGTTATGAATAAATCATCGTTTGAACAGAATGGCGGCACATACAGAATGGTCAGCGATTACAGAATACCCAACATCACATTGCCTGCCGAAGCTAATAAACAACTTGGCGTATGGGGACTAAAACGCAAAGATTATCTTATGCAGCACAAACGAGTTCAATTTAACATTATGCTTATGAACGGCACATTGTGGACTCATCTTGCAGAGATTGATGAACAAGCATCAGATATGTTCTCTCGGCTGGTAGAACAGATGAAAGCTAATGAGGGCATTACAGAACAACTCAAGGAAGATAACTCAATAGAATGGCTTGCTCGAATGAATAATATTGAAGCACGAACGAGAGAGATTGTTTGTGAAGAGTTGATTTATCTATAAAAGAAATGCCACTGCAATAATAGCAGTGGCAATTCAAGTTATTGATATAGTATATAAATATTGCTTGTAATTATTTTATTTTGAAAATAATCTCAAACTTCAATTGAACCATTATCTCTTTGAAGAATATTTTTTATTACAATTGCTACAATGCAGGGGTATATAAGTGCAGTATCCCGTGTTACAGTCCACATCAGTCCATTTTCATCAGAATCCGCACCATGATCTGCTGCATTTCGAACTTGACCTATATAATCAATCATTCCTTTATGCTTTTTCGACAAACATGCTGATAGGGCATTTCTTTTTTGGAGAATACCATTTTGACCAGCAAGCGAAACACCTTTGTTTGTTGCATATGTATCAAGAAATGACTCGAAAGCATTAGCTGCATATACAATTATTGCTCTTGTGTCAGGATTAGTTGCTTTAGCTTTTTGAAATGCATCAAAAAGCGGTTCTATAATAGTAGTAATATTAAGAGAATCATATATTCTTTCTCCAAAAAAATCTTGCAGAGACATTTCTGCCACCGCACTATTCATTAAAGAAGATTCTATTAATGGATAAATATTTTCCTCTTCTACAAAACTATATAAATTAGCACCTTCACTTTTTAATGCCTTTGCATATGTTGCAATACTAATTAATGTGCTCCTAATATCTCTATCGTTTGCTGAAAGCGAACATAGTATTTTTGTTTGGATACATGCTTGTTCTATTGAACGAGTAAAACTGTAACGGGTTTTAAACACGGCATATGGATAATATTGTTCTAATATCATTCTCATAATAACGGCTTTCTCGTCATCAGTTGTTGCCGTAACAAGTTTTTTTGCAAGAAAAGAGTCAACAGAATAATTTCCGGAAGCTTCACGTACAACCATTTTAAGTTCAATAGCCATATCCAAAGCTTTGGTCACTTGAGCTTCTGTAGCTATTCCGGTAAATTCTGAAATAAAATCAATATTTACATCGTGTCCCTTTGCAACAACAGCATCAACAACAGCAACAATATCTTCAGCAGTGGTCAAAACTATATTGTATGCCATTTCATTAACTCCTTATTAAGATTACCGTGATAAACCATTTAAAAGATTATTTAGTTTTTCCGCAAGACTATCTAAATCAGCAACAGAGCAATCAATATTAATGTTAATTGTAATTGAATTACCAGTTTGTGTAGGTAATGAAAAATTTATATTATTAGGAGTTGTTTCTGTTGTTGCAGGTTGGGTAACCACAGGTGTTGGTTTATTAATATTCTCGGTTTCAGATGTTTCTGCTATTGTAAGTTTTCCATCTGTTTCACTAAGAATATTTACAGTTTTCATAATCTCAATGATTGCGCCTGCACCGGTACGGTTTTGCTTTGTATCTTTTTGTCCAGAAGAGTAGATTATATGGTTAAGAAAGCTGCTCCTATCCATACCATTTCTAATTCTAACAGCAGAAATCATTCGATTTAAAAAATCATTTTCTGCAACAACTTCTTTCCAAATTCTTTCGATTTCATCATCTATTTTGGAAATATAAGCTCGTCCAAGAGAACGTCCTATATCAGTAGCAGATTTTTTGTTTCCTTCTGTGATTAATCCGATTTGAACAAAAAAACCATTATTGGCACTGACAACTGTTCGAGGTACGCCGGTAGATTGACTGATATCATCTAAAGACAAGCTTACGCCCTCTTTTTCATTTGCATACGCTTGAATGATTTTAAGAATTTCCTCAAATGAGGATGCTGGAAGTTTAAAAGATTCTGCCATATTTCTAGTCTCCTTTAGATAATACTTAATTAGTAAAATATTATAATATATCGTTGCTTGACAACAAATTTACAAAAACGCTTGAATTTTCGACAAAAATGCTTAATATTTGACTGAAAATAGCGCTTCTAATCTGTAACAGCTGTGAAGTGTTCAATTTTATTTACGCCTGACAGCACTGTAAAATATTGACTTTTCATACTGTCAGTGCTATACTGATAAAAACATTGAAAGGCAGGTGGACAAGATGACAATGATGATTAGCACAATGAATCGGAGAGCCGTTTTGTCCGTTTGCGATTGATGTAATTTATATCTTTCTGTGAATTGCAGGCATCTCCGTTTCGGAGGTGCCTTTTGTTATTAAGGAGGCAAAAAAATGAAAAGATCAAAAATAATTTTGGCTGTATGCTTAACATCAGTTGCTATGATTGTTAATTTCATATTAGCTATCTTTTTTCACGGTGAAAGTGGTGCAAATATATTTACTACGGTGAGTGGTTGGGTAAGTGGTATTGCTACAATTGTGCTTGGTGTAATTGCAATTAAAATAAACGCTAAATATAAAGAAGAAAACGACTCTTTTTTACAAAAACAAGAGGAAATGTTTTGGAAAAATGAAAAGAAATCCATAGTGGAATTGTACAGAGAACAGGTGATTAAATGCTACAATAATTTTATGGCCTTAAATTTTACTGAGATTTTAAATCAACTTATCGCAAATGAAAATAAAATTGAAGCACCCGTTTTTAATCTTTCAATTTTAAGTAAGATACAAACTGAAAAGCATAATATGTTTTTTACATTATCAATTTGCAAGTATTATTTCAATTACAAGAAAGAGTTATTTGATTCATATAGTAAGTATTTAACACTTCTTTCTGAAATGGTAAACAATTATGATAATATGATATATAATAAAAAGTTTGAAATGGGGGAAAAACTGCAAGACAAATATATAGAAGTTATCAGTTATTTTAACATTCATATTTCAGAAATAAATGTATTCTTATCAACGCATCTATACTCAAAATCAAAAGAAGAATTATCAACAATGCTTAACGAAATGCGATCCAAGCAACTGGATTGGTGGAAAAACACTAATTGTGAAAACGAAGATAATATCCATAAAAATCCAAATACAAACGGAGATACATAATATGCCTGAATTTATAAAAGGAATGGACTTGTGTGAAGGCTTTTTCAATGAATATGCAAAACCTATTATTGAAGAGCACTTTCCAAAGTTAAAATACTCAGCCGGGTTAATTGGCTACGGTTCTGATGTGTTAGGTTATGATGATCCAGTTTCCACCGATCATATGTGGGGACCTCGATTTTATTTGTTTTTGAGCGAGGCTGACAGTTCAAAGAAGAACGATATTGTAAAAGCACTGTCTGAAAATCTACCCTATACATATAAAGGTTACAGCGTTAATTTTACAGAGCCTGACCCGAATGATTGCGGTGTTCAGCACCCTAAATTTATAACTGAAGGTAAAGTTAATCCTTTGGTGTTTATTCACACTTTTGATGAGTATCTGAACGAGCAACTTGGTACGGCAGATTTGGATAACATCACACCTATTCAATGGCTTGTTTTTTCTGAACACAGACTTTTATCGTTAGTATCAGGTAAGTTTTTTGTCGACAGTCTTAACTGCACAGAAAAATTTGAAAAGATTAAATATTATCCTAACGAAGTTAAACTGTATATGATTGCTTCTAATTGGGAGATAATTGCGTCGGAACAGGCTTTTGTAAAGCGTTGTGGTGAATGTGGTGATGAAATAGGCTCACAACTCGTATGTGCAAGAATTGCAGAACGCTTAATGAGATTATGTTTCTTGTATAAAGACACCTATGCACCTTACAGTAAGTGGTTCGGAACTGCATTTAATCATCTCGACATTGATGATAGTATTGAACAAACGATTCAGTCTGCTCTTTCAGCTGATAGTTTGACCGAACGTGAAGATAACATTGTTAAGGCACAGGCTATGGTTGCTGATATGCACAACGCAAGCGGTTTGACAGATGTTGTTGACAACGAAATTGAAAGTTATTTCGGCAGGGATATTAAAGTAATATTTGCAGATAAATTCGCCGAAGCAACAGCCGAAAAATTAAAAGGTACAGCTTTAGAAAATGTTCCGCTTATAGGTACATTAAGTCAGTTTGGCGGACTTTCTTCATTTGCAGATGAGAAAGAATTTTATCCGCAGATTATGAATTTATATGGCTGATAAGGAGAATAAAGAATATGCCGATATTTACAATAACTTTTTGTGCGTTGATTTTTATAATCTTCATACTTGATAACTTTATCATCGTTCCCAAAACAGAAACAGTAACACTTAAAGAAAAACTGTGGTCGGGACATAACAAAGGCTACATAAACCACGCTCTGCATCTGTCCGAAAAGAAAATCAAAAAAGGGCAAGTATGGCGTCTGGTATCGTCATCGCTTCTCCATATCGGAACGTGGCACATCATTTCAAACATAACCGCAACACTCATCGTCGGATATGCCGTTGAATCACAGCTCGGTGCAGTTAAAACCGCTCTCTGCTTCATCGGTTCTGCGTTCATATCGGGCTTGTGGATGGCATTTATGTATAAGCTTCACGAGGGCGAAGGTGCGTCAACGGGAATTTACGGTCTGATTGCCGTATTTGTCATGCTTGCCGTTAAAAACGGAACGATTTTCTTTTCTCCCGTACCGACAATTGCATTGATAGTTTTAGCAATTTACACAGTCGGCGGAATGCTTCTCGGCAAGGCAACCGCTTGGGAGCATATCTCGGGATTTGCAGGCGGTTTGCTGATGGGATTTATTTTGATATAAAAGGGTAATTTTTATGAATACAGATTTAATCAAATCGGTTGTTGAAAAGCAAATGAATACAATGGTAAGCAAAATCCGTGCAGTCGGCAAAGGTGCAAGCGGAAGTGTTTATCTTGTAAAAATCACAACCGAGCCTTATGAAATTGCAGTTAAAACGAGTAAATTCTATGACGCAATTTGCAAAGAGAAGGATATGCTTGATTTTCTCTCACCCAAAGTTTCTTATAAAGTTCCGAAAACCTATTTCCTCCACCGTGAAAATGGCACCGTTTATCTCGGTATGGATTACATAAAAGGAATGAGCGGTAAGAGCAAATATCTTGCGTTTGTTCCGTCAAGAAAGAAACTCAGAAACAGCATTATAGATGCGCTCATGAATGCACAAAGCGTGCATAATGACAAGTTCGGCAAGTACGATAATCCCGTTTATGAATCTTGGACGGAGTATTACAAGGATTATTTTGTTGATATTTATGCATTTACAAAAGCGAAGTTTGAGAAAAACGAAATTAAAGCCGAGATTATGGAAGCGGTTGAGCTTATCAGCAAAAATTTCGATGAAATATTCAGCGTTACAAACAACACCGCTTGCCTTTGTCACGGCGATTTCTGGATGCCGAATCTGATAATTGATTTTTGGAAATCCGAGCTTGCAGGTGCGGTTGACCCGTTTGATATGCTGTGGGCAGAACCAGAATATGAGATATTCTGCCTGACACTCGGTTTCGGCGAAAAGCTCAAGCTTTATGATGAATATAAAAAGAGAAATCCGACATCAAAATACTGCGATTTGAAGGTCGAACTTTACGCTCTGTGCAACGAGCTGAACTGGTACATTATCTTGGGTGAAATGGGACACGATTACTTGATGTTCCGAGCAAAAAGATTGATAAAGATTATGAAAGAAATGGGATTGAGCAAATGATTGAATTCATATCAAAAGAACCCATAAACAAAGGTTGGTCTTGTGACAAGAAATACTGTGTCACAACTTCAGACGGAACCAAATATCTTCTTCGCATCACTCCTTTTGAAAAGAGTGCAAACCGTGAGAATATGTTCCGTATGCAGCAAGAAGTTGCAAAACTCGGTATTCCTATGTGCAAGTCACTTGAAATGGGTGAATGTGACGAGGGTATTTACATTCTGCAGACTTGGATAGACGGCAAAGATGCAAATGAGGTTATACCGTATCTTGCAGACTCAGAACAGTATGCACTCGGTCTTGAAGCAGGCAAGATTCTGAAGAAAATTCACTCTATTCCCGCACTTGAAAATCAGCAGGATTGGGGAACTCGTATCAACGATAAAGCGGATTTGAGAATCAGAAAATATAACGAATGTCCGCTGAAATATGATAACGGTCAGGCTTTTATTGACTTCATCAATGCTAATCGTTATCTTCTCAAAAACAGACCGCAATGTTATCAACACGGTGATTATCACGTCGGTAATATGATGATAGAAAACGGCAAAATTGTTATTATCGACTTTGACCGCTACGATTTCGGCGATCCGTGGGAAGAATTCAAGAGCATTACCTGGTGTGCACAAGCTTCTCCTCTTTTTGCTTCGGGTATGGTCAACGGATATTTTAACAATGATGTGCCTATTGAGTTCTGGAAACTTCTTGCGTTGTATATCAGCCTTGGCACAATCACTTCTCTGCCGTGGGCGATTCCGTATGGTGAAGGCGAAGTTCAGACTATGCGAAAGCTCGCAAACGAAGTGCTTGAGTGGTATGACAATATGAAGAATCCCGTGCCAAGTTGGTATGCAAAAGAGGTGCAACTATGATTAGAAAAGCAACTAATAACGATATACTTGCGATATCAGAATTATATTGTGAGCAATTTAGAGGAATGGCAAAGCTGATTCCCGATTTTATAAAAGAGGGCAACCAGAGCACAGAGTTTATTGAGAATACAATTGCTAATGAAGAGTCAGATATTCTTGTTTATGAGAACGCTGGTATAGTTGTCGGTTTTATCCTGCTTCAAGCAAAGATAAGACCCGATTTTCAGTTTATGCTTCCTGGAAAGTATTGCTATATAATGGACATAATCGTCACCGAAAACAATCGTGGCAAAGGCTTCGGAACAGCATTAATGAATGCTGCAAAGGATTGGGCAAAAGAACGGGATTGTAATTTTATAAATCTTGATGTTCTTGTGAATAATCCCGGTGCAATTAAACTCTATGAAAAACTTGGTTTTATCCCTAAAGCACAAGAAATGTATTGTAAGTTGTAAAAGAAGGTGTTGCTTGTGGCAAAAGTCTATTTGATTTGCGGCAAAATCTGCTGCGGTAAAACTACATACGCAAATAAAATCTGTGCTGAAAACAATGCAGTTTTACTTTCCGTTGATGAAATAACACTTGCTCTTTTCGGTCAGCATTGCGGTGATAAACACGATGAATATGTGGAAAGAACAGAGAAATATTTGTTAAACAAATCATTGGAACTTATCAAGAAAGACATCAACATCGTTCTTGATTGGGGCTTCTGGACAAAAGCAGAACGAAAGTCTGTAAAAAGATTTTATAAGTCCCGTAATATCGAATGCGAGCTTCATTACATTGACATCAGCGACGAAGTGTGGAAATCACGCTTGCGTAAGAGAAATAACGCTGTGCTTGCAAACGAAACAAGTGCTTATTATGTTGACGATAATCTCGCTGAAAAATTCGCTTCAATATTTGAAGTACCGAGTGAAGATGAGTTTGACATTATTGTTGAATAGGAAGCAAACTACACCCTATGCTATAGTATAAATACTATAAGCATAGGGTGTAGTTTGCTGTTGACAGAACATAAAAGCGACATTTTTGTCAAAAAAACAAACGTTTTCTCATAGGTTATTGAAATAAATATCAGCTTAGGCTATTTTAAGTGTGTAAAAATTTTGTTTGTGCAACATTAAAAAACTGAATAATTAAAAGGAGTGTTTTGGAAATGGACAAAAAAATTATTTACAGAGAAGGATATAACAAATATTTACGTATATCTCTACCAAAAGAGGCAACAAATAAGAATAATGAAGATTTTGATGAGTTGTTAAAATTCATAGGAAAATATCTACCGTATAAAGATCGCGACCCTATTCCAAGTGCCTATATGGCTATTAGATTGAAAACAAATCAGTTGTTGGGATTAGATTGGAGAAACCAAATACTTAAAACATCTAAACGTGAAATTGCTTCTTTAAGATTTTACTATAAAACCAAAGACACGGCACATCCTTTGACTGTTAAAATTCCATATAAACTTGAATATATTTTCAAAGCAATAAATCTTCTTGTTGATGAAATAAAAAATCAAGGTATTGAAATTCCTTACCGATTAACTCACCTTGTTGATAAAACATATCGTTTAGCATTCTATCAAGAACAAACAAACGCATATGATGATATTAAAGACAATTTTCCGCTTGACGCAGAACCGCAACGAGCACTTGATGGAGATTTACACAGCCCTCAAAGCCCTTTAAATCAAATCTTCAGATGAGGTTGATTATATGTTTAACAAAATTAAATACTTGGAGCTAAACAGACATCATTTATTTACGAAAACAAAAAAAATAATTTGCGATCATCACAAACGTGAAGATGATAGTTTTGAGAAAATAACAGAAGTTATTTTCTCATCTGCATTATCTTTGTTCTTAACTTATTTAGCCGAAACCTATTTTATTGAATATGATGAGATTTCTAAATTCCCACTATGTAAAATAACATGTTTGTTTTTGCTGTCAATCTTAATTTATTGTATTTTGTTTGTAATAATCAGAAAATTATACTCTATTATTTCTCCGCGTGTTGAAAAAATAATATATAATAAAAAAACTCACTCTGTCGATACATCTGCACAACGAATAAAAGAATTGATTGACGATTTTGACAATATAGCTTTTGATAACCTGTTAATTTCAAAGGAATTTCTAAGCGAAATTGAAAGAATTGGTGATAAAGATTTAGAAACTACTACGTTCTATTTACATGAATCCATATATTATTTAAAAACAGCGGTAAATAAAACAAATAGCATATTACACGAAGATATAATCAATAAAACATTAAATATAGGTGGAAACTCAAATGGTGTTGATGTTTTTAGATTAATTAATGCATATAAATTAATGTTGTTTGTTTTTGAGGGAATCAAAAGATTATCTTTTAACAAACAAAGAGTTAAAACTTATAACCACGATCTTGAGAACATTTTGTCTTTCCAAATACAAGAATTATATAATTCAATAAAAAGAATTGGAGATAAGTGTGATAAAATAATGTTTGACATCAAAGAAAATAACAAATAGAATTTGCAGATATACTTTTCTTCCCATTGGTTTTATTAGCTTTCCAATGGGAAGTTTTTGCAAATAATCGTGCAGAGCAATCTTGCACAAATTAATGTATTTTTATTTGTTTAAAACGGAGAAAGTCTAAAAAAACAAAAAATTTTCCGTAACATTTTGCAATTTTCGTCATTTATATATAGAAGTTCATTTCTGTATTATGAATGAGGAAGGTATTTTTATGGATTCGTTAGTATGCAATGCGGCGGAAAAGGGAGCAATCAAAGCTAAACTGATTGAATTTATGGAGCAAAATGATATTGCATATAATCTGTTCGAATGTTGCGGCTGTGACAGATTTTGCATTGATTTCATCGGTGAAGAAAAAGCTTGTAAAAAGCATTGTTGCAACTCCGGAATTATTGTGCAAACAAGTAATAAAGATGTTTGCAGGATTTATCCGCACGAAATTCTCTACATAGCGATTGAAGATAGAAAATCTGTACTTTATCTTATTGACAGAAAAATTGAAACCAACTATCGACTTGACCATTGGAAAGGTATTCTTGATCTCAAGACTTTCGCTCAACCGCACCACAGCTTTATCGTTAATCTCAATTATGTCGATGAAGTAACAAAAGAGTGGGTTAAAGTAAAATACAGAGGCATGGAATATCCGGTTTACACATCTTCACGCAAAATCGGTGCATTCAAAAAAGCATTTCTAAAATTCGGAGAGCAGTAATATAACAAACATCACCTTGGTCGTATATGGCTAAGGTGATGTTGCTTTATTTAAACGGTTAATGTATAATAATTTTATCAAAAGTGCGAGGATGAAACTATGAACAAGAATGCTGCAATTAACTTTGTTTTACAAAATGCACGACCTCTTGAGTTAGCTATTTACAAATATTTGTTTAAAAATGAATCAAATCAAGCTGTTGTTGATGAGCTTTTGAAATTTCAAAATTCCAACGGCGGTTTTGGCAATGCTCTTGAGCCTGATTTTTTCAATCCCAATTCAAGTCCCATTGCAACAAATGATGCTATAATCACTCTTTGCCGTGTGAACGCACTTGAAAAAGATTTTGACATTGTAAAAGGAATTGTCAAATATTTGGAATCTCATGATTCTTTTGATGAAGATAAAAAGCGTTGGTTATTTGCGATAGACAGCAATAAGGATTATCCGCACGCAATCTGGTGGGAGAAAAATGGTGACGGTATCAGTAACTTTAATCCGTCAATATCTTTGGCGGCATTTTTGATTTGTTACGGTAATCGCACTTCTCTTTATGAAGAAATCGTAAAAGAGGGCTTTGAGTATCTTGAAAATACTGAGGAAGTCAGTGGCGATTCTTTAAAATGTTTTCTGCTTACATATGAGCTTTTGAAAGCAAATAGTATCTGCGATATAATTGATTTGGAGCATTTCAAACATTTGTTATGTAAAGCTATTGATAATTCCGTTTGCAAAGATATCTCAAAATACGGAGTTGAATATTTACCTATGCCCTCCGACTTTTTCTCCGGCACATATTTGGAATTTATCACACCTGAAACAAAAACGCTTATAGCTGCAGAAAAAGACATTTTAGGCAAACTGCAAATGAAAGACGGCGGATTTGATATTACTTGGAAATGGTACACTCCGTATCTCGATGAATATGAACAGGCAAGAGCTTGGTGGCGTCCTCGTGTTACTATTGAAAAGCTTCTTTTTAATGAGGTACAGATATGAAAACTGATATACTAAAACAAAATGAAAACAGTTGGAATGCATTAGCTGAAGATTTCTTCGGTGTAACCGCCTTGCCTGTACTCGGTTGTTCAATTCCGACAGAAGATGAGCTGCACCTTTTCCCTGACCTTAACGGCAAGGCTGTATTTGAAATGGGTTGCGGTAGCGGTCATTCGCTCAAATGGTGTGTCGAACACGGTGCCAAAGAGCTTTTCGGTCTTGATATTTCTGAAGAACAGCTTAAAGCCGCAAATAAATTACTTGACGAAAACGGATATTCTTGTACGCTTTTTCATCAGCCTATGGAAGATAACTCAAATATTCCTCGGAATTACTTTGATGTTGTGTATTCAATTTACGCTATCGGTTGGACTACTGACCTTGAGAAAACAATAAAGAACGCTGCATCTTATCTGAAACAAGGTGGCACTTATATTTTCTCTTGGGACCATCCGCTTCTGCATTGCGTTGATTTGGAAAGCATTGCTATTTCGGGCGGTAACAGAACTGTTGCAAGCGAAGAACGCATAATTTTCAGCGGCAACTATCTCGAAGAAGATTATTACACATTCGAGAAATACGGCAATCCTCTTACTCTGCAAAACCGTAAACTTTCAACATACATAAACACCCTTGCTGATGCAGGCTTTGCAGTTGAAAGAGTTGTTGAAGAAACAAGCGATACCGTTCTTGAAAAATCAGCAGGTTTCAGTTCAGGTTATTATGCCGATTTCAAGGCCAAGCATTTTCCGCTGTCACTTGTGATTAAGGCGAGAAAGCTTTGATTTTTGAGGTATATATATGTTTGAACTTGAACAAGTTTGCAATGAAATTTGTCGCATTACAAAGAATACGAAAAAGTTTTTGAAACCGATTTAAAACAATATCAATCAAGAATTTATCCGTCTGAAAATGTAGATGTTTTGCGTTGGTATCATATAAAAACAGATGACAGATATATCGGTGCAATTTGGTTAGAAAAGAACGTCAATGAAGATTTCGCTATTCTTGGCATTTTCATTGCTGATGAACTTTATAGAAATAAAGGTATCGGTAAAACTGCGATTGAACAAATAATCAAAACAGATTTGCAATATACACACACAAATAAAATACTCCTTCGTGTCCGTGAAGAAAACGAAAGAGCAATCAACTGTTATAAATCGGTTGGATTTAAAGAAAGCCGAAGATACAGAAAAGGCAATCTGAATGTTATAGAAATGATATATGAGGCTTAATTATGAAAACACTTATCTTGAACGGCTCTCCTCGCAGGAACGGAGATACTGTCAGTTTAATCAACAAACTAACCGAGCAACTAAACGGTGAATATAAAATTGTTGATGCTTATTATTCAGATATTTCTGCATGTGTTGATTGCCGTTATTGTTGGAATAATGATGGTTGTTCAATTAATGACAAAATGACAGAAATATATGATTACATTGCCGATTGTGATAACGTTGTAATCGCTTCACCAATTTATTTCTCGCAACCAACAGGTAAACTTCTTGATGTTTGCAGCAGATTTCAAACATATTTTGCGGCAAAGTATTTCCGTAATCAAGCGTCTTACATCAAACCAAAGAAAAGTGCAGTAATTCTTGTTGGCGGCGGTGACGGCAATCCTGAAGATGCATATAAAACCGTCTGCACCACACTTAATCATATCAATGTTATAGAAGTTTATCCTTTGGTTGGTAGTTTTTATACGAATAATGCACCTGCCGCAGAAGATCAAAACATAATAAATAAAATGTTGAACATTGCAAACTATTTGAACAACTAATTAAATCATACACTCGATTTTCGTGATAACACTTTTTATTGTCGGAAAATATTTTGTGACGTCAACTCTGCCGTCAACTCACCGAGAACTCAGAATATTTTTGAAATGAAGACGTCACTTTTGCCGTCAAATATAATTTGAAAATTTTTACAAAGCCTGTTGACAAACAAATGTTCTGTATGGTATAGTAAGTTAAAATTATTTTTGACAATTAAATAACGATGTGATTGATTGCGGATAAGAGTCCGCCTAAAGCCGGCGATATGCTAAGAGAAAATTATCGCACTCCTCACCTTTGTTGATACTGTACGTGGCGAATGCTTCAGGTGGTGTGGGATTAGAAAACAGTATGCCTTTGAGATTTTTAAATTTCAAAGCCGTTACATATGACATCATTTGTAAAAGCGAGAGCAATGCTCCCGCCGATTGATGCTGTCTGTGTGACGGCTTTTTTGTTTTGCTCAAATTTATTTTGAACTGTAAAAAATGCAGAAATCAATTTGGAGAGCATTTGATTTAACGTTGCATCGTTTTAAAAATTTCTGTCGGACGAAACATTCTTTTTACAGTTGTTCACCTATAAATAATCTTTCAAAAAAGCCGCCTTTTGAAAAATACTTTTTAGAAAGGAGGTTTATGTTTTGAAAACTGGATTAAAGAAATCTCAAAAGATAACCGAGATATTTTTTGATGAAGCAAGTCCGATTGTTACGGTGTCAACCTACAACACTGATTTAAAAAATCGTTTGTCGGCTTATTCAGAAAAACATCCGGACTTGTGTAAGCTGGTTGACGATTACGAAGACGGAAGACTGATGTTTGAGATTGAGAAAGGAAGATTTTGTTTCAGACTCACAGAGCCGTACAGCAAAGAGCGACGCTCTGCTGCAAGTGAGTTTGCAAAAAAACAGAAACATAAGTTGAGAAATCATAACAGTAAAAATTAAATGGCATCTGTCTTAACGAGCAATGGATTTGTCCCGTCAAATCCGCTTGCCAAGACTTTTTGATGCCGTGTCATCAGTCTTAGCAAGCACTGAATTTGTAGCCACAAAAGTGCTTGTTTCGACCATTCGTCTCAACAAGCACTGAATCCGTACGGACAAATTCGCTTGTCAGGGAAAGTTCCCTGAAACCCTTAAAGAAAAAATCAAACCAAAGAAAGGAGACAGTAAATGAATTATGAAATTACAAACCTGACCGACAATGAACATAATCTCATAACAGAAATGCTTAATAGCATTGAGCAAATAAAAAACATACTCTCAACAATGACAAAGTCGGAACGTATTGCTTGGTTTCGTTGCAAACAATTCCCACGCAAAATTGATTTCGAAAAAGAAATCAGCGGAACAGTTTACACTGTGCGTACGCATTTTAATTCGGATGCATCTGAAACCTTGCGAGAAAAAACAGAACGAATACTAAAACAAAAATAGTATAATTTCGCACTTTAAAGTGTTGAATTTCGTGAAAAGATGTGATATGATAAACGCGTCCTACAATTCATATCATGTTGACTGTGGAAAGGAGTTATATGAGTAAAAAACAGTCAAGTAAAAAAATAACTGCCCTGTATGCACGACTTTCTCGTGACGATGAGAACGAAGATGTGTCGGGCAGTATCAAAAATCAAAGAGCTATTCTGGAGAAGTATGCAAAAGATAATCGCCTGCCTAATCCTCGATTCTTTTTCGATGACGGATACTCGGGTGTCACATTTGCAAGACCTGCGTTCACAGAGATACTTGAACTTGCTGAACAAGGTCTGATTGAAAATCTTGTTGTCAAAGATCATTCAAGATTAGGACGTAATCGACTGGTTGTCAGTCAGCTACTTGAAGAAGAATTTGAAAGATTAGGTATCAGGTATATTGCGATAATGGATAACATTGATACAGCAAAAGGTTTGAGTGACCTTGTACCGATGCAAGACTTATTCAACGAATGGCACGCAAAGAATACAAGCGAAAAGGTACGCAGAGTAATGCAGAGCAAGGGTATGGCAGGAATACCTCTGACTACCAATCCACCGTTCGGGTATATGAAGAACCCCGATAACAAGAAGGAATGGATTGTCGATGAACCTGCAGCTGAAGTTGTCCGCAGAATTTTTGATATGTGTATATCGGGACTCGGACCAGCACAGATTGCAAAAAGATTAAAAGCAGACGGAGTAATGACACCAACTGAGTATTGGAGCAGTATAAAAAGAAAATGCGGATATAAACCTGCGATACTTCACAACTGGTGCTCAGACACTGTTGCTTCAATTTTATCCAAACAAGAATACTGCGGTGATACAGTAAACTTCAGAACAGAAAGAAAATCTTTCAAGATTAAAAAGATGATTGAACGACCCGAAGAAGAGTGGAAGATATTTCCCAATACTCATCCATCAATTATCAGCAGAGAAAAGTTTGAGCTGGTGCAAAGTCTCAGAAAGAACAAACGCAGAAATCCTAAAACAGGATTTACAAGTATGTTTTCAGGATTGCTTTACTGTGATGACTGTGGTGAAAAATTATATTACGGTGCAACCAATAATTACAAACGAGAGCAAGCGTCTTTCTTTTGTTCGTCGTTTCGTAGAGATACAAGTTCTTGCACGGCACACTATATCCGTGAGAAAGTAATTTACAATCTTGTTCTTGAAAATATGCAGAGAGTGTTATGGTATGTGCAGTGCTTTGAAGAAGACTTTGCAACCAAACAGATTGAAGAATTGGATTTGAATCATCAGAAAGATTTGAAACTGAAATGCAAGGAACTTGAAAAAGCCAAGAAACGAATTGCAGAAATTGACCGTATCATTCAGACTCTGTATGAAGATAACACAAGGGGTAAAATATCTGATGAGCGATTTACAACACTCTCTATATCCTTGGAAGATGAACAACGGGAGTTAAAAAACAAAGTTCCTAACATTGAAACTTTTTTGGAAGAAACGGAAATCAAATGTGAAGGCTTACAGCATTTTATTGAGCGAGCCAAAAGAATAACCCGCCTGACAGAGCTGACACCGGAGATAGTTCACGAGTTTATTGAAAGAATTGTTGTGTCAAAGCCCGAGAAGATTAACGGCAAACGACATCAAACCGTAGACATCTACTACCACGGTGCCGGGATAATTAAAATGCTTTCTGCTGAAGAAATGGAAGAAGCGTACCAACAACATATTTCAAAACAACATAAAGCAAAAACGGCATAGCCGTAGCTATACCGTTCTCAAAAAGCATTATTTAGTTTTACTGCAAGAGCCACCTTGGGGTAACTTCCTTATGGAGGGTACCCCAAAGGTGTATCTGCTTTTTATGGCGGAGAGCAAGGGATTTGAACCCTCGAGACGCTTTTGACGCCTACACGATTTCCAATCGTGCTCCTTCGGCCAGCTCGGACAACTCTCCATAAGTCAACGTTAGATATTTTACATTATATAATAAAAAAAATCAAGTCTTTTTACAAAAATAATTAAAATAATTTCGGAGCAGCTGAAATTCATCAACTGCTCCGATAATAAATTTAGATATCGCAATTCTTAACTGTTCTCGGGAACGGAACAACGTCGCGGATATTCGACATACCTGTGAGGTACATTACGCAACGCTCAAAGCCAAGACCGAAGCCTGCGTGACGGGCTGTACCGTACTTACGAAGGTCAAGATAAAAATCGTAATCCTCGGGATTGAGACCGAGCTCATTCATACGCGCAACAAGCTTATCGTAATCGTCCTCACGCTGGCTGCCGCCGATAATCTCGCCGATACCGGGTACAAGACAATCCATAGCTGCAACAGTCTTACCGTCGGGATTAAGCTTCATATAGAAAGCCTTGATCTCCTTCGGGTAATCGGTTACGAATACGGGACGCTTGAAGACAGTCTCGGTAAGGTAACGCTCGTGCTCAGTCTGAAGGTCGCTACCCCAATGCACGGGATAATCAAACTTATCGTTATTCTTCTCGAGAATCTCGATAGCTTCAGTATATGTTACTCTGCCGAAGTCAGAGTTGACAACATTATTAAGTCTCTCAAGAAGGCCTTTATCGATAAAGCTGTCGAAGAACTTGAGCTCTTCGGGAGCGTGCTCAAGAACATAATTGATAACATACTTAAGCATATCCTCAGCGAGCTGCATATCGTCATTAAGGTCGGCAAAAGCAATTTCAGGCTCAATCATCCAGAACTCAGCCGCGTGGCGTGTTGTATTGGAATTCTCAGCACGGAATGTAGGACCGAATGTATAAATATTGCGGAATGCCATGGCATAAGTCTCACCGTTGAGCTGACCGCTTACGGTAAGGTTGGTTGATTTGCCAAAGAAGTCCTCTGCAAAATCAACAGTGCCATCATCATTCTTGGGAAGATTATCGAGGTCAAGTGTTGTTACGCGGAACATCTCACCTGCACCCTCGCAGTCACTGCCGGTAATGATGGGAGTGTGAACATATACGAAATTACGCTCCATAAAGAAGCTGTGAATTGCAAAAGCAATAAGTGAACGAACACGGAAAACAGCCTGGAAGGTATTTGTACGTGCTCTGAGATGAGAGATTGTACGGAGATATTCAAGGCTGTGACGCTTCTTCTGAAGAGGATAATCGGGTGTAGAAGCACCCTCAACCTCAACCTCAGTTGCCTGAATTTCGAAAGGCTGCTTTGCGTCGGGAGTAGCAACAAGCGTACCTCTGACAATAAGCGCAGAGCCTACATTAAGCTTTGAAACCTCGTCAAAATTAGGCATAGTATCGTGGAATACTACCTGCAACGGCTCAAAATAAGTACCGTCGTTAAGGACAATAAAGCCGAATGCCTTGGAAGCACGTACAGTACGTACCCAACCGCAAACTTCAACCTCTTTATCGATATACTGCTGTGTGTTTTTAAACAGCTCACGAATAGTGATAATGTTCATTTTAGAAATATACCTTTCAGTTATTTTTTCTCTCTCATTTTGCAGTCTTTATTATATGCCGCAACTACGGCAGCATTAACTGCATTTTCAAAGCCGTTTTCCTGCAAAGCTGCAATTCCTTCAATAGTTGTACCGCCGGGTGAACAGACTTTATCGATCAGCTCATACGGATGTATATCGCTCGAAAGTATCATTTCAGCACTGCCCTTGACAGCCTGAGCAGCAACCTCAAGAGCCATAGCCTTGGGCATACCGAGCTTAACCGCAGCACGTGCGAGCTGGTCGATATACATATAATTGAACGCAGGTGAACAGCCGCCTATTACGCCGAAAACTGCAAACATATCTTCGTTGATTTCAAACGCACCGCCGAAAGAACGGCAGAAATCGAGAAGAGCTTGTTTTTCGGTATTGGTTACATTATCCGGAACACAAACTGCTGTAGCAGAACCGCGAACACGCGCATTTATATTGGGCATAATGCGTGCAAGCTTTGCCTCATATCCAAGCAAGCTTTTGATATATGCAAGCTCAGTGCCTGCGGCTACAGAAACAATGAATGGATCTTTATTCATAAAGCACTGCGCGTTATCCTGCAGAAGCTTCGGAAAATCCTTAGGCTTAACAGCAAGTATAACCATATCGCAAATATCAACAAGAGCATTGACACTTGCAAGCGGTTTTACACCGTAAGCAGAGATATTATCGAGACTCGGCTGATAGACATCATACGCAAAGAACTCGTTTTCATTAAAGAAATCCGATTGTGATGAACCGATAACAAGCGCAGTAGCAAGATTGCCTGCACCGATAAAAGCGATTTTCATAGAGTCAGCTCTCCGTAATTATTGTACGTCTGATGTACAGTGAGCACACTTTGTTGCATCAAGAGCAATCTCACTCTTACAGTAGGGACAAGTTTTGGTTGTAGGTGCAGCTTCAACAACAGCTTCTTTCTTAGCAGCCTTGTCGCGGAGCTTGTTGATTGTTCTGACAAGAACAAAAATAACAAATGCCATAATAATGAAGTTGATAACAGCATTTACAAAGTTACCGTATGCGAATACAGCAACGCCGAGCTCCTGAGCCTCAGCAAGTGTTGCACCAGCTTTAAGACCTGCTTCAGCAGCGGCAGCCTTATCAATAACAACAAACATATTTGCAAAATCTACACCCTTTGTGAAAATGCTGATAACAGGCATTACAAGGTCATCAACAAGTGATTTGATGATTGCCTGAAAAGCAGCACCGATGATAACGCCGACTGCAAGGTCGATAACGTTACCACGCATAATAAACTCTTTGAATTCTGAGAAGAAACATGATTTTTTGCTCATAATAACACATCCTATTAAAAATTTTTAAACATTATAACATACATAAAAATACATTTCAAGTTGTAATTGACTATTAAATTAAAATATGATAAAAATATATTAGTAAATGGAGGTAAAGACTATGCTTCTGACCATCGATATAGGAAACACAAATATTACGCTTGGTATGTATAAAGGCGATGAGTTATGCTTTGTAAGCAGACTTGCCACACAGCGTGTCCGAACAAGAGACGAATACGCCTTTGAAATGCTCAATATGTTCAACCTTAATTCTCTTGACCCAAAACAATGCAAAGCTGCGATAATCAGCTCTGTAGTGCCCGAAATCACCCGTGATATCGGAAGCGCGGTCAAACTTACAACAGGTTGTACACCAAAATATATTGACCAGAGTATTCGTACTGACCTGAAAATTGCTACACAAATCCCGGGACAGCTTGGTGCTGATATGGTTGTGGGTTCAGTAGCCGCAATCGATAAATATCCTCTCCCCTGTCTTGTTATTGACCTTGGCACAGCAAACAAAATGTTTGTTATTGACAACAGCGGTACCTTCCTCGGATGTACAATTTCAGCCGGTATCGGTCTATCACTCAACGCACTGTCAAACGGTGCTTCACAGTTGCCTGCGGTCAATATAAAAGCTCCCGAAAAAACAATCGGCACAGAAACAATCAGCTGTATGCAATCGGGTACGGTTTACGGTACAGCTTGTATGATTGACGGAATGATAGACAGATTTGAAAGTGAGCTTGGTTATTCATTCGCATCAATAATCGCCACAGGCGGCTATGCGAAGCCAATTGTAAAACATTGCAAACGTGATATTGCTTACGACGACAATCTGCTGCTTGACGGTCTTAAGAGTATTTATTACAAAAATAATTAAACTAAAAATATCGGAGGTAAACATAATGAATTACTTCAATTTTGACAACACCAGACCTTATGATGTTATACCGCTTGGCAGAGTTGCAATCGACTTTAACCCTACTGATATGAACAAACCGCTTTCCGAGAGCAGTAATTTCAACAAATACGTCGGCGGCTCTCCCGCTAACATTGCTGTCGGCCTTGCAAGGCTTGGTGCAAAATGCGGATTTTTTGCAAGAGTATCTGACGACCAGTTCGGAGACTATGTAACAAACTATTTTAAAAATGACGGTATAGATGTATCTCATATTGTACGTTGCAAAAATGGCGAAAACCTCGGTCTTACATTTACCGAAATAAAGAGTCCTACCGAATCAAGCATTCTTATGTATCGTGACGGTGTCGCTGACCTTATGCTTGATGTTGAAGATATAGATGAAGAATACATAAAACAGGCAAAAATCCTTGTAATTTCAGGCACTTCTCTTTGCACTTCACCCAGCCGTGAAGCTGCTCTTAAGGCAATGTTCCTCGCAAAGAAAAACGGCACTGTTGTCGTCTTTGATATTGACTACCGCAGTTACACCTGGAAAAACAAAGACGAGATTTCCATTTACTACAATCTCGTTGCTCAGAATGCAGATATGATACTCGGCTCAAGAGAAGAATTTGACCTTACCGAGTCTATAACGGGCGGCGGTAACGATGACCTCGCATCTGCTAAGCTCTGGCACAGCTACGGTGCTAAGCTTATAATTATCAAGCACGGCAAGGAAGGCTCTTATGCCTATGCTGCAGACGGCACTAACTACAAAGTTAATATCTTCCCTGTCAAGATGCTCAAGGGCTTTGGCGGCGGCGACGGCTATGCTTCCGCATTTCTTTACTCAATTCTCAACGGTAAATCACTCAAGGATGCTCTTGAATTTGCTACAGCCTCTGCATCAATGCTTGTTTCGGCACACAGCTGTTCCGAAGCTATGCCTAAAGTCGAAGCAATTGAATCATTTATTGCCGAACAAAAAGCCAACGGTTGCGGCGAAATCGTAACAGAAATCTGACGGAGGTAAAATCCTATGTTAAGAGTTGCTATGCTTTCAAAATGGCACGTACACGCCGCAGGTTACGCAAGAGATATAAAAGCTACCGAAAAAGCTGAAATCACTGCCGTATGGGATGAGGATAAGGCAAGAGGTAATGATTGGGCAAAAGAGTTGAATGTTGACTTTGAACCCGATATAGATGTACTTCTCGCACGCGACGATGTTGACGCAGTAGTTTGCTGCACACCAACTACTATGCACGACGACATACTGGTTAAAGCTGCCAATGCAGGCAAACACATATTTACCGAAAAAGCACTTTCGACTACTGTTGAAGGATGCAAGAAGATTGCTGATGCAATCAGAGCAAATGGTGTTACATTTACGATTTCCTATCCGCAGTTATTTAATAAGTCCACCAAATTTATAAAGTCATATATCGATTCAGGAAAGCTCGGCACTGTTACTACAGTACGAATCCGCAACGCGCACAGCGGTGTCAGCAACGGTTGGTTGCCCGAATACTGGTTTGAAGAAAAAGATGCAGGCGGCGGTGCTATGATGGATCTCGGTTGTCACCCGATGTATCAACTTGCAGCGCTTTGCGGTAAGCCTAAGAGAATCAGTGCACTTTTCAACTCCCCTCTCGGTTCAAAAGTCGATGAAAACGCTGTAGCGATTATTGAATTTGAAAACGGTATTATCGGAATATCCGAAACAGGTTTTGATTCATATTCTTCACCGCACCGTGTTGAGGTTTACGGCACAGAAGGTACAATTATTGAAAATGATTGGAAGCTCTCCATCAGGACAAGAGAAACTTCCGAATATTGCAACGGATTTTACGAACCTAAAGCTGAAGAAAACGATATAACTCCGATAGAAAAATTTGTAAATGCGTGCATTGACGGCACAGGTACACCTGAAGGACTTGACCTTGATGCCGCAACCGCACTTACACAGCTGCTTGAAAACGCATACATTTCCGATAAAAGCAACTCAACGGTAACAATAGACTAAAATTTAAAACAGGACATCGGTAATTTTTTACCGATGTCCTGTTAATTTATTACATTGAAGTTATGACAATCTCATTACCGTCTACACCGAGAGAAACAGCCTTCAGCGGAGTTTCTGCATTATCCACAATAAGATTTGCTATCTTATCCTCAACACTTCTGCGTATTGCGTTGCGCAAATCGCGTGCACCTCGGGTACCGTTCTCACATTTAGCAGCAAGTGCTGAAGGCACGTCTTCGCTCCAAGAGAATTTTATGCCTTTATTTTGAAGTGGCTCAACAAGCTCGTCCAACATAAGAACTGCAATATCCTTATAGTTCTCTGCTGTAAGGTCATTGAACACAGCAATCTCATCAACCCTGCCGATAAACTCGGGACGTAAAAATTCGCGAAGAGCTTTCATAGCTCTGTCCGTTGTAGCTTCGCTCTTGCTCTTGGCAAAGCCGAGAGAGCCGTCTTTCCTGTCACTTCCTGCATTTGACGTCATGATAATTACTGTGTTTTCAAAGCTGACAGTCCTGCCCTGAGCATCGTTTATCTTGCCTTCATCAAGAATCTGAAGAAGGATATTCATAACATCGGGGTGAGCTTTTTCGATTTCATCAAAAAGGATTACCGAATACGGCTTTCTGCGCACTTTTTCAGTAAGCTGACCTGCTTCGTCATAACCAACATATCCGGGAGGAGAACCGATAATTCTTGAAACACTGTGCTTTTCCATAAACTCAGACATATCGAGCCTGATAAGTGTTTCCGGGGTATCAAAAAGCTCCTGCGAGAGAAGCTTCACAAGCTCGGTTTTACCTACACCTGTAGGACCGACAAAGATAAACGATGACGGTCTGCGTCTGGGACTGATCTGTACCCTGCCACGCTTGATAGCCGAAGCTACAAGCTTTATTGCTTCATCCTGACCTATAAGCTTTGCTTTAAGTCTGTTTTCAAGATCAGCAAGACGGCGAAGATCGCTCTCAATTACTTTCTGTGCAGGAATACCTGTCCAGAGCTGAATAACCTTTGCAATATCATCTTCCGTTACATTATTATCGGCAGCAAGTACAGAGAGATTATTAATCTCGTTCTCACAAGCCATTATTTCAGCTTTCACTTTGGATACTGCTTCGTAATCGATTTCTTTTTCTTCCGAAAGTCGCTGATGCTCAACTTTAAGAGAAGCAAGTCGTTTTTCAGCCATCTCACACATACTGATATACTTATTGCGAAGGTTTGCACAAGTACATGCTTCATCAAGCAAATCTATAGCCTTATCGGGTAGAAACCGGTCATTGATATATCGCTCGGATAGTATAACCGCACTATATACCAGAGAATCGTTTATTTTTACTCTATGGTAATTTTCATAATAATCTTTAATACCGAGAAGCACCTTATAGGTATCTTCAACTGAAGGTTCTTCAACCTTTACAGGCTGAAGTCTGCGCTCAAGAGCGGCATCCTTCTCAATATACTTACGGTATTCGGTAAAAGTAGTAGCACCGATGATCTGAATCTCACCGCGGGAAAGAGCGGGCTTGAGGATATTCGCCGCATTCATTGAACCTTCGGCATCACCTGTACCGACAAGATTATGAACCTCATCGATAAACAGAATTATATTACCCTCAGACTTCACTTCGTCAACAAGACCCTTGATTCTGCTCTCAAACTGACCTCTGAACTGTGTACCTGCAACAAGCGCGGTAAGGTCAAGCAAATGAATTTCTTTATCAGCAAGCTTCGCAGGCACATCGCCGCTTGCAATACGCAGAGCAAGACCTTCGGCAATTGCAGTTTTACCTACACCGGGCTCACCGATAAGACAGGGATTATTCTTTGAACGGCGGCAAAGAATCTGTACCGAACGGTAAATTTCATTATCTCTGCCGATTATTCTGTCAATCTTGCCATCTTTTGCCTTGGCGGTAAGATTTGTACAATATAAAGAAAGATATTTTCTTTTGTTTTCGTCGGGCTTCTTTTTCTTCTTACCGAAACCACGCTTTTTTTCTTCGGGCGGAGTATTAACCTCACCCTCTTCGGCGTCCTCAATTTCAGGTCCGTTATCAGAAAGATTCATAAAATTCTGCATAAACGGAAAAGTGGGTGCACCGCCGTTTTCAAAAGCACCCTCGTCGATACCCTCCATAGCAGCATCCATCTGCTCGGTAACAGCATCGACCTCTTCTTCGGTTATGCCCATACTTTCCATCATCTGCTTGATGGGACCAATATTCATTTCCATAGCACATTTAAGACAGAGACCCTCGGGTGTGGTCTGACCGTTTTCAACACGCTGGATAAATATAACTGCCGGACGTTGATTGCATTTACTGCACATCATTCTTTTCATTACTTAATTTACTCCTGGAACACTTTTATTTCTTGGAAAATTTTTTCTTACACTGTCTGACTACATCGGGAATATAGGAAACAAATGCAACAAGTGTAAGTATAACAGATATAACGATGAGTACTACGCATACTGTCGAAGGAAGAGTGAAAACTTTCTGGGAAAGAACACCAACTTCGGGGCCGAAAAGGAAGAGAATTACCATAACACCGTAGAAGAAGAATGTTGATACTTTTCCGTATATTTCAGCAGCACTCGGAACCATACCGAGAGAAAGCATAATCACACCGCCAACAACAAATATTGCTTCTTTTACAAGGAAAACAAGGAACACCCAGCTGAATGTTTTCATAAGGGAATCATTGCACTCGTTAAATTCAAGGAAGAGAAGGATTGCAAGAGTTATCTGTGTAATCTTATCGGCAAGAGGGTCAAGAAGTTTACCAAGATCACTGACCTGATTGAATCTGCGTGCGATTTTACCGTCAACAAAGTCGGTGAGACCTGAAACAACAATTGCAACAAGCGCCCAACCTAGATAACCCTGACGGAAAAGTATTGCAAAAACAGGGACAAGAAGAATTCTGACATAAGAAATTAAATTCGGAATGGTATTCCAATCTTTTAAATAACGTTTAACCATAAATGTATCTCTCCTATAATTATTTTACTATATCACTTATAATATCACAAATAAATGAATTTTCAATAGCCTGAACAATCTCAACATCAATATTGAATTTATTTAACAACTGCGCAACAAAGTTTAAAGCAACTGCCAATGAGAAAACAACAAATAAGCCCTTGAGAAAACCCAATACTCCGCCTAAAGCTTTGTTAAGCTGCTTTAATGCAGGTATATCTACAAATTTGCATATAATACGCGAAACGATGCCCAACAAAAATCTTAAAATCAAGAAAATTATAATGTAGCAAATAAGTTTCAATACCAATATAATAACGGGACTTATAAATTTATCTGAAATTTTTTCCGCTATTTTATGAGTTGAAAGGTCTTTTTCTTTTAATTCATCAACAGTATCCTCAATTTCCTTGTTGCCTAAATGTTCAACTACAAAATCAGGAATTGATTCAACTACCGAATCATAATCAATGTCTTCAGGAAGATTATTTTCGACTTTTTCAACAACAAAATCGGAAATAAAGCTATCATAGCACCATTCGGCAACAGGCTCATTAAGAGAAGATGCAACAACAAAAGCTAATAATACGCTGACAAGTGAAAGTGCACACTTTAAAAAGCCTTTCCTTATTGCAGTAAGCGTGCTGATAACCAATAATACAGCAAACAGAAGGTCAATTCCAAACTGAGAAAAAAATTCCAACTTAATACCCCCTAATTCAACTTATATCAGTATCAACAGCAAGCTGTCTGATTGTACCGAAACAAAGAGCATAACAGTATTTTCCGCTTACAGTAACATCCTGTGCAGGTGCATCAAGCTGAGACTGACCGATTAACACACCTTTTTTATTGTAGGTATGCACCATATTATTACCGTCAACAAAACATAAAGTTTTACCGTCATAATCAATGCATTCAATCGAGCTCGGAATATCAACACCGTAGATCTTATCTCCGTTACTGTCATACAGTGCAATAGTGCCGGAATCTATGCTGCCGTATTTAGATAATGCAACAGCAAAATTTCCGTTCGGATCACTATCAAAACGTGAAACAGTATTATAACCAAAATCTATTTTTTCTTTAACTTTACCATCTTGTATTATGCTGAAATAATTTTCACCGACAACAATTATGTTTTCCTTTGAACTGTAAAACACATTATTAAGCGACTCACCTGTAAATTCAAGCGATGTAACGATACTTTCCTGCTTAATATCCAATACATAGAGTTTTGAATATATACCTGCATTTTTTGAACCGATACCAATTACAGCCAATTTTTTGCTGTCGGGTGAAAACGAAAGACCGATTATGTATTCATCAGCACATTTGAAATCAAACAGCTTTTCGTAGTCAGAATCGTAAACTGAAACCATACTTGAAGAACCGCTGTCATTAACAGAAAAAGCATACTTACCCTTTTTGCTGACTGTGCAGGCAAATACTTCGTTATGCAATTCTGCAGAGTGCAACTGCTCACTGTGATCATTAATCGTATATCTGCCTGTAACACGGTCACAAATAAGAATTCTGCCGGCACCGACAAAAGCCATAGGCTTGGAATAAGAATGAGGATAATTTGCAATTTCTTTTGCTGTTTTATTCAACAGCGACGTTTCATTTTTCTGCAAAAGCACAACAGTTTCGCCAAGCATAAACATATCGTCAACACTGCCTGAACCAACATCAATCGGATAGCCGTCACCTGCCTGAAGATTCAGAAAAAACTCTTTGACAGAATCAACAATCTTACTGAACGTCACATTACCTAACGAACCTGCAGCAATAAACAACAGCGATGATATTACCATAATAATCAGCAATATCTTTGCAATTGTACTTGTCTTTTTTATTGCTACTTTGCGTTTTTCTTTTTTTGCGTCCGCTTTTTTTTGTTGTTCTTCACGTTCTTTGGCTCTCGCGGCAGAACGTGCCCGCATTCGTTTTTCTTCTTCATCTGAAAAGCCACGCTTCTTTGAGCTATCATCCATAATACTCACATCCTTTATAGTAAACTTTATTCAAATATAATCCTTGAGGCGGTGCGGTAATACCGGCCTGAGAACGATCAAGCGAATCAATTATTTTGCCGATTGAATCAGGTTTGATTTTACCCAGCGATATATCGGTAAGAGTACCAACCATAATCCGCACCATATTATACAGAAAGCCGTCGGCCTCAACCGACATCTTTATCATATCGTCTTCACGTATAACGAAAAAAGCCTTAACAGTCCTGACAGTCGTCTGTACACTGCTTCCGACAGAGCAAAAGGCTTTGAAATCGTGCGTACCGCAAAAAGCCTGAGCCTGTCCGTTAAGGAAATCAGCATCAATTTTTTTATTAAAAGACCAACATCGTCCGTGCATAAAAGGATCAGGCACAGGAGTGTTGCGTATAAGATACACGTACTCTTTACCTATGCAATCATATCTTGCGTGGAAATCGTAATCAACCTCATGACAGGAAACCACACTGATATCGCAAGGCAAATACGCATTAAGCCCTCTGACAACTACATCACAAGGCAACTTACTTTCAGTACGTATGTTGCAGCAGTACATATTCGCGTGCACACCTGCATCTGTACGACTGCAACCGGTAATATTTTCACGCACACAAAACAGCTTCTCTACAGCATCCTGAAGCGTTTGCTGAACCGAAGGAGCATTTGTCTGCACCTGCCAGCCACTGTAAGAAGTGCCGAGATATTTTATTGTAAGAAGTAAATTTCTCAAATAAAACACCAACCAAAATCAAATCAAGTGAACAAAAAAGTAATTAAGCAAAATCACACCGGCAATTATACATAACATTGCAAAAACAAACAATAAATCAAGATAAGAGAACTTCATCTGTTTCATTCTTGTCCTGTTGTTGCCGCCTGTATAACAGCGGCACTCCATGGCAAAAGCCAATTCGTATGCTCGCCTGAACGACGAAACAAATAGCGGAACAAGTATCGGTACAAGTGATTTCGCACGCTGAACGAGATTACCGCTTTCTAGGTCAGCACCTCTCGCCTTCTGTGCATTCATTATTTTGTCAATTTCTTCAATAAGTGTAGGAATAAACCTGAGAGCCAGTGTCATCATCATCGCCAAGGTATGAACCTGAATTTTAAATATTTTAAGCGGTGACAACAACCTCTCGATTGCATCGGTAAGCATTGTAGGTGTAGTTGTAAAAGTCATAAGTGAACTGCCGATAATAAGGCAGGCTATTCTGACTGTCATAAAAATTGCGGTATACAATCCCTTATCGGTTATCTTTAGAAAAGTACCGGGGAACAACACATTTCCGTCGGTTATATAAAAGAGGTTAAGTGCTGCAGTAATGCAAATTATCATCAATATTGCTCTGAGACTTTTTATAAGCATCTTCATCGGTACACCGGAAATAAGCATACCGACAAACAAAAATCCAGCCATAAGACCTAATGCCCAAAAATTCTTACAAAAGAATATCAGCAAGATAAATACAAGCGTGAGAACAATTTTATTGCGGGGGTCCATTTTATGAAGCAATGATTTTCCGGGATAAAACTGTCCTATCGATATTCCTCTCATCAGCACTTGCCTCCTTTCAGAAGAGATACAAGTCTGTTACATCCGTCAGCTACTGAGTATACATTTGTTGCAATATCAATACCCTTCGCTTTGAGTTTCATAAAAATACGTGTAACCTGCGGTACATTAAGACCCATTTGTTCAAGCTCATCGGCATGCGAAAATACATTTTCAACGGTATCGTACATCGCTACCTGCGATTTATTCATTACAAGTATCTTTGTAGCAACACCCGCAACATCTTCCATACTATGTGAAACAAGCAAAACCGTACTTCCGGTTTTATGTCTGTAGTCAACAATCATATCAAGAATTTCTTGTCTGCCTTTGGGGTCAAGACCCGCTGTGGGTTCATCAAGAATAAGTATTTTGGGATTCATCGCCATTACTCCGGCAATTGCCGCACGGCGTTTTTCACCACCCGAAAGATCAAACGGAGATTTTTCAAGCAACTCTTTTTTTAAGCCGACATATTCTGCCGCACGTAAAACACTTGAATCAATTTCTTCATCCGACATACCCATATTTCTCGGGCCGAAAGAAATATCTTTATATACAGTCTCTTCAAACAGCTGATATTCGGGATACTGAAAGCACAAACCGACCTTAAAACGGATCGAACGTATCTTTTTCTTATTTGCCCAGATATCCTCACCGTCAATTTCAACAGTACCCGCAGTAGGCCTAAGAAGACCGTTAAGATGCTGAACAAGGGTGCTTTTACCGGAGCCTGTGTGACCGATTATGCCAACAAGCTCTCCGCTTTCAATATCAAGATTTATATTCTGTATTGCACTCACACTGAGAGGTGTACCCTCACTATAAGTGTGAGAAACATTTTTGAGCGAAATTATCGGCATCATTTACTCCTTAAAAGCTTATAAATCGCTTCGGCACATTCATTTTCATCAAGAAGATCTGTAGGAATATCAATCCCTTGAGCATTAAGAGCACAGGAAAGCTGAGTAGCCTGCGGAATATCAAGACCGACATTGATAAGTTTTTCCGACTGAGAAAAAACTTCGCGCGGCGTACCATCCATTATTACTTTACCACTGTCCATAACAACAACACGGTCAGCTGTTACAGCTTCATCCATAAAATGAGTAACAAGAACAACTGTAATGCCCATTTCTTTGTTGAGTTTTTTAATCGTTGAGAGCACTTCCTGCCTGCCGTTAGGATCAAGCATAGCCGTCGGTTCATCAAGCACAATGCACTCTGTCTGCATAGCAATTACACCTGCGATAGCAACACGCTGTTTCTGACCGCCTGAAAGCTTATGCGGCTCACTGTTACGAAATTCATACATATTGACAGCCTTTAACGCATCATCAACGCGACGTCTTATCTCTGAAGGCTCAACACCAAGATTTTCCGGACCAAAGGCAACATCATCCTCGACAATTGTAGCAACAATCTGATTATCTGGGTTCTGAAAAACCATACCGACAGTCCTTCTGATTTCATCGGTAAATTTTTCGTCAGCGGTATCCATTCCGTTAACCGTGATTTTTCCGCTTTCGGGTATATTTATCGCATTTGTAAGCTTAGCAAGAGTTGATTTGCCAGAGCCGTTATGACCAAGAACTGCAACAAAGCTCCCTTTTTCGATACTTAAAGTAACATTATCAACGGCAAGCGGCAGCTGCTTTCCCTCATCATCTGCTTCATATCTGAAGCAGACATTTTCAAAATCAATTATACTTCCCATTTTATTTTCTCCAGATTGCAGTAGCACCGCACGGTAACGGCATACCAGAAAGAGTTGCAGGCAAGCCAAGCTCCGAACCCGAAACAGAGCCGCCGTGCTTTGGCACAACAGTAGAACCGAGTATGTATTCCATAACTGACGGTGAAAGACCTGTTGTGTAAGAATTTATGAGCATGGCAACAGCATCATCTGACAAAAGCTGTTCGCAAAGTGAAACGAAGTTATAAACTTCATCTTCAAGCTTCCATACTTCTCCACCCGGACCTCTTCCGTAAGAAGGCGGATCCATAATTATTATATCGTACTTGTTAGCTCTGCGTATTTCACGCTGTACAAACTTAATACAGTCATCAACAAGCCAACGAACTTTACCGTCAAGCACACCGCTTGATGCGGCATTTTCTTTAGCCCATTGAACCATACCTTTGGAGGCATCAACATGGGTAACCTGAGCACCGCTCTTGAGCGCCGCAACAGTAGCACCACCTGTATAAGCAAAAAGATTAAGAACCTTAAGCGGTCTGTCGGATGATTCAATCATACCTCTGACCAAATCCCAGTTTGTTGCCTGTTCAGGAAAAAGACCTGTATGCTTAAAACCCATAGTTTTAATATTAAAAGTCAGATCGCCATAGGAAATTTCCCATCTGTCGGGAAGTTTACCAAGCAGCTCCCATTTACCGCCGCCTGTCTGTGAACGGTTATAGCGTGCATTTGCCTTACGCCACATAGGATGACGTCTGCCTGTTTTCCATATAACCTGAGGGTCCGGACGAATTAATATAACATCGCCCCAACGCTCCAATCGCTCGCCGTCAGTACAGTCAAGCAATTCATAATCTTTCCAATTATCAGAAATTCTCATTATAATTCCTCTTTATATCTTCATATAAGACATTCTTTATATAAGACGTTCTTTAACAACAGTTGCTATTTCATCGGCAAGTCTTTCGATAAGAACATTATCCTTACCCTCTACCATAACACGTACAAGAGGCTCTGTACCCGAAACTCTTACAAGAACTCTGCCGTTTTCACCAAGCTCTTTTTCAGCACTTGAAACAGCTTTTTTAATTTCTTCATCCTTTGAGTAACGTACTTTGCCGATTTTGGAAACACGGACATTTTTGATAACCTGCGGATAAATCTCAATTTCAGAAGCAAGCTCACTTAATTTTTTACCGCTGAGCTTTATAATCTGAAGAAGCTGAATCGCAGTCAACTGGCCATCACCGGTAGATGCGTAGTCAAGAAATATAACATGGCCTGACTGCTCGCCGCCAATTGAGTATCCACCCTCAAGCATACGCTCAAGTACATATCTGTCGCCAACTGAAGTAACTTCTGTATTTATGCCATATTTTTTGCAGTAATCGTGAAAGCCCATATTACTCATTACGGTTACCACAGCCGTATCTTTTTTCAACTTGTTTTGCTTTTTCAGGTATCTCGAACAAATTGCAACAATTTTGTCACCGTCAACAATATCACCGTTTTCATCAACTGCAAGCAATCTGTCAGCATCACCGTCAAAAGCAAATCCTGCAACGCAGTTGTTTTCTTTTACGAATTTCTGAAGTGATGCAAGATGAGTTGAACCGCAATCACGGTTAATATTAATACCGTTAGGCACTGCTGAAAGCACTTCAAAATCAGCACCAAGCTCTGTGAACAGCTCTGGAGCTGTAAACGATGCAGAACCGTTAGCGCAGTCAAGGGCTATTTTAATACCGGAAAAATCAACATTAACGGTTTCAAGAAGATGCTCTATATAATCAAAACGCGGCATATCGGAGGATCTGATACGGCCAACTGCTCCGCCGATTTTAACATCGGGAATTATTGTACCGTCAAGAATAATAGCCTCAATTTTCTCTTCAACATCATCGGGTAATTTATAACCGTCTGACTTAAATATTTTAATTCCGTTATATTCGCAGGGATTATGAGATGCCGAAATCATTACACCGGCATCATAACCGTACTCTTTTACAAGAAAAGCAACAGCAGGAGTAGGCAGAACACCAAGCTGCAAAACGTCTGCACCTACCGAGCAAAGTCCGGCAGAAATAGCTGATTGAAGCATTTCAGAAGAAATTCTTGTATCCATTCCGATAAGTACACGCGGACGCTTGCGGTTTCCGTCAGAAAGCACCATTGCCGCTGCACGACCAATCTGCATAGCAAGCTCACAAGTAAGTTCACTGTTTGCAATACCCCTTGCTCCGTCAGTTCCGAAAAGTCTGCCCATATTTTTATATCAATCCTTTCAGAATAATGTCTGCTGTCCTTCCATAGGTATACCGAGATGTGCGTATCCGGCAGGAGTAACCATTCTTCCGCGCGGAGTGCGACTCAAAAATCCGATTTGCATAAGATAAGGCTCATAAACATCTTCAATTGTAACCGCTTCCTCACCTATTGCCGCGGCAATAGTTTCAAGACCTACAGGACCGCCTTTATAAAACTTAATTATCGAAGAAAGCAGCAGTCTGTCTATATTATCAAGACCTAACTCATCAATCTCCATTCGATTAAGGGCAAGCTGAGCACTCTCAAGATCGATTTCACCTTTACCGAGCACCTGCGCAAAGTCTCTTGCGCGTTTGAGCAATCTGTTTGCAATTCTCGGCGTGCCTCGTGAGCGCGATGCAATTTCGAGTGCACCCTCTTCATCAATCCCGATATTAAGTATTCCTGCGGAACGTCGTACTATACCCGAAAGTTCTTCGGGAGTGTATAACTCAAGACGGAATATAACACCGAATCGGTCACGAAGCGGTGCACTCAGCTGACCTGCACGTGTTGTTGCACCGATTAGAGTAAAACGCTTAAGATCAAGTCTTATTGACCTTGCCGAAGGACCTTTGCCGATAATAATATCAAGTGCATTATCCTCCATAGCAGGATACAACACTTCCTCAACCGCACGCGAAAGTCTGTGAATTTCATCAACAAAAAGCACATCGCCTTCGTTAAGGTTTGTTAGCAGCGCAGCAAGATCACCTGGTTTTTCAATTGCGGGACCCGAAGTTACTCGGAAATTAACCCCCATTTCGTTGGCAATAATACCTGCAAGTGTTGTCTTACCAAGACCGGGAGGTCCGTACAACAAAACATGGTCGAGCGGCTCACATCTTGATTTTGCCGCCTCAATATATATACGCAGGTTTTCTTTTACCTTTTCCTGTCCGATATAATCTTCTATACGTTGAGGTCTGAGTGAAAGCTCGATATCGTTATCTTCAGGAGTATATCCCGAAGCGACAATTCGGTTTTCAAAATCCATTTCATCCATCATAAGCTTTCAACTCCTTATAAGTTCATAGCAAGTTTCATCAAAGCCTGCTTAATAAGCTCATCGACCGGTAACGACTGATCAAGTTTACCGACAGCAAGGCTTGCCTCTGAGCGGCTGTAACCGAGCGACATAAGTGCATCTACCGCATCACTGCCGCCGGAAGATGTATTCACGGCAGAAACCGATGAGAAATCCACTGTAGCAGCGGCACTTGCAAACGGTGCAAGTTTGTCTTTAAGCTCAACAATAATACGTTGAGCAATCTTCGGACCTACACCCTGAGCGGCAGTAATAGCTTTGACATCACCGGTAGCTACCGCCTGAGAAAGTTTATCGGGAGTAAGCCTGGAGAGAATTGCCAATGCCGCTTTCGGACCGACTCCGGAAACACCAATCAGAATTTTAAAACAGTCAAGCTCGGCTGTATCGTAAAAACCGAAAAGGTCAAGTGCATCTTCACGTACACTGAGATATGTATACAGTGTTACGGTTTCGCCGGTCGAACCGATTTTGCAAAGAGTATTGAAACTGGTATAGCAACGGAATGCAACACCGGAACAGCTGAGTGCAACACTCGATTCATCGGTATATACAACATTTCCCGTAAGAGAATAGAACATAATTTAACCTCCGTTAATTCTGATTCTGCCAAGCATTGAGCCTGCAGAGTGAGCATGGCATATTGCAAGAGCAAGTGCATCGGCAGTATCGTCAGGTTTGGGAACAGACTTAAGGTTGAGCATCAACCTCGTCATTTCCTGAACTTGTTTTTTTTCAGCTCTGCCGTAACCGACAACGCTTTGTTTTACCTGCAACGGTGTATATTCGGCAATATCAAGGCCGCTTTGTGCAGCTGCAAGAACAATCACACCTCTCGCCTGTGCTACATCAATTGCGGTAGTTGTATTAGTATTGAAAAAAAGCTTTTCTATCGACATTGCATCAGGTTTGTATGTCGAAATCAAATGAGTAAGACCCTCGTATATTGACGAAAGTCTGCTGTCAAACGGAGTGTGAGCCTTAGTTGTAACCGCACCGTAATCAACAACTGAAAAATGATTTGAGTTATAATCAACAATACCGTAACCAACTATTGCATAACCCGGATCAATGCCGATAATTCTCATATGCTTACTCCATCAAAATATAATCACTGTATTATATCACATTTATTATAATAAAGTAAAGATTTTTATTTAATATTTTAACCGGATTACCTCATTTGCGATTTTTGAAAAAACAGGTGCGCAATCTTTAGCACCCGATATACCGTCTTCACAAACTATCACCGCAACATATTCCGGATTTTCATATGGAAAAAAACCTGCAAACCATGTAACAAGACGCTCTTTGCCGTTAACAAATTCACCGCTTTGAGCAGTTGATGTTTTACCTGCAACCTGCATACCGGGTAACGCTGCAGCCTTACCGGTTCCTTCTCTGACTGCAAGCTCAAGGTATTGCTTTAAAATGTCGGCGGTTTCAAATGAAATCAATTTAACAGGATATGAAAAATCTTCTGCAGATTCAAACTTTCCTTCATCATTACAGAAACCCTTTAACAGATAAGGCTTATAGTATTCTCCGCCATTTGATATCAAACAATAAAGCATAGCTATCTGATAAGGCGTTGCCGTTAATTTGCCTTGACCGAAAGAAAAATTCGCACGTGCCGCCGACGAATCAAGTTCGCTGATATCAGGTAAATATCCGCTGTAAGTTTTTAAATTATCCGCAATAATAACAGCGTTACCAAAGCCCAGAGACTGCGCAAGATCTATAACCTGTGTACAATCGATTTTCTCGATTAAATTTACAAAATAGCAGTTGCAAGAATACGCTAAAGCTGTTGACATATTAACTTTGCCGTGACTTTCGGTGCAACCAAAGCTCACAGAATTTACCGTAATTTTTCCGTCACAAAATATCTCTTCATCAGGATCAATCCCCTGTTCAAGTGCCGACACCGCTACCAGAGGTTTAAACACCGAGCCAATGGGATACGCACCGAAAGCACGATTAAAAAGTGCTGAATCAGTGTCGTTTATATATTCATCAATTTTATTCGGGTTAAAATTCGGCCTGCTGACAGAAGCTTTTATAGCACCGGTTTTAATATCGATTAAAACTGCTGCACCTTTTTCAAATGAGCCATTGTCCATAGCTTTCTCCAAAGCCGTTTGAAAACGTTTATCTATTGTCAACACTGCACCGCCCGAAGAGTTAAAATTATCTTCGATTTTTTCGATCTTACCACCAAGCATTACCGAACCGTTTCCGTTAATAAAGAACCTTGCTTTACAAAAACCGCTTTGCTGTATCAGAAATTTGTCATATGCGTGTTCAAAACCTGCGAGACCTTTTCTGCAACTACTGTCTGTATAACCTATTAAATGCGCTGCAATTTGATAATCATTATACCGTTTGTATATTTTCTCACACACGATTCTATCGTCGTTAATATATTGTTTCGTTTTCAAAAGAATAGGATTTTGATTTGAAATATAATTAACGGCATTATTATATTCGTTTTCATCAACAAAACCTCTTATTTTTGTTAATGAATTGATATCCGGTGTAAGAGCACAAATGTAGCTGTAATCGTTACATACCAATCTTCGCATATCGGTATCGTAAATAACACCTCTGCTTTCACCAACAAGTATTGTTTTGCTGGTGTTAATATCTGAAACCGCATTAAGCTGCTTGATATTTATCAAAGCTATTTGTATGCAGGAAAACGCAATTCCAAACACTATTATACAAAAAACAACAATCGGTCTGAAATCTGTATCATAATTTGTATTTTTAAATTTATTTTCTTTCTTCAGCATACTGATATAACCTCTATAAATTCAAATCAAAGCTATTATCTGCAAAAGTCATAAAAAAATACCGATGCATAACGCATCGGTATTTATACAAACAGTTATATTATTTTGTGATTTTATTAAAGGCTTTTTTACCTTTTTTAACGATTACAAAGCCACCGTCATCAAGTTTCGATTCTTCAACCGAAACATCAATTGAAGCAACCTTAACATCATCAAGTGAAACGCCGCCCTGCTCAACAAGTCTGCGAGCTTCACCACGCGATTTTGCAAGGTTAGCTTTAACAAGAATATCGATAATACCAATCTTGCCATCAGCAAAATCTCCTGCAGCAAGAACGGTTGTCGGCATATTATCAGTGTTTGCACCGTTTGAGAAAAGTGCTCTTGCAGCTTCCTGAGCCTTAACAGCCTCTTCTTCACCGTGAACAAGCTTTGTAAGCTCAAATCCAAGTATTTCCTTAGCCTTATTGAGCTGGCTGCCTTCCCACTTGTCCATCTCATCAATTTCTTCAAGCGGAAGGAATGTAAGCATACGGATACACTTGAGTACGTCAGCATCACTTACATTACGCCAGTACTGATAGAAATCGTACGGAGAAGTCTTCTCGGGGTCAAGCCAAACGGCACCGGATGCTGTTTTGCCCATCTTCTTGCCTTCTGAATTAAGAAGAAGTGTAATAGTCATAGCGTAAGCATCTTTACCGAGCTTTTTACGGATAAGCTCTGTGCCGCCAAGCATATTGGACCACTGATCATCGCCGCCGAACTGCATATTACAGCCGTATTCTTTGTAAAGATGATAGAAGTCATAGCTCTGCATAATCATATAGTTGAATTCAAGGAAGCTGAGACCCTTTTCCATTCTCTGCTTATAGCACTCTGCACGAAGCATATTATTGACAGAGAAGCAAGCACCAACCTCACGAAGAACATCAACATAGTTAAGGTCAAGGAGCCAATCAGCATTATTGATCATCATTGCCTTACCTTCGCCAAACTCAATGAATCGGCTCATCTGCTTCTTGAAGCACTCAACATTATGTTCAATTGTTTCCTTTGTAAGCACCTGACGAAGATCACTTCTGCCCGAAGGGTCACCAATCATACCTGTGCCGCCGCCAAGAAGAGCAATCGGCTTATTGCCTGCCATCTGAAGGCGCTTCATAAGACAAAGTGCCATAAAGTGACCTACATGAAGGCTGTCAGCCGTAGGGTCGAAACCGATATAAAATACAGCCTTACCGTTATTGATAAGTTCCTTGATTTCTTTTTCATCCGTTACCTGTGCAATAAGGCCACGGGCAACGAGCTCGTCATAAATAGTCATTTTATTATTCCTCCAAAAAGTATACTTTGAGATAATATAACAAAATTATATATTTGTCAACATTTCTTCAGCCATATCAAGCTGAATCTGCGTAACAGATTCACCGCCGATTATACGAGCAAGCTCATACTTTCTGCTTTCTCGGTCAAGCGGTTTTACTGCTGTATACGTCTTCTCATCCACCGTTGATTTACTTATCATAAAATGATGATCAGCCTGTGCAGCAATCTGAGCAAGATGAGTTACACAAATTACTTGCCTGCCTGAAGAAACCTCTTTCAGCTTCTTACCAAGCTTGACAGCAGCTCTGCCGCTGACACCGGTATCAATTTCATCAAAAATCAATGTACCGATGCTGTCCTTATCAGACAGAACATTTTTAATCGCAAGCATTATTCGTGAGAGTTCACCGCCTGAAGCGATTTTTGCAAGAGGTTTGGGATTCTCACCTGCATTAGGTGAAATTAAAAACTCTATTTCATCCGCACCGTTCTCATTAAACGACGTAGGTCTGCAATCAACGATAAAAACAACATTCGGCATATCGAGAAAAGCAAGTTCAGATTTTACGGCAGATGCAAAACTTTCGCCAACACTTACACGTATATCAGTAAGCCGCTGCGCAAGGTCACTGACTTTTTTATTCAGTTCAGCTTCTCTACGGTTGAGCTCAGCTACTTTTTCATCAGAAAACTCAATTTCTTCCTTTTCTTTGCGACAACGCTCACAAAACTCAAGCATTTCTTCTTCAGTTGAACCGTATTTTCTGCTGAGCTTATTCAGATAATCAAGTCTTGCCTCAACCTGCGAAAAATATTCCGGGTCGTATTCAAGCTCATCAAGAGAAGAACGCAACCTGTCTTCCATATCTTCAAGCTGATAAGAAATATCGTGAAGAAGCTGTGCATTTTCACTGACTGTAGCAGAAAATTCACTCATATCGTCAAGACGATTGGCAGCCATCTTGACTTCCTGCAAAGCACCCGCAGCCTCATCATTACCGTTTATAAATGAATATGCCTCATTAACAGCAGCTAAAATCTTCTCGATATTGCGATAAAACAGTTTTGTTGACCTCAGCTCTTCCATTTCGCCAACAGTAAGCTGTGCGTTTTCAATTTCGGAAATCTGATAAGTCAGCAAGTCAATTCTGCGGGATTTTTCTTCATCATCCGTTACCAGAGAAGCTATCTCACGTCTTATATCACAAAGTGCATAATAATTATTTTTATAATCTTCAATCAAGTCACCGTTACCGGCCATTTCATCGACAAAGGAACAATGGCTCTCGGGGTCAAGCAAACGCTGGCTGTCGTGCTGACCGTGAATATTAATAAGCTCTCTGCCGAGTGATTTAAGCATACCAACCGTTACAGGTGTACCATTGATACGACAAACATTTTTGCCGTCAACCGAAATTGAACGTGAGACAATAAGCGTATTATCATCTTCGGCATCAATACCGAGTTCCTCAAGCAAACTGTTGATTTTATTACTTGATGACATAAATACGGCTGTTACAGAGGCTTTTTGAGTCCCTGTACGAACAAGTTCTCTTGACGTGCGTTCACCGAGTACAGCATTGATAGAATCAATAATTATTGATTTACCTGCACCTGTTTCACCCGTCATAATATTCAGGCCGCTGTTGAAATATATATCAGCACTTTCGATTATAGCAACATTTTCAATTTTAAGGTTTTGGAGCATATCTCCACCTCATCTGCATATTACTTTGAAATCATATCTCTGACACTGTGAACAAGCTCTACGGCAAGTTCCTCATTGCGACAGAGAACAAAAATAGTATCATCACCTGCAAGAGTGCCGACAACGCCGTTAAGCTCCATTGTGTCAAACGCAGCACAAACAGCCTGAGCCATACCCGCATAGCATTTGACAACAACGGTATTCATAGCATAGTCAACCCAAAGCACGGAAGGTGCAATTATATTATGAAAATTTCTTACAGCATCAGAATCGTTTGTTTTTGGTGCCGAATACTTGTATTTACCGTTTCTGCCCATAGACTTTACAAGTCCAAGCTCTTTAATATCACGCGAAACTGTTGCCTGAGTTACATCCAGGCCATGTTCCTTAAGAGCGTTAAGCAACTCTTCCTGGGTTGAGATATCATATTGCTCAATAGTTTTAAGTATCAGCTCAAGTCTTTTCTTTTTCATATTCATTACTCCTTAAGGGTGTAACATTTTCATATTGAGAATCTCAATAAAGCTGTCGGATTTAATTCTTATGAAATCAGCAGTCAGCTCAGCTTTCTGTACAACTACACTACAGCCTGCACCTATGGAAACCGGCGCCTCACCATCGCACGAAACACAAAGCTCGGTTTCATCCTCTTTAGTAGCGTAAACACGCATCCTTTCATCAGGCCTGAAAATAATCGGATGACTGAAAAGCGAATGATTACATATGGGTGTAAGTATAATACTTTCGATAGTAGGAGCAACTACAGGGCCACCTGCAGAAAGCGAATAAGCCGTAGAGCCGGTTGGCGTAGCAAAAATAACACCGTCGCCCCAATAATTATTGACAAGCCTGCCGTTACTCTCAACAGTTACCTCAATAATAGTCCTGTTAACTTTACGGACAAAGACAGCATCATTAATACAGTTGAAGCGATGAATACACATTCCGAGTTCGTCGAAAACCATAACGTCGAGCATCATTCGCTTATCAACTGAATAATTGCCGTCAAACAAACAGGAAAGCAAATCAAGCTCATTACGTTCAAGTCCGGCCATAAAACCGAGTTTTCCGGAATTTATACCGAGAATAGGCTTTCTGTATTCTGCTGCTATTTTACCTGAATGAAGAACGGTACCGTCACCGCCGATTGCAATAACTGCGTCACAGTTTTTCACAGCTTCATCTACTGAAGCAAAAACAACATCATCTGAAGCATACTCTCCTGCAACATAATCGGCAACCGTAATTTCCGCACCGTGTTTTTTCAGTTGCATAATAACTTCGTCAGTTGTTTTTAAGGCATATTCTCTTGTAAGGTTAGGTATTACCGCAACCTTCATATAAGTCAACCTCCGATTAATCCTTATCAAGTACTTCATGAGAATTATCAACAATCTCTGAAGCATCAATATCAGGCTCATCAATTTCTGTTTTTGTTATGTAAAGCAAGTATTCAATATTGCCTTCGGGACCTTTTACGGGAGAGAAATCAAGACCTTTAATTTTAAATCCGTTTTGCTTTGCATAATCGATACAATTATCAATAACTTCAAGGTGTACAGCCTTATCGCGTACTACACCCTTTTTGCCGATTTTTTCCCTGCCTGCTTCAAACTGCGGTTTAACAAGACAAACCGCCTCACCGTCGGCTTTAAGCAAAGAATAAAGCACCGGAAGTATCAGCTTTAAAGAAATAAAAGAAACATCTACGCTCGAAAAATCGATTTCATCCGGCACCTGTTCCCTTGTAACATAGCGGAAATTCGTACGTTCAAGGTTAACAACTCTTTCATCGCTTCTCAGCTTCCATGCAAGCTGACCGTAACCGACATCGATTGAGTATACCTTGACAGCACCGTTCATCAGCATACAATCAGTAAAGCCACCTGTAGAAGCACCGACATCCATACAAATTTTGCCGTCAAGCGAAAGCTCAAAGGATTTCATCGCTTTATCAAGCTTATACCCGCCTCTGCTGACAAAAGGCATTTTTTCGCCTCTTACTTCAATCTTATCATCAGGCTTGATATTGTCGCCGGCTTTAAGTGACTTCTGTCCGTTTACATATACCTGTCCTGCCATTATAAGTGCTTTTGCCTTTTCACGGCTTTCGGTAAGACCAAGCTCAAACAAAGCAACATCAAGTCTTCTTTTATCACTCACCAAAAGCACCTCCAACGATACTTACCATAGATTCAGTATCAAGATTATTTTTAGCAATAGTAGATTGGACACTACCCTGCTCAACAAAGCAATAATCAACCGCGGTAAGCTTATATTCTCCGCAGTAACCTGCCTCGAGAAGTCGGAGTGCAAGCTTTTCACCTACACCGCCGTTCTGAATGCCTTCTTCAAAAAAGTATATTGAACGGCTGTCTTTAAGCAACTCGATAACGCATGGATCAAGCGGTTTGATTTTATTAAGCTTTACGATTCGGATATTCTTACCCTGCTCTTTGAGAATTTTATAAGCTTTACAAGCGTTGCCGAAAATTCTGCCGTAAGTCACAAGTGATACATCAGCATTCTCATCACCGTAAATATCAAAAACATCGTAAGTTGGTTCAAAATCGTCAGGGATATCACATTCCGAACCTCTTGGATAACGGATTGCTATAACATTACTGTCCTTATAAACAGCTTTATACATATCCTTACGCATTTCATCATAGGTAGACGGAGCATAAATTGTAAAATTGGAAATCGTATTCATAAATGCAACGTCAAAAATACCCTGATGTGTTTCACCGTCTTCGCCTACAAAGCCTGCGCGGTCAACTGCTATTATCATCTTTTGTTTCTGAAGAGCCGCATCGTGCACCAACTGATCATAGCAACGCTGGAGGAATGTTGAATAAACAACAAAAAACGGAACCATACCGCCTTTTGAAAGACCCGATGCAAAAACCACAGCGTGCTCTTCGGCTATACCTACGTCAAAGAATCTTTCTGAATAATTCTGAGCATATTCACTAAGACCCGTACCGAGCGACATTGCGGCAGTTATGGCACATATACGTGCATCCTTTGAAGCAAGCTCACAAAGATATTTGCCGAACTCATCAGAAAAATTCGGTCCTTTTGCAACAGTTTCACCTGTATCCGTATCAAATTTTGATATTCCGTGAAACTCTGACGGATTCTGTTCGGCAAGCTCATATCCCTTACCTTTTTTTGTGTGGACATGAAGAATAACGGGACGATCGATATTTTTCGCCTCTTCAAGCACTTCTGTCAATTTATGAATATTATGGCCGTCAACAGGACCCATATAACGGAAGCCGAGATCTTCAAACATATTACTGTTATAAAGCCTGTCCTTGATTGAAGTTTTGAGTTTGTATACGCCGGAAGACAGCTTACGGCCAACAAGAGGTATATGGTTAAGTGCACGTTCAAGGCTTGCTTTAAGGCGGAAATACTGCCTTGTTGTGCGGATATTGGTTAAATATTTAGAAACAGAACCAACATTCTGTGAAATAGACATTTCGTTGTCATTAAGAACAACTATCAGCTTGGCATCTTTATTTCTGCCGACATTATTAATTGCTTCATAAGCCAGACCGCCGGTAAATGCACCGTCACCTATAACAGCAACAGTATAATTTTTCGAACCTTTGATAAGTTCTGAAACACTTATTCCGTACGCCGAAGAAATTGATGTGCTGCTGTGGCCTGTGAAGAAGACATCATGTTCACTTTCGGTCGGACGAGGAAATCCGGACAGACCGCCTTCAGTACGTATTGTTGAAAATCTGTCATATCTTCCGGTAAGCAATTTATGTGTATATATCTGATGACCGACATCAAACACAAACTTATCTTTAGGCGAATCAAAGCATTTATGAAGCGCAATCGTAAGCTCAACAACACCAAGATTCGAAGCAAGATGACCACCGTTTTTTGATACAGTGGATATAAGTTCATGTCGAATCTGTGAAGCAAGCTCATCAAGCTCCTCATAGCTGAGATTCTTGATATCGCTTGGTGATTTTATATTTTTGAGTATTGAATTATTCATATTCACACTCCGAAAAGCAATTATTTTGTGCGTACAGAAAGCTTGATAGCATAATCAGCGAGAAATTCACCGTCAGCACCAAAAACAGAAACTGCATCTACAGCCTTGTTTGTAAGATCTTTGACAAGTTCCTTTGAGCTGTCAACACCCAAAAGAGAAGGATAGGTTGATTTCAAATTGCCGACATCACTTCCGACGGGTTTGCCGAGCTCTTCGGATGTCGATGTTATATCAAGCAAATCATCAACAATCTGGAATGCGAGACCTATACTTTCGGCATATACTTCGGCTGCTTTGAATTGCTCCTCGTCTGCATTTGCAACAAGGCAACCTAATGTGCAAGCAGCATAAATCAGTTTTCCTGTTTTAAGAGCGTCGGTCTTCCTGAGGCTTTCAAGCGAAATCTCCATACCCTCGTGCTGAAGATCCATAGTCTGACCGCCTATCATTCCAAGATGACCTGCACAGTCAGAAAGAAGTCTGACAGCCCTGACTACCGTTTCTGCAGGAAGAGCGGCACCTGCCGCAACAGAAAAAGCAAGTGTCAGCAATCCGTCACCTGCAAGAAGAGCAGTCGCATAATCAAACTGCTTGTGGCAGGACGGTTTGCCTCGGCGGAAATCGTCATCATCCATACAAGGTAAATCATCATGTATGAGCGAATATGTGTGTATCATTTCAAGAGCACAGGCAAACGGTACAGCAGACTCAACATTACCGCCACAGGCTCTGCAGAACTCCAGCACAAGCATCGGTCTGACACGCTTACCGCCGTTTTTGAGGCTGTAAAGCATAGCCTCGGACACTTTGTCCTCTTCATCGCCCATCATTTTAACATAATCGTAAAGTGCAGAATTTATAAGAGAAGCATATTCCTCTGCAGTGTATTTTTTATTCAAAATCTTCTTCCTCCGAACCGTCTTGTGTGAGACGAACAATTTTCTGTTCAGCAGAATCAAGACACTGCTTACAATACACTGCAAGCTCATTTGCCTCCTCAAACAGCTCAAGAGATTTCTCAAGCGGCATACTGCCCTGTTCAAGTTGCTCAACTATTTTTTCAAGCTTCGCAAGAGCTTTTTCATAAGTCATCTTTTCCATAAAAGAACCTCTCAATAAAGAGTTTTTACAATCGGTTTACAATCCAGTTCACCGTCGGTAAAGCGGATTCTGATATTTTTATTCATATCAACATCGGCAACGGAGCTTGCCAATTTTTTATCGGAATAAACGGCGGCATATCCGCGGGAAAGAACTTTAAGCGGACTCAAAGCATCAAGCTTGCCACAGGCTGATGCAAAGCGTATTGCTTTTTCATTCAGTAAATCACGCTCTGAGGAAAGCAAGCGATTCAGAAGAATATCGAGTGTTTGTCTGCCGATTTCAATAGGCGCAAGCGGATTTTTAAGCACACGGCTACCGGCAACAGAATCGATATATGCCCTGTCAGCAATTATACGTTGCTTTAAAATGCTTACTGTATGAAGCCGAAGACCGTCTATATAAGCAGACTGCTCACGCCAATCGGGCACCGCAAGTTCAGCAGCTGCCGAAGGTGTTGGGGCACGCATATCGGCAACAAAATCACAAATTGTATAATCGGTTTCGTGACCTACAGCAGAAATAATCGGAATATTACTTCTGCTCACCGCAAGTGCAACACGTTCTTCGTTAAAAGCCCATAAATCTTCTATTGAGCCGCCACCTCTGCCGACAATCAAAACATCAGCCGCTGAATGTCGGTTAAACAAATCAATAGCTGTCTCAATCTGTTCTGCAGCTGAAGGACCTTGAACCTGCACAGGGCAAATAATAATCTTTGAAAGCGGAAATCTTCTGCCGAGAACATTGATTATATCTCTTACCGCAGCACCGGTAGGCGATGTTATAACGCCGACACGTCCGGGTAAAGCAGGTATGGCTTTTTTGCGTGAATCATCAAAAAGACCCTGCGCTTCAAGTTTAGCTTTTAACTGCTCAAATGCAATATTAAGCGCACCTATACCATCCGGTTGCATATCATCAGCATACAGCTGATACTGTCCGTCACGCTCAAAAACAGATATTCTGCCACGGATAATTACTCTCATACCGTTTTCGGGCATAAATCTGAGCCGCTGAGCACTCCCTCTGAACATAACGGCCTTAACGGCAGATTCACTGTCTTTTAAAGTGAAATAAAAATGTCCTGTACGGTAATGATTGGTAAAATTCGAAATCTCGCCAACAACAAAAATGTTGGCAAGATTCGGATCACCGTCAATCAGCGACTTGATATAAGTATTTATCTGTCCTACTGTCAAGACAGGAATATTCATATTCTTTTCTCCATTATTGCTGTCAGCACTGCTGTACCGACTGCGTTATCGCAAGAAAACTCAGGCTTAGCAAAAATTGCACCGTATTTATCACCAAGTTTTTTGCTGATTATACTGTTACTCATAACTCCGCCGGAAAAAACCAACGGCATTTCGCCGTATTTATCAAGCAAAGCATTTGCCATCGCATCAAGAGTTGCACATATATATTCGATACAGTAACGAGCTGTTTTTTCTTTACTCTCACCATCGGCAAGCATTTTCTTGCATTTATTTTCAATACCCGAAAGCGAACAATCGCACCCCTTGATAACAGGCTTGACTTTAATCTTATCATTGCACTGACAAGCAAGCTCATCAAGCTGTTTGCCGGCAGGAAAACGAAGCCCCATTGCCACACCTACTCTGTCAACTGCTTGTCCTGCCTTAAGATCGAGCGACGAAGCAACCAACTCAGTAGAACAGATATTCTCACTATCGGGCTTGACAATTACAGCTTCCGTTGTACCACCCGAAACATGAAACGCAATAAACTGTTTCTCAAACAAATCGAGTCTGTTTGCAGAAAACAAAGCGGCCGCAATATGTCCCTGCTGATGTGAAAAGCGTCTTAATTCAAGTGATTTTCCATTTGCAAAAGCAGTTGCAGCACTGACACCTGAAAGAAAGCACGGCATATATGAACCCGGCTCGCTGCGCGGAGTAACCGAAACGCCGACAGCTTCAACCTGAGATAAATCAGTTTTACTGCTCAAATCAGAAAAAAGCACAGGTAACTGCACCGTATGATGAAATACTGCATCAGATTGCCTTAAACCCAAAGCACCTTCAGCAACCGGAAGCAATTTCTTTGACTGAACAGCAAACATATTATCAAGGTCAACAACAGCCAATGAAGTAGTATAATTGCTTGTATCAACGCCGAGAACGAGTGCCATTTATTTTGCCCTCACTATTGTGCCGAGAAGACCGTTGATAAATGAAGCATCCTCAGGAGTTGAGTATTTTTTTGCAAGCTCCACAGCCTCGTTTACGGTAACACCGTCGGGAATATCGTCGATATAGAGTATCTCGGCAAGTGCAAGACGAATAATCGCCAGGGCGACTTTTGAAATTCTGTTGATTTTCCAGCCTTTGGAATTTGCACTGATGTAATCATCAATCTGCTCAATATTATCACAAGCGGTATGTATGATCTTTGAAGAAAACTCATCATCTTCAAACATACCGAGCTCTTTAGCAAGTTCGAGCAACTCCTCAACAGATGATTCTGTGTTAAAAGATTTTTCGAAAAGCAGAATAAAAGCCTGCTCTCTCGCTTGTCTGCGTGTCATAGCCTGTCCTCCAAAAATAATAATAAACCCTCTGTATTACAAGTGTAACAGAGGGCAAATAATCGGTTTTCTTTTGATTAGGTACGTTTTTCTGTGATTTTTACATCTGCAACACAAACATTAACTTTTGATACAACACAACCGCCCATACCTTGTACAGCATTTTTAACAGCCGGCTGCACCTGTGAAACAACAGCAGGTATCTTGACGCCGTCTTTCACTGTGATATAAAGCTTGATATTATACACATTATCGCTCGAAGAAACCTCTACATATTTGAGAGGACCTTCGAAAATATTGACAAAACTGCGTATATCTTTGGGACGCTGCACAAAACCTGCAACACCCTCAATATCTTTTGCTGCGCTCATTGCAATAGAAGCAATAACCTCATCTGATATTACAAGTTGAGTTGCTACTGTATTGCTGTCAGGATGTTTACCCATAACTGACAACCTCCTTTTTCACTATTATATCATAAAAAATAAAATACTCAACTATTTTATATCAAATATTGTAATATTTTCAGATTTTATTTTAGTATGCTTTAATATTATTTCTTTAATTTGAAAAATTGTAGTGCCGTCAAGTTTTCCGTTTTCACAAACTACTTCTGCATTATCAGAATTAATCATCACTATACAACTGAAATTACATTTGGCTTTTATAAGCGATTCAATATCCGATTCCAGCTTTATTGTATCCGTTAATTCCGCAAGCTGTTTCGCCGCTGTATCTACCGCTGATTTTGATGCAGACGGGTCATTGATGACATCATTAAGCATATCGAACGCCTCATCATGTGCCTTCTGTCTCTTAAGGTCATATTCATTAAGCGGGTCCGCATCGGCATATTTTTCAGTAACTTTTGCAGTTGATGAAACATACTGTGCATCACCCAAAACTGAATAGCTGACTGATTCTTCTTTGCCGGTAGCCGTAGCTTCGGGTTTTGTGAAATACCAATTCACAAACACCGCAGAACCTAACGCAAGTACAAGCGCACTCATAATTATCTGTCTTTTTTTGATGATTACATTCATTGTTTCCTCTCCTCATATTATTGTATTTTTGCCACACTGATACGATTTATACCGATATCAAGCACTGCACTGAGCATTTCCGTAACAGCATTACGCACGTACTGACTGTCTCCCCCTTCACAAACAACAGCTACTCCTCGTACTTTTGGCGTTACGGTTTTTAACAAAAGTCCGCTCTGTGTTTTTTCACTGTCAATAATTATATATTCGCTATCCTCATCCGTAGAACTGTCATCCTTTGACAAGCTTCCGTCTTTCGCATAAACAGTTTCATAATCACACTCAAGCGTAACAATAACCCTGGTTCTGCCGGCACCGTTTATAAGAGCAATCATTTCGCTTAATTTATTTTCAAGCTGTGCTGTATAATCCGCTTCGTTGAACACTGACATTTCAGTCGCTGTATCTGCATTTTCTTTTTTTTCGGTATCCGCAGCAAAAGATATTACTATAAGTATAATTCCTACTAAAACAGCTGAAACAATTATCAGTAATTTTTTATCGTTTTTTATTCGTTCTGCAAAATTAATAACTTTATCTTTATACATTTATTCCTCCAAAGCATAAGATATTACCGGAGTAGTTTCGAATTCTGTTTCAACAAAGGTTTTGAGATTATTTTCATCAATTTTTTCAAACAGCCTGATATCAATTTTTTGGATTTTAACATTATTGTTTTCATCGATCTTCACCTTAACATTCACTTCGGATTTTTCCGCACCTTCATTCACCAGATAAGCTGATATTCTTGAACAAACAGAATTCTCCAACATAGATTCCACCTCGCATTCAACCTCTTTTTTCAGTTTATTATCCGCTAACCATTCGCTAACCTTCTCAACATCAATGAAAAATTTTTCATTGATGTCAGATTTTACAAAAGGAGAAATTAAACATATCAGCATAAACAGAGCAGTAATGATTTTTACAGATTTATCGAGTTTGCCTGACGGTGAGAAATAGCTCACAGCTGCCGTTACGACTGCCGCCGCAATAACCGAAACGGCCCACGATTTTAACACATCCATATTAACCGCCTTTTATTACCATAACCAAGCCGATGCTCAATATAAATACTACCGTTACAAACAACAATGACACTGCGAGCAAAGTTACCGCAGAAGAAACTGAATTTATCAACGAAGATATATTTTTCAGCGAAAACATTTCGCTGAGTGCACCTAAAAAATGCAACATAAATATCCAACATATACATTCTGCAAAAACCGGCAGATTTATAACTGCAACGGCAACAATCGCAAAAACCGCAACCGTATTTTTAACCATCGAAACCGTACCGATTATTGAAGTGTATGCATCACTTACCGCACCGCCGACAACCGGTATTGTATTACCTATCAAAAAGCGTATTCCTCTTACAGCCACGCCGTCTGCAGAGGCTGCAAGTGCACCTTTTAATGAAAGCAGAGTTACGAAAATCGACGACATAAAGCTTAACAGTAATACCGATGACTTCTTAATAAATGCGATTAACTTTTCAAAGTTCAAAGCATTGTTTATACCGGAAACAACACTTAAAGACAATATAATCTGAATTATCGGCCTGATAAAATTATCTGCAAGTTGCGTAACAATCTGTGCAGCTGCAAAACAAAGTGTGTTGTAATTCAGTGCAGATACAGGATTTCCGCCGGCTGTAAGCACTGCGGCCAACACAGGTATTAATGTCAGCATAAAATCAGATGTCAAACCAATCGATGAAACAACACGCGTTATACATTCACTTAAAGGAAAAATAAGACTTAAAGAAACACATAAACAACCAAAATACGAGATCATCGCATGCGTTTTATCATTATCCGGAATAAACTGTGTTGAAACATTCATAGCGATTATAATAATCGAAACTATGATTGATGACTTTAGCGGCGACTTATAATTATTCGTAAATATTTCGAATAACAAATCAAAAATTTTATGCGGTGAAGCTGAAAAAATTGTTTCAAAATCAACACTGCCTATGCCTAACTTATCCAACAAATCCTTTTGCTCGTCATTCAGGCTTGTATATAATTTATCGGCTTCAGATGATTCAAGCATATCGTTGTAAATATCTTGAGATTGTGAACACGCCGTAATCGAAAACACAGTCAACCAGAAAATGCTTACAAATAACAGTAACAGTTTTTTTGACAACATTATTTTATCAATTCCCTTGCAATCTTCGCTAATGTTTTCAACATAGGTACAGATAACAACATAATCGATACTCTTCCGGCAAGCTCAACACAAGATGCTATTGCTTTATTACCGGTATCTATGCAAATATCGCTTACTATGTGACATACGACAGCGATAATAACCGCTTTAATCATCAACAAAATATACTCATTGTTTATTTTTATTCCATCAGCCAGATCAATAACATCATCAAAAATCTCAGCAAACGACGACGAAACAATTGCGACAATACATAAAACAGAAGCTAATCTGACAATCAATGAGTACTCAGGTCTGTGTTGGCCGAGAAAAACCGTAAACACACAGGCAGCTATGGCAATCAACAATATTTTTATAATTTCCATAATCAGAAATCCATTAATTTTTTGAGTGCAGATATAAGATCAGCTAATTCCGGTAAAAGCATCATTACAATAACGAGCACACCTGACATTGTCGTAAGAAGTGCGTATTCTTCCCTACCCGACCGTGCAAGTACCTGGTGCAAAACCGCCACTGCGATACCTATCGCGCCTATTTTAAATATCAGAACTATTTCCATACTTCCTCCGATTAACTTTCAATAGTAATCTACAGCATTAAAATCAGCACTGTAAGTCCGCAAGCTGCTCCGCTAAACCTGCAAATTCGCAATCGTTCAGATAGTTTGTTTTTTGCATATTCATACCGTTCTTCAAACCTGCAGACATATTCGTTACATAACTGTGTTTGATGTAAGCAGTCAGTCGTACCAAGTTTATTGCCAAAACTTTTCAGCAAAGCTATATCGTCACTGTTCAATGCTGACATTTTCTCAAATACACTTAGTTCTGCTGACCACAACTGATAAAAGCCACAACTTTCGCAATCATCAAATTCGGAAAGAAAAACAAGCTCGGAAAACTCATCACTATTTGAAGCTTTTTTTAAAATCTCCGGTACAGTTTCACCGCAATACCCTATGTCTACAGCTATAAATTTAATAAGCTTTATGCAACATTCCAACAAAGAAACTCGTTTTTTAATTACCGAAGCCGCATAAAACCCCGCTGCTGTTATTGCGCTCGTCAGAATCAAAGCTCCTATTAAACCTGTCAATCAACTCACCTGCAGAAATTATTTTAGAAATTTTGCCCGGATTATCTTTTCCTTCAAGAAAAACAATATCAGAAAAGCTGCCGCTTTTGAGTAACCTTACTATCTGCTTCCTGCGAATAAGCTCATATTCATCTGTTGCATGGGCACTTAAATAAAAATCCACCCCTGCATTTAATCCGGCTTCTACGGCTGCTGCCTCATCATCGCTCGCTATTTCATCAAGAACTATTTTTTGCGGTGACATTGACCTGAGTGCAATCATAACCGCTCTGCCTTTGGGATAGCCTGATATAACATCGCTGCTTATTCCGATATCATTCTGCGGTACACCATCACAGCAAGAAGCGATTTCATCACGCTCATCAATAACAACAGTTTTCATATAACCGCCCTGTGCAGATGAAAGAATCCGTGTAAGATCACGCAACACCGTTGTTTTACCGCTTGATGGCGGTCCGACAACAAGAACACTGTTTGAAGAATTGCTTTTGATATATTCAAACAAATCACAGGCAATACCTTTGAATTGACGAGCAATCCTGATGTTAACCGACGATATATCTCTGACTGCATTTATTTCTCCGCCTATGTTCACCGCGGTACCGACAACGCCCGCACGATGACCGCCGCCGACAGTTACATACCCACTGCAAATACTGCTTTGATGTGTATATACGGAATAACTGCAAACTATCTTGAAACATTCCTCGATGTCATTGATTGACGCCTTCAGAGAATTTTCCGTCAATATGTAACTCACTATTCCGTTTTTACTCAAAAACATATCACCGAAAAGCCCGCTTATCATTACAGGTCTGCCGGATCTTAAACGTATTTCATTAGCTGAAGATTTAATATTGTCCGGTAATTTTAGCAGTGATTCTCTTATACGCACGCCCGTACAACGTGCAGCTGAGTCAAACCTGTTTATATTTTCATCGTTCATTTTATGTTTCCTTTCATTCATTGCTAACACATAATATGAATTCTTGTCCTGCAATAGAACATAAACAGCTTACAAAACGAATAAATTCACTCCAAATCCGCAAGATAATATCAACCAAACAGTTGAAAATTATATATATGTATGGTATTATTAAATATATGTTTTTTAAGGAGTGTTTTAAGGAAGTGAAAAAGAACAGATTTATACAGGCGTTTCTTGACAATAAATTTTCTTGTCTTGCATTTATAGCCTCTGCTTTTGTAATGGTCATTGTGTATTACTGCTTCAACGTAATACCTTTCGGCGATTATACTGTTCTGAGAATGGACCTTTACCATCAGTACGGTCCTCTTTTTGCAGAGCTTTATGACAGAATTACCCAGGGTGAAAGCCTTATATATTCTTGGAATACGGGTTTAGGCTCAAGTTTCCTCGGTAATTTCGGCAACTATCTTGCAAGTCCGCTTGCAATTGTTATGCTGATTCTCGGTCACGAAAATATGCCGGAAGCAATTGCAGTTATGATATTACTCAAGGCCGCTTTCGCCAGTGCGTTTTTCTCATTTTATTTGCGTAAAACTACAGGTAAAAACGATTTCAGCATTTCAGCATTCGGTGTGCTTTATTCTTTCTGCGGTTTCTTCATTGCATATTATTGGAATATAATGTGGATTGATGCAATGGCACTTTTCCCTCTGGTAATGTACGGCATTGAATGCATAATCAAACACGGTAAGATCAAAACCTATTTGTTTTCGCTTGCTGTTGCAATGCTGTCAAACTACTATATGGCATATATCATATGTGCTTTTTCTGTAATATATTTCCTTGTTTTCTATTTCAGCCATTATTCCGTTATCGACAGATTTAATGTAACCAAGTATGTAGACAACAATGGCAACGCTGTCAAAAAGAAATTTAAGTTTGATATCAAAGCTGTCAAAGATATCGGCAATTTCAGGCTTTTCAATTGCGGATTGCGTTTCGCATTCGCCTCTGTTGCTGCTGCAGGTATTGCTGCCGTGCTTCTGTTGCCGCTTTATTTTATTCTTCAAAACTCTTCCGCAACTTCAGGAACTTTCCCTGAAGAGCCGAAAACATATTTCCAGATATTTGATTTCATCGCAAATCATCTTAACTCTGTAGACCCGACAATACGTAGCAGCGGCACTGATGTTTTACCCAACGTATACTGCGGTGTTATAACCGCAATGCTCGCTCCGCTTTATCTCTATTCAAAGCATTACAGCAAGCGTGAAAAAGCCGGCTATGTTATACTGCTTGCCATACTCTTTATAAGCTTCAACCTTAATATTCTTAATTATATTTGGCATGGTTTCCACTTCCCGAATGATCTGCCGTACAGACTCTCATATATCTATTCTTTCGTTCTGCTTGTAATGGCATTCAAGGCTGTTGTCCATATCAAAGATTACACACCGAAGATGCTGCTTACTGTCGGTATTGCTGCCCTTTCGTTTATAATTATTACTCAAAAGATCGGTTCAAAAAATGTAACCGAAGATACTGTAATGGTTTCAATAATTTTTGTTGTACTGTATACGGTAGTTACGGTTATGATGAATAACGGCAAATATCAAACCAGCGCTGTTGCTCTGTTGCTCTTCTGTTGCGTTGTATCAGAGGCTGCAATCGGTAACACATCCCACTATGTAATGCAGCAGCAAAAAGTTTATTACGCCAGCGATTACGACAAATTTGTAACTTTGAAACGTAATCTCGACGAAAAAGAAAATAACAGTTTCTACAGAATGGAACTGACCGACCTGCGTGCCAGAATGGATCCTTCATGGTATGATTACAACGGTATATCTATTTTCTCATCAATGGCATACGAAACCACTTCGAACCTTATACATTATCTCGGTGTTGACGGTAATTTCATCAACAGTTACACCTATAACGGTTTCCAGACACCTGTATTCAATATGATGATGTCGCTTAAATATATTGTCGACAACACGGCATCAACCCCCCAGCCGTCAGAAACTCTCTTTACCAAATCGGATCAGGTAGGCAAATTCAAAGCATATGAAAACAACTATCATCTCAATATCGGTTACTGTGTAGACAAATCAATTCTTGCCTGGGACTATTCCAATTCCAACCCTTTCACAGTTCAGAACGACTATTTTACACGTGCCACAGGCTACGGAGAAGTATTCACCCAGATTCCGATAACATATGCTGACTACAATAATGTCGATGATTTTGTATCGGGATTCGACACAGGTGAACTGGTCTTCTTCCGTTCTATATACGATGCTGACTCAAGTTTTACATTATGCTACGAAGTAACCGAAAGCAAAAACTACTATTTTTATGCAAAATCCGGCAATATTGCTGATATTTCAATCTCGTACAGCGGTACTGTTTACGACCACGATTTCAGCTCTGAGCATATTGTTGATATAGGCTATGTCGAAGCCGGCGATACAATTTATGTAAACGTTCCGTTGTACAACGGCAATTCAGGATACATTGATATGTATATGGCAGGCCTTAATATGGAAACATTTACAGACGGTTACAACAAGCTCAAGGCGGAACAGCTTGAAATCAAGACTTTTGATGAAACACTTATCAAGGGTACTGTAACCGCAAAAGATGATTCCGTATTCTACACCTCAATCCCCTACGATGAAAGCTGGCAGGTATATGTTGACGGCAAGCGTGTCAGCAAAGAGGAACTTCAGGAATGCAAACTCGGTAACGGTCTTTTAGGCTTCTATCTTGCGGAAGGCACGCATGACATTGAGTTGAAATACGAAGCACGCGGACTTAAAGCAGGTATAATAATTACTGTATCAACAGTTGCGTTGTTGGTACTTCTGTTTGTTGTATTCAGAAAGAAAAAATTAATCGTAAGCATACTTGAAGGATACTCAGATTCAACAAATATAACACTGATAAATGAATCTGAAGAACCAACTCAAACATCATTAGATAAACAATAAACCTAAAAAGCCGATTTCCTATTAATTCAATAGCGGAATCGGCTTTAAGCATTTTATATACTATATTGGATATTAAATAAGGAGATGATTTGTTTGTCAGATAAATGGATACAGGTATGGGGACAAGCACATTCCGCACTGTCTTTCTTTTACTATCCCTCATGCCCAAAGACATACAGACTTGTAATTCCCGCCACTGTATCGGGTAAAGAAATCAAACTCGAACTTTCCAACGAGTGTGCCAAGAATGATGTATATATAAAAGAACTGAACATCGCAAAATGCGATAAAAACGGAGTATTGCTGCAGGATTGCACACCGATTACCATTGATTTCAATAAAGAAATCTGTATTAAGCAAGGTCAGGTTATAACTACTGACACTGCAGAGTTTAAAATAGAAAATGGCGAATATTTCTGCGTTAACGCTTACGTCGAAAAAGGTGCCCTGAGAAGCGGCAATCTGATTGATAACGTTGATCTTATAACAGTAAAAGGCAATGTAGCTGCACAGCGTGAAATACATAATCAACGCCGCAAGCGTGATAAGGTACGTGAAACAGCATCAAAGGTGCTCGGAATGTATTTTCACAAGCCTATTCCTCTGATTCAATCAGTACAAATCCTTAACGATACAAACGCGTCATCAATAATAGTTTTCGGCGACTCAATAAGCCAGCAAGGCTACTGGACAAATGCTTTTTCTGAAAGAATTTACGAAAAATTCCCGGGAAAATTTACTGTTGTAAACAAATCAATAATGGGCAACAGAATCAGACTTGATTTCAGCAAAAGATTCATCTGCAAAGGTCTTTTCGGCATAAGTGCTGTCAACAGACTTGAGCGTGATGTACTCAACTATCCTGACTGTGAATATGTTATATTCGCATTGGGAACAAATGACTTTTTGCAGTATAGCACAATATCTGCACCTAAATCGGAGAAACCTACTGCAAAGCAGGTTTTTGACACAGTTGTCAGTATCAATAACAAGCTGAAAGAACACGGCAAAAAAATGATTGTTTTCAATGTCCTAAACTTCGGCGAATGCTTTGACTCCAAGCCCGAAAAAGAGAAAATGGTTAAGGAATTCAACATTATGTTGGAAGAAAACAAATCTCTGTTTTATGCTGTTTATGACCAGGCAAGCCTATGTGTAAATCCCGATAAACCAAACTGTTCAAAACTTGAATACCTTGGCGGCGATAAACTTCATCCCAATATGACAGGCGGCAGAATTGTAGCCGACAACATCGATTTAAACTTATTTGGCGAGGCGTAAATTATGAGCAAGATTTTCAAACACTTTATACTTGGAATGGCTCTCCCCTCTTTATGTGCAATGGGTGTACCGCATAAATGGGATTCGGGCAAATTCAAACGAGAAAAATATGAGCCGTTGAAGTTCGGAAAAGACGGTAAGTTCAGGATACTTCATATAACCGATATCCACGATGTTGAGCCTGAAATGGATGATGATGAAAACAGAGAAATACCCGAAAGTTGCGATATCGAAACACTTAACGTAATTGAAAAACTCGTTGAACAAACCAATCCCGACCTCGTTGTTTTCGGCGGCGACAACATAAGCGGTTACTGGGAAGAATTCACTTATGATTTGGTTGTCAGCACGATACAAAAAATCACTGCACCCATCAGAAAAAGAAACATACCGCTTTGTGTAGTTTTCGGCAATCACGATGGCGAGGAAGGTTTCCATACGGAATTTCAGATGATGCAGTATATGGAATATCCCAATTGTCGTTCCAATCTCAACGATGCCGATGTTTACGGCTGCGGTAACTGCTGTATTACAATAAAAAACAGCGACGGTAAAAAGGACGCTTTTGCAATATGGCTCATAGATTCAAACGACTATCAGCCAAAACCCGGCGACGGTCTTTGCTACGACTGTGTACACGACGACCAGATTGCGTGGTATGAAGAAAAAGCGGCAGAGCTTAAAGTAGCCAACAACGGCAAACCACTGCCTGCAATACTTTTCCAGCATATGCCCGTACAGCAGGAGCTTGACAGATTTGAAACAGTTACTGCAGATGATGACTACACCTTTGAGCGTGACGGAAACTATTATAAATTCGGACACGATATTCTCGAAGGACGAATACGCGAAGTTCCCTGCCCTCCGCATATGGAATACAACCACAGAAATCAGTTTGAAAGCTGGAAGAAGACCGGTGATATAATTGCCGCTTTCTTCGGACATGACCATATTAATGACTTCCATATCAATATAGACGGTATTGATATCTATCAGACTCTCGGTGCGGGATATTTTACTTACGGAAAAGAGCGCGGAGGCAGACTGATTGTACTTGATGAAAACAATCCTAAAGATATTCATACAGAATCAATTGAAATAGAACGCATAACCGATGCAGATATATAAAATAGGTTGACATAATAAAACTAATAAATTATAATTTTCAAAAAACATATTCAGGAGAACAAAATATGAAAAAGCCCACTCTTAACTTCGGTGAATTCAAACAATATGACAAAACATTCATCACCGCTGAAAACGGTGTTGATATCGAAAACATAACATCCGTAGCATTTGACGGTGAAATTCTCTATATAGCACAGCCTGACTGTCTTATTGAATACAGCGATAAAAAGGTTAAAAAGATTTCTGCAAAGGTTTCCAAGCTCTTCTCAAGAGAAGGAAAGCTTTATGCCGCTTCAGGCAATAATCTTGTTGAAATCAGAAACGGCAAGCTCAAGAAGATTGCTGAATTTGATGCTCCCGTAAAAGATATTTCAATAGGTCTTGACAAATCATTCTGGCTTATCACAGAAACAACACTTTACCTTAAGAACGGCGATGAATTCACACCTATTGTCGGTCTTCCCGAGGAAACAAATTGCCTTGCAGCTTATGACAACAAATCCAAATATGCTGAAACAGTATTTATCGGCTGTACATACGAAGGTTTGCTTTCAATGAAAGGCAAAAGACGTCACTGGGCTGAAATGACCCCTGATATGTCAGGTGTACTCAGTAAAAAAATCAACTGCCTTGCTCTCGATGGTCTCGGCCACCTCTGGGTAGGCTCAGACGACGGTCTGAATATCTATGACGGCAGAAACTACTGGTTCAACGGCAACGATTTTTACTCAGTACCCGACGGTTCTTTCAACGATATGTACTTTGCTCCCGACGGCAAAAAATACTTTGCAACAAACACGGGTATTATAACCCTTATCGAAGGTAAAATTTCCTATATGTCATTCGGTGTCTGGCTTATGCACCCGACTGTTACCAAGATTACCGTATCCGACAACGGCACAATTGCCGCCGTTACACCAAGAGGCATCAGCCTTATCACTTGTAAAGAAATGACTCTTGAAGAAAAAGCTGCACATTACGATGAAATGGCAGTAAAATACTTCACAAGAAATGAAGGTTATCAGGTTTCACGTGAGCTCCGCAAGTACGGTGATATTGAATCAGGTTGGCTCCCCAACTCTGATAATGACGGTCTTTTTACAGGTCTTTACTGTGCAAGCCAGTGCTTCCGTTACAGTGTTACCGGTGACGAAACAGCCAAGGAAAATGCCAAGAGAGCTGTACACGCAATGATTAAGCTCACACAGGTTACGGGCAAGCCCGGTTTCACCGCAAGAGCTACAAGATACTCGCACGAAGAGAATTTTAAAACCGGCAACAGAGAAGAATGGCACATCTGCGAAGACAATCCCGATTGCGAATGGCTTGGTGAAACATCAAGCGACGAAATGACAGGCCACTATTTTGCATACGGCATCTACTACGATCTTGTTGCAGATGAAGCCGAAAAGAAAGAAATTGCCGAAGTTGTAAGAACAATTACAGACCATATCATTGACAACAACTTCCACCTTACCGATGTTGACGGAATACCTACTACATGGGCAAACTGGGAGCCTGATCTTCTCAACAACGATGACAGATGGTACTACGAAAAAGGTACAAACTCTCTTGAGATTCTTTCTTTCCTGAAGACTACATACCACGTAACAGGTGATGAAAAGTACAATAAGGTATTTGATATGCTCATCAAGAAACATCACTACGCAATGAACTGTATGCAGTACAAATGCGAAGATGCTCACGTTGCACATATCGACGATCAGCTTGATTTCACAAACATATATCCCCTTATTGTATATACCGACAACAACGCTCACAAGGAAGTATTCAAGATGGGTCTCACTCACCATTGGGAATACGAACGAGTCGAACGCTCACCCTTCTTCAACATAGTTTACGGTGCACTTACCGAGAACCATTGCGATATCGAAAACGCTGCAAAATCCCTCTCCGAGATGAACCTTGACCTCATCAGATGGCCCGTTTTCAACAGCTACCGTAAAGATATCGTATGGGATGACGAACAAGAGGCAATGGGCATCCCCGCTCAGCTCAAATACCCTGTTGAGTATTCCTCGAGAGTTCTCGTTCACTACGACGGCAATCAGTTTGTATGCGACTCAGGTGCTCAGGAATTCGTCAACATCAACACCAAAAAGGTCAACCGTACATCCACACTCCCGGGAACAGGCGCAAACGGCATGAGTGCTTCAATGCCTTATATCTATCTTCTTCCCTACTGGATGGGCAGATACTACGGTCTCCTCGGCGATTAATCATCAAATCAAGTATAAAAAAGGCTTACACATCTGTGTAAGCCTTTAAAATATTATGACGGGTCATACATCATATAATAGTTGTCGATACCTTCTCGTTTCCAATAATCGTGTTTGATTACCTTGAAGCCAAGCTTTTCGTAAAATTTAACATTACCCTTATCCTGTGCTTCAAGTCCGAGTTTATATCCCTTGGCGGTAAGGTCTTCGATACCCTGCTTGATGAGCTTTGTTGCAATACCCTTACCCTGATGCTCAGGTGAAACAAATACAGGTGAGATTATATAGGTATTTTCGGGAAAAACCTTAACATCAAGATGAGAATATGCCATAAGTGTTTTGAGCGTTTTGGGCCAATAAAGCCAAAGGAAAACCCAGTTCGGATACATAAGAAAATCAAGCACATCGTACTCGTTATGTGCCTCACGCCATACGCATATGCCTCTTTTTTCCTCGTCGATATATATAATATCCTCACGGTTCGAAGTAGCAAGACGCTCAATCATAAAATGATAGACGAATTTTTTTCTGAATTTTTCACTTTTTGTAACATAAGCATGCACCGGGTCATTAACATAAGCCTCTGCCGCCATACGAGCAAAGTATTTGAGAGTTTTGTTATCCATAGGTTTTTGTTTCATTATAATCACCACAGCAATAATAACATATATGATGAATAAAATGCAACACAAAACAAAAATTCATACTTGCCACAATTATTGTACCGTGATAAAATAATTGTAAATATTTCTTTCGGAGGAAAATTATATGAGGAAAAGACAAGTACACCTTGATTTTCATACAAGTGAATTCGTACCTGTTGGTAATAAATTCTCAAAAGAACAATTTCAGGCTGCTTTAAAGGCGGGTCACGTTGATTCAATTACCGTATTTTCAAAATGCCACCACGGCTGGTCTTATCACCCGACTGAAGTTAACGAAATGCATCCTCAGCTCGATTTTGACCTTCTTGGTGCACAGCTTGAAGCTTGTAAAGAAATCGGCGTAAATGCACCTGTCTACATATCTGCAGGCTATGATGAAAAGGATTTTGTAAGGCACCCCGAATGGCGTTACAAGCGCTCACCCGACAAAGCAGATACGGACGAATACGAAAGCGAAGCTCATTTTCATACACTCTGCTTTAACACAGACTATCTTGATGCACTTTGTGCGCAGATTGAAGAAGTAATGGTCAAATATAATCCCTGCGGAATTTTCCTCGATATTATCGCACTGAGGGTTTGTTACTGCGAAAAATGCAGGGCAGATATGAAAAACCTCGGTCTTGATATTGAAAACGAAGCTGACAGGCTTAAATTTGCCCATATGACGCTTGATAAATATCTTAAGGCAACCAACGCCGCTGTAAGAAAACACAGCGATACAGCCACAATTTTCCACAACAGCGGACATATCCCGAAAGGCAATTATGATTTTATTGAAGCCAACACACACCTTGAGCTTGAAAGCTTACCTACAGGCGGCTGGGGCTACGACCATTTTCCGCTTTCCGCTGCTTATGTACGCACACTCGGCAACAAGGAATACTTGGGTATGACAGGTAAATTCCACCACAGTTGGGGTGAATTCGGCGGATTCAAGCATCCCAATGCACTGATTTACGAAACCTCACTCAGCATCGCAAACGGTGCAGGCTGTTCAATCGGAGACCAGATGCATCCGCTGAGTGAAATGAATATGGCAACCTACGGTCTCATCGGCAAAGCATATTCGCTTGTTGAACAAAAAGAACCATGGATAAATGATGCTGTCAATATTGCGGATATAGCCGTACTCAGCGCCGAAGCCGTTACCGGTGACCGTGATGTTAAAGCCGATATCGGTGCAAACAGAATGTTGCTTGAAGAAAATCTGCTTTATAATTTCATTGATGAAACAATGGATTTTTCTTCTTACAAGCTGCTTATCCTGCCCGATGTTGAAATAACATCCGAAGCAACAATCGAAAAAATAAAAACTTATATTTCAAACGGCGGTAAGGTAATTGCAAGTGCAAAATCAATTGTTAAGGATGATAAATTCAGCATTGATATCAGTGCCGAATATAAAGGCGAAAACGATTTCAAACCCACTTATCTCATCCCTTGCTACGACACTGCAAACGGTGTTACAGAGTATGTTATGCGTTGTAATTTTTATAAGTTTGACGCTGATAACTGCAAAGCTGTTGCATATATGCAAAACCCGTATTTCAACCGCACATACGAGCATTTCTGCTCTCATGCACACACACCCAACAACCCCGATAAAAATTACACAGGTGCATTTATTAACGGCAATATCGCATATATCGGTTGGGATATTTTCACCGCTTATGCCGAGCACGGTCATATCTGCTTCAAAGAGCTTTTCAAGGAAATCGTCAACAAAATGCTTGGTGATAATTTAACTGTAAATATCGATATTCCCGACAGAGCAGTTGTAACATACACCAGACAAGAAAAGGAAAAGAGAAATGTTCTTCATCTTCTTTTTGCTCACACAACTGTACGCGGCAGAAATACCGAAGTTATTGAAGATACCGTTCCGCTTTACAATGTTAAATGCTCAATTAAGCTTGAAAAACAGCCCGCAAGAATAAAAACAGTACCTGACGGCATTGACCTTAATTTCACCTACACCAACGGCTATGCAGAATTCACAGTACCTTATGTCGATATTCATCAGATGGTAGAAATTTCAGAATGATAAAATTGAGGTATAATATGAAACAGATTAATAAGACTATCATTTCAATTCTGCTTGCTTTCACTGTGATTATGAGCGGTTCCACCATAGCATTTGCCGAAGAAAATACAGAATCCTCAAATGAAGAAACAACTGAAATCACAACCGAAGACAATACTGAAGAGTTACCTGATGATACTCAGGAAGAGCCTGAACCCGAACCTGATAATACTGCACCTTCCGACGATGACGTAATCGGCAAAATTTATCTGTGCTCAAGATGGAGCGGTATTACAACTACAGGACATTTCTGGGTTTATATCTATAACACTTCTGACGAACCGATAACCGTTGGTTTACTCGAAGTCGCACCGAACGACGGTGTTTCACTGGCAACATTCGGTTTCACCCGTTCAGACGGATTCGGTATTTACTACAATATGGAAACATATCGCAACGATAAATATTGCGACGAAAGCTGTATTTCACTTTGTGATGACCTTACAGTAGCTGAACTTGAAAAAGTAACTAAAAAACTACTCACATCAAACCAATGGAATCCGTTTATCAACTGCGTATTTTTTGCTTGCTCAATATGGAATGCGGCCGGCAATAAATTCGTAATGCCATCCACCTATCCGCCGATAACCCGACTCATTATCAAGACAGCAGGCGGAACAGAAACCTGTCAGATGGTCAATCAACCTGCAGAAAACACATTCAAACAAAGAGGATACGGTAAAAATTCATATCTTGATCCGTTAAGTGAAAAATCACTTGCTAAATAAAATTAAAGGCTATGCAGAAATCAAACTGCATAGCCTTTGTTTTATTTTAACTAGCCGTTACCTCACGGGATTTTCTTAAATCATCATACATCACTTCAAGCTTATCTTTCTTAAGCGGATAAATCTTAAAGAGAATGAATACAAGTGTATATACTATCGCAGGAATTATTGTACATACAAAGAGTATACCCTCACCTACGCCTTCAACATAGCCTGCATCGCCGTGAACTGCACCGTTATAGCCTGCAACTGCACCGAGCAGTTTCATACCGCCGACATCGGCAATTGTCTGACCGAGATTGCGGCAGAACGTATATACAGCGTAAATCGCGCTCTCGCTGCGAATACCGGTCTTTTGCTCCTGATAGTCTATAACATCGGTAATAATTGCCCAGTTTGTTATACTTACAAACGAATAACCGATACCGATGATAAATGTAAACAGCATAAATACAACAGGACCTGATGTCTGTCTGTCGCACATAGGTACAATTATAAACATCAGAATAGATGCAAGTGCCGAGAAGAAAGTACCTACCGTGCAAAGCTCCTGCTTACCAAATCTCTTTACAAGCTTCGGCATAAAGAATATCATTACCGCCATTGGCAGATAATTTGCAATAGTACCGATAATAGAAAGGTCGGTATTTTCAAAATAATTCTTATAGAGATATTGGTTAAGTGAGCCGAATTGGAGCTGACCGCTTACAAGTATACCCGAGAGAGCAACAACAATAAACGGTTTACTCTTCAAAAGACCAATATAGGTCTTTTTCATATCAACCTGCGGCTCTTCTTCAGATGCAACACGTTCTTTTGTTGTACCATAGCACAAGAAATAGAACAATATGGAAAGTGCTCCCATAATGATGCCGAATGTCATCATACCGCCTGCATCAGCAGCTTTTACGGCCTCACCCTTATCATTTGTTCCGATTACTGAATAAATAATCATAGGACCAATCAGAAGCGGTATTGCTCCGCCGAGGCCTGCACCAACAGAGCGGAATGTCGAAAGAAGAGTACGACCTTCAGGGTCGTCGGTAATAACTGAAGCCAATGAGCCGTAAGGAATATTCATAGTCGTGTACATCATACCGAAAGCGATATATGATATGTACATCAAGGCTGTAATAATAATTTCACTCTGAGTAAAACTCCTGAAATTAACAAAACAGAGCATTGCCGTAATTCCCAAAGGAACAGCGCACCATTTAAGGTACGGACGGAATTTTCCGCTCTTGCCTGGTTTTTTCTTTGCAACAAGTGTACCCCACAAAGGGTCATTGACAGCATCCCAGACTCTTGCGATCAGAAGCAAAGTCATAATTTTGCTCTCTGCAACCTTGAGCACATCGGTATAGAAAACCTTGAGATAAGTCGATACATAAGTCAGCACAAAAAGATTGGCAGCATCGCCAAATGCATAACCCAGACCGTCTTTAAACCCAATTTTATTTGGATGAGTAAATTCACGCTTTTTTTCCATAATTCTCCCCTCCTGCTGTCTATATTAACACTTTGTTAACAATCAGTCAATAGTTATGAATAATTTGTGAATACTTTCAAGTAATTTTATCACCAGATAAACGGTATTAATCTGTATTTTACTTTTTGTTTGTATTCTTTATAACCCGAAAGTTCCTGTTCAAGCAATATTTCTTCATCTTTAATTCTTTTTGCAATGATAAAAGGGTAAAACAGAAAAACTGCAAATGAAAACAGAGAACCTAAAACAAGAGGCATAGCAAGAAACAGAAGTATGGTTACGCTGTACATAGGATGTCTTACTATACCGTAAAGACCCGTGTCAATCACCTTCTGATTTTCCTGTACTTCAATTTTTCGCGAAAGGTAAGTATTTTCGCGCATAACTTCAGCGTACAGTAAATACGTAAGAAGGAAAACAACTGCAGCTGTTATTACAACACCTAACGGCAACGGAAACCAATTAAAACGAAAATCAAGCCCTGCAACAATAAAACCGAAAAGTAACATCACTCCCGACAGTTTTACAACGAGTGTCTGCTCCCCTCTTTTTTCCTTTGCATCGAGCCTTTTTGCAAGCAGTGCGGGATTTTTAAACATCATCACAATGCCCGCAATAAACATCGGTATAAACAGAACACCCATTAAAATCCAACCGTTGAGGAAATGAATTGTTCCTGCCGGTAAAAAGATTAGCAGCCCGACAAGCAAAACGCCGCAGAGAAATTTGATTATTGCCGAAAACAGTAATTTTACCGTCATTATGTTATACCTCAAACGTATATTCACCATCTATAAAAACAAGCTTTACGTTGCCGTTTTGCTTAAATGAATGATAATACAGATTATCCTCAATCACACTTTCAATACTGCAATCATCATCAAGTCTTTTCTCAATAACATTTGCATATTTCAAAATATCATCGAAATGATTTCTGATGTATTTTTCACTCATAACAAGACAGTAACACTCTATATCTTTAATATACTCGCTTGTAAAACTCTCTTGCCAATCAGTAGGAATATAACAACCTTCAACAATGAGATTCTGTTTGTTTTCAACAGCCGTTTTAATAATTTCACAGACAATCGGCCAAAGGTATGCAGTAAGCTCACCATCATCACTCAAAGGAGTCAAATCGGTATTTCCGCTTCTTATCAGTCCCATTTTCAAGTGATCGATTGACAAATAAGGATATTTGTATTTCTCAAGCAATTTCTGTGCAAACAAAGTTTTACCCGTATGAGAAGCACCGGTAATCAGAATAATCATTTTATCACCTTATGGAAGAATATTGCCTGCGGCACGGTAGATTTCGTACCACTCTTCGCGTGTAAGATTAATTTCGCTTGCTTTTATACAATCGACAAGACGAGTCAGATTGGTTGTACCTGTAACGGGTTGCATTTTTGCAGGATGACGGAGAATCCACGCAAAAGCGACGGTAGTTTTTGAAACACCGTATTTTTCGCCGATATTTTCAAGCGTTTTATTGAGCTCCGGGAATTTTTCGTTATCAATAAAGCAACCCTCAAAAAATCCGTACTGCATAGGCGACCAGGGCTGAATTGTAATTTTATTAAGCCTGCAATAATCAAGCACACCGCCATCACGGTTAACAGCAGAATCATTATACATATTTACATTAATGCCCGACTGAACCATCGGTGCGTGCATAACAGAAAACTGAAGCTGATTTACGCAAAGCGGCATATCAAACGCAGACTGTAAAAGCTGCATCTGATACGGATTCTGATTGGAAACACCAAAGTGATGCACCTTGCCAGAAGCTTTCAGCTCGTCAAAAGCTTTTGCAACTTCTTCAGGTTCCATAAGAGCATCGGGTCTGTGAAGCAGAAGCACATCTATATAATCCGTACCGAGCCTTTCAAGGCTGCCGTTTACTGAATTTATGATATGCTCATATGAAAAATCGAACATACCTTTGCGGATACCGCATTTGGTCTGGACAATAATATTCTCTCTCAATGAAGGTGTAATTGCTTTGCCAAATACGATTTCACTGTTACCGCCGCCGTAAATATCTGCGTGGTCAAAGAAGTTTGCACCGTTTGAAAGCGCAGTATCAATAAAAGCAGATACTTCTTTCTCGCTCTTATCGCTGATTCGCATACAGCCGACAGCTACTGTCGGCACCTGTAATCCGCTTTTACCAAGTTCGATTTTTCGCATAATAATCACCTTTTATTCCCAATCGTAAATCACAGTTTCGCCGTCAATTTCCCATTGTGTCGGTACTATTTTTTCGTAAATATCCACAGGTCTGATATCGTGACGCTTATGAAAAACATTATAAGCTTCTGAAAGGTCACGCTTCTGCTCGTCAGTAAGTTTATCGGAGCAGGATACAAACAGCGGTGTGTTACTGTGTGACAGCAGATGAAGCCACTGTTTATTCTTTTCCCAGGGAATTTTATCTTCGAGAATACCTACGCAGTCGGCATCACACATATAAAATGCTTCATTCTGTGCAAGACGGAACGCGAGTGTATTTACACCGTTCAGTTTAGTCGGCAACCATTCTCTGCCGCTTGTGTCGTTACCGATACGGTTAATCTCAACAAGACCTGCACAAAGGTGAGAAATTGTATTACATCCGATGATATACATATCACCTGCTGTTTCTTTAATTAATCTGTAAAGGTCAAGCACAATTTCCGCATTGGTTTTACTTCTGTCATAAAAATGCCAATCGCCTGATTTTTCAACCGACGTATCAAGCTCTCTGCCCCAACCGTTAAACAAATCAAAAGTTGTAAAATCGTGCTTGATAAGCTCATAGCCCCAGCTTTTAATTCTTTCGATATCCTCTTTGATAAAGGATTGCACATAAGGATGAGTCGGGTCAAGATATTTAGCCTTACCGTTTTTGCAGGTTTTCATTTCATCGGTAAATGATGAATCTCTGTTATGCAGAAACCTTACCCATATACCGGGTCTTGCACCTGCTTTTTTAATGTCATCGGCAAGCTTTTTCATATCGCCGAATTTTTCATTCGGAAGCCATGGACCTTCACAGGAGTTAATCTGCCAACAGTCATCAATAACTTCAAACGGTTTATTATCAATACCTTTTGCAAGTTCAGACTGAACTTTTGCATCTCTAACAATATCATCATAACAGCTTTCACCGTATGCATAATACCAGTTGTTACCGCCGTATATAATTTCTTTGGGTAAAATGGGATTCGGACAAAGAGTCTTACAGTAATCGTGCAAACAGGCATAAACATCGCCTGAGTCATATTCTTTATAAACAAAAGCAGCAAGGCAAAGCTTTCTGCCGTTGAGATGTACACCGTAACTGCCGTTACGGCAATCAACAAGCGCTTTTATTCCGTTTTCGGTGTAAGTAAAGCTGACAAAAGAATTAGGCTGAGTTTTGACGCCAAAACAAAAACAATTCTTCTTATCGGTAGCAATAAAATACCACGGCATAGTTCTGTCGTTATCAGCTAACTTCTTAAATTCAAGGTCAGCATAGCTTCTCTCCCATGCATCGCCGAGCACATAAATATTGTCTTTACTCTCAAATTCCCACTCAAGCTCGATAAATTTAACCTTATCGTTTGTTGCGGTAAGATACAATTCAAGTTCGTTACCATTAACAACTGCCTGAACAACAGCATCGCTGACAGCATTTTCACAAATAACATTTTGCTTAAAACTATTCAAATCAAAAAACATATCAAACATCCTTTCAGAATTCGTTATATATTACTGTTTCGTTTAAATTCTTGTACTGTGTATGTCTTTCATTAGGCTCTGCATCATCTGCCGGATAGCCCATTACAAGAAGAGCAACATCAACAAGATTTTCCGGAATATTAAACTCCTCATGCATCTTTGCAGGGTCATAGCTCATAACCCAGGTTGAGCCTAAACCAAGCTCTGCCGCTTCAAGCATCATATGTGTGGTAACAATACTCGCATCAACAGTACCGCTTTGTGTGTTGTCATAACGACGAGTCCAACATTCATCCTTGTTGTAACAAACCAACATCGCCAGAGGACAGTCAAAATGCCACTTGGTGCAGTTTTTGAGCTTTTCGAGTGATATTTTCTTGTTGATTACAAGAATCCTCTGAGGCTGAAAATTACACGCCGTAGGTGCAAGCTGAGCCGCTTCAAGAATCTTATCAATCTTGTGCTGTTCAACAGGTGTACTTTTAAATTTACGCACTGAATATCTTTGTGCTGCGAGTGTTAAAAAGTCCATAACTATCTCCCTGTGTTTAAAAGAATTTTAAATCGCTATCAAAATTTAAGATATGTACTTATGTAAATATCAAAGGTATTCCGATAAACAAACCGCCTGCAAAGCCTGAGATGTGTTCACATACAGATGCCTTTCCCGTTACCATTCCGCTTATTGCATAGAGTGCAAGTATAATAAGAAAAACAGGATGTACATCAGAAAATAAAACTGTACCGTTTTTAACGGCAAGCAGAATAAACACCGCAAACAATCCGAAAATCCCCGTTGATGCACCCTCACCCTCTTGCAGTCTGTAAACAAACGACATAAACAAGCCCGAAACCAGCACCGAAACAATAAAGCAGAGTGCTGTTTTTGTCGAGCCAAGCCGCGGTTCCACGGCAAATCCGATGATAATAAGTGCAATTATATTAAAAGCAATATGCGGTACTCCGATGTGAAGAAGCGAAGAAGAAACCAAACGCCAGATCTGACCTTTTTTTATTTTGCTTTCAGACAGATGCAAAACACGGTTAATGTATCCTTTGTTATGTCCCGTCAACCACATTTCCTTAGATTTGATATCTGCTGACTTGGGAATTAAAATAAAAGTATCAAGTATATAAATCACACAAAGAACAGAACAAAACACAAGTGTAAAAACAGGCATATTTTTTCCTTTCAATCTGACTGATAAATTATAATTGGTTCACTTATTTTTGCAATTTGTTGTAATATAAACCCCTTCTTGAATTGCTGCAAATGTTGCTGCGAAACATACTACGACAGAACTGTATTTTACTTCTACCAAAGACAATGTTAATGGTAAAATAAACAATAACAATCCCGTAATCTTGTTCATTACAGTATGTATGGATATAAACTGTTTTTCCAAAATATATCCCCATATGATATTACCGATTTTGATAATTGCAATTACAACACCCCATACCAATAACCACCCGGGAATATCAATTGTCGGCAATATTTTAACCAAAGATACTGTTACAAATAATAGGTCGGCTGCAGTATCGATTTTAGCCCCGAATTCGCCTGTACTGTTTGTCTTTCTTGCGATAGTGCCATCTATCATATCACTAAAGCCGCAGATGATATATATAATATAAAACTCAGTTGAAAACGCAGGAAAGAACAACAACAAAACGCTACCAAGAATACGACAACCAGTGACTATATTTGCAATATGTTTTATCATCTGTTCTCCTAAAAGTTTTATTAATTGAGGTTATTGTATTATATCATATAATATCAGAAATTACAATTGAGTTTAAATATCAAAATCACGGTCCGTTTGCCGAAGGGTAACTACTCAGCGCAATCATCCGAATACCGACCTTAAACAAAAACCGCCAACCTGTTATGATTGGCGGTAAAAATTATTTAGAAATTGCATTTTCAACATTTTTTAATCTTATTACTATAGTATCGTCCACTTTGTATATAGAATGATAGTATGTATCTTTTAACAAATTGTCTTTGTTTAATTGTAATTTACCTATATCTACACTCTCCATATTCAATCCGTAATATTCTTTTAATTGGTATGCTCCCCAATGCCAATCTGTATTAGACAGCAATACGGGTATTTCTCTTTTTAAAAGCGGATATTCCGTAAACATATTTTTTACGGCTCTATGGTAACCGGCACTACCTATCATTCTTATTTTTAATGTGTTGTCTGCTTTTAGCAAATCCAAATCTACAAAATCATTAATGACTTGTTCTGTCCTGAAGTTTATATATTCTTTCTGGATATTTAAAGCGTTTCCAAAAACAAAACAGTATACAATAACCATCCAACTTAAACAAACAACAGGTAATTTTGTTACGACGGACTCGCTTACAAGGAATATAAAGCAGCAAAGAATTGAAACAAATACACCAACACCATAAAAAGCTCGCGGAGCAGTTAAAGGATTACTGAATACGATATATACACCAAACGACAAAATAAATGAACATACACCAACAAAGAATGCTGCTAAAACACTAAGTATCTTTTGCTGTTGTGTTATATTAATTACCATTGCAATAAAAATTACAAAAATTGCCAAAAACAGTATTTTCCAAATGGTTGTAAAATCAGTATTCAACATACTTAAGTAGTTATCTACATTAGGAATCAGCTTACTGATTGATATTCCTGCATCCACATAAGTGCCTTCGGGAATCGAAGCCATTATTACAAGTCTGAATACAATTAATGCTGATAAATATGATAATGCCGAGCTTAATATAAAACGAAATATCTTTTTATATTCTGTTTTTTGCATCCACATCATTAATGCCATCATCATTACAAGCATAGGAAAAATACCTGATGAAACCTGATATGTCAAATTCATCATCAGTATACCGACAAACACAGAAACAGAATAAAAAACAATGTTACTTTTAAAGAAAATCAAAGGCAATATTGATACGAGAACGGACAATGCCATATAAGGCGCATCGTATTTGTAAGACAGACAATTTAAAAAATACGGAGATAAACAAACAGGAATTAAAGCCAAAAAACTCCACTTTGTAGTTTTTTTATTAAGTGTTTCACTTAAAATGTGCAAAAGTAGTATTGCAGATACAGATATGATAGCTAAAGCGATAAGTTGCGGTAAAGGTGAAACATCAGCAAGCCAAGAGTTTCCGTGAAAAACTTTCGATAATATATCAGATACATATCTGCTGAAAGATCCTTCCATTCCATACCCGTAAACGGTTCGTCCCAAATCATCGGTATAATAATAATTCGCCCTTATTATAGCAATAAAAGATACAACATTTACAGATAAAATGCTGAAAAAAGAAACCTTATTTTCTTTTAAAATGGAAAAAACGCACTTTGTTACCTTTAAGAAGTAAAGAGAAATTGTTTTTACAAAGAAAAAGCCTATTGAACATAATGCTATTCCCATAATAGCAATTATGATACTTTTATTTTCAATTATTGTTGTATTACCCTGAAACAATATATTTAAAAATTTTGCCATACTTTGATTATTAATAGCATCAAAATAAAAATCAAAGAAGCAGATGCTTTCTAAGCATAAAGCCATCCCGGTAATACCTTTTGTGCTTTTTTGAAATAGTAATTCTTTCTTTTTTATAAAATGGTAAACACAAATTGCTGCAGCTACTAAATAAAGAAATATTTTTATTTTATATGGCCGAAAGAGACATATTAAAGTAACAAACGAACACGCGGAAAGAATGTATAAAAAAATGAATAAAAACGGCTTTTTCTTTGCTATTATATCTTTTTTCATAAGTCCTGTTATCCCTTCCGATATTTCCTCAGCATAAAGCCGATTAAATTAAAACATATCTATATATTATACATTCATAAATAAAAAGTCAACTGATTTACTTAAAGAGTCAATTTTTAAAAACAGATATAATATGATGATATACCATTGCTTGGCAACATTGATCCGCAGTTGCGAAATATTAAAGAAAACGCCTCATTTCAGCGAGATATAAAGGTCTATTTTTATTTGCCATAATGTTATTTATTACTTCACAATCTTCTTATTTTTAACAAGCCTGCTGTTTGCGTTGATATAGGAATATTTACGGCATTTGAAAAGCTCTTTTCTGCCCTGCTCGTTTCTTGTGAAAACAAGATTGAACTTGCCGCCTGCGGATTTAAGATTCTTTGCAAGAATTGCCGCAGTTTCTTTATTCACGGCAATTATTGACGGGCAGGCATAGCTCTGAACATAGTTTGTTGTTTCAAGCTTTGAAATGCCCTTTGTGCCGATAAGAACATATCTCGGGTCATCAATCGGAGAAAGAAGCTCGGATATTGCCTTTGCAAAAACATTCTTTTCTCTGACTGTTGCTTTTTCGAGAGAGCAGTTGACCGTATTTTTCTTTTCGGATTTCTTAACGGAAACCGTTGCGCCTCTGCTTTCGATTTCACCGATTTCTTTGAGAGTGCGAAGAACTGCATTTGAAATGTTTGAAACCGTCTTTTCGGGCGATGAATTCTTCATAACAACGCTTGCACATTTAATCAGAAGAACAGCGCTGATTGCCGCTATGATGAATCCCAGCAGACCGCCGAAAAAGCCCGACGTTGCGATTATAATAATTGCAAGAACAATGAGAACAGCAAGAACAACTGCATAAATCTTGTTCTTATGAACGGCACTTGCAGGCTGAACTTCTGCAGGAATTTCGCTTACTTCTTCAACCTCAGGTCTTGCTTTGCCCTTAACCGCACCGTTCCATCTGCCCGACATAACATTTCGTGCCGCCGCAAGAGAAAGCATCTGATTATTGATGTTTTCAAGTCCGTTTTGGTCATAAGGCGCTTTGAGAATATCTATTCTGTCCGTTCCGCTTTCAATAACGTCGCTGCTATATGCAGGCGCCTGGAAGCACGCAAAACGGCGTTTCATCGTTTCAAAATCATCACTGATGATTTCGTCCTTTGAATCGGGTTCAACCGTCACAAGATGCCAGATATTGGACACCTTTTCAGGGTTCTTTTTATCAATTCGGATTGCTCTGCCTCTCATCTGATTTGAGAGCATAAAACTGCCGACATAGCTCGCAAGAATGAGAGAATTTATGTTGGGTGAATCCCAGCCTTCGCCGAGCAGAGATTTTGTTCCGATAAGTACATTGATAACGCCAAGCTGAAATGCTTTTGTGATGATGCTGACCTTATTTTTATTTGAACCGCTGAAAATGATTTCGGTGTGATTTGTGTTTTCAAGTTTCTTTATTCTGCAAGGCACACCTTCGTTATATGCGATTTCCTGCGCAGTTTCAACAGCGGAATCGGGCAGAATCACAAGTGCACCCGAAAGCACCGCAACCTTCGCATCGGGATTTATTCTGTGGATTGATTCAAAAACGGGCACGGTGCCGAGCGCGTGAATTTCTTCATCTGTACCGACTAATTTAAGCATATCCTTTTTGATGTAGTCGGTAAGAATGAGCATACGCAGAGAGTCGCCGAGATTCTGATATTCGCTTGCAACGATTTTATTGATACTTCCGAGTTTACCCGTTGAAGAAACGAGCATTTTATTGATTTTATCGCTTG
>JAZQVR010000021.1:0-25009 GCA_045631965.1 Acutalibacteraceae bacterium
CGCTGCGGCGGCTTGGTCGCTCGCGGTCACAACAGTCCACCGGACTGTTGCTCTGTACCGCTCGTCCTTCGAATCCCTCGCACCGAAAAAAGCAAAAGTCCACGCATAAAGCGTGAACCTTTACTTTGGCCCGCCCGAAGGGATTCGACTCGCGCCGCTGCGGCGGCTTGGTCGCTCGCGGTCACAACAGTCCACCGGACTGTTGCTCTGTACCGCTCGTCCTTCGAATCCCTCGCACCGAAAAAAGCAAAAGTCCACGCATAAAGCGTGAACTTTTACTTTGGCCCGCCCGAAGGGATTCGAACCCCCGGCCTTCAGAATCGGAATCTGCTGCGATATCCAGCTTCGCTACGGGCGGAAAACAATCAACATTATAAACATAAACAGCTGAAAAATCAAGTCTGAAAACGGCATATAACGATATTATTTATTAAGATTTTGCTTGTTGGTTGCTTTATCCGTGTGTTTTTGATATAATAACTGTAATTATAAAATTTTAGTGAGGGAAACAATGAAAGAGACGTTTAAAAGCTGCTTTGAGGTTGATAAGCTGATTCAGCGTTTTATTGCCGCGTGGTGCGGATTTAATTTTTATGTGTTGTTCAACAATCCGATTTCTTTTACCGATATCTCATATGCGTTTAATATCGATGTGGTTGACTATGCGATAATTCTTTTCGGTACATTCGGATTTCTTTCGGTTTTGTGTATTGCTTTTCCGAAACGAATGACAGATTCGTGGGCTATGGCCGCTCTGTTTGCACTTTACAGTTCTTACTTGCTTGTGCTGAACCGTGATTTCTGGTTCTGTATTAGCCTTATAATTCTTACTGCGATAATGCTTGTTTTCCTGCTTAAGGATGATAAGCTCGGACTCAGCAAAATCAAAATCGGCAAAAAACTTACGGTCGCGGTTGTGGCACTGTTTGCTTTTGTGCTTTTTGCTGCAATTTCTTTGCTTACCTGTCTCAGATATGCTACCTACAGCTCGCCCAATTTCGATTTCGGTCTGTTTGTAAATATGTTCCATCATATGAAGGAAACAGGTTTGCCGATATCTTCGAGTGAGCGTGATAAGCTGCTTTCGCATTTTGCGGTGCATATTTCACCGATATATTATCTTCTTCTGCCGCTTTATTTTATCTTCCCTTCACCGTATACCTTGCAGATAAGCCAGGCACTTGTGCTTGCAGGCGGTATGATTCCGCTTTATCTGCTTGCAAAGCATAAAGGTCTCGGTAACAAAACAATTATCCTTCTTGCTGCCGCTTATGCTTTCAGCCCGATAATTATCTGCGGTACAAGCTACGATATTCACGAAAACTGCTTCCTTGTGCCGCTGCTTCTCTGGGTGTTCTATTTCTTTGAACGTGAAAAATACCTGTTTATGTATATAGCGGTGTTATTTGTTTTCTGTATCAAAGAGGATGCCTGCCTGTTCGTATTTTTCTTCGCTCTTTTTGCCGTGCTTTCGCGCAAAAAGTATCTGCACGGAATTATACTTGCAGTGGTTTCGGTGTCATATTTTGTTATTGCGGTGTCGCTGTTGACCCGTTTTGGTGACGGTGTGCTTTCCAATCACTATAACAACTATATGTACGAAGATAACGGTCTTCTCGGTATGGTGCGTATAATCTTTACTAACCCCGGCTATGTGTTTGCGCAGACCCTCAAAGAGGAAAAGTTTACTTATCTTGTATATATGTTGCTTCCTCTCGGCTTTATGCCGCTTGCAACAAGGAAGGTTTCTCATTTTATACTCATACTTCCCTTTATGCTTTTCAATCTGATGACAAGCTATGTTTATCAGTATTCAATCGATTTCCAGTATAACTACGGTGCAATTACCTGTATGCTCTACCTCTATATTATCAACGCTTCGGAGCTTGGTGAAAGACCGCGCCGTTATATGTCAGGTCTTGCGGCGGTAGCTTCCGCACTGTGCTTTATCGTTACGGTTTCGTCGAAGCTGGATGCCTATATCAAACGCTATGACGAGTGCAAAGACGGCTTTGCGGTAATGGACAGTGTGCTTGCAACTATTCCTGATGATGCTTCTGTCAAAGCGAGCACATTCCTTGTGCCTCATATCGCACAGCGCCACGAAATTTATGAAGTAAAATCCGAAAATGAAACCGACTATGTTGTTTTCGATATCCGCCCGGCACTTGCACACGAAACGGAAGAATTGAGAGCAGAGTATTTTGCAATGGGTTATGAGGTCTATAAAGAGGCAGAGGACTATGTGCTGATTCTCAAAAACCCTGCAACAAAATAAAGGAGCAATAACAATGTCATACAGCTTTTTTGCAATGTTTTCACGAATGAAATATATCGACCGCTGGGCACTTATGCGTAATACACGCAAAGAAAATCTCAGCGAGCATACTCTTGAGGTTGCGGCAATAGCTCACGCACTTGCCGTAATTTCAAACGAAAAGTACGGTGCATCACTCAATGCAGAGCGTGCCGCTTTGCTCGGTATTTATCACGATATGCCCGAGATAATTACGGGCGATATGCCGACACCCATCAAATACGGAAACCCTCAGCTCAAGCAGGCTTATAAGGCTGTCGAGCGTGAGACTGCGGCACAGCTTGTGTCAATGCTGCCCGATTATATGCAGGCAAGCTATAAGAGCTTTTTTGTCAAAAACGATGCGGATGCAGAGCTTTGGAAGCTTGTAAAAGCCGCCGACAAGATATCCGCATATATCAAGTGTATTGAGGAAGAAAAGGCAGGTAATACAGAATTTAACAGTGCAAAATCAGCGACCTTTGCATTGATTTCGCAGCTTGATATTCCTGCTGCAAAAACTTTTATCGATGAGTTTATTGCGGCTTTTGACCTTGATTTGGATGAATTACAGCAAAAAAACTAATAATTTTCGACATTTTTTTACTATAGTTGTAAAAAATGAATAAATTTTTGAAAATTTATCGGTAAAATCTATTGACAAACCTATATTTATAAAGTATTATAACTGTACTTGTCACAATGAAAGAGAGGCACTGCAGCTTGAATGAAGCTCTTTTAAAAGAATTATCCGACGAAGAGCTTGTTGTTATGGCGAGGGCTGACAGCTCAAGCGGTGCAGTTGTTGAGCTGATGAGCCGTGTTTCAGGCTTTGTCAGTTACAAAGCGGCTCAGTTTGCAGGCTCAGGTTTGCAGGACAAGCAGGATTTTCAGCAGCAGGGGCTTATCGGCGTGCTCCATGCAATCCGTTCGTACGATGCGTGCAAGGGTGCGAAGTTTTCGACCTATGCTTGCCGCTCGGCGATAAACAGTATGATTGCACTTTACGAGCAGCAGAATAAGCGCAGCGTCCCTACGGTCACTCTCGAAAGCCTTTATTCGGCAGAGTCCGGTACATATGACGAGTTCAGCTCTTACGAGGCTGTTGAAGAGATTGCCGAAAAAATCAAAACCCGTCTTTCCGATTTTGAGAGGGCGGTGCTTGCAATTTATCTGCGTGGCGGCAGCTATGCACAGATTGCGGCTCAGACAGGCAAATCCGTCAAATCAATCGACAACGCTGTGCAGCGTATACGCCGTAAGCTCAAGGCTGATTGACGAGTAAGCATATATGCCCATGTAGCTCAAAAAGAGCGTGTTATTTAACAAGATGGCGGTGCAAGTCCGTCCGGGGTGTCAACAAATTTTTTTTAGCGAGGTAGACCAAAATGTACGAAGACAAGACTCTCATCTGTAAGGAATGCGGCAACGAATTCGTTTTCACAGCCGGCGAGCAGGAGTTCTATGCTGCAAAGGGCTTTGAGAATGAGCCTCAGCGCTGCAAGTCCTGCCGTGATGCACGCAAGAACGCAAACAAGCCCGAGCGCGAGATGTTCGACGCTGTTTGTGCAAGCTGCGGCGCAGAATGCAAGGTTCCCTTCAGACCCCGTGAGGACCGCCCTGTATACTGCAGCGAGTGCTTTGCAAAGATGAGAGAAGAAGCATAATTATATAAATTCTTTTTTCTATTCTTATGCACGCAAAATTCAGCCGTTCTCTTCGGAGGGCGGCTGTTTTTTTATCTTTCGGGTAATACTATTACCGAAAGGCGGCGATTGAATGTGTACTGCGGTAACTTATAAAGCAGATTGCTTTTATTTCGGCAGAACTCTTGATAACGATTTTTCGTATTTTGAGCAGGTGACGGTAACTCCACGCAATTTTGTGTTTGAATTCAGAAACGGAAGGGTAATTGAAAAGCACTATGCAATAATCGGTATGGCTTACGTTGTCGGTAATTATCCGTTATATTACGATGCGATGAATGAAAAAGGGCTTTGCATGTCAGGGCTCAATTTTGTAGACAACGCACATTATTTTCAGCCTGCTGATAACAAAGATAATATAGCACAGTTTGAGCTTATACCTTGGGTGCTTTCGCAGTGTGAGAGTGTAAATCAGGCAAAAGAATTGCTCGGCAGAATTAATATAACGGGTGAAGCTTTCAGTGAAGATTTACCTGTATCGCAGCTTCATTGGATTATAGCAGACAAAGAGCAGGCGATAACCGTTGAGTCGGTTAAAGACGGGCTGAAAATTTATGACAACCCGATAGGTGTGCTGACAAACAATCCGCCGTTTAATATGCAGATGTTTAATTTAAATAATTATATGACCCTTTCACCTATGCCGCCACGCAATACTTTTGCACCAGATATAAAGCTTGATGTTTACAGCAGGGGAATGGGTGCAATCGGTCTGCCGGGTGACCTTTCGTCACAGTCGAGGTTTGTAAGGGCAGCGTTTACTAAGCTCAACAGCGTGAGCGACCCGGATGAAAAATCGAGCGTAGGGCAGTTCTTTCATATCCTCGGTACCGTTGAGCAGACAAGGGGATGCTGTGTGCTTGAAAACGGTAAGCAGGAAATAACAGTGTATACCTCGTGCTGTAATGCCGATAAAGGGATATATTACTATACAACGTATAACAACCGTCAGATAACGGCGGTAGATATGCACCGCGAGAACCTCGTTTCTACAGAGTTGAAAACTTATCCGCTTGTTTCGGATGAACAGATGAATTATGTTTTGTAAGTTTGACAAAATCTATTTGTTCTGTTAAAATTTCTATGAGGTGATATTTGTGGATTTTATAAAAATTATTGAGCAAATTCCAAATGTAACTTTTGCTAAAAGAGTAGCAACTGCTTACGTAGCGGATTACAGACGATTGAGTTTTGATGAGATTAAAGAATTTCTTATAAAAACACAGCAACAGTATACGTCTTTTGAAAATATTTCTAAAAGACTCGAAGAAATTAAGCTCGATGAAAATAGAGCGGTTAGAATAATTGCCCCTATTTTGCTTCGTGATTATTTGTTGAATCAGGATGATTTTATATCAACTTGTAAAGACACAGATTCAGCTATATTGAATTATGAAAAGAATATAATCGATGAATCAAATAATTTCGATTTCACAAAAATCTCCGAAGACCTTGCTTTGTTTAAGTTTATGATTGATACGGCATGGAATTTAAATAATGATGTATCTGTTGATGAAAAGAACTTGCTTGAAGCACTTAGGTCATATTTGTCGATTTCAATTAGAGAACAGCATATTTTAGAAGCAAAATCCGGAAGATTTCCGATGCAAGAAAATGCTTTGCATTCTTTTGATGATATTGACGCAGCAAGAAAAGTTCTGCAAACAAAAGGTTTGTTGATGGCAGTTAAAAATTCGGATGGTGTAATCTGTGATATTATTCCTGATGATATTGCTATGCAAATCAGAAAATATTACAATATCGAAATGCGTTCTTATGGCTATGAAAAAATGATAGATTATGTAGCTAAAAAAACTAATAAACAGTATTTGTTGGATATTGTTAATAAAGCAAGTCAATTTTCATCAAAAGGTAAAATCCAAATTTCAAACAATCCTAATGTTAGCGAATTGAAGAGCGTTATATTAAAAGCAGTTCAGCCTTCTAATTTAATAGGCGGTTTTTCTCCAAGAGACGGTATGGATTTGGATGTTATTCGTCAATGGTGTGACGAACTTGGATTAATGATATCCGGTAATAAAGTTGCATTGATTGAAAGAATATTGAAATACTACGATAATATGAGGAAAATTGAAGTTAAGACCGAAGATGATAGAGAAAAGTTACTCTCTGTTTATGGTTTGTTAGCTTCAAGAGATTTAAAACAGTTAAGAGCCAATAATATCATAGATAAAGACCTGCAGTGTGAGCATTTGTTTGAGGATGCAACATCATATTTGTTTGAAAAACTTTTGCTTAATAAGCCGCTGACATTAACTGGTACTGAACATCCGGATGGTAAGCTTTCTTTTAAAGACAAGTACATAATGTGGGATAATAAATCAAAAGAATCTGCGGTGAATTTAAAAGACCATATACAGCAGTTTGATCGTTATATAAAAACATCTGATAAAGAAGTTGTTGTATTTATGGTTGTTGCACCAGATTTTACACAACAAAGCGTACAGGAGTGTGTTGATTACTCGTTGAATAATGACACACAGATTCTTTTGATAACCGCAGAAGAGCTTAAGACAGTTGCTGAAACATGGGCGAAAAAACATCCGGGTGAAATTTTCAACTTGGGTTACTTTAAACAGAATGGTAGATTTGATATAAAACTTTTAAATCTCTAAAATGAATAAAACGCCGAGTAGTTTTACTACTCGGCGTTTTTCTTCTTAAAGATAATCTCTGTTATATCTCGGGCTGATTTTGAATGTGCCGTCGGGTGCGATATCTGTCACGGTGACACCCTGCACCCATTTTTCCTCGCCCCAGCCTGTTTTTTCCTCGAGCGTATAGGTTTCGTAGCCGCCGCACTGGTTATATACGAGGTGAACGCCGTCGTATATCGCGCAGAAGTCGTTTACGTGGTCGTGGCCGCTGAACATTGCCTCGGTGCTGCCGAGCTTCTTTATAAGAGCGAAAAGACCGCTGTTGAAGCGTGATGAGCCGACACTCTCATACACTCCGCCGTAGAGTATCTCACAGGTATCGGTGAAGATAAACTTGCCGTTTTCGTCCTGCGTTACGGCAAGGTCATACTCCTTCACGGGTATGTGCATATACATAAACGATTTAACTTCGCCGTATTTTGCTTCGAGTGATTTGAGCTTGTTTTCGTACCAGTTCATCTGGTTGTTTTTGATGAAATCGTACGATGTGTATTCCTGCGGACAGCCGTGCTCTTCGCGGTATTCGTCAATTATATCTCTGCCCGAGTCGAGCATGAACAGAGTTTTGAGAATTTCGTTTTCGCTCTTGAGGATGTTGACGCAGTAGTTGCAAAGACCGAAAAGCTCCTTTTTACCCTGCCTTGCAAGGCAGTGGGGGAATGTGGTTTTGCACTTCATAAGCAGCTCTTTGAATCTGCCTTTTTCTTCTCTTGCCTCGTGGTTGCCGAATGTAAATGCCCAGTATACGCCGATTTTTTCCATAAACTGTGCAAACTGTATCGCATCAAGGTGCTGATATTTGCCGAGAATTATATCGCCCGTAAGCACAACAAGGTCCGGCTTTGTGTCGGCAATATGCCTCATAAACATTCCCAGACACTTGTCGCGAAGTGCAGGATCATCGCCGAAGTGAAAGTCTGTAGAAGATATTATTCTGAAGCCTTTGTCAATAATCTTGCCGTTTTTGTCAAATTTTGCAATTGTTACGCTGTCTTCATCTTCGCTGATTATTTTAACGTCTGTGCCGACATTTGGGATATCAAGGCTTGCGGTAAACATACTCTTTGCCGACTTGCCACTGCTTATTTTGTAAAGGCCTCTGCCCATCGAGAGCAGAGCTTTGTCAATTCCTATTCTGGCTTTTTCGTAAACAATGTTCATTTTTACACCTCGTTATGTGTTTTGGTTTTGATAATGAATTGATTTAAATCAATTCAAATCATGTTGCAACGCAACAAATCATGGCGATAAGCCAAATCATGCTCAAGCAAATCATTTTTGTTTATTTTATGATTTGCCTTACGGCGTGATTTGATTTCTTCGAAATCATGATTTGCATAATAATTTGATTATGCATGATTTGCGTTTTTTGCAAAACGCATTGTAATAAATCTGATAAAATAATACCATATTCACATATTACTTTCAAGAAAAAACATTATTCTTTGTCACCGATTATGGACTTCATTCGTTTTATAAGTGAAAGGAGGAAGTTATGAACTCCCAGGATTTTGAAAAAGAATTTGAAGAAAAATATAATAATTACGGCAGTATGCTGTACAAAATAGCTTTTTTGTATCTTAACAGTGCAAGCGATGCTGAAGATGTATTGCAGGAAGTTTTTTCAAAGTATCTGTTAAAAAGGAAGGATTTTAATAACAGTGAGCATGAAAAGGCATGGTTTATAAGAATAACGCAAAACTGTTGCCTTGATATGCTCCGTAAATCAGAGCGAAAAACCGTAAACATAGATGATTTATCTTTAACGGTGCAAAACCATAATGACATTGAACAGGATGTAAGGCAAAGTATAATTGCCTTGCCGCCTAAATATAAGCTTGTAATATTTTTATATTATTACAGCGGATACTCTGTTGAAGAAATTTCTGCCATACTTAAAATCGGCAAAGCTGCCGTGAAAAAGCGTTTGCAACGCGGCCGCGAGATGCTGAAAATCAGATTGGAGGATTATGAACATTGAAAAAGGAAGAATTAGTTAAATATATTGATGATATTCAGCCTGATTCATATATGAAAACAAGGCTGAAAGCAAAAATTGCCGACAGTAAACCGAATGCGGTAAAGCCGAAAAAAGTTATAAGTACCGTTACTGCACTTTGCCTTGTTGCGGCACTTGTTGTCGGCGCAGGTTTTTACAAAAAAGCACCCGATAATGTTGTCAGCGAAAAAAATAATATTACAGATAACGGCATAATGTCTGCTTTTCAGGAAGCGTTTATTATTGTGGCAAGTGCAGAAGATTATAAGGGCGAAGCAACCGTAGCAACAAAAACGCTTGAAGTTGATGAAGCTTATCCGTATGGGGTTTATTTTAAAACTTATGATGTAAACGGAATGAGCGAAACTGATAAAAACAGTCTGCTTCACAAAATGAACGATGAACTGAATACCTATGCAGGTAAAGAGGATTTTTCTTTTGGCAGAAGCAGTATAGTTGCTACCGATAAGCTCTATATGGTTATATGCTCGGTAAATGAATTCAGGTTTGTCATACAGTCTGATAAAACATTAAAGAGCATAAATGCTCAAAACACCTCGCCGTACGGTCAGATGGTTTATTCTTCGGGTAAGCGCGAGTTTTCCGGACCCCCACACGGTGATGATATAACCGTAACAGGTGAAGAATTTGACCCGTCGGTTTCAGGTTTTTATTGGGATTATACCGATGAACTGATAAGTATTCTTGAGGAGAATCCCGATACACCGTTTTCAACCTTTAACGATGTAATTACTTTTACTCTCGAATATACAGACGGCTCCAAATCTATTGGAGTGGTTGAACTTAATTTTGATACCTACGGCAATGCCGCAGCCGTATGTAAAAAGTACGATTATCAGAAAGCAGGTGATTGAAAAAATATATAACAAGGCATAAATACAGGGCAGAACAAAGGTGGGATTGTTCTGCCTTTTTTGTTTGGTATTTTTAAACTTGAAAATAATCTCCAAAAGTTTTATCGGGGGAAGACAAAAAGCGAAGCAAACGACAGCCTCCACTTGTCAGGGGAGGTGGCTCGGCGAAGCCGAGACGGAGGGGTAGTTGACGTTTTCTCTCCCTCAGTCTTTTTGCTACGCAAAAATTCAGCTCCCTCATCAGAGGGAGCCGATAAAACCGAACCCTTACCTGTTCGTGGTTTACAGTGTGTGATGCGAAGGTGATGTTTCAGTACTCTTTATAGGGATTAAGCCGGTGGTTATTCTTTAACCATTTCCATTTTCGTGGCTTTCTGTCCCCAGGCGTTTGCCCAGGCTTCGCAGTAGAGCTTGTAGTAAGAAATGTTCTTTTTCTTACGGTAGCCTGCAAATACGTTGCACCATATCATTGAGGGGATTGCGATTATTATGTAATAAAGCGGGCCGAGCAGCAAGCACTGCCAGGTGTGGCCGTATTCGTGGATTCGGGTGTTATAGGTCCACTTTTTACTCTTGTGTTGGTCTTTCATAAATATAAATAAGCCCAGCGAAAGTCCGCCCGATTTCCACGGCAGGTAAACTATATATGAGTAGCCGAAGCGTTGGTGTCGGCGCTTTTTTATTTTGGTGCAGATAAGGTATGCTATACCGCCGATGATGTTTACAGGCAGACCCCAAGTCCACTGTACGAGATAAAACAGAAAATCAATCAATGAATTTTTAAAGCTCTGCTCTTTTTTATCAGGATGAGTTTTTGTGATATCAGGCATTTTCCTTTGCCTCCTTTAACTGCTCAAGTATTATGTATTTGCCGTTAGTGTCACGGTCAAGGCAGTGCATTTCGTCGTTGTCCGATTGACCGAGCCATATGTTTTCAAATCTTTGTCCGCTTATAAGCTCACATCGTTTCTTTTCTTCGTCTGTCAGTGTTACGCTGCCGTATTTCTTCTTGGTTGCAATTGCAGCACGAATCATTGTGTGGTCATCCTTTGTCATGCGGAAACGCTTGAGAAGAATAAGCGAAATAATTGCCGCAACAATCGGGATGACGGCTACGCATATGCGTACACCTGTTACTGCGTTGGCAGTCTGCTCAAAGAGGTTACCTGTTGCTTTTTCATAGTCTGAAACAGTATCACCGGTTACAAGTCCGAAGCCCTGAAGCGTGAAGCCGACCAAGGCTGCCATAACGCCGCTGATACTCTTTTTGATAAGAGTGCTGAAGGTGGATATAACACCCTCTCTGCGTCTGCCGGTAATCATTTCGTCAACGTCAGTGAGGTCAGGGAAAATGTTGTTTGAAACAAAGCCGAGACCTGACATACCAAACGGATAAAGAATCATACTTAACATCATCAGGGCAATCCAGATGAGTGAGCCGCCCGACTGCATAACAAGACCTATTGCAAGACCCGCAACCATAAGCGGTGTTACAATGTTGCCGCATTTTTTCTTGCCGTGCTTCATGGTAACTGCATAGTTGAGCGGAAAAGCTGCCGCCTCGGCAATACCTGCAACGGTGTTGAAAAGTGCATAGCTGCTGTATTGGTTTGCAAGGTATTTGATATAGTAAACTTTAGAGTTTGAGTAAAAGCCCGTAGCAAACTGATAAGCAAGGCTCATAAAGAAATATTGGCGGAATGAGCGGTTTTTGAATACGAGCACATATTCTTTGATTATGTATTTCACATCGAGCTTTTCCGGCTTATTGTCAAGTGAGCTTGGCTCACGTGTTTTTGCCCATGTCATAAATACCGCAAAGCCGAAGAATAACGACAGCACGATACCTATAATAAGAAACGGCTTTCTTGAAGCTGAAGTAAGGTCGTCGTTTGAGCCGAAGAGTGCAAGTATCAGCACAACAATACCGAATGCGGGCACCATACCTGCAGAGTTAAAAAGATAACCGACTGAATTATATTGAGTACGCAGGTTGTATTCCGGAGCAAGCTCAGGCAACATCGCTGTATGCGGTACACCGATTATGGTGTAAGCTGTTTTATACATCATATATACGAGCACAAAATAAATCATTGCTGTTGAAGGATTGTTTTTGCCGTCAAGCCCGTATGAATTCCACATCAGGCAATAGGATATTACCATAAGCGGTATTCCCCAAAGCAGATACCGTCTGTGCTTGCCGGATTTTGAACGTGTGCGGTCGGTAATAATTCCCATTACAGGGTCAGTCACCGCATCCCATACCGTAGCCAACATAACGATTATGCCTGCCTGGCTGAGGGAAAGGTTGACAACGTCAGTCAGGAATACCGTGAAGTACATACCGATTATGTAGCCTGCACCGCCCATATACATATTGGCATAGCTGTAATTAATCATCGGCAATATGGCTGTTTTAAAGTCGCCTTCAACGCCGATTGCTTTTTTGATTCTTTCACCCATTATATCACCGCTTTGTGTTTGATATAGGTTTATTTTATCATAACAGTTTTTCTTTATCAAGTTAAACAGCTTATATAACAGGGATAACTTGAAAAATAATGAAGAAAATGATATAGTATTATTCAGAATTATTTAGGAGTGTTACAGTATGGTATTGCCCGAAAACGCAAGGCTTGTTTCAAAAACCGATACTTACCTGAACTGTGCAGAGGTGTTTGCTTACAGAAGTACCTGCCTCAAACGCAAATACGGTGCGGTTATTGTCAAGGATGATGTTGTTATTTCAACCGGCTACAACGGCTCGCCCAGAGGCTTTCAGAATTGCTGTGAGATAGGCAAATGCGAGCGAATTGAAAAAAATATGCATCAGGGCGAAGGGTATGCAATATGCCGTGCAGTTCACGCGGAAATGAATACCTTGCTCAACTGCTCGCGTCAGCAGACTATCGGTGCGGATTTGTATCTTACCGGTGTGAATCCGGATGATAATTCTGTCCATCAGGCAAAACCGTGTCCGCTTTGCGCAAGGGCAATAATTCAGGCAGGAATCAGAAACGTGTATCTCAGAGTAGGCGAGGGTGCCGATAATTATATCGTAATCCCCGCAGATGAACTTGAATGGTTACAAGGTGATAATAAATGAAATTTTCGGTAATTGTTCCCGCATATAACGGAGAAAAATATATAGAGGAAACGCTCGACTGCCTGCTTTCGCAGACTGAGCAGGATATAGAGGTAATTGTTGTCAACGACGGCTCGACAGATTCTACCGGCGATATTATCACGCGATATGCAGAAAAAGACAGCAGAGTGGTGCCGGTGCATCAGGCTAATGCGGGCGTTTCTGCCGCACGCAACAATGGTATTGAGTGTGCTCGCGGCGAGTACATAATTTTTATCGACAGCGATGACCTGTTAAGTAACGATGCTTTTGAGCGGCTTTATGCGGCACTTGCTTCAACAGGTGCCGACCTTGCAATTTTCAGGGTGCAGAGCTTTGGTGACGGTGTCAACCAGTATAACCCGATTGTTGACGAACTTATAAAAGAGACTGATATAAATTGTTACGATAAACGTCTGCTCCGCAATTTCCTTGTCAGTAATAAGGTGTACAGAGCAGAGCTGCTCAAGAGCAGCGGTGTTCGTTTTCCGTCTATGCGTTATAGTGAGGACGGTGCATTCTTTATGCAGTTTGTCCACACCGTAAAGCCTGAAATCACAGGCGTTGCAGATGCACTGTTTATGTACCGCAGGCATTCTGCGTCTGTTACTCACAAGGTTAATTCCTCGCTTGTCAGTGAGTTTTCAAAGTCAATGGACTTTGTCTATGCAGTTGCCGAACGCTCATTTGAAGATGCTCCTGATAAAAAAGATGAGTATCTGCAGGAGATCCTTTTTAAAGATTATCTTGCACTTATGAATGAGTTTTACCGTATGCTCTGGAAGGCGGAGGATGACGAGGCAATTGAGCTTATCGGCAAGCGTTGCAACAGCCTTACCGCACGTATGACAGATGAAACAAAGGCAAAGTGTGCACAAGAAATAAAGGATATTGGCAAGCCTCTTTTTTCAAAAGCGGAGATACTTGCAGCCCCTTTTATCAGCGTGCGTATCAAAAATATGAGCGAAGAATTTTTGTTGCAGCTTCATTCGCAGTCAATGCCGCTGTTTGAGATTGTCAACGGCGATAAGCCAAAGGGTAAAATAACTCTCAGCTTCAAAGGCAACGAAACACTTGATCCGAGACTTTTCAAGGTTGTTTCTCTTCTCAAACGCTCACCCAAATTCGGATTTTTACCGGATGGTATAATTCAGTTCGGTGCAAATATATTCTTAAAACTTAAACGATAAAATAAAAACGCTGAAGCTCGGAGAGCTTCAGCGTTTTTTATAACCATTCTTTTATAAGCTTTACGATTTTTTCAGCCGAGTGACCGTCGCAGGCACTTAATTGGTCTGCCTTGAATTTTGCTGTTTTTTCGTTGTTGGGTGCAGTGACGGATTTTCTGATTACTTCAAGCAGGTTTTCCGATTCGCTTGTCATTTCGCCGGGTAAACCTTCGGGAAAATCGAGGTAAAAGCCACGTTCATATTTTTCAATATCAGGGCAGTAGAAAACACAGGGCACATCCATAAGGCAGGCGTCATATATAACCGAGGAGTAATCGGTTATTATTGCATCGCTTGCGGCAGTCAGTGTAAGTGTCGATTCGTTGCTCAGGTCGATAATGTTTTTATATTTTTTGTCAATAAGAGAATACTTCATTATAGGGTGACGGCGGATAATGAAAATCTCGTCATCATGGAGCTGATTGCTTAATGTATCCCAGGCAATCATCGGGTCAAATTCAATCTGCTTGCCGTCTTCTTCGCGGAAGGTAGGACAGTAGAGGTACAGCTTCTTGCCCGCAAGCTCCGGGTGAGCGGAGAGTGCTTTTTCACGCAGAGCATCTTTGCCGCCTATGAGTGCATCTGTACGCGGCAGACCGAGAGGCATACATATATCTTCGCTGATGCCGAAAGCACCTGCATAGAATTTTTTGCAGTTTTCAGAAGTTACGGCAACGGCGGTATACTGCGAGTGAGTCAGAATTTCCTGCTCACGGGTAATCTGTGAAGGTACGTCAAGACCGAATTTTTTGAATGCACCGCAGGCGTGCCATATCTGAATAAGCTTTTGATTAGGACGAAGCTCTAATGCACGCATATAGCGTACATAGTCATCAGTCACTATAACTTTGCTGGTAAGCAGATAGTAGTAGGCAAGAGGCTTTATCTTGATTGAGTGCGGCAACATATGTGCAAAAATTACTTTTTTGCAGTCAAGTGCATCGTAAACAGCCTTGCTGTTGTCGGCAAGCTTGCCGTCGGCACGTATTGTGTAAAACAGTACGCGGTTATGAAGCGGCAGACATCTGCAGATTGCACACCAGAAACGGTTTAAAAAGTTGAATACAGCACGCCTGAGCTTCGGGCTTAATATTTTTTTGAGTAGAGTTTTCATCGGCTACCTCTGAATTTTTATTTATTTGATATAATTCTAATATAAAACCTGAAAATTTACAATACCGAAAACAATTATAGTTAATCTGTGTTATAATTAAGAAAAAGTCGGGAGGTTTTTATATGTTGATTTCAACCGAAATAGGCTCTGTCGCAAAAATTATCGGCGAAGAGAGAGCTGTTGAGCTTGTTGCAAAAGCAGGCTTCGATGCCTGGGATTTTTCTATGTTTGCTATGTGCAAGTACGATTGGGGCAATAAACGCTTGCTCGCCAACAATCATCCGCTTTGCGGCGATGACTATCTTGCTTTTGCCCGCAAATTAAAGCAGATAGGTCTTGATAACGGCATCGTATGCAATCAGTCACACGCACCGTTTCCTACTTGCTGTGCCGAAATTCGTGCTTACTATAAGCGTGCTGTTGAGTGCACTGCCGAGGCAGGCGGCAAAATCTGTATAATACATCCCGATAACAATAAAAGCGCTGAAGAAAATGCAGAAATGTACTTTGAGTTATTGCCGTTTGCCAAGAGCTGCGGTGTTAAAATTGCAACAGAAAATATGTGGAACTGGAACGATGAAAAGGACGAGGCTGCTCCTGCCGCTTGTTCAGACCCTGCGAGCTTTAACGCTCACCTCGATGCGATTAATGATGATTTCTTTGTAGCTTGTCTTGATATAGGTCACGCTGAAATGCGAGGCCTCGGCACAACCGCAGTTGAAATGATAAAGGCTCTCGGACCACGTTTGCAGGCACTTCATATTCACGATAATGATTTGTGGCACGATTCACATCAGATACCGATGTCTATGGGCATCGACTTCGAAGCTGCCGTAAAAGCACTCAAAGAGATTGACTACAAAGGATATTTTACACTCGAATGTGACAGATATCTCCACGGTCGTACTCCGGATAATATTCTTGACGGACTCAAGGATATGGCGGCTGCCGATAAAAAACTTGTCCGGATGTTTAAAGACGCATAAAACAACCAAAACTCCTTTTATCTTAATTAAAAGGAGTTTTGTCATATGATAGAGCAGGATACCGTAAAGCTGCTTCGTGAGTGCGATGCAGGTGTAAAAATGGGCATTAAGTCAATTGAAGATGTGCTCGGTTATGTCCAAAATGATTCGCTTGAAAAATATCTTACCGATTGCAAGGATGAGCACGAAAAGTTAAGCCGCGAAATAAATGAATTGCTGGATAAATATCACGACAACGGTAAAGAGCCGAATCCGATTGCTTCCGGTATGTCGTGGCTTAAAACCGGTGTGAAGCTTGCTTTCAATGAATCGGACAGCACTATAGCAGGTCTGATGACTGACGGATGCAATATGGGTGTCAAGTCGCTTAACCGCTATCTTAACGAATATAAGGCGGCGGATGAAGTGTCAAAGGATATCACAAAGCGGCTGATTAACCTTGAGGAGCGACTTGCAGTTGATATAAGAGATTATCTTTGATTTTTTATTGCTTTGTTTTTCAGAACGGTCAAAGACCGTTCCCTACTTATTTTTTGTGCGTTTGCCGTGTTCTTTGCCCCGAAGCTGTCTTTGGCAAAAGGCAGCTTGTTTTTTATTGCATTAAATGTCGGATTGTGGTATAATACCAAAAGCTTTGTAAAAAAAGATAAAGAGGGGAAAATATGGATTTTATAACGAAAATAGTTGACGGTGTCAATAATGCGATGTATACCTACATTCTTGTTGCTCTGCTTGTTATCGGAGGAATTTATTTTACATTCCGTACAAGGTTTGCGGCATTCAGATTGCTTCGTGAGCAGATCAGGTGCGTTACCGAAAAGCCGAAGGACGGCAAGGGCGTTTCGTCTTTTCAGGCTCTTATGGTCTCAACCGCATCGCGTGTCGGTACAGGTAATATTATAGGTGTTGCCTCTGCAATTCTTGCAGGCGGTTTCGGCTCGGTTTTCTGGATGTGGGTTATTGCAATTATCGGCTCTGCTTCCGCACTTATCGAGAGTACACTTGCTCAGATATATAAGAAGAGAGGCGAAGACGGTACAGCTTACGGAGGACCTGCTTATTATATTGAAAACGCACTCAAGAACCGTCCGCTTGCAATAATTTTCACCGTTTTTCTTATACTGACTTTCGGTGTAGGCTTCAATATGCTTGCTTCCTACAACCTTCAGTCTACATTTGCCGCATACAGTTTTTATAATGAAAAAACAACTCCGTGGATAATAGGTCTTATTCTGGCTGCAGTTGTTTGTTATTGCCTTATGGGCGGCGGCAAGCGAGTAATTAAAGTTACAAGTGTTATGGTGCCTGTAATGGGTGTTGCTTACATACTGGTTGCCCTTGTAATTGTAGTGATGAATATCAAAAGCTTGCCCTCTGTTTTTTTAAGAATTTTTGCAGAAGCCTTTGACTTGAAAGCAATTTTCGGCGGCTTTACAGGTTCGTGCGTTATGTACGGTATCAAGCGCGGACTTTTCAGCAACGAGGCAGGTGTCGGCTCCGCTCCCAATGCTTCCGCTTCAGCTGATGTAAGGCATCCCGTAAAGCAGGGTCTTGTTCAGGTGCTTTCAGTTTTCATCGATACTATTCTTGTCTGTTCTGCTACTGCATTTATGTGTATGTGCTCAGGTGTTGAGCCCGGTGATTTCGATGAAAGTGCAACTTTTGTTCAAGCTGCTCTTTCGCAGACTCTCGGTTCAGCCGGTCCGATATTTATTACTGTTGCAATGATACTTTTTGCCTTTACAACTCTTCTGGGTAACCTTTACTATGTCGACAGAAGTTGGCTGTTCATTTTCAAAAAGATGCCCGGCAAAACATTTATGCGTATCTACTACATAATTGCTTCGCTTATCATTTTTGTCGGTGCAGGCCTTAGTGCAGGGCTTCTCTGGGGTATTGCAGATATAACAATGGGCGCTATGGCTCTTATCAATATGCCTGTAATAATCAAGCTCAGCAAGTATGCAATACGTGCTCTCAAAGATTATGAATCACAGCGTAAGGCAGGTAAAGACCCTGTGTTCAAAGAAAAGAATATCCGTCTGCCGCACGATGTTGATTACTGGCAGTAAGCATTTATGTGAATAACGAAATTGAAGCCTTGCAAGATTGGTTCTTGCAAGGCTTCTGTTTTTATTTTTTTCTCGGTAAGGCATCTACCATTGTAAACAGGTCAGTATAAAAACTGTGTGTTTCCTCTGTGTTACCGTCCATTCCTATTACTGTGCCGTGGTGACCCGTAAGGGTAGGTAATACGTGCCATATTCCTTTTTCGATTTTCATACCTTGAGTAAAATCCGTATGATTTTCACCGCTCGGATATTTTGCCGATACAACGTTTACAAGTCCGTCGTTAGGCAGCCATCTCTCGTCAATTTTAACCGGTGCATCATCGGCTGTGTTAGTGTATGAGCCAATCAGCATAGCTATAGGTTTGAGTATCGATAAAGTTGTGCGGATAGGAGTCTGGTTGTCTGAAAAAGCCGATTTTTCCGTAGTGCAATAAGAGTAGGAGAAATAATAGATGCTTTCAACCGTTTGTATGCTTCGGTTCAGCTCTTTTGCTCCGTGCGGCGAAAGGTCATAAAATGCGTTATCTTTACCGCTTGCAAAGCCGTTGTCGATAAGTGAATTCGCGTCATTTAAATCCGATATGATTCCGAAATGCTCAAGCTGGAAATCTACCATCTGACTGTCGAATATATTGGTTATACCGCCTGCAAGCTGAAGTGTACTGAGTGCCAGTGTAATAAGAGTTTCGCTGTCAACAACATAGTAGAGCGTCGAGCCGTTGTGAGGCGAGCACAGGGTGGTTATACTGTTTATCCATTCGCCCTTACCGCCTTCAAACAGCGGTGATATATCATCGGCGCTTGCCTTTTGTTCAGCTTCGCTGCCGTATTCCATAAGGCTTGCAAGCAGCCTTATCGTATTGCCGCCGAAGCTGTGACCGACAAGATTGATTTTCTGCATCTGGCCGCCTTCGGTCTCGTTGCCCCATTCAGTGTAAAGGGGAGTAGTGTATTCCTTGCCGTAGCGCTCGTGACCGTGCTCTTTACTGTGAGCTTCGCCGTAGTCAACGGTAGTACCCGTAAGCTGTGCGTATAATTCGCAGGCTCTGTCCCACGCACTCGAGAACGGCCCTACGTTTGCTTCGTATACTTGGTAGCCTTCGTCACGCAGATATTCCGAGAGACTGCCTGTTGATGAGCCCCAGTACGGTGATACCGAGTTAAGACCCGAACCCTCACCGTAGCCGCCCATTCCGTGTACCAGTACATACGGATATACAACAGGGTCTTCGGTGAATTTTGCCCACAGCTTTCTGTATCCGCCGAAAGGTATGGGAATTATAGCGGCAATCAGAATACAGCAGGCAAGTACCACGGCAACTATCTTTGCTTTTTTCTTGCGTTTGGGTTTGGCGGCTTTTCCTTCTGCTGTTTCTGTTACGGTCACATACGGTGTTTCTGTATATTCCTCAACGATGCACACTTCTTCGCAAACATCTTCAACAGAATCTCCGCCGATGTATACTTCTTCGTGTGCTTTTTCTTTCGGTTCTTCGTCGGCGGAGTCTTCTTCTTTTTCCTGAGGCAAAGTGTTTTCCTTACCGTAAAGTATATAGTCGCTGCTTACTCCGAAGAGCTCGCACATTGCTACAAGATTGTTCAGGTCGGGCATAACGTTTCCGCTTTCCCACTTTGAAACCGATTGGCGCGAAACGCCGAGCTTTTCGGCGAAAGTCTCTTGTGAAAGCCCTGCTTCTTTACGCAGCTTGATTATTCTGTCAGCAATAGACATTGTTCTCCTCCTCAAAAGTTGGTAAGGCAATTATAATGCCTTTTGAAATGGTGTTCAACCAACTTAACTTGACAACCGCTAAAAATTTACGTTAACTTTGCATATCAATAATATCATATTTTTATACTAACGGTCAATCAGCTTTGGTCAGACTTGATTTTCAATTTAATTATATATCGAAAAAATATAAAAATCTATAAATTTAGATTTACATTCATAAAAAAGCTATGTAAACTTCAGTTTACATAGCAAAAAACACACTCCGGCTACGGAGTGTGTTTTTTATAAGTTGAATTTATCTTTCGTTGATGTACTTTGTAAGCTCAACGGGGTCAACGATAACGCCGTCCTTGTAAACACGCATATTACCGGAAGCGATTTCGTCGATGAGGATAACTTCGTCGTTGTTGTAGCCGAACTCAAACTTGATATCCCAGAGGTCGAGGCCGATTGACTTGAGGTCGTCAGCAACAATCTTTGTGATTTTGAGTGTCTGCTCCTTCATGCTCTCGAACATAGCGGGAGTCATAACACCGAGTGCTGCAAGGCCTTCGCCTGTAACAAGCGGATCGCCCTTTGCGTCGTTTTTGAATGTGCACTCTACATAGCCACCCTCGAGTACTGTGCCGTCAGCAATGTACTCGCCGTATCTGCGGATGAAGCTGCCTGTAGCAACAAGGCGGCAGATAACTTCGAGACCGTGACCGAATACGGTTGCGGGAAGAACTTCCATTGTAGCATCGTCGATGTTTGCGCTTACATAGTGAGTCTTGATGCCTGCAGCCTTGAGAAGCTCAAAGTAGTGGATGGAGGACTTGAGGTTAGCCTTACCGATACCTTCGATTGTAAGACCGACTGTGTTCTCACCGGGATCGAAAACGCCGTCTTTACCTGTACAGTCATCCTTAAACTTGAGCATTACGTTGCCGTTGTCAAGCTCAAAAACGTCTTTTGTTTTACCTTCGTAAAGTTTTTTCATTCTGAACAACTCCCTGTATCAAAATTAACATAAATACTTTATCACAATTTTTGCTTTATGTATACAGTTTTTTTGAAAAAAATCAGACCAAAAATGCAAAAAAATTCTTTTTATATTAGCTTTTGTTTTGTGAAAAAAGCTGTGAAACGGTATAATAGTGATTGTATTTGTATTTTCTTTGTGTTATATTTACCTTATTAAAGGAGTTGTTTTATATGGCTTTTATCAGCGTGTTTGACGTAATAGGTCCGAATATGGTCGGTCCTTCAAGCTCACATACGGCAGGTGCGGCATCAATAGCCCTGCTTACAAAGAAGATGATAGGCGAGAAGGTAAAGCGGATTAAGTTTACGCTTTACGGCTCTTTTGCAAAAACATATAAAGGTCACGGTACGGACAGAGCACTTGTCGGCGGCATACTCGGCTTTGAGACTGATGATGAGCGTATACGCGATTCGTTTGAGCTTGCTGAGGCGGCGGGGCTTGAATTCAGCTTTGAGTGTGCCGATACGGATGAGGATGACGATATACACCCCAATACTGTCGATATGCAGGTTGAGGGATTTTCGGGCAGAAAGCTCTATGTCCGCGGTGAATCACTCGGCGGCGGCAAGGTAATGCTTACACGCATCAACGGCGTAAAGGTTCAGTTTACAGGAGAATTCCACGCACTTATCGTTATTCAGCGTGACTATCCGGGCGTTGTTGCAGGTATTACCTCCGTGCTCAGCAGCTACGGTGTCAATATAGCATATCTGCGTGTTTTCCGTGAGACAAAGGGAGGACTTGCCTATACTATTGTAGAATCAGACGAAGCGATATCCGAAGCAGCTGTCGAAGAGATAAAGAAAAACACAGCTATTGAAGATATTATGCTTGTCAAACGATAAGGAGGTGCGGATATGGACTTTCATACTGCCGAAGAATTGTTGGCACTTTGTAATGGTATGTCGATTGCCGATATAATGCGGCAAAGAGAAATTGTGCAGGGCGAGACCGATGCCGAAACGGTTGAGCTTCGTATGAAAAAAGCACTTAAAATTATGCGTGAATCCGCACACAAGCCTATCAGCAAAGTCTTGCCGTCTACAGGCGGACTCATAGGAGGAGAAGCATCAAAGCTCAGCGAGCACGCAAAGCAGGGTAAATCAATCTGCGGCTCTGTTATGACAAAGGCACTTATTTATTCTCAGGCTGTGCCCGAGGTGAATGCTTCGATGGGTGTAATTGTTGCCGCACCGACGGCAGGCTCGTCGGGTGTTGTACCTGCAGTGCTCCTTGCTCTTGAAGAAGAATTTGAGCTTGATGAGAAAACACTGCTTGACGGACTTTTTACCGCAGGTGCGGTAGGGTATCTGCTTATGAAGCACGCAAGTGTTTCGGGTGCAGAGGCAGGCTGTCAGGCTGAGGTAGGCTCTGCGTCTGCAATGGCGGCAGCTATGGCTGTCGTAATGATGGGCGGAAGTGCAGAGCAGGCTTTCGATGCCGCTTCAATAGCACTTGGTAACCTTCTCGGTCTTGTATGCGACCCTATAGCAGGTCTTGTTGAAGCACCGTGCCAGAGCAGAAATGCGATAGGTGCGGCTAACGCAATAACTTGTGCCGAGATGGCACTCAGCGGTATTAAGGCGGTTGTGCCTTTTAGCGAGATGATGCAGGCGATGTACCGTGTCGGCTGTAAGCTTCCTTCAGAGCTTCGTGAAACAGCTCTCGGCGGCTGTGCCGTAACTCCTACCGGCTGTGCGCATAACTGCCGTATTTTCGGCGGATGCTCATAAATAATATCAGGGAAAATTCTCAAAAACAGCCTTGTTGTAATTAAGCTTTAATTTGAAAATAAAATCATATACCACATCTTAAACCGTAATGTGTTAACAAAATCTAAATGTTTAAAATTGCACTGCCAAATTTTGGCGGTGCTTTTTTGTTGTATTTTCACGAAAAGAACAAATGTTCGAAAAATATCTTGACTAAGTCCCTGAAATAGGATTAGAATATTGCCAAAGGAAGGCGAAAACAGCAAAGGAGGTGATGTAAATGTAGTGATAATGCAGATTAATTAACTTAAATCAAAAGGAGATGAGAACGGTAAAATGCTCTGCCAAAGCACGATTAAAGCGGTAAAATGAACGAGCCGAATCAGAACGGCTTGAAAGAAACAAAAATTTTTAAAAAATAAAGGAGTAAATTTAAAATGATAAAAAATTTCAATTCACTTAATGAATTTTTCAACAAAGAAGACAGAGACGTAATCAGTGGTGACTACGTGCAAACCTACGGTTATAGCGCAATTAATGACGGCGGCAGTGGCTTGTATAAGGTTAAGAGTGTTTCTGATACCGTGTCAAATGCGATTACATTCAACGGTCTTGAGGTAACTTCTAAGGGTTGTACACTTGAGCTTATCCCTGAAAACGGCACTGTCAGAGTCGAGCAGTTTGGTGCAGTATCTGATTGCGATTTTACAAATATGACTACAGAAGAAAAAAACGAATTTTTTGGCAGTAATAAAGCGGCAATTCAGATTGCAGTTGATTCCGGTGCAAGAAGGGTTGAATTTTCAGCCGGTACATACCATGTGGCAGATGATATCCTTATTGACCATCCCGTAGATATAGTCGGTAACGGTGCAAAGCTTGTGCTTGAGACCGATTCAACATCAACTCAGCTTTTCCGTGTTGAGTACGGTATAACTGTCGGCGACAATGCACCTGCAGCTTCAATCAGGGATATGAAAATTGTAGGTACACGTACAATAACCGAGGTTGAAGAAATTGATCCGGAAACTGATGAAATAAAAACCGTCGAGAAAATCACATACTATAATGATGGAATTAGGCTTGTGAATGTTAGTGGTTTTAAAATTTTCGGAACAGATTTCGAATATGGAAGTGGTGCTATTAAAGCCTCAACCATATCAAGTGGACACTCAATTAGTAACATATGTGTTGAAAATTGCAATGCCGAAAACATTGTAAAAAGCTTTTCTTTTTCAGATACCGCAAATCTTAAGGTTTACAATTGTAAAGCTGTTTGTCTTGAAAAATCCGGAATGGGTATCAGCATAGGTGGCGATACATTACCGGCAATCATTGAAGATATGTCAATATACAACGGCAATTTTGCAGTTTCTGTTGGAGCTGATATGAGTGAAAGTAAAGCAGGAAGTGTTAATTTCAAAAACCTGCTTGTAGATGGTTCAAAGTATGCTTTTTGGTTTAACAATAATACTGCTCCGGTATATTTTGCTAACGCAATGGTCGTTAATGTTGATTATGCGTTGTCGAATAATTCCGGAAAAAACATAAGTATAGCAAATTCATCAATATTGCTCAAGTCACCGGAAATATCTCCTGATGATAGTCACGTGCTTTACTTTATGGGTGATGCACAAATGAAATTTGTTCATACTCAGTTTGAGTTTCCTAAAATCCTTCAAAAATTTTCTCATACTACATATTTTAAAAAAACTGCTGAGATTTCTTTTATTGATTGTACTTTACAGAAAACAGATATATCCGGTATTTCCGATGAAATAGTTTCCACGGGTTTTGGTGATTTAGGATATACCGATAATTCAATGCAGCAAGTCATTGAAACCTTTGATGCGTGTGAGTTCAGGAGCTATATCAAGGATTACATCATAACAACAGGTGAGGGTGAAAATGCTGTTACAACTTATAATTTCCCGATTGTTCTCTCAACTGCAACTGATTCCGGCTCAAAGCTCATTATCAAAAACTGCCGTTTTATCAATGAAGATAACAGCGATGAAGATAACAGCGATGAAACAGAAAACAAGGAATATATCCCTTATTTCAGCCTTGATGATAATGCAAAGTTTGATAATATCGTTGTTTATAATTGCTTCTTTGAGAATTACAACTGTTCGTACGAGGTTGAAACTGAAGATGGAACAGAAGATGTTTATCCTCTTTTCGGCAAATGGGTTAACGGTAGTATTATGACGAGGAAAGAAGATGTTATCGCAAATAATATGCACAACATCTTTGCAAAATGTAATATGCGTTCGTCAAAGCCGATACGTAATACAGGTACTACAATCAATGAAATGAAAACGTATGAATAACGGTAGACAAAATGAAAAGGAAGTGATATAATATGAGTATAAATTTCACATCGTCACTTATTGACGCAATGGATGTCTCTTATACGAAGGGTGATTTTGTCCGTACTCTCGGCTTTTTTGCTCCGGGCG
>JAZQVR010000022.1:0-13319 GCA_045631965.1 Acutalibacteraceae bacterium
ATTTCACACGCGGACTCTATTACAGAGGCGTGGAATAAGGGTTGATATTGCGTAAGGCTTGTGGTAAAATTAATTCGCAATTCGTAATGCGCAATTCGCAATTATTGCATAGGTGAAGTTTAATATATGTAATAATATGGATGTATTGAAATAATACGTATAGACAGAGCATCGAACTTTCCTCGGTGTCTCAACTCAGAATAGTAAATCGATTTTATTGAGGTATTAAAAATGGAACAGTGGGAATATGACAGAATAAGTGAGCTGACAAGGATTGCGCGTGAGCGTGAGCTTACACCCGAAGAGCAGGAAGAAAGAGCAGTCCTTCGCAGAAAATATATCGACAGCTTTAAGCTCAGCCTTACCTCACAGCTCGACGTAACTTATATTGTTGACGAAAAGGGCAACAAAACAAAGGTCGAGCGTAAGGGTAAGAAGAAATAAAACAAGAATAATTTTACACTGAGAGGTGCTTTATTATGTACAATTTTTCAATCGGCGTAATCGTTGACTCTTTCCGACTTCCTATCAAGGACGCAGTTAAAAAGGCTGCAGAAGTCGGCGCACAGGGTATCCAGGTTTACTCAACAAGAGGCGAAATGGCTCCCGAGAATCTTGATGCTGCAGCACGTGCAGAGTTCAAAAGATTAGTTGAGGGCAACGGCCTTGTTATCTCAGCCCTTTGCGGTGACCTTGGCGGCGGCGGATTCAGCTTTGCTGAGAGAAACCCCGAAAAGATTGAGAAATCCAAGAGAATTCTCGACCTTGCAAAGGAGCTTGGCACAAACGTTGTTACAACACATATCGGCGTTGTACCCGAGGATGTAAACCACGACAGATATAAGGTAATGCAGGAGGCTTGCTACGAGCTTTCACGCTATGCCGACGAAATCGGCGCTCACTTCGCAATCGAAACAGGCCCCGAAACATCTGCAGTGCTCAAGACATTCCTTGATTCACTCGGCTCAACAGGTGTCGGCGTCAACCTTGACCCCGCAAACCTTGTAATGGTTACAGGTGACGACCCCGTAGGTGCAGTTTACAACCTTCAGAAGTATATCGTACATACACACGCTAAGGACGGCGTCCGGAATTTTGTTGAGGACCCCGAAATCGTTTACGGCCTCAAGAAGAGACCCGTTGACGTTATCGTTACAGGTGATTCATTCGACGAAGTACCGCTTGGTGAAGGCAGTGTGCCGTGGCCGGGCTACCTCAAGGCACTTGACGATATCGGCTACAAGGGCTTCCTTACAATCGAGCGTGAGGTCGGCGACAATCCCGAAGCAGATATCCGCAAGGCTGTCAGCTTCCTGGAGGGACTCATCAGATGATGAAATTTTCAGTCAGTTCATACAGCTTTCAGCGCCTGCTCAACAGCGGCAAGTATACACAGCTTGACCTTATCGGTGTAGCAAAGGAAATGGGCTTTGACGGTATCGAGTTTACCGACCTTATGCCGACTGGCGGTATGAGCGACCTCGAGTATGCCAAGGTGCTCCGTGATGCGGCAGAGAAGGCAGGTATAGAGATTGTGTCATATACAATCGGTGCAAACTTCCTCGGCGAAAAAGGCTGGGAAGCTGAAGCCGAAAGACTCTTCGGTCAGGTTGATGTTGCGGCGGCACTCGGCGCAAAGAGAATGCGTCACGATGCTACAGGCGGCTTCAGCGGCGAAGAGGCAAAGTATAAGAGCTTCGACAGTGCTCTGCCGATTTTGGCTGACGGTTGCCGTAAGGTTACCGAGTATGCCGCACAGAAGGGTATAACTACAATGGTCGAAAATCACGGCTATTTCTGCCAGGATGCCGACAGAGTAGAGAAGCTTGTCAACGCTGTTGCAAGCCCGAATTTCGGCCTTCTCGTCGATATGGGCAACTTTATGTGTGCCGACGATGAGCCTGCAAAGGCTGTCGGTAAGGTCGCAGGCTATGCAAAGCATGTGCACGCAAAGGATTTCCATAAGAAGAGCGGCAACGGCCCGAATCCCGGTGACGGTTTCTTCCGTACACGCGGCGGCGATTACCTTCGCGGTGCTGTTGTAGGCCACGGTGATGTGCCCGTTTACCAGTGCATACAGACTCTGAAGCGTAAGGATTATGACGGCTTCATATCAATCGAGTTTGAAGGCGTTGAGGATAACGAGTGGGCAATCAAAACAGGCCTTGCAAACCTTAAGAAATACGCTGAATAAAAAAGTTAAACCTACCTATGTTTTCTGAACACAGGTAGGTTTTTATTATGGCTCCCTCTGATGAGGGAGCTGTCAGCGAAGCTGACTGAGGGAGAGATTTTTTACAGTCAAATCTATACATTCACATACACCGCTGAAATTATGGTCAATATCCAAATTACAAATTCTCAAAACTGTTAAATTCATCGATTCCAATTCTTTTGTGCGAAGGTTGTCTTTTTCTTTTTGTTCAGCGGTATAGTGTCCTCCGCCGTCAAGCTCAATGACTAACCTTGCTTTGGCACAGTAAAAATCGACAATATAGTTTCCGATTGATTTTTGCCGCTGGAAGCGTATAGGATAATTTCTTAAAAATTCATACCATAGCTTTCTTTCCCACGGTGTCATATTTTTTCTCAGCACTTTGGCAAGAGGAATATTCGCTTTATTGTATTCTTTCATATTCTCTCCCTCCGTCAAAACTTCGTTTTGCCACCTCCCTCATCAGAGGGAGGCAGACATAGGCACTATAAATTATTAAACAGATAAATCATTTTTTTACCTTTTCTGCTAAAGTGATAAGTGAGTTTATTTTATCACAATAGCTTGTTTTATACAATAATAGGGACAACAGATTGAATTCTGCTGTCCCTGTTGTGATTTTAGTTGCTTGTTTTTGCGGCGGTAAGTTGTTTGATAAGCTCTGTCAGCGAGAGAATGAATTTTCTCAATGAATCGAAGAATGTTACGTCGACCCAGCTTTCTGTCTGTTGGTTTGCAGTGGTTAAGGGGTCGATGCCGCCTGTTTCCTCATTATATACCATAAACTGCGGGTAATCGGGGTCAGAGTTTACGGTGTAACCTTCGTTGCGTATCATTTCGCCGAAGAGTAAATCCATACTTCTGGGGAATTCAGCGTGCCTGAGGTTTTTGACAAACCAGGTTTGCTCGGGGAATTGAGCGGTTGAAGCATCAATCTGCTTGTCGGGCGAAATATAGCTGAATTTGCCGTTGGTAATGGCGTCAGATACATATCGTTTATTAAATGTTTTGCCTACTTTCGCTGTGGTTGCACCGTTTGAAGAGTTTCCTACGGATACGATGCCGTCCGAAAGAGTGTCGTTGTATTCGCCGTCTGCAACCGGTGTAGACTGATAGCCGTACTTTGTTACGTTGAAAATATCAACGCCCATAGCTTCGTAACGCTCAAAATCTTCGTTGATTTCTGCGGTTACGTTGTAGTGGTAGTTGTCGATTATCTCAATGAAGTTTGCGTATTTTTCCATATCAGCGCCGTGGAACACAACTTCCTTGGCAAGCTCGTAATCTTCAACCGAAACCATGCTCCAGTAGCTGGGCAGGGTTGCGTAGGTTTCTATGAGAATACGCGGCACAATATCAAGATAGATGTCTTTATAAACGTTGTTTACTGCCCAGCAGGCAATATCAAGGCCGTAGGTCTGGTTGAATACGGTTACAAAGCTGTTGAGCAGTTCATTGTAAAGCGAGCCTTCGCCCAGAAGATTTTTGTCATACAAAAATCTTTCTATTCCGTCTGCCTCAAGATTCATCTGACCGGAGAAAATCTTGCTGACGATATCTGCACCGTTGTGTGCACCGCTGTATGCAATATAATCCGAAACGTGTTCGGCGTTGTACTTGTCCATATATGCGGCAGTGATATTTACACCGAGGCATCTGCCGACAAGTGCAACCTCTGTTGCACCTGTTGCTGCCATAACGTCTTCAATGTATCTGTGAAGATCGTCGGCAATTCTGTACGGGTCAAGTCGCCAGTCGTACTGGAAGGTATAAGTCTGAATATCGTAGTTGCCGTATTTGTTTCTTCTGTCACCGAGAGTGTCAGGGTTCCATTTCCATGTGATGCCCGAATTGTTTCTCGGGTTGCCGTTTTCGTCAAGTGCAAAGCCGCCGTAAAGATCTGTGACGATTTCGTAAAGCACATCGCAGAATTCGCCCCACTCCTGTGTGAAGAAAGCCTCGGCAAAAACGTCAATGTTTTCTTCAACCAGTGCAGTTAACTGCTCAGTGGATATATCTACCGGGAAAACCTTGGTTGTGGTACCGTCTTCATTGAATTCGTGAATCCAGCCGCCTGTACCGGTAAGGTAGATTACGGGAATATCGCTGCCTGTGTGCTTGTTGGTTACAACGCTGCTGTCAGTGTCGGTATCTGTTACAACACCGCTGCCAGATACGGCAACGGTGCTGATAAGCAGACAAAGTGAAATCAAAACAGAAACTATTCTTGTTAATGTCTTTTTCATTTTTTATCCTCTTTAGTTTTAAGCCAAGCGGATGATTAATCAGTCATCCTTGTGTGCGTAGTAGTAATCAACAGTTTCAGAGCCCTCTGTAAGAACATGTGAGAAGAAGAATTCCTCACGGGGCTTGCTGTTGATAACGGTGACGGGTTTGATCTGGTTGAGGACAACGCCCTGTGCACGAAGATTCTCTCTGTAATCCCAGTATGTGTTGGGCTTGAGGATGAGAATTTCGGGTCTGCCAAGCATACCCCAACGGATATACTTGAAGTATTTCTCGTTAACTTCCTTGAGCTCGTCGTGAAGAACGTCGATCATTTCCTGACGCTTCTCTTCGCTTACGTCGCCCTTGATTTCTGTCATCATACAGTAACGGGGCGGATTTGTAGAGAAGTCGGGATAGAAGCTGTAGCCGACAAACTCGCAACCTGTTCTTTCGAAAGTCTTCTTTGCAGCGTAGTCAACCATAGCTGTTGTTGTCTTTTCGTTGGCAACGTTCATGCTAAGGTTCTTTCTGTAAAGGAACTCGATAACGGGAGTGTTGTTGTACATTCTTGTAACTTCAACGATATCCTCCATACGGTATCTGTAGAGACCTGAGGAGTTTGTGACAACAAGCTCATATCTGCCGCCGACCTCGACCTCGTTAAGAAGGAGGGTCTCGGGCTGCTGAGTTTCATCCTCTTCGATATCATCGTTTACGGGGATAAACTCGAAGAAGATGCCGTAGGGGATGAGCACGCTGTCGTGAACGTTAAGCTCTGTGGGCATTGCAAAGAAGCCTTCAGCAGCTGCATAACCCATATTGTGAATCGGAATATCTTCACCGATTGAGCGGCGGAGCTTCTCAACATAAACCTTGAGGTTGGAGCCAACCATACCGTAAGCGTATGTGAGGCCGGGCCAGATTCTGGGAGCGATGGGAGTATCGAAGCCCTTGCGGAACTCTTTGCGGAGGAATTCAGCTCTCTCGGGGTTGGGCTTGAGCTTCTTTTCGTACTCTGCACGGTGCTCGGGTGTGATTTTAACGTTCGGGTTGATTGTGCCGTGCTCGATATCGTCACAAATCATTTCCCAGTTTTCTTCAAGGTAATCGAACATTGTTGTAACAAGTGTTATAACAACAGAGCCGATGTAGGTAACCTTTGACTCCTGAAGAGCAAAGCGGAGCTGGAGATAAGATGTATCAAGCAGCTCTTCGTGCTCGGGGTAGAGGAGAGAAAGGGGAGAGGTACAGAAGAACTTTGTAATGGGCTTGAGGTAAGTCAGCGGAACCTGACCTGCGCCGTTACACATCTTGCCGTCTTCAAGCTTGTGGCCTGTGAGGATAAGAACTATCGGGCCGAGCTGTGCGGGCATCTTCTTGCCGAGCTTCTCCTTGAGGTGGCGAGCTGTAACGGAAGTTGTACAGCTGAAGCCGATACACTGCATATTCCAGATATCAAAGATGGACTTGGGAAGAATCTTCGGCTTGCCGACACTACCTGATGATGAGCAGTAGCGGACGTTGTAACCCTTGAACATAATGTTCTTTTCTTTGTTGAGAATCATACGGTCTACGAGCGGATCGTAGTCAGCGTATGTTGTGAGCGGAACCTTTGAACGGAACTCTTCCATGCTGTGAATGTCAGCAAAGTTGAACTTCTTGCCGAGCTCGCAATTCTTGTTCTTGCGTACAATTCTCTTGAGAAGTTTTTCCTGAGCCTGCATGGGCTTCTTGGTTGTACGCTCAATTTTATTGAGGGTTACGTTACCAATCAATATACCAAGATCTGAAAAAGCCATAGTGCACTTCCTTCTTGTAAAATAAATTTTGGAATATATCGCAACAGTCGATATATTTTGACTCATACGCTACTATTATAACATATTTATATTTTTTATATTTCTTGTAAAGAAAAATAAAAACAAAAATGAACAAAAAGTGAACAGATATATTACATTTAGGTAACAAAAACCGACGGTAATCCGCAAAGGATAACCGTCGGTTAAGATTTATAGGGTTTATCAGATGAGGCCCTGAGCCATCATAGCGTCGGCAACCTTCTGGAAGCCTGCGATGTTAGCACCTGCAACAAGGTCGTAACCGAAGCCGTTAGCCTCAGCAGCTGCTGCAGAGGAATCGTGGATGTTCTTCATAATCTGCTTGAGCTTAGCGTCAACCTCTTCTGCTGTCCAGCTGTAGCGCATTGAGTTCTGGCTCATTTCAAGAGCTGATGTAGCAACGCCGCCTGCGTTTACTGCCTTTGAGGGAGCAACTGCTTTGCAGTTTTCCTTGAGGTACTCGAGTGCATCGTTTGTTGTGGGCATATTTGCAACCTCGATGTAGTAGGGTACACCGTTTGCAACGAGCTTCTCAGCTTCAGCCATATTGATTTCGTTCTGAGTTGCGCAGGGCATTGCGATGTCAACCTTAACGCCCCAGGGCTTCTCGCCTGCGTGGAATTCTGCACCGAACTTGTCAGCATAATCCTGAACCTTGTCACGGCCTGAAGCACGCATCTCGAGCATATACTCGATCTTTTCGTCTGTGCTGATACCGTCAGCATCGTATACGTAGCCGTCGGGACCGGAGATTGTAACAACCTTACCGCCAAGCTCTGCAATCTTCTTTGCAGCACCCCATGCAACGTTACCGAAGCCGGAGAGAGCAACAGTCTTGCCCTTGATATCTTCGCCGAAGTGCTTGAGCAGCTCAACTGCGTAGTAGGTTGCACCGAAGCCTGTAGCCTCGGGACGGATAAGGGAACCGCCGTAGGAGAGACCCTTACCTGTGAGAACACCGTTTTCAAATGTGCCCTTGATTCTCTTGTACTGGCCGTAGAGGTAGCCGATTTCTCTGCCGCCTACGCCGATATCGCCTGCGGGAACGTCAACATCGGGGCCGATGTGTCTGTAAAGCTCTGTCATAAATGCCTGGCAGAAACGCATAATTTCTGCATCGCTCTTACCTCTGGGGTCGAAGTCGGAGCCGCCCTTTGCGCCGCCGATGGGAAGACCTGTAAGGCTGTTCTTGAATGTCTGCTCAAAGCCAAGGAACTTCATAATGCCGCTGTAAACGGAAGGATGGAAGCGAAGACCGCCTTTGTAGGGGCCGATAGCGCCGTTGAACTGTACGCGGTAGCCTGTGTTGACGTGAACCTTGCCTTCGTCGTCAACCCATGTTACGCGGAATGTGATCATTCTTTCGGGCTCGACCATTCTCTCGAGGAGAGCGGCCTTCTCGTATTCGGGGTGGTTATCGATAACGGGCTTGAGCGAGGTCAGAACCTCGGTAACTGTCTGAACAAACTCAGGCTCGTTTGCGTGCTTTTTAGCAACTTCTGCTATTACTCTGTCTACATAGTTCATGGTACATTTCTCCGTAAAATAAAATTTGCGAGTGTATGCCTTCGGGGCAATACTTATTATATTAATAACGCAATGTAACAAATTATAATGCGGCTTGCATAAAAATGCAAGTTTATTTTTAAGAAATTTCATTTTTACTTCATTTTTGGTAAAAAAGAAAGGTTTTTATACCTAAAATATGCAAGATGTGTGCAAAATGTGCAAGAAAAATTACAAGCTCAAAAATAATTCTGCAAGTTTTCCTGCAAAAGCATAATACTATTCATTCGCTGAAAAAGGCTTTTAATTCAGTGTGTACAGTTGTTTTAAAAATATTGATAAATAAGGGCTTTAATCAGTGTGAAGCTGCGGCAAAATTATGAAACCGTGGGAAACTATTATATAAAAATAACAAAAGCTAATCACTTGCGATGTGCTTTTGATTATACATCGCCGAAATTTAAATATTTAATTGAAAAGAATATCGCTTTGTGCTAAAATTACAGCGTATTTTTGTTATATCTTTTTTTAAAAAGAAAGGTACGGTGCTTTCCTATGCTGAAGGATGTTCCCGAAATATTCGGCAGCCTTGTATTCAACGACGATGTTATGAGTGCACGTCTGCCAAGGGATATTTACAAATCACTTCACAAAACAATAGAAGAGGGTAAGAGCCTTGATATTACGGTTGCAAACGCTGTTGCAGCCGCTATGAAGGATTGGGCACTCGAAAAGGGTGCAACCCATTATACACACTGGTTTCAGCCGCTTACGGGCATTACTGCCGAGAAGCACGACAGCTTCCTTGAGCCGCAGGGTGACGGTAAGGTTATAATGGAGTTTTCAGGTAAAGCACTCATCAAAGGTGAGCCCGACGCGTCTTCATTCCCTTCAGGCGGTCTCCGCGAAACCTTTGAGGCTCGCGGCTATACTGCGTGGGACCCGACCTCTTATGCTTTTATCAAGGATGACTCACTTTGTATTCCGACAATTTTCTGCTCATTCGGCGGTGAGGTGCTTGACAAAAAAACTCCTCTGCTTCGCTCAATGGAGGTTATCGATGCAAAGGCAACACGTCTGCTCAAGCTTATGGGTGACGACCAGGTTACACGCGTAAACTCTACCGTAGGCCCCGAACAGGAGTATTTCCTTGTTGATAAGAATATTTATAAAAAACGTCGCGACCTTGTTGTAACAGGCCGTACACTATTCGGTGCAAAACCGCCCAAGGGTCAGGAGCTTGACGACCACTATTTCGGCGTAATCAAGCCCAGAATCAAGGCATTTATGCAGGAGCTTAACGAAGAGCTCTGGAAGCTCGGCGTATATGCAAAGACCGAGCATAACGAGGCTGCACCTGCCCAGCACGAGCTTGCTCCCGTATTTACTACAACAAATATCGCCGCTGACCACAATCAGCTTACGATGGAAATAATGAAAAAGGTTGCCGACCGCCACGGTCTTGCCTGTCTGCTTCACGAGAAGCCCTTTGCAGGTGTAAACGGCAGCGGTAAGCACAACAACTGGTCGCTTTCCACAAACTACGGCAAGAATCTTTTCAGACCCGGCAAAAAGCCGCAGGATAATAAGACCTTCCTCGTCTGCCTTTGTGCAGTGCTTGAGGCTGTTGACCGCAGTCAGGACCTTCTTCGTATCGCCTCCGCTTCTGCAGGTAACGATCACCGACTCGGTGCGGCAGAAGCTCCGCCTGCAATTATGTCAATGTTCCTCGGCGATGAGCTGACAGAGATTCTTGATGCTATTGAGCGCGGTGAACACGGCGAAAACAAGAAGGCTGAGAAGGTTGTTACCGGTGTCGAAGTTCTTCCCGATTTCAAGAAGGACACTACCGACCGTAACCGTACTTCACCTATCGCTTTTACCGGTAATAAATTTGAGTTCCGTATGCTTGGCTCATCGTTCTCTATTGCCGATATAAATACCGTTATCAATACTGCCGTTGCAGATTCGTTTGACAGACTTGCCGACAGGCTTGAGGCTTCGGACAATATTGAGGCTGAGCTTGACAAGTGGATGTCTGAGACAGTTACCGCACACAAGCGTATTATTTTCAACGGCAACAACTATACTCAGGATTGGATTGATGAGGCTCACCGCAGAGGTCTGTTTGAGCTTAAGACTACTGCCGATGCAGTGCCGCTTTTTGTCAGCGAAAAGAATGTTGAGCTGTTCACAAAGCATAAGATTTTTACAAAGAGCGAAATCGCTTCGCGTTGCGAAATTATGCTCGACAGCTACAGTAAGGTTCTTCACATCGAAGGTCTTACAATGATTGAAATGGCACGCAAGGAGATTCTTCCTGCCGTTGTCACCTACACAAACGAGGTTGCTCAGAGCGTAAAGCTCAGGCAGGATATCGGCATCTGCTCCGAAACCGATGCTACACTCAGACTTTGCAAGAAGCTCACAAAGCTGACCGATAATCTCTATGCAAAAACCAAAGAGCTTGACAGTGCGGTTGTCGGCCTTGAGCGTATCGATAACAGCCTTGAGGCTTCCGCATACTGCCGCGATGAGCTTGTACCTGCTATGAATTCGCTTCGTGAAGTTGCAGATGAGCTTGAAACCATAGTTGCAGAGAAGCACTGGCCGTATCCCTCATACAGCGAGCTGCTGTTTAATGTATAATTAAAAAATGACACCTTCATCACGAAGGTGTCATTTTTTTTTATTCTTCTGTTGTTACTGCAGGCTTCTTCGGCTCAATTTTGCCGTAACGGCTTGCGTTGGAGATATCGGAGCGGGGGCTGCGTGCAGGCTGCTGGGGAGCAGACTGAGCGGAGCTGTTTCTGTTGCCGCCGCGGTTACCTCTGTTGTAGCCGCCCTTGCCGCCTCTGTTGTTGTAACGGCGGTCGGGATTTGTGGGCTTAACGCCTTCTGCAAGTGTGATAACAACCTTGCGCTCGCTGTCGGAACCGACTGAATGTGACTCAACACCTTCAATCTCCTGGATTGTGGTGTGGATGATTCTGCGTTCATAAGGATTCATCGGGTCGAGCACTGCGTTTCTGCCGTTGCGGAGTACCTTTGCAGCGTTGCGCTTTGCAAGCTCGCGGAGTGTCTCTGCACGTTTCTCGCGGTAGTTGCCGATATTGATTGATATACGCTTGTAGTTTTCCTTGCCCTTGTTCATATAAAGACGAACAAGATACTGGATTGCGTCAAGAGTTTCGCCGCGTCTGCCGATTACTACGCCGTAATCTTCGCCGCAGTCGAGCTCGATTGCGATGCCTTCTTCTTCCTCTGCGAAGGAAATTTCACACTCGGAGATGCCGAGACCTTTGAGGATGGAGCGGATGTAAGCCTTTGTGCCCTCGAATGCTTCGGGATTGGCAACGGGCTTCTTTACGGGAGCAGGCTTTGCTGCAGGTGCCTTGGGAGCGGGCTTGTTAGCCTTCTTCTCCTTTACGGCAGGCTTTGCTGCGGGCTGCTCATCGGGAATTTCGTAGAATGCTTTGACCTTTGCGGGGGTTTCTTTTCCGAATAAGCCGAAAGCCTTTTTCTTGGGCATTTCGACAACTGTAAACTGAACATCTGCTTCAAACGGTGCGTTGAGCTGAACCGAAGCGTTTTCGCGAGCTTCGTCAACCGTTTTGCCGATGCCGATTGCTTCTTTAATCAAATTGTTGTACCACCTTAAGTGTTATTTTTCGTTTTTCTTACGCTCTGCAACAATCTTCAAATTGTTCTCTTTTGAGCGGCGCAGAATGGTTTCCTCAACCATTGTTTGTGCAATTACTTTTTCGGGGCTGTAGAAATGGCCGACAAGTAATGTCTGGATAAATGAATAGATATTGTTGATAATCCAGTAAATACCGACTGCAGCAGGGAACATTGTAGTCATCCATGCTGAGAAGAGGGGCATACCGAATGTCATACAGCCTGTCATAGCCATATTTGAGCCTGCAGGGTTGTTGCGCTTGGAGCGCATCTGGCTGATGAGCGATGTAAGCATTGATGTGAGGAAAGAAAGGATGGGAATAAGAATCAGGATGTTGAATGCAAATGTCGGCTTTGCTGTAAGGTTGATGCCGAAGAATGTGAGCTGAGTGTCACCGAAATTCTGAACCTGAGCAGCGATATCGCCTATATCTTTACCGCTTTTTAAAAGGTGATCTTCAATCTTTCCGATGTTTTCAACTATTTGGATTTCTACCTGATAGTCGTTGACTTTTACGCCGATTGCAGTGAGTGCTTCTTTACAGGTTGCGATTGTTTCTTTTGAGAAACCAAGGATAAAGGTGAGCGGTTTGTAAACTGCACCGTAAAGACCGATAATAATGGGAAACTGGATGAGGAGAGGAAGACAACCCTGATTCATCGGGTTGAAGCCTTCGCGCTGGTAAAGAGCCTGCTGCTCTTCCTGAATTTTCTGCTGAGCATTTTTGTCGCCCTTGTATCTCTCCTGGATTCTGCGGAGCTTAGGCTGAAGTCTTGCCTGCCTTGCAGTGCTTTTCTGCTGCTTGATTGAGCTGGGGAGAAGGAAAATTTTGACAACAAGTGCGAAAAGTGCGATAGCTACAAAGTAGCTGCCTGCGTCAAAGAAAATATCGACAAGATTATAAAACTGTCCCAACAGCCAACCAAAAGGTACGGCGAGAGTTTCTCTGATGGCGTTCATTAGTTATCCTCCGTGTGGTTTTTTTTGGGTGGTACGGGGTCATACCCACCCGGGAACAAAACATTGCACCTCAAAAGCCGGCGAATAGCCAGCAGACTGCCGAAAAACAAGCCGTGTACTTCGATAGCCTCTATCGCGTACTGTGAACAAGTAGGATAGAAGCGGCACATAGGCGGCTTGTGCGGTGATATTCTATTGCGGTAAAAACGGATTAACCGCAGTACAGCCTTTTTCATTGGTGTATAACACCCGCCTGCTTCAAATGGTTGAAAATAATTGTTTCAAGCTGAGTGCTTTTGAGGTATTTTGTTTTGTTTCTTGCGACAAAAACGATGTCCCATTTGCCCTCTACCTGAGGCAGAACTGCACGGAACGCCGCCCTTATCACTCTGCGGGAGCGGTTGCGTTCAACTGCGTTGCCGATCTTTTTACTTGTAGTAATTCCGACACGACAAATACCCGCACTGCTCCTTGCTACGTAAGTTACCAGTGCAGGACTTGTGTAGACCTTGCCGCGACCGTATGTGCGGCGAAAGTCCGTATTCCGATTAAGAGTAGTGATAGTTGAAGCCATAACCGTTCGCCTTGTGGCTCTTACCCGAAATTAGTAAGAGAGCTGCTTTCTGCCCTTTGCTCTGCGGCGGGCGAGCACCTTGCGGCCGTTAGCGGTGGCCATTCTCTTTAAAAAGCCATGTTCCTTCTTGCGATGAAGCTTCTTGGGCTGATAGGTTCTTTTCATTTACAGTACCCTCCTTTTTATGGTTTCTTCGGCGTTTAAACAACAGCCTGTCAATTTAGAATTATATCAAAATTCTGTCTCTGTGTCAATAGAAATTTAGCGTCTGCGCTATTTTATGCTATCGGGATAGACACCGTCGGCAACGAGTGA
>JAZQVR010000023.1:0-7132 GCA_045631965.1 Acutalibacteraceae bacterium
CACGTATGCTCAATACGGGTAAAGGCCCTGCTGTGCATAGCCTTCGTGCCCAGATTGACCGCCGCAAGTACTGCGCATATATGAAAAATGTGGTAGAAAACCAGCAGAATCTTACTTTAAAGCAGGCAGAGATTGTTTCACTCACCCGTGATGAAAACGGTCTGTGGCACCTTTTTACACGCCTTGAGGCAGAGTATACGGCGAAGTGCGTAATTCTCGCTACGGGTACTTTCCTTGGCGGCAGAATTTTTGTCGGCGACGTTTCTTACGACAGCGGCCCCGACGGTATGTTCCCCGCAACCGAGCTTGCACAGTCCCTTAAAGACCTCGGCATACAGCTCCGTCGCTTCAAAACGGGCACACCGCCCAGACTTAACCGTAACAGTATTGATTTCAGCGTAATGGAGCCGCAGTACGGTGACGAGCACAAGGTACCGTTTTCATTTGATTTTGACGGCGAAATCGAAAACACAGAGGCTTGCTACGTAACATATACAAACGATAAGACAAAGCAGATAATTCTCGATAATCTTCACCGCTCTCCGCTTTACGGCGGCAAGATTGACGGTGTAGGCCCGAGATACTGCCCGAGTATTGAGGATAAAATAGTCCGTTTTGCCGAAAAAGAGCGTCATCAGCTCTTTGTAGAGCCTTGCGGAGCAGACACGCAGGAAATGTACCTGCAGGGTCTTTCCTCTTCTCTTCCCGAGGATGTACAGCTCGAATTCCTTCATACAATTCCCGGTCTCGAAAAAGCTCAGGTAATGCGTACAGCCTATGCTATTGAATACGATTGCGTTGACCCGTTATCGCTTCGCTCAAGCCTTGAATTCCGCGGATTTGATGGGCTTTACGGTGCAGGTCAGTTCAACGGCTCAAGCGGCTATGAAGAGGCTGCAGCACAAGGTCTTGTTGCAGGAATTAATGCCGCACGCAAGATATTGAGTAAAGAGCCGATAATCCTTGACCGTGCAGGCAGCTACATAGGTACACTTATTGACGACCTTGTAACCAAGGGCTGCACTGACCCGTACAGAATGATGACCTCACGCTCGGAGTACAGACTTCTGCTCCGTCAGGACAATGCCGACCGTAGGCTTACCCCTATCGGCTATGAGGTTGGTCTTATCAGCGAAGAACGTTGGTCAAAATTCAACCGTAAGCTCGAGCTTATAGAAGAAGAAACAGAACGAGTAAAAAATGTTGTAATCCATTCTTCGGACAAGCTCAACGAGATGCTTGTTTCACGTGAAACATCACCGTTAAACATTGGTGTGCGTATGGTAGAGCTTCTCAAGCGTCCTCAGATAAGCTATGCAGACCTTGCAGAGTTTGATACCGAGCGACCCGATTTGCCCTATGAAGTGTTTGAGCAGGTTGAAATATCAATCAAATACGAGGGATATCTCAAGCGTCAGGAGGCTCAGGTTGCCGAAATGCGTCGCCTTGAGGTCAAAAAGCTGCCCGAGGACATTGATTACTCAAAGGTTGTAGGCTTAAGGCTTGAAGCAATAGAAAAGCTCAATAAGGTAAGACCCGAGAATATCGGTCAGGCTTCTCGCATAAGCGGTGTCAGCCCTGCGGATATTTCGGTACTTCTTATCAGATTACAAGGAGAATAACTGTTATTATGGCTATGATAGATTTAAAATTACTTAAAGAAGAGGCAGAACGGCTCGGCGTTGAGCTTGATGAAACCGCACTGAACAATTTTGATGCCTTTGCAAATATGCTTGTTGACTGGAACAGCAGAATCAATCTTACCGCTATTACAGACCCTATGGGTATTGTTTACAAGCATTTTGCCGATTCGCTTACAGCTTTTGCCGCAGTTGATGTACCGCAGGGTGCAGGCTTTATTGATGTAGGCACAGGCGGCGGTTTTCCCGGTATTCCCCTGCTTATTGCCAGACCTGACCTTCACGGCGTTATGCTTGACAGCACAAAGAAAAAGCTTATGTTCGTTGACTATGCCATAAACAAGCTCGGTCTTACCGACCACGGCAGAACTCTTCATATGCGTGCAGAGGAGGCAGGTATCAAGGTGCAGCTTCGCAACCGCTTTGATTTTTCCTTCTCGCGTGCAGTTGCCAATCTCCGCGACCTTTCCGAATATTGTCTGCCTTTAACTAAAGTAGGCGGTACATTTGTAGCTCTCAAGGGTGCAAAGGCACAGGAAGAGATAGACGAAGCAAAAGAGGCTATTAAAATCCTCGGCGGTGAGATTGCCGATGTAAAACAGCTTTTCCTGAGCGATATGGGCGAAAGAAACATAGTTGTAATCAAGAAAGTTTCGCCAACACCGCCCAAATATCCGCGTGCTTCGGCAAAAATTGCAAAAGAACCGCTCGGAATGCCCAAAAAATGAGAATAAAGCGTGCTTTTGTGTCGCACACTTTTGCTGGACAAGCTCCTGCTTTTCTGCTAACATCATGGCAGAAGGCAGGAGCTTACTTCATTTTTGGCGAAGGAGTAACAGCAGATGAAACAGAAACGACAGGTAGCAGGTCAGATACTTCTGGTTGAGCAGGAAAGCATACTACCAAATCCGAATCAGCCGCGGCTGAGGTTCGATTTTGATGAGCTGAACGGTCTGGCGGAAAGCATACGCAACAACGGCTTGCTTCAGCCGCTTACGGTAAGACCGACCGATGAGAGCAAATTCGAGCTGATTGCAGGCGAACGAAGGCTTATAGCGGCACGTATGGTAGGTCTTTCAAAGATTCCTTGCATCATAATGAATGTTGATGACGAGAAATCGGCTGTATTTGCACTGATTGAAAACATTCAACGTCAGAATCTCGGTTTCTTTGAAGAAGCCATAGCAATTGACAAGCTGATACGTGATTTCGGTATGAGCCGCGATGATGTATCCAAAAAGCTCGGCAAGGCACAGTCCACTATAGCCAATAAGCTCCGTTTGCTCGGATTAACCGAAGAAGAAAGGCTGAAAATAGCTAAAGAAGGTCTTACGGAGCGTCACGCAAGAGCTTTGCTCAGGCTTGAGGACGGCAAGATGCGTGCAAGAGCACTGAGCATAATTGCCGACAAGCATCTCACTGTAGCTGAAAGCGAGCGTATGATAACGCAGATGCTCGGCAGAAAACGAAACAGCAGACATATTCCGCTGGGCAGTATTCGCGATGTAAGGCTTTTTGTAAATACTCTCAACCACGCTGTAGATACCATAAGAAGAGCAGGAATTGATGCCGATTCCGTAAAGAGCGAAACCGAAGAGTACATAGAATATGTTGTACGCATACCTAAACAACCGGGAACTACCCCTGTGCTCAAACCCAAGGTGCAGGCGGTTTCCATATAAAAGGCTTTGCACAAGCGAAGCCGACCCATATCTTTCTCTTTCACACCCCACATCCGGCAAGGGAGCAGGCGTTAATTCGTCTGCTCCTTTGTCATAGGTCAATTCGAAATGCGCAATTCGTAATTCGCAATTATAGGGTTAATTGATAAGCTGTGCGGTTATAAATAATGTTTCACGTGAAACATTTATTTTGTTAATGGCTATGTACAAACGTTGTTTTATATAATAATTGCGCATTGCGCATTGCGAATTTATAATTACATATATAATCGATATAAATTATTTTCATTATATAATTTGATATTTGCCGCAAATAAGGCGTTTTTATTATGTTGACAAGAGAAGTGCAGGGGTTGTATAATAATGTCAAGAAAGGTGGTTTTTGACGCTATGAGCCTTATACAAAAGCTGAAGACGACTCCGCAAGGTTGGGAAACCTCTCCTATCGAAAGAAAAAGTTATTATCTCTACTTTGCAGGTCAGAACGCAATCTATTTTTTGCTTTCAAACTATCTTGCAACCTATCTTTTGTTCTGCAATATAAATCCTGCCAAGTCTGCGGCGGTTATGCTTGCCGTTAAAGTATGGGATGCCGTTAATGATGCACTTTTTGGTGCAATTTTTGACTCTGTTAAGTTTAAAAGCGGTAAGAAGTATCTGCCGTGGCTTAAGATATCTACTGTTTTTATTCCTGCGGCCACGATTCTCCTGTTCTGTATTCCTGCAAGTGCAGGTGAAACTACAAAGCTGCTTTGGTTTGCAATAGCTTATATTTTGTGGGATACTGCATATACTCTCTGCGACGTGCCGATTTACGGCGCAATTACCGCTATGACACGTAATATTGAAGAGAGAAGCTCTATGCTCAGCTACAAGAGCATCTGGGCAGGCGTAGGAATCGCATTTATTACCGTAGCAGGCACCGTTCTGCCCGGTGAGCACGTAGGTCTCAGTTGGAGTTGGGTCGCTGTTATAACGGCAATATTTGCGCTTATTACAATGATACCGATTAATAAAACTCTCAAAGAGCGTCATGTACCTGCTCAGGATGAAAGTTTCACAATCCGTAAGATGTTCAGCTACCTTGTCAAGAATAAGTATCTTCTTATCTACTATATAGGCTTTTTCTTCTACTCTTCCGCAAATATAAGTGCGGCACTCAATCTGTTTGTCTCCTACTATCTGTTCAACAATACCCTTTTCTCACTTGTAGTAGGCGCTTGCGGTACTGTCCCGTCGCTTATTTTCTCGCTTCTCGTGCCAACAATGCTCAAAAAGATTGATAAAATGAAGCTCTACAAGCTTTGTGCAGTGCTTACGGTAGTTTTGAGCGTTGTAATGTGGCTCGTAGGCTATGGCGGCGATACTCTTCATATAATTCTTCATCTTGTACTCTATGTAGTCCGTTCAATTCCGCTCTCAATCATCGGTGTTGTTATGTTTATATTTACACCGGACTGTGCAGAATACGGCAAATATAAGACCGGTGTTGAAGCAAAAGGTATTACTTTTGCCATTCAGACCTTTATGTCCAAGCTTACCGGTGCGGTTTCGGGTGCTCTTTCGCTTTTCCTTATCGGTCTCAAGTCAACCGGTTGGAAAAATTATGAGGCTGACAACTTTGAAAAGCTTCAGGAGATTGGTGCAACACAGTCAGCACACGCAATGGATGTGCTCTGGTTCAGCTACATTATGGTGCCGGCAATAGGCTGTCTTATCGCCTACCTTATCTGGAATTTCTATAAGCTCAACGATAAGGATGTTCAGATTATGGCTGACTGCAACGCAGGCAAGATCACAAAACAAGAGGCAGAAAAGAGCCTGAGCAGAAAGTATTGAGTATATATGATAAACAGGGTAATCGCTTAAGGCGGTTACCCTGTTTATTTTTTGCCGAAAACCTTGATTCTGCATGGTTTTATAAAATTCAAAGATATATCAAAACAACTATAATGACATAAAATGTCAATTATAATTCTTTAAAGACATCAAAAACCTGTTTTGTCATCGTTTTGTAACCATTTGTAACTTTTTTGGAATTTTCACAAAAAATCGTGGTGTCGATGTGGTGTGGGGAAGAATAAAACCGCATATTTAGTGTTATTATTGAAAAAATTCACCTATTCTTTAGTCAATATGCCCAATTTGCAGGCTTTTTCAAATTTGACATCTCATCAAATCATCTCTATAATTGCAGTTGTCACGGTCGATAATATAACCATCAAAGGAAATTTCACCCGAATTTTCCAATGAGCGTATGCAAAATACGCAAAAAGTTAAGGAGCGATTAGATGATAACTAAAATCAAGACAAAGGCAAAGTCAATGAGCGGCTTCAAGAAGTTCGTTGCAATTGTCCTGGTGCTTGCGATACTCACCTCGGTTACCGCATTTGCGAACGAGAACGCAGGCTACTATGTCGAGCTTGATGACGGACAGACAAAAATCACTATATATACCAACGGTGCTACCGCAGCAGATGTACTCAAAGAGGCAGGTGTCAGCGTTACTGCTCTCGATAAGCTCGACCTGAGTGCTTTTGAGCCCGGTGAAGATAGCGTAATCCGTATTCAGCGTTCAACCTTTGTAGGTGTTAACGATGCGCAGGGTACAGTTTACTTCACTTTTGACGGTACGGTTGCTAATGCTATTGATATGGCAGGCACAACAATAGGCGAAAATGACCTGATTAATTACAATGTTAATCAGAATGTAACCGACGGTATGATTATTTCCGTTACACGCGCATTCCCCGTTGATGTCAAAGCTTACGGCAAAACAATTCAGCTCGAGATGGCTGTAGGTACGGTTGCCGATGCACTCGAAAAAGCAGGCGTAACCGTTGGTGAAAACGATGTTGTTTCCCACGACCTGGCTGAAAGCATAAGCAGCGGCATGGTAATTTTTGTTGACGAGGTTGTATACTCCGAAAAAACAATTACCAAAGAAATTCCCTTCGAAACAACCACCAAGAAGAGCAACAGCTACGCAGTAGGCACAACCAAGGTAACAACCAAGGGTGTACCCGGCGAAAAAGAGATAACCTACAAGCAGAAGTTTGTTAACGGCGTGCTTATCGACTCCGTTGCAATTGATGAAAAGGTTGTCAAAGAGCCTGTTACTCAAGTTACAACAATCGGCACAAAGAAGCCTACACCTGTCAAGGCAAAGGGCGAAGCTATTTCAACAATGGGCACAGTCGAGCTTGATGCAAACGGTGTACCCGTAAACTATACACGTGTAGTATCCGGCAGCTCAACTGCATACTACGGCGGTGGCACGACTGCTTCGGGCAGACCTGCAAAGGTCGGTCACGTTGCTGTTGACCCGAATGTAATCCCCTACGGCACAAAGCTCTATATCGTTGCAACCGACGGCACAGTCTACGGCTATGCTATTGCGGCAGATACAGGCGGATTTGTACACAACGGCACAAACACTGTTGTTGACGTATACCTCGACACTTATGACGAGTGCGTACAGTGGGGCAGACGTAACGTAAACGTATATGTGCTTGGCTAAAAGGAAGATAATATAAATCAAAACGCTGTCAGCTTTAAGCCGGCAGCGTTTTTTGTAATTTTGTATGACGTTTAATTATTCATCGCGTGTAGGGAATAGGCTTGCCTCTGATGCCGTAAAAAAGATATAAAACAACAACAGGAAGGGACTGAACTGCCCCAAATTGTGCGGACAGTACAAAAAGAACACCTATGGCAGAAATATTTAATTAAGCGACATACTGACTTCGTTTTTCGAGCGGAGTCAGTTTTGTTTTTAATTGGATACGTTCGTTGTTGTAAAAGTGTAT
>JAZQVR010000024.1:0-12507 GCA_045631965.1 Acutalibacteraceae bacterium
GATGAAGGCCGGTAACCTGGGAGGATATCCCGTGGTCGGCGTTCACGCGACAGTTTACGACGGATCTTATCACGAGGTCGACTCCTCTGAACTGGCATTCCATATTGCCGGATCCATGTGCTTCAAGGAAGCGATGAAGAAAGCTTCACCGGTCCTTCTGGAGCCCATCATGAGAGTCGAGGTCACGATGCCCGAGGAATACATGGGCGACGTCATCGGTGATATCAATTCCCGCCGCGGCAGAGTGAGCGGAATGGAAGATATCGGCGGCGGAAAGATGGTGACCGGCTTCGTACCGCTTTCCGAGATGTTCGGATATGCGACGGACCTGCGTTCCAAAACTCAGGGACGAGGCAATTACTCCATGTTCTTTGACAGATATGAACCTGTACCCAAGAACGTTGCCGAGAAGATACTGGTAGAAAAGTAATTGCTTTTTATAAATCATTTGATTATAATCGAAACAGTGACTGTTATTATGACCCTTAAATTGAGAACAGTCATTGCAGCTAATCAAGAAATTATAAGTTGTATCTCAAACTATTTAAGGAGGAATTGAGAAATGGGAAAAGCTCATTTTGACAGAACAAAACCGCACTGCAACATCGGCACGATCGGCCACGTTGACCACGGCAAGACAACCCTTACCGCTGCCATCACTTCTGTTCTGGCTGTCAGACAGGGTGGTACTGCAGTCGCTTTCGATCAGATCGACAAGGCTCCCGAAGAGAAGGAGAGAGGAATCACCATCTCCACCGCTCACATCGAGTATGAGACTGCCAACAGACACTATGCACACGTTGACTGCCCCGGCCACGCTGACTATGTCAAGAACATGATCACCGGTGCTGCTCAGATGGACGGCGCTATCCTCGTAGTAGCTGCTACCGACGGTGTTATGGCTCAGACTCGTGAGCACGTTCTGCTCGCTCGTCAGGTCGGTGTTCCTTACATCGTAGTATTCCTTAACAAGTGCGATATGGTTGATGACGAAGAGCTCATCGAGCTGGTTGAGATGGAAGTTCGCGACCTTCTGACTGAGTATGAGTTCCCGGGCGATGATCTGCCGGTTATCAAGGGTTCTGCTCTTAAGGCTCTCGAGGCTACTTCTTCAGACGATCCCGCTTGTGCACCCATCTGGGAGCTCATGGCTGCTGTTGACAGCTACATCCCCACACCCGACCGTAAGGCTGACCTTCCCTTCATCATGCCTGTTGAGGACGTTTTCACAATCACAGGTCGTGGTACTGTTGCTACAGGTAGAGTTGAGCGTGGCCAGCTCAAGACAGGTGAGGAAGTAGAAATCGTTGGTCTTTCCGACGAGAGAAGAAAGACTGTTGTTACAGGTATCGAAATGTTCCGTAAGCTCCTCGACTATGCTGAGGCAGGTGACAACATCGGTGCTCTTCTCCGTGGCGTTCAGAGAACTGAGATCGAGCGTGGTCAGGTTCTTGCAAAGCCCGGTTCAATCAACCCCCACACAAAGTTCTCCGGTCAGGTTTACGTCCTTTCCAAGGATGAAGGCGGCCGTCACACACCTTTCTTCAACAACTACCGTCCCCAGTTCTACTTCAGAACAACAGACGTTACAGGTGTTATCAACCTTCCCGAAGGCGTTGAAATGTGCATGCCCGGCGATAACGTTGTTATGAACGTTGAGCTCATCACTCCCATCGCTATCGAAGAGGGTCTTCGTTTCGCTATCCGTGAGGGTGGCCGTACAGTTGGTTCAGGTGTTGTTATCTCCATCAACGAATAATTAACTGTTTAATTAACTTAATAAAAGTCGGAAGTAGTGCAAACTGCTTCCGGCTTTTTCTTTTTAATTTTTTAACGGAAACACTTGCAAATATGCGGGATATATATTATAATATACTTCGTTCAATATGATATTTGTCCACAACAGCTTTGTTTTGGTCATGTGGTGTGTGGGTTCTGTGCGACGGTGCACTGCGAACCATGTCAGGCGGGGAACCGAGCAGCATTAAGCAGACCGCACGGTGCGCCACAGTCCGCCTGCACACTGCATGACCAAGGCAAAGCTGATTTTTTAAACTACGAAAGGGTGAAGGCTAATGATGTACCGTGCGCTTTATCGCAAATGGCGTCCGCAGACGTTCAGCGATGTTGTCGGTCAGTCTCATATTACGGTTACGCTTTGTAATGAGCTCAAGGCAGGAAAGCTTGCCCATGCCTACCTTTTCACAGGTTCAAGAGGTACGGGTAAAACAAGCTGTGCCAAAATTCTTGCCAAGGCTGTAAATTGCGAAAATCCCGTGGACGGCAACCCTTGCAACGAGTGCGAAGTGTGCCGCGGTATAGATTCGGGTGCAATTCTTGATGTTGTCGAGATAGATGCTGCAAGTAACAACGGCGTTGATAATATCCGCGACCTCCGCGAAGAAGCCAACTACACTCCCGTACGTGCAAAGTACAGAGTTTATATAATCGACGAGGTGCATATGCTCTCTGTCGGTGCGTTCAACGCTCTGCTCAAAACTCTTGAAGAGCCGCCCGAGCACGTCAAGTTTATACTTGCCACCACCGAGGTGCATAAGCTCCCCGCAACAATTCTTTCGCGTTGCCAGCGTTTTGACTTCAAGCGTATCGAGCCTGATGATATAGCTGCCAGACTCAATACTGTTGCCGATGGCGAGGGCTTTGCTATCGAAAATGAAGCAGCTATGCTTATTGCCCGTGTTGCAGACGGCGGTATGCGTGATGCTCTCTCTTTACTCGACCAGTGTGCAGGCCAGAGCGATAAGGTTACGGCTCAGCTTGTCAGCAGTGTCGCAGGCTTCACAGGCAGAGATCATCTTTTCAGTCTTGCAGACTGTATTAAAAACAGCGATTGCGCGCGTGCGCTTTCAATTATAAACGAGCTGCATAATTCTTCCTGTGATATGGAGCGTCTTTGCAGTCAGCTTATCGAGCATTACCGTAATCTTATGATAATCCGCTCGGTTAATGACCCTTCGGGTCTTATTGTCTGTACGGCTTCCGAACTCAAGCAGATGGAGTCGCAGGCTCTGAGCTATACGCTCGAAAATATAATGTATATTCTCAGTGTGCTTGAAGCTACATCGGGTAATCTCCGCCGCGGTCTTAACAGACGTGTTGAAACCGAAATGGCTTTTGTGCGACTTTGTACACCTAACCTTGACAGCAGTGTTGACGCACTTATCAAGCGTGTTGCCGCAGTTGAAAACGCAGTGCGTACAGGTGTGGCGGTAAAGCCTGCCGTGCAGCAGAATACAGCAACATCCGAGGAAACTCAGCCTGCCGAGTCTTCGGCACCTGCCGCTCCGGAGTTGCTTCCCGACGGTGAGCTTGGCTGCTGGCCCGATATAATTACGGAGCTGAAAAATCTCAATCTTCCGCTTACAAGCGTGCTTTATAATTCTACTGCGTTTGTGCAGGGCAATCACGTTGTGATTTATACCGATAATCCGTCGCTTATGGCACTTCTGAAGGTTAAGAACAATGCAATCGACCTTCGCCACGCAATATTCAACGTGACGGGTATTAAGTACAAAATAGGCGTAAAATCAATGGAACAAACACCCGAAGCTCCGTTGCCTCCTCCCGAGGAAGCTCCCGTGCAGGCTGATCCGCTTGCAAGTTTTCTCGCTCAGGCTGAGGGTTACGGTGTTAAAATAACAAACTGATTATATTAATCATTCGAAAGGACAGATAAAGATGAAAGCAAGAATTCCGGGTGCACCCCAGGGCGGACAGGCAGCAATGATGCAGAGACTCCAGGAGATGCAGGATCAGATGCAGAGAACACAGGAAGAGGTTGAAGCAACTGATTTCACAGCTTCTGCAGGCGGCGGTGTTGTTGAGGCAACAGTCACCGGTGCAAAGGTTGTAAAGGATATCAAAATCAATCCCGAAGCTGTTGACCCCGAAGAGGTTGAAATGCTTCAGGACCTTGTTATTGCCGCTGTAAACGAGGCTCTCCGCAAGGCAGAGGATGCAATGGTACAGGGTATGGAAAAGGCTAAGGGCGGCCTCAATATCCCCGGCCTGTTTTAATTATGGGTTATGAAGTAGCAAGCCTTGCGCGGCTTATCGAGCAGTTTGAGCGTATGCCGAGCATAGGTCACAAAACAGCACAGCGCCTTGCGTTTCACGTGCTGAATATGAGTGATGAGCAGGCGAAGGTGTTTGCGCAGGCGATCTTTGATGCTCACGAAAAAATTCACCGTTGCTCGGTGTGTTGCAACCTTTCAGAGGATGAGCTTTGTCCCATCTGTGCACGCGCAGACAGAGACAGGTCTGTAATCTGTGTTGTTGAAGACCCGAGAGATGTTATTGCAATCGAGCGTACTCACGAGTTTAACGGCACTTATCATGTTTTAGGCGGTGTTATTTCGCCGCTTAACGGTATCGGTCCCGAAGAGTTGAGTATCAAAGAGCTTATTGCAAGAATGGGCAGCGGTGAGGTTAATGAAGTAATTATGGCAACCAACCCGACGGTTGAGGGTGAGGCTACAGCGATGTATGTTTCGCGTCTTCTCAAGCCGATGGGGATTGCCACAACCCGTCTTGCCTACGGTGTACCTGTCGGTGCAGACCTTGAGTATGCCGATGAGGTTACGCTTCTTCGCGCACTTGAAGGAAGACAGCAGATATGACAAAAAGCTATCTGAAGCATTGAGCTTCGGATAGCTTGATTTTTTTATTTGTTTTTAATTTTTCGCTTTTCTCTGGTCAGCTTATACAGCTCTTCAGTAGCTAATCTTGCTTTTGCGACAGGCGTGTTATTCTGCGGGAAACAGTAGTAAAGCGCATCTTTGTTGCCTATGCATATCACATCGCCCAGCTCATACCAGAAGTAATCGGCATACAGTCCGTAGCTTGCGAGAGGATTCTGGCTGTAGTTTAGTTTACCGTCACAGCCTGTAAGTGTAAAACCGCTGTTATCGTGTATCAGATGACCTTCGCCTACCGTATAAATGGCTTTGTAGTCAACCATCATACCGATTTTCACGTCTGTTTCGAGGCGGTATGTGTCGCTTTCAAGCTCTTCTTTTACACAGTTACGTTCCCATTCATACCAGTCGGGTATGTGGCTGAAACGTGAGGTAAATCCGATTGATTTCAGCTCTCCGTATTCGGTCAATTCCCACTCTTTTCCGCAGTGTTTGCAGGTGAATTTTGTGCCTTTTCCTTCGGTTTTGCCTTCTTCTGAGCACTCGGTGCATTTGTATAGTATTCTGTGCAGTCCGTCAGCTCTAAAGGGTTCGTTTGTTTCGATTTTTTCTTCTTTCTGCCACTTGAAATTATCGAAACTGAATTCTTTGTCGAGTATGGTATCAAGCTCTTTTGTGCTTTTTTCTTTGATTTCTTCGGGTGTAAAAAGACACTTTACGTGAGCTGTAACGTTGACCTTACGGGGCTGCAGCATATTGTAAAGCGGATTGCGTGAGAAAGCTCCTTTTGTGATTATCGTTACGACAGGTACACCGAGCTTTTTGAACAGCACGCCCATTTTCCTCGGCAAAGCTGTTGCCGTTCCGTCAAAGGAGTAGCTGGCTTCGGGGTACATAAGCACACTTGCTTTGTTTTCGCGGAGCATATATTTTATATCTTCTATAAGCGTGAAATCGCTTACAAATTTTTGCGTAGGAATGCATCCGATTGCTCTCATCAGCTGTTTTTTGCCTATAAATCCGTCTGAAGTGCAAACTATTCCGTACGGCTTCGGATAAAGAATTTTTGAAGCTATTTTAAGGTCTATAAAGCTTGAATGATTCATCAGTATGAGGCAGGGCTTGTCTTTAACCAATTCCATCCGCTCTTGTGTATAGCTGAAATTTGTTGCCGTTAACTCGGGAATTGAAGCGAGCCTGATGACGCAAGCGAGCAGTAAATTCGGCTTCAGCGGCGGCTTGTGCCCGGGTTGCGGTAATGACATAACATCGTCGTAGCTGAGCTGTTTTGTTTTGATTTTCATTTGATTTCACCTTCATTTTTTATTCAACAAGGCGATTATACAACAGAAAAACGGCGGCATTCAATGATAAAATAATTACAAAAAAGAAATAAAATACCGGATTATAACGCAAAATTTTGTTTGCTTTTCCATAAAATGTCTGAATTAAAATCCGGAAAATATCCCGGCTGAAAATCAAAATATGTCTTTGACTGCAATGTCGGGGATTTTTTGCTTTTTATGGGTGAAATTTGCTGAAAAAACGGTGTTAAAACCTCTGTTTTTATACATAAAAATTTGAATTTTTTTCGGTTTTCTCTTTATTATATTATTATAATATGCTATAATAACAAAGTATCATTGGGGTAATGTGTATTTTTGTAAAAATCTTTCCCAAAAACAATCTGATTCCTCGGAGGAAATTTATATGAATATAGCGATAATGGGCTATGGCGTCGTCGGTTCAGGCGTTGCCGAAGTGCTCAAAAAGAACCACGCAAGTATCGTCAAAAAAAGTATGCAGGAGTCACTCGAGCTTACCCGTGTTCTCGACCTCCGCGACTTCCCCGGTGATGAGAACGAAGCTCTCCTCACCAAGGACTTTAAGGATATTCTGGGCGACGAAACAATCGGCATAGTTGTCGAAACAATGGGCGGCGTTCACCCGGCTTACGAGTTTGTGCTCGACTGCCTCAACGCAGGTAAGAGTGTTGTTACATCAAACAAGGAGCTTGTAGCGGCAAAGGGTAACGAGCTTCTCAAGGTTGCAGAGGAAAAGAATGTCAACTTTATGTTTGAGGCAAGTGTAGGCGGCGGTATCCCGATCATCCGTCCGATTATCAGCTGTCTTGCCGCTAACGAGATTGATGAAATTGCAGGTATCCTCAACGGTACTACCAACTTCATCCTCACAAAGATGATTAACGACGGTATGTCTTTTGAAGATGCACTTAAGATTGCTCAGCAGCTCGGTTATGCAGAGGCTGATCCCTCGGCTGATGTTGAGGGTAAGGACGCTTGCAGAAAGATCTGTATCCTTGCTTCTCTCTGCTTCGGCAAACATGTTTACCCCGATTCGGTTTACACCGAGGGTATTACCAAAATTGCTCTTGCAGACGTTGAGTATGCAAAGGTATGGGGTGGCGTAATCAAGCTCATCGGCCGTGCAACACGCTACGGCGACGGTAAGATAAGCATAATGGTTTCTCCCGCATTTATCCAGAATCACAGCCAGCTTGCAGGTGTTGACGATGTGTTCAATGCAATCCTTGTACGCGGTGATGCACTCGGCGATGTAGTGTTCTACGGTCGTGGTGCAGGTAAGCTTCCCACAGCAAGTGCTGTTGTTGCCGACGTTATCGACTGTGCAAGACACACCGAGCGCAGAAAGTTCTTCGGCTGGGAGGACAGTGTTGAGGATTACGTTGTCGATTACCTCGATATCAAGCATCCCTTCTTTGTCCGTGCAAAGGCTGACAAGCAGGCGGTTGCCGAGTATTTCGGCGATGTTCAGTACCTCACATACGATGGTGCTGCAGCAGATGAGATGGGCTTCATCACAGCAGCTCTTACTCAGCGTGAGTTTGATGCAAAGGTTGCAGCCGCAGGTCTTGAAATCGGCAGTGTTATCCGCGTAACAGATTATTGAGTTTCTCAATAAAATAATATAGTTCAAATTTACTTTTGAGGCTGTCGTTTCAGGCGGCAGTTTACTACAGGAGGTTATCATAAATGGGATTGATAGTAATGAAATTCGGCGGCAGCTCTGTTGCTGATGCAGCCCGTGTACGTAACGTAGCTTCTATCATCATCGACACCTACAAGCAGGGTAACGATGTTGTAGCTGTTGTTTCCGCACAGGGTGACACAACAGACGACCTTATCGAAAAGGCCGCTGAGCTTAATCCGAAGGCATCAAAGCGCGAGATGGATTCACTCCTCAGCGCAGGCGAGCAGATGTCAAGCGCACTGCTTGCAATGGCTATCGAGGCAGAGGGCTACCCCGTAGTTTCTCTTCTCGGCTGGCAGGCAGGCTTCAGAACCGACAACGTCTACGGTTCGGCAAGAATCAAGACAGTTCAGCCTGAAAGACTCAAGAACGAAATCGGCAAGGGCAATATCGTTATTGTTGCAGGCTTCCAGGGCCTCAACGGTTTTGACGATATCACAACTCTCGGCAGAGGCGGCTCCGATACAAGTGCTGTTGCAATCGCAGCTTCACTTCATGCAGACCGTTGCCAGATCTTCACCGACGTTGAGGGTGTCTACACAGCAGACCCCCGTAAGGTAGAAGGCACAAAGAAACTTGCAGAAATCACATACGATGAAATGCTTGAGCTCGCAACACTCGGTGCTCAGGTTCTCAACAACCGTTCAGTAGAAATGGCTAAAAAATACAACGTCGAGGTAGAGGTTCTTTCAAGCCTCAAGAGAGTACCCGGCACAATCGTTAAGGAGGTAGCTAAAATGGAAAAAATGCTTATCAGAGGTGTCACTAAGGACACAGATGTTGCTCGTATATCAGTTATCGGTGTTCCCAACACACCCGGTATCGCTTTCAAGCTCTTCTCGAAGCTTGCTGCAAAGAATATCAATGTTGATATCATTCTTCAGTCTGTCGGCAGAGACGACACAAAGGATATCACATTCACAGTTGCAAAGGCTAACGGTGAGCTTGCAGTTGAAACAATCAAGGGTGCATTTGACCTTACAGATGTAGTTTGTGATACAAACGTTGCAAAGGTATCTGTTGTCGGTGCAGGTATGGAAACTCATCCCGGTACAGCTTCCAAGATGTTCGAGGCTCTCTATGAGAAGGACATCAACATCCAGATGATTTCCACAAGCGAAATCAAGATTTCCGTTCTCATCGATGCACAGGATGCAGACAAGGCAGTTGCCGCTGTCCACAACGCATTCTTCCCGGTATAAAAGGTCGATAATACAGAAGCTTGAACAAGCTTATCGACGGCTGTTTTTCCGCCATGCATTGCGAAAATGTGTCGATGCTTGAACAAGGCTTATCGCTTGCTTTTATACAAAGATTAGACCAAATATTTAGATAAGGAATGCGGTGCGGGCTGAAAGGTTCGCAAAAGCCGCACGGTGATTAAATATGGGTTTTGATGCAGAATCTGTTGCTAATCAAAAAATTATAAACGTTGAAATCAACAACGAGATGCGAGCATCGTTCCTGAGTTATTCGATGTCGGTTATCACTTCGCGTGCTCTGCCCGATGTAAGAGACGGTCTCAAGCCCGTTCACAGAAGAATACTCTACACGATGTATGAGAACAACCTTTATCCCGACAAGGCATACAGAAAGTGTGCCGATACAGTCGGTGCTGTTCTCGGTCGTTACCATCCGCACGGTGACGCTTCCGTTTACGATGCGATGGTTCGTCTTGCGCAGTCCTTCTCAATGCGTTATACGCTTGTTGACGGTCACGGTAACTTCGGTTCGATCGACGGCGACCCGCCTGCTGCTTACCGTTACACCGAGTCGAGAATGAGCAAGATTTCTATGGAAATGCTTGCCGATATCGATAAGGATACTGTTGATTTCATACCCAACTACGACGACCGCCTTAAAGAGCCTACGGTTCTTCCGTCAAGAATTCCCAATCTTCTTGTAAACGGCTCTACGGGTATTGCTGTCGGTATGGCTACCAACATTCCGCCCCACAATCTCGGCGAGGTTGTTGACGGTATGTGCTGCCTTATCGATAACCCCGAGGCTGACCTTCCCGAGCTTATGGAGCATATCCAGGGCCCCGATTTCCCGACAGCAGGCCTTATTATGGGCAAGTCGGGTATCCGTGCTGCCTATGCAACGGGCAGAGGTAAGGTTACCGTCAGGGCAAAGGCTGAAATTGAGGAAGATAAGAACGGACGTTTCCGTATCAGTATCACTGAAATTCCCTATATGGTCAACAAGGCAAGACTTATCGAGAGTATTGCTGACCTTGTAAGGGATAAGAGAATTGAGGGTATTTCCGATATCAACGACTACTCTGCTATCGAGGGTATGCACATTGTTATCGACCTCAAGCGTGATGCTAATCCTCAGGTTGTTCTCAATCAGCTTTACAACTTTACTCAGATGCAGTCCACCTTCGGCGTTATTATGCTTGCTCTCGTCGACGGTGTACCGAAAATTCTCACTCTCAAAGAGATGCTTGAGAATTATATCAAATACCAGTGCGAGGTTATTGTCCGCCGTACTCAGTACAACCTGAAGAAGGCACAGGACCGTGCACACATACTCGAGGGTTACCTTATTGCTCTTGATTTCATCGACGAAGTCATCAGCATCCTCCGCTCTTCACCCGACCAGCAGACAGGTAAGGGACGTCTTATGGAGCGTTTCGGCCTTGATGAGATTCAGGCTCAGAAAATTGTTGAGATGCGTCTCGGTCAGTTGACAGGTATGGAGCGCCAGAAGATTGAAGAAGAAATGGCTGCCCTCAAGGCCAAGATTGCCGAGTACACAGAAATTCTCTCCAGCGAAGAGAATGTACGTGCCGTTGTCAAGGCAGAAGCAATCGAGGCAAAGGAACGCTTTGCAGACGAAAGACGTACCGAAATCTGTAACGTCAGCGGTGAGGTCGATATCGAAGACCTTATTCCCGAAGAAGAAAGCGTTTATACCCTTACCAATAAGGGCTATCTCAAGCGTATGCCTGCCGATACCTATCGCAGTCAGCGCAGAGGCGGCAGAGGTGTTATGGGTATGACACGCCGTGAGGAGGACTTTGTTCAGACAATGTTCACCTGCTCCACTCACGATTATATTATGTTCTTTACCAGCTTCGGTAAGGCATATAAGCTCAAGGGCTACGAAATTCCCGAAAGCTCACGTACGGGTAAGGGTATGAATGCTGTCAATATTCTGCCGCTTGAAGCGGATGAGAAGATTTCAGCTATGATCCGTGTACCTGCCGAGGCAAACGGCGAATACCTTTGTATGGTTACACGCAACGGTATTATCAAGCGTACACTTCTTGATGCTTACAAGAACATCCGTAAGAACGGTGTTATCGCCATTAACCTTGACGATGATGACGAGCTTGCATGGGTTAAGCTCACAATGGGTGACGATGACCTTCTCGTTGCAACCCGTGACGGTTACTCAATCCGCTTCAACGAAAACGATGCCCGTCCGATAGGCAGAACAGCCCGCGGTGTTAAGGCTATCGAGCTTCGTGAGGGTGATAAGGTTGTCGGTATGGATGTCATTTCCGACGAAAGCTTCGTGCTTACTGTAACCGAAACAGGTTACGGCAGAAGAAGCCCGGGCGACGAATACCGTTGTCAGTCCAGAGGCGGTAAGGGTGTTACCAACTACAAGACAGATAAGTACGGTGAGGTTGCCGCACTTATGACAGTTAAGGATGATGAGGATATTATCCTTATCTCTTCAGAGGGTATCGTTATACGTATGCCTGCCGATTCAATAAGCCTTTTCTCCAGAACATCCAAGGGTGTTCGCGTAATGCGTGTAGGCGACAGCGACAAGCTCGTAACAGTTACTACGGCAGAGCGTGAAGCAGAAAGTGAAGAAGGCGAAAACGCTGAAGAGACAACTGCCGAAACTCCCGCAGAGGATACATCGGCCGAGTCGTAAAAAGGACGGCTCGTAAAACACAAGGAAAGAAGTATGGAAAATAACCAAAACAAAAAGACGGAATTTGAGGATATCTACTCCGACAGTTCGAAAAAGCCTACCTACAAAAAGGGGCACAAGCCCCTTTCTGAGAGGGAGATATATTATCCTACCAAGTTTTCGGAGTTTATGTTGAAAAACAATAAGCGAAACACAAAAATTATTTTGGTGATTTCGCTTGTGGCCGTTATGTTGCTTGTACTGCTCTTAGGTTATGAGTGGTTTTCATCAAAGTTTGATAAGATGCTTAATCCTAATGAGGGCTTTTCCGGAGCCGGAGAAAACTATACAACTCCTCAGGATGAGCTTGATGAATACGCAGAGAATGAGAACGAATCTATTCTTGAGCCCGGTAACCAGAGTTCAATTGATGGTATTCTCAAGCAGTGGTATAACCTCGGCGGTATAATGGATCAGGATTATGTTACAAATGTACTCCTTCTCGGTATCGATGGCAAAAACGGTGTCAAAAACGGCGGTAATTCCGACTCGATGATTCTTGTTTCGGTCAACAGGAAGACAAAGAAGATTGTACTCACATCGTTTATGCGTGACAGCCGCACGTACTATAATAATGCAGACAACAGCGGCAGCGGAACATTTGCAAAGCTGAATTCGGCATTTGGTCGCGGCGGTGCGGAGGCAACTGTCAGAGTTATAGAAAACAACTACAAGATAGATATCGACTATTATATTGCGGTTGACTTCTCGTTGTTCTCCGACCTTGTTGATGCCCTTGGCGGCGTAACGGTTGAAGTTAAGGAGTATGAGCAGAAGTATATCAACCGTACAACTACAAAAATCCAAAAAATCCCCAACTACGGTAAGGTTACTCTCGATGGTGACCAGGCTCTGGTTTATTGCCGTATCAGAAAGTGTGATTCCGACGGTGACGTTTCAA
>JAZQVR010000025.1:0-93036 GCA_045631965.1 Acutalibacteraceae bacterium
GCTACGTCGTCTTCTTCAGCAAAATCTTCGTATGCTTCAGTTTCTACCTCGACCTGATCTGCAGCCTCTGCCTCAGCCTCAACAGCTTCTTCACAGGCTACGGCAGGAGCTTTTGCCTTGAGAGCGGCAACCTGCTCTGCAGCAAGCTCGGGAAGCTTTTTGATAAGCTCGATATGCTCTGCATATGCAACAAGAAGAGAAGAACGGAAATCGTTAGCTTCGAGTTTAAGTAAATCGATAAGTGTCTGCTGCTCTGCCTGCTCAAGCTCTGCCTGTGCATTGAGTTCAGCAACACGCTGTTCAGCAGCAGCAACCATTTCAGCAGCTTTTTTATCTGCTGCGGCGATTTTTTCATTATAATAGCTGTCAGCCTTAAGCATCTTGTCACGTGAAGCTGAATCAGCCTTGGCAAGCTGCTCGGAAGCTATAGACTCTGCATCAGCAAGAGTTTTTTCAGCCTGTGCATTTGCAGACTCAACAGACTGCTTCAAAACAGCCTCTGCCTCGGCAAGCATAGCCTCTGACTTTGACTGAGCATCGGTAAGAAGCTCGTCTGCTCTGAGCTGAGCCTCGGAAACAGTCTGCTCTGCAAGAGCTGAAGCAGACTCGATTTTTTCATTGGCGGCAGCTTCAGCATCAGCTGTGATGGAAGCTGACATCTTCTGTGCCGTAAGGAGAGCAGCACTGATGTTATTTTCTTCTTTCTGATATGCCTCTACTTTTTCTGTAAGAGCGGCAATTCTTCTTATGTATTCGTTTTTTTCCTGATTAATACCTTCGACAGCTGTTGCAATATCGCCGATAAACTCATCAACGTCTATTGAACGGTATGTGCCTCTGCCGGCTGAGGGGAAATTATGAGCTCTGATTTCTGCAGGTGTCATTATATAATATCCTCCTTAGGTGTAGTTGTTAGATTGTATAATATCCGTTTTTAAGATTTTCCAGAACATCGCCCGAAAAATCATAATTGTGCGGAAGAATAATAAACGTCTTATTGGAAACACAACTGATTTTACCGTCGTTGGCAAAAACTACGCCGCTGAGGAAGTCTATCATTCTGCGAACATCGGAATCACCCATCTGTTCGAGATTGATAAGTACAAGACGCTGCTTGTTTACATGCCTTGCAATATCCTTGGCTGTTTCCGTATCAAACAAAGCAGGCTTTGCAAGAATTACCTTTGCGTTACCTGATCTGGATTTTGCACTGAAATCAACAACATTGTCGGATGCACTGCTGCGACGAGGTGCCTCATCGTAATAATCGTCATCATAGCTGTCGTCATAGTCAGGCTCCGGCTGGCGCTTGGTTGAGCGACTGCGGAAGGCATCAAAAATACTCTTTTTAGGTGCAGAAGAAACACTTGACTCTGCAGGAGTCTCATCCTCCTCATCTTCCTTTGAGTAGCCGTAATCAAGGCTGTCAGCATCGTCGTAATAATCGCCCTCGCTGTAGCTGATATATTTGCCGAAAGAATCTGTTAATTTACCCATTTACTTTAACCTCCGTTTTATTATATTAATATATGCGCTTGCCGAAAATCGATGAACCCACACGGACAAGCGTCGAACCTTCAAGAATTGCCTCAACGTAGTCTGAAGACATACCCATCGACAATATACTCATATTTGTATTATCTAATTTTTTATCACGAATGTCAACAAACAAACGCCTCATTTTTGAAAAAAACATACGTGCAAGGTCACTATTTTCGCAAACAGGCGGTATTGCCATAAGTCCGCGCAGCCTGATGCCCTCAATTTCGGCAAGCTGAGCGATTGTTTCCTCTGCGGCATCCCATTCAATACCGCTCTTTGAATCCTCACCGCCGACATTGATTTCCGCAAGAATATCAGTGGTAATTCCTGCAGCAAGCGAACGTTTTGCAATTTCATTTGCAAGACGCACACTGTCAACCGACTGAATCATACTGACCTCGCCAACAATCTGCCTTACCTTATTAGTCTGCAGATGACCTATCAGGTGAGCCTCACATTTATGCAAAAACGGCTTTTTACCAAGATACTCCTGCACCTTATTTTCGCCTATAAGGTTTATTCCGCAATCAATAGCGTGATTAATATACTCCGGCTCAACAGTTTTGGTAACTGCCATAAGAGTTACATCATCCGCATTTCGTCCGCTTTGCTCTGCCGCCTTTGCGATACGTTCACGGATAACAGACAGGTTATATTCAATATCGGCAAAACGCATTGCATCAACTGATTGTTTTTCCGTCATACAAATCCTTCCCCTTTATTATTACTTCATCATACTGTTCGACCTCGTTTTGAGGCAAGGCAGCCAATGCTTCTTCCCTTTCCTCCGGAGTCATATTATTATCAGGCAACACAGGGTCGGCAGTAATTATATAATCTTCTGTAGATAAGACAATATTTATCTCTCTGAAATTGACAAGAGAAGACCTCAGTATATACACACCCTTTACTCCGTCAACTTCACGAACGGCGCTGCTCGGAATTTTGTATCCCGTAATTGTTTTGAAAATCAGTTCAACATCTTCAACACGCATATTTGCAAGCTCATCATTCATCGTTTTGCATTTGAGCACTACCGCAGCCTTTGAAGCGCCGCTTACATTGACGGCAGCAACCTCTGCTTTAAGGTTTTCTGTAGCTGCATACGGAAAATCTATAGTTATCTTCGAGCCTACTGACAACTGCGAAATCTGCTTAACATCAAGCACACAGACGATATACCAATCAAAACCCGTCACAAGCTTGCCCATTACATTATCGGGCACTGACTTCGGCGAAGCACTCAAAAGCTTTTCGGCATTTGCGGGAGTTATTGATTCGACATCCGAGCTGTTGCACAAAGATTCATAACCATCAACCGCACTGATATAGTAACCCGATCCGTCAGCAAGAATCTCCTGACAAGAAATCGGCTTAGCCTCAAGCTCTGCAAGCTCGGCTTTAAGGCTGTTTATTATACCGGTAAATTCAACCGGTTCGCCGAGAACAAGCTGTTTTTTGATAACACAATCTCTGAATTGAGAATAGCTGTCAGACAGAGTGTCGAGTTGACCTGAAATCACACCGTCCATAAGAGCTGAAACGGAATCGCTTATCTGTGTATCGACAGTTTTGATATCAATTGCAGATGACGGAGAAACTGCACTCAGCTTTTCATAACGCTCAATCTCCGATTTAAGAGTGTTGATACGTGTATAGTTTGTGGCATCAGTGTCACTGCCGAATGCAATTGCAACAGTATTGCCGTTAGAAACCTTTTTGCCGTCCTCCGCAACAGGCACAACCGTACCCGAAGCTGAATTCTCAATATATTTTTCATCTCTGACAAAATAGCCCTGAGTAAAAATACTTTCATTTACCGTTTGTTCGACAACCGTAAATGTCGTAACCTTTTCAACGCTTGAATCATAGACCTGATAGATGATATAAAACATGAAAAGAACAGCAAGAGCAGTGGAAACAACACGTGTTATTTTATTTTTATTATCGTTATAGAAGCCTCTTACCACAGTCTTTACTCTGTCGGTAAAATCGGGATTAATGGCTACCGGCACCTTCTTTGGCAAAATTACACTCCCCTTTTCTTAAAAACTCTTCACACAAGTTGAACACATCGTCTGCAAGCTCATTGAAGCTTGCATAGTCATCAATATAAATCCAATTAACACGTTCGTCGCGGCGAAGCCATGTAAGCTGACGCTTCGCATAGCGGCGTGTCTGCATACGCAGATTATCAAGCGCCTCATCAAGCGACATTTCACCGTTGAAATACGGCATAAGCTCTTTATGACCTATCGCCTGAGCGGCTGTCCCTTTATCAATATCGGCACAACTGCGAGCCTCTTCAACAAGCCCGTTTTCAGCCATTATACCTACACGGCGGTTGATACGCTCATAAAGAAACTCTCTGTCACGGGCATTGAGGCCGATAATTAACGGATTGTACGGTGAACCGTTCTGCCGTGAAAGACGAGTCTGCTCGGTAATGGTAACACCTGTCTGATAAAAAAGCTCAAGTGCACGCACAATGCGTTTTGTATCGTTTTCGTGAAGCCTTGAAGCAGATTCGGGGTCAACCGCACGAAGCTCTTCGAGCAAGGCAGCAACACCTTCATCCTCAAGCCTTTTATTGAGCTTTTCGCGAAGCACAAGGTCTGTTGCCTGCTCGGTAAACTCAATATTATCAACAAGTGAATTGATATAAAGGCCCGTACCGCCGACTACAATCGGCTGTTTGCCTCGCGAAACGATATCGGCAATACATGCATTTGCACGCTCGCAATATGCGGCTACGCTGTAACGCTCGCCCTGCGGCAGAAATTTAAGCATATGATGCGGTACACCCTGCATTTCATCCTCGGTCGGCATCGCAGAAGCGATATCCATACCCCGGTAAATCTGCATCGAATCAGCCGAAACAACCTCACCGTCAAGCCTTTTTGCAAGCTCGACACCAAGTGAAGTCTTGCCTGAAGCAGTAGGCCCCGCAACAACTATAAGCGGAATTTTTTTATTCATAACAAATCTCCAAGTAAGTGTTGAAAATTGCGAGTTCAATTTAATCGGCACTTACCTATACTCTGCCGAAAAGACGTTCGATTTCACGCTTTGTCAGCTTTGCAATAACAGGTCTGCCATGAGGACAGTAGCGGATATCGGGCATTGAAAGAACTTTTTCGGCAAAGCGCTGAAGTTCATAATCTGTTGTAACGTCACCTGCTTTAACTGCAGCACGGCAGGCAGCGGAATGGAAAATCCAGTCAAGCTTTTCGGTTGTAACTTCGCGTACATTATCCGCAAGATAGCCTGCGATTTCCGTAAGCTGTGCCGCAATATCGGCACCCTCAAGAATAGCAGGATACTCATTGATAATTACGGTACCGTCGCCGAAATCTTCAACCGCAAAGCCCGAGTCGGCAAGAAGTTCGACATCGGTAATAACTGCAGCATATTCCTCACGGCTGAGTTGCACCGTAACAGGACTTAAAAGAAGCTGTGACGGAATATTTTTATTTTGTGCTTTGAGCTGTTCGTATATAATCCGCTCATGTGCGGCATGCTTATCGATAAGCAGCATTTCGTTGCCGTATTCGACGATAATATATGTAGAAAAAAGCTCGCCTACAGCTCTTACCTGCGGCTTTTCCTCTTCTGTTATTTCAATTTGCGGTGCTTCAGTCTTAACCTCAGCAGGCTGAGACTTAACTGACGGAGTATAGCCGCCGAGAAGATCAGGCTCAGACTCGTCAACTGCACTGTAAGTTTCGGAAACAGTTTCAACAATAACAGTGCGTGAAGCAGGCTCTTCATATACAACAGGAGCAACCTTATTTGTATTCTGCTCCTTGGTAACAGACTCGGCAAATCCGTATGAAACGGATTTTTGTACAATCGGTTCTTCCGGCTTTTTGTAATCCTCAACCGAAGCCTTTGTAAAAGCGGTTTCGGGCTTTGGAGCTACTGTTACATTCTGCTGAAAATGAAGCTGTTTTGCAGGCTCGACAGCGGCAAAAAGCTGCTTTTGCACACGCTGATTTATAATTTTTGAAACATCCTGAGCAGGAGCCTTATCACCTTGCTCAAGAGCGGTTTTAACTGCATAATAGACGGCTGAAAAGACTTCTTTTTCGTTGGCGAAACGGACCTCCGTCTTTGCAGGATGAACGTTTACGTCAACAAAATTATAAGGCATTGTAAGATTGAGCACGCAGGACGGAAATTTGCCGACCATTATTGAGCCTTTGAAGGCTTCTTCAAGGGCGGCACAAGCTGTTTTTGTGCGCACCATTCTGCCGTTGACATAGAAAAGCTGCATATTGCGGTTAGCTCTTGCCGCAAGCGGCTTCGAAACATAACCCTCAACCTTGACGGTAGAGTTTGAGCCGCTGACAGGAATAAGACTGTCAGCAAAATCCTTACCGTAAACGGCATATACAGCACTGATGAGCTTGCCGTCACCCGATGAGCAGAGCGTCTGCTTACCGTCACGGATAAAACGCACGGCGATTTCAGGGTGAGAAACAGCCAATCTGTCTGCTACTGCGGCAATAGAGTTGGCCTCGGTAACGTCTTTTTTGAGGAATTTCATTCTTGCAGGCACGTTGTAGAAAATATCACGCACTACGATAGTTGTGCCGACGGGACAGCCTGCATCATCGATACTGATAAACTGACCGCCCTCAACAACTGCGTGTGTGCCGACTTCTTCCTCGGCGGAACGTGTAAACATTTCAACACGGCTGACAGCCGCAATCGAAGCAAGTGCTTCACCGCGGAAGCCGAGAGTTGCAACACAGTCAAGGTCATCGGAAACAGTAATTTTACTCGTAGCGTGACCCGTAAATGCGTTACGCACATCCTCGCGTGCAATACCGCAACCGTTATCGGTGATACGGATATATTTTATTCCGCCTGCTTTTATTTCAAGCGTAATGGAGTCAGCCCCTGCATCAACAGAATTTTCGAGCAGCTCTTTTACAGCAGAAGAAGGTCGCTCAACAACCTCGCCTGCCGCAATAAGCTCATATATTTCTCTTGATAACACATTGATTTTAGGCATTGACTTCACCGCTTTTCATTCAGGATTCTTTTGCTTTCTGTACAAATTTGTAGAGCACACTCATAGCCTCAATGGGAGTGAGTGTATTTATATCAAGGGTTTTCAGCTCGTCGACAATTTCACTGCCTGCGTTTGAAGCGAAGGACAGCTGCATATCGTTATCATCGACAGAGTTGAAATAGTTGGGAGCAGAGGCAGGCCTCGGCTCATCGGATTCGAGCTGGCTGAGCACCTGACGGGCACGCTTGACGACACTGTCCGGTACACCTGCGAGCTTGGCAACATCGATACCGTAGCTGCCGTCTGCACAGCCTCTAACAATACGGCGAAGGAAAGTAATATCGTCACCGCGTTTCTTGACGGAAATGTTGTAATTCTTTACACCGTCAACCGTATTTTCAAGCTCGGTAAGCTCGTGATAATGGGTTGCAAAAAGAGTTTTTGCACCGAGCTTTTTCTTATCGGCGGCATACTCGAGCACTGCACGTGCGATACTCATACCGTCGTAAGTAGAAGTACCTCTGCCTATTTCATCGAATATGATAAGGCTCTTGGAAGTTGCATTTTTGAGAATTGAGGCGACCTCGCTCATTTCAACCATAAAGGTTGACTGGCCGCCCGAAAGGTCGTCGGAAGCGCCGACACGTGTAAACACGCTGTCGACAATCGGGATAACCGCACTGCGTGCAGGCACAAAAGAGCCTGCCTGAGCCATAATAACAATTATGGCAATCTGACGCATATAGGTTGATTTACCTGCCATATTCGGGCCTGTAATAATAGCACATCTGTTATCGCCGCAGTCGAGCATTGTATCGTTAGGCACAAACGGCATACCGCCGAGCATTTTCTCGACAACGGGATGCCTGCCATCGGTGATTTTGAGAGTTGAAGAATCGGTTATTTCAGGTCTTACATAGCCGTTTTCAAGTGCCGATGCGGCAAATGAACGCAAAACATCGAGCCTTGCAACGGCAGACGCGGTACGCTGGATTCTGCCAAGCTCGGAAGCGGTTTTGTTACGCACCTGAGAGAAAATCTCGTACTCGAGCTGAACAATTCTGCCCTGTGCTCCGAGCACCTTTGCCTCGAGCTCCTTGAGCTCCTGGGTTATGTAACGCTCGCAGTTAGCAAGAGTCTGCTTGCGTATATAATCTTCGGGTACAAGCTCTTTGAAAGAGTTTGAAACCTCTATATAATATCCGAAAACTCGGTTATAGCCTATTTTAAGTTTTTTGATGCCGGTTCTGTCCTGCTCACGCTGCTGGATATTGGCAAGGAAACCCTTACCGTCGTTAACAATCGCACGAAGCTCGTCAAGCTCGGCATTGAATCCGTCTCTTACCATACCGCCTTCGCGCACCGTAAACGGCGGCTCGTCGACAATCGCAGTGTTGATGAGAGAGGAAATATCCTCAAGCGTATCGATGCTTGTACGGATTTCGGTGAGCAGTGCACTGCGGCACCCTGAAATATTTGCTTTTACATCGGGTAATCTGTCGATAGCGGCACTCAGAGCACGAAGCTCCTTTGCATTGGCTGTACCGTAAGAAATTCGTGTAATAAGACGCTCAATATCGTTGATACCCGAAAGGGATGCGGCGATATTACCGCAGAGCATAGCATCCTGCGTAAGTTCGTCAACGGCGTTGTGTCTGCCGATAATTTTTGCAGGATTTGTAAGCGGTCTGTCAAGCCACTCTCTGATTTCACGCTTGCCCATAGCGGTACAGGTCTTGTCCAGAGTCCAGAGAAGCGAACCGCGTTTATCGTTTGAACGCATTGTACGTGTAAGTTCAAGACTGCGTCTTGCCGCAAGGTCAAGCTTCATAAAGCCGCTCTCGCTGTAATAATCGAGCGAGCGGATATTGGAAAGCTCGGTACGCTGTACTTCACGCAGATATTTAAGCGAGATACCTGCACTCATAATACCCTGCATACTGATACCGTGTGCAACGTCATCGGGTGTATTGCAACCAAACTGTGCACAGATTGCGGCACCTGCTTCGTTGAGCAGACAATAATCCTCATCAAAGGTTTCGACAAGTGCAGAGCATTTGTCATTGATAAACGCTTTGACGGCTTTCAGAGCAGATGCTTCACGGTTGAAAATAATTTCACTGGGCATAAAGCGTGCAAGCTCATTGATAATTTTGTTTTCGCACATCTTACCGTCGATATCGGTAAGATGCATCGCACCGGTTGAAACGTCAGCAAAGCAGACACCTGCCGCACCGTCGCGGAAAAAGATACTGCAAAGGAAATTATTCTGCGTTTCGTCGAGCATATTACTCTCGATAACCGTACCGGGAGTAACGATACGCACAACATCACGTCTTACAATTCCTTTTGCTGTTGAGGGGTCTTCCATCTGCTCACAGATGGCGACCTTATAGCCCTTCGCAATAAGACGTGCAAGGTAGCTGTCAACACTGTGGAAAGGCACACCGCACATAGGTGCACGCTCCTCAAGGCCGCAGTCACGCCCCGTAAGGACTAACTCCAGCTCCCTTGATACAGTTTTTGCATCCTCAAAAAACATCTCGTAAAAATCGCCGAGTCGGAACATAAGGATTGTATCCTCATAGTTCTTTTTGATTTCGAGGTATTGCCTCATCATCGGTGATAATTCAGCCATTTGCACGCCTCCGCAAAATTAGTAGTAAAAGTTTGTTCAGTCCAAACTTGTTGTCTGTTTAGTGTTTTTGAGTTCTGTTCGGATTGGGGTGTGTAAATTGCCGATTGATTTCAAAGCAGATTGAAGACGTAAGCGCAGGTAATACTTTGTGTATTACCGAGCATTACGGCAAAAATATGCAAAGAAATCAGCGGCAAGGTACATACCCGTAAATCCGATAAAGAAATCAGTGATTAGTGGCAATCGCTTGAGCATGATGAGCAGTTACCGCCGCAGCTGTGCTCCTGAGGAGGCTCGCATGTCTCGGGGTCTTCACCCTTGATACACTCTGTGAGGATAGCTACGATGTAGTTCATCATTTCGTCGATATCCATTCTTGCCTTCTCGTAGTTGATCATATTCTGGTTGTTGAGAATCTTCTCACGAAGGCCCATAAACTCCTCTTCGTATGCTGCAAGCTTCTGCTCGTTAGCATCTTCCTTGGAAGCCTCGTGCTGGTAGCTCATGTGTGTAAGCTGCATTCTGCCGATAAGCTCGTTGAGCTCCTCATCCTTCTCGTTTACTTCTCTTGCGGCAACAAACTTGGCATATCTTTCGTCTGCCTGGATTGCCTTGCCGAGTTCTCTTGTAAGTTTGATGATGTCCATTTTTTCTTCTCCTAAACTTGAAAATTGATTATTTATAAAATCCCTGCTTTGGGTTTTTACCTTGAAATTTCGCCGGATAAAATCCAGTTGCGTGCGGCAGTTACCTTCACCTGACAAAAGCTGCCGACAAGTGATTCATCGCCCGGAAAGTCTATCATAACACTGCCGTCCGTTCTTCCTGAAAGAATACCGTCTTTATACTCCTCTGCGAGCACACGGTAGGTTTCGCCAAGCATTTTCTGACAGCGCTTTGAAGCAATCTGCTCCTGTGCAGTTGTCAACTCGCGGAACCACCTGCCCTTTTCCTCACGGCTTACCGGATCGGGCATTGAAGCCGCCTTTGTGCCCTCTCGAGGCGAATAGATGAATGTATAGAGTGAAGTGAAGCCTACTTCTTCAACAAGCGAAAGTGTATCGCAGAACTCCTCATAAGTTTCACCCGGGAAGCCTACAATTATGTCACTGGTAAGGCTGATATCGGGCATAACCTTACGGGCATAAGCGATAAGAGAAAGATATTTTTCTCTTGTGTAGCCTCTGTTCATTTCCTTAAGCACACGGTCGTTACCGCTCTGGCAAGGAAGATGAAGATGCTTGCTTACCTTATCGCATTCAGCCATAGCATCAAGAAGCTCAAAGGTACAATCCTTCGGATGTGAAGTCATAAAACGGATTCTGAAGTCGCCCTCTATTGCGTTGATTTCACGCAGAAGCTGAGCAAAACTCATTTCATCACTGCCGCGGTTATATGAATTTACATTCTGTCCGAGAAGCGTGATATCCTTACAGCCCGAAGCAACAAGCTCACGTGCTTCGGCAAGCACGTCTTCGCTCTTTCTGCTACGCTCTCTGCCCCTTACGTAAGGCACGATACAGTAGCTGCAGAAGTTGTTGCAGCCGTACATTATCGGAAGCCAGCCTTTGAACGTACCGTCACGGCTGACAGGCATACTCTCGGCAATAAAGCCTTCGGTATCAAAAACATCAAATACACGCTTACCGCCGCGAAGCACCTTGTACAGAAGCTCGGGCAGGCGATGATGAGAATGTGTGCCGAAAACAAGATTTACATAAGGATAGCTCTTTTTAATCTTCTGCCAGACGTGCTCCTGCTGCATCATACAGCCGCAGAGCACTATTATCATATTCGGATTTTTGAATTTCAACGGCTTGAGTGCACCGACATTACCGAAAACTCTGTCGTGTGCGTGCTCACGGATTGCACAGGTGTTGTAAAGCACCAGATCAGCTTTTTCGATATCATCGGTAAAGCTGTAACCAATAAGGCTCAGCCAGCCTTTGAGACGCTCACTGTCTGACACGTTACCCTGACAGCCGAAGGTATGAACATAGGCAAGTTTTTTGCCGTTGCCCATACGTGCCTCAAGCACTGATTTTGCCATAGCGGCATACTCACGCTGCTTTTTTATATCGTCAAAAGGTACGTCAAAACGACGCAAATCCTGCAGTGACAAACCATTACCTCCAAAAGGGACATAAACCCCTATTTTAATTTTTATATTATACTATAAAACAACAGAATTTACAAGTAAAAATATTTGATTTTATTAATTTTTTTATTATATAAATGTAGATTTTTCACTGCATAAGTGATATAATTTTCTCCGTAAAAATTATCCGTAACGGAGGTTATAAAAATGAAACAGCTCAACATCGGCATCATCGGTGCAGGCCGTATAGGCAAGCTCCACGCACAGTCAATCTGTTACAACGTACCCACAGCAAAAGTGCTCGGTATCACAGACGTTTACAAGGACCATCTCCCTGCTCTCTGCGAGGAGCTCGGCATTGAAAAAATATACGAAAGCTATGTAGAAATGCTTGAGGATAAGGACATTGATGCTGTTCTTGTCTGCTCATCTACAGACACACACGCAGACATCGCAATAGCCGCCGCAAAGGCAGGCAAGCACGTATTCTGCGAGAAGCCCGTTGACCTGACCCCCGAAAAGGTACAGGCTGTTATCGATACAGTAAAAGAAACAGGTGTTAAGCTTCAGGTAGGCTTCAACCGCCGTTTCGACCACAACTTTGCAACAATCAAGAATATGATCAACAACGGCAAGGTCGGTGACGTTGAGGTTATCAAAATCACATCACGTGACCCTGAGCCGCCCTCAGCAGAATACGCTGCAGTTTCAGGCGGTATGTTTGTTGATATGACAATACACGATTTCGATATGGCACGCTTTATGGCAGGCAGCCCCATCACAGAGGTTTATGCAAACGCAACCTGCCTTGTTGACCCCGCAATCGGTGAAGCAGGCGATGTTGACACTGCAGTTATCTCGCTCAAGTTTGAAAACGGTGCAATCGGCGTTATTGACAACTGCCGTCGCGCAGCTTACGGCTACGACCAGAGAGTTGAAGTATTCGGCAGCAAGGGTGCCGCTTGCGCAAGCAACGACACACCCTCAAACGTTGTACTTATGGACGAACACGGCTGCACAGGCGAAAAGCCGCTCTACTTCTTCCTCGAGCGTTACATGCAGTCATTCCGCGATGAAATGCTCCAGTTTGTTGATGCAGTAATCAACGACAAAGAAGTACCTGCAAACGTTGACGACGGTCTTGCCGCAATCGTTGTTGCACTTGCCGCAAAGAAGAGCGTTGCAGAAGGCAGACCCGTTAAGGTAAGCGAAATCTACTGATTCTGTAAAGGATTGATATATTATGAAACTTACAATGGCACAGGCTCTTGTCAGATTCCTCGACAACCAGTATGTCAGCTTTGACGGCGAGGAAACCAAGTTTGTCAAGGGCATTTTCGGTATATTCGGCCACGGCTGTGTAGTAGGTATCGGCCAGGCACTCGAACAAGGCGGTCACGACCTTACATACTACCAGGGTCACAATGAGCAAGGTATGGCACACGCCGCTATTGCATTTGCAAAGCAGAGCGACAGAAGGCAGATTATTGCCTGCACATCCTCAATCGGCCCCGGTGCACTCAATATGGTAACGGCTTGCGGTACAGCAACAGCAAACCGTATTCCCCTGCTCGTACTTCCCGGCGACACTTTCGCCTGCCGTCAGCCCGACCCCGTACTTCAGCAGATTGAACAGCCCACAAGCTACGCTACAACTGCAAACGATGCTTTCAAGGCTGTATGCAAATACTGGGACAGAATTGAGCGCCCCGAGCAGCTTATGACAGCCTGCCTCAACGCAATGCGTGTGCTCACAGACTGGGCAGAAACAGGTGCAGTCTGTCTTGCTATGCCGCAGGATGTTGAGGGCGAAGCATACGATTACCCTGAATATTTCTTTGAGAAAAGAGTATGGTACCTCGACCGCAGACCTGCAACACGCAGAGAGATTGATGTAGCCGCAGATCTTATAGATAACTCCAAAAAGCCGCTTATGATTGTAGGCGGAGGTGTTACCTACTCAGGTGCATGGCAGGCCGCTCAATACTTCGCAGAGCGTTTCAACATTCCGATTGGCGAAACGCAGGCAGGTAAGGGTCAGATTCCGTGGGACTGTCCGCTCAATCTCGGCGGTATCGGTGTCACAGGCGGCGGTGCTGCTAATGCAATTGCAAAAGAGGCTGACCTCATAATCGCAATCGGCACAAGGCTCACAGACTTCACAACCTGCTCCAAATGGGGATTCCAGAATCCCGATGTAAAAATCCTCAGCATCAATGTAAGCTCATTTGACGCATTCAAGATGGATGCCGTTTCCGTTATAGCAGACGCTAAAATGGCTCTGCTTGACCTTTCTGCCGCACTTTCACAGAAATACTACAGAAGCGGCTGGACTGACGAATTCGCTATAGCAAAGGCAGAATACGTAGCCGAGATGGATGCCTGCTACAGTGCTGACATCAAAGGCGGTCTTTCACAGACAAGGGCACTCGGCGAAATCAACAAGCGTATTGCACCCGATGCAATCGCTCTCGGCTCTTCAGGCAGTCTGCCGGGATGTATGCAGAGGCTCTGGAGATGCACTCAGCCCAAGACATATCATATGGAATACGGCTTCTCCTGCATGGGTTACGAAATCTGCGGTGCACTCGGTGCAAAGCTTGCCGCACCCGAAAGAGAAGTTTACGCAATGGTCGGTGACGGCAGCTTCCTTATGCTTCACAGCGAGCTTTATACAGCGATTCAGGAAGGCGTTAAAATCAACGTTATGCTCTTTGACAATTCAGGCTGGGGCTGTATCGAAAACCTGCAGAATTCACAGGGCACAGACACATTCGGCACACGTTTCACAGCACGCAATCCGCTCACAGGTATGCTTGACGGTGATATTGTACCGATTGACTTTGCAAAATGTGCCGAGGGCTACGGTTGCAAAACATACACCGCAACTAATGTTGATGAGCTTATTTACGCTATTGAAGACTCCAAGAAGCAGACTGTATCGACACTTATTGATATCAAGGTTGCACACGGCAGTATGAGCCACGGCTACGACAGCTGGTGGAGAGTCGGTGTTGCAGAGGTATCGACAAGCGAAAAGGTACAGGCAGCTTACGAAAATATGGCTGAAAACATAGCAAAGGCAAGAGAATATTGATTGAAAGGATAATGCAAAATGCTTAACAAGGATAAAGTTTCACTTGCAATCGCTCCTATCGCATGGACAAACGACGACCTGCCCGACCTCGGCGCAGAAAATACATTTGAGCAGTGTGTCAGCGAAATGGCACTCAGCGGCTTCAAGGGCAGCGAAATCGGCAACAAGTACCCAAAGGATGTTGAAACACTCAAGCATAAGCTTGACGTAAGAGGCCTTCGCATCTGTAACGCATGGTTCTCCTCTCTCCTTCTCTCCGAAGGTTATGAAGCTACAATCGAAGCATTCATCAAGCACAGAGATTTCCTCCACGCACTCGGTGCAAAGGTAATCGGTGCATCTGAGCAGGGCAACAGCATTCAGGGTAAGGCTGTCAGCATCTTCGGCGAAAAGCCCGTTTATACAGACGAACAGTGGGAGCTTATTGCAAAAGGCTTCAATGAAATGGGCAGACTTGCAAAAGAAAAAGGTATGTACTTCACCGTACATCACCATATGGGTACAGGTGTACAGACAGAGGCCGAAATCGACAAGCTTATGGAAATCACAGACTCCGACCTTGTTTATCTTCTTTACGATACAGGTCACCTTTCATTCTCCGGCGAGGATGCAATCGGCGTGCTCAAAAAGTATGTAAACAGAGTCAAGCACGTTCACCTCAAGAGCATCCGTCAGAGCGTTATTGACGAGGCAAAGGAAAAGGGCTACAGCTTCCTTGACGCAGTACGTGCAGGCTCGTTCACAGTACCCGGCGACGGTGACTTTGATTTCACACCCGTATTTGATATTCTTGCTGAGGCTGATTACGAAGGATGGGTTGTTGTTGAGGCTGAGCAGGACCCCGCAAAGGCTAACCCGTACGAATATGCTTGCATGGCAAGAAAATATATTGCAGAAAAGACAGGGTTATAATTATGTTTCTTTTTGACACACACGTTCACACTGCAGAATCGAGCACCTGCGGTGAAATTCCTGCAAAGGGAATGGTTGAATACTACAGACTTAACGGCTATGACGGAATAATAATAACCGACCACTTCAAGCCGTTTGGCGAGGACAAGCGCTACGGTCAGCTTGACTGGGAAAGCAGAGTCAACGGCCAATGGATTGGCTACGAGCTTGCAAAAGAATGCGAAACTGACGATTTCACCGTACTCAAGGGTGTTGAACTCCGTTTCAAGGGAGCGGACAATGACTACCTCGTATTCGGTGCTGACAAGCAGTTTTATCTCGACCACCCCGATATAACCGAAACAAGCCTTGAGCATTTCAGAAAGGTTATTGACGAGTATGGCGATATACTCATTTTCCACGCTCACCCCTTCCGCAATAATATGACGGTTGTAAACCCCTACCTTGTTGACGGAATTGAGGTATACAACGGCAACGCAAGCCACAACTCACGCAACAGCGTGGCTTACGAATGGGCAAGGGCACACGGCAGAATGATGCTTTCGGGCACAGATAACCACGAGCCTTTCCGCTCAACACCCGGCGGTGTATACTTTGAAGAAAGACCTAAAAACGAAAAAGAGCTTATACAGATGCTCAAAGCACAAAAGTACAAGCTTAAATTGCCCGGAGGTATAATCAAATGATATTTCCCCTTAAAATGAAAGAAAACCGCGTATGGCGACTTTACTACGGCGGTAAGCTGATAGACAAGATGAGAGGTTATGCCTACGGCGACGGCGAAGACGGCAACTTCCCCGAGGACTGGCTGGCAAGCGTTGTTGTAGCAGACAACCCTGACAGAGCTGACAAGCCCGAAAAAGAGGGTTTAAGCAAAATCGAAACCGAGGACGGCAGCGAGCTTTACCTCAAAGACCTTATCGATTCTGACCCCGAAACATATCTCGGTGAAAAGCATATTGAGAAATTCGGCGTAAACTTCGGCGTTCTCACAAAATTCCTTGATTCTGCTGAAAGACTGCCGATTCAGGTGCACCCCACAAAGGATGCGGCAAGGCGTCTTTTCAACTCCGACTACGGCAAGACAGAATCGTGGTATATTCTTGACGGTCGTGTTATTGACGGCGAAGAGCCTTACATTCTGCTCGGCTTCAAAAAGCCGGTAACCGCTGAAAAATGGAAAGAGCTGTTTGACAAGCAGGATATGGCTGAAATGCAGGAATATATGCACAAGATTGTTGTAAAGCCCGGTGACGTATTCCTCATCACAGGCGGCACACCGCACGCAATCGGCTCTGGCTGTATGCTCCTTGAAGTTCAGGAGCCGACAGACTACACGATAAGCGTTGAAAAGTGCGATATGCGCGGCAACCTTATGCCCGACCACCTTTGCCATATGGGTCTCGGCTTTGACAAGATGTTTGAGTGCTTCACTTATGAAGACGTAACAAAGGAAGAGCTTCTCGGCAGATACGCGCTTAACTCCACAGTACTTGAAGAAACAGACGATTACAAGATCGAGAGCCTTATCACCTACGCTGACACAACCTGCTTTGCACTCAACAGATACACAGTTGAGAAAGCTTACACTCGTAAAAACAGCGGCAGAGCCTGCTGTATCGCAATTACAAAGGGCAGCGGCGTATTCAAGGCAGACGGCAAGGTACTCGAAGTTAAACCTGGCGACTGCTTATTTGAGCCTGCAAAAACAGTTGACTACATAATTGAAGCAAACGAAACACTCGAAGTGCTCGAGTGTATGCCACCCGAAATGTAAAAAATTAGCGGTCATCACAAAACTGTGATGACCGTTTTTTATGTTGTATCAAGATTCTTCGCTTGCACTCAGAATGACAGAAAATACAGTTTACCAGTCCATAGACAAATAGTACGGTCCGTCGCGTAAGGAATCAATACTGTAAGATGCAATATATCTGACCGTATTAGTTTTATCATTATACGCAAAAATCAAAAACCAATATGTTTTACTATCCCAATATTCTACTTCCTCTTTTTTATTACTATCTGCAAAATAGCAACAAACCCAATCGCCTTTATTAATCTGAACACTTAATCCTGAATTTAAAACTTCATTCTTTGCCGACTCATATTCTTTTTCAGGTAAAGCCCACTGGGCAACAATATCAAAACTTGGGTCAAGAGGGTAATCGTGGAAATAATAATATCTTGTAGTATAAGGAGTATGATATGGATTTTTATTATCATCAAGAGCTGATGCCGGTATTTCATCGGGAAAGATACGCTTTATCTCTACACCGTAGTTATCTTCCACCCAGGAATCCATCACAAGATAATCCCGAACATCGGTTGTATATGATTCACCTGAAAAAAAGCTTAATGCAGAAAGAAAAAAAGCACCAAGCCAACAAGGCACTAACATCAGCGCAAAAAAGCCATAGGCATATCTTTGCAATCTTTTTTTCTTAGAGCAAGCATTCTTTCTGTTGAGCAAGAGAATTATCACAGACAGTACAATAACAATACCCCAACTGCCGAAAATCAAACCAAAACCCAAAGAAGCAGATTCCGCGAAAAGATTAAAATGAACAAAGCTGTTGCTGAAAGCAACTGCAAAGCCCACTATTGCAATCAAGGCACTTACAAGATTTAACAATCCCCAGAAATCTATACCTCTTTTTTCCAGCTTTTCTACCCACGTCAACTGCAAATCCTCTTTGGGCACCTGTTTATTTTCTGCGGCTGAAGAAAGCTGAGAACAAAGGTTTTCTATTGTAATCTTTGAATCTAATGAAATATTCTTTAACTGCTCAAGGATAAGTGTATCACTTTCGATATTCTCCTGCTTTTGCTTTATAAATGCTTCAATTATTGACTTTGTATTTTCGCCGCCTTTGGATATCTCTTTTATATCGGGTATCGAAAAACCGACTTTACGAAGCAGAGCAATATTCTTAAGGCTGTCAATATCCTCTTGCGAAAACTCGATATTTTTTCTTCCGCTGTAATTTTCTTCAATATTCGGTGCAACAAGTCCGCTATCAATATAAAGGCGTACGGCACGGTCGGTCAAGCCAGTCTGCTGTAAGACTTCTTTCATTTTCATAAGGCTTCAAGCCTCCTTTCGTGCCGATTATAACGATTCACCTAAGGTAAATGTCAAGCAAAAACTATATAAAAATTAACTATTATATATCTCCGCCATATCCTCTTCTTCGAAGTTATTTGCCTTGCGGTAGAGGAAGGCGGATTTTTCCTGCTCGTGCTTGACTACGGTTATTTTGCCGTCGACAAAGCTGACGCAGACATCGTTATCTATGCCGATACCGTCGGGGCCGTTAAGCTTCTTTATTTCATCCTTAAAGCGGTGCCAGTAATCCGCCTCGAAATGTGGACAGTTGCAGTAAGGCAGAAGACCGACGCACTCGACAAAGGCAAATTCGTTACCCTCGAGGCAATCATCCCAGCCCATATCAAACCAACACATTGCGCCCGAGCTCAAACCCGAGAGGACAATCCCCTTTTCATAAGCCTCACGGAAGATTTCCGTTGCCCCCGTTTTATTCCAGGTATCCATAAGGAATTTAAGGTTGCCGCCGTCGACATAGACAATATCACTGCCGAGGATTTTTTCTCTTATTTCGTCGTATGTAAGGCTTTCATCGGTGAGATAAAGTCCCTCGCCCGTACAGCCGTATTTTGCAAAAGCATCGACAAAGGTTTGCGTATCGTCGTGAGAATCAAAGCTTGCAGTAGGAAGAAAAAGCATCTTCGGATGCTCCTTATCACAAAGCGAGCGAACATGCTCAATCATAGTCCATATTTCGCCGTACTCAAAGCTACCGCCGCCTATTGCTACAATTTTACCCATTTTTATTTCTCCTTGAATTTTCATTTACCTCGGTTTCCTCTGATGAGGGAGGTTGATAGGATAACATCTTTTCTAATGTTAAATATATCACTTTGCATTATTTTTTTCAAGGCATAAGAAAAAGAGCGATGAGAATAACTTGAAAACTTCAAGTCAATAATAGCCTTAAGAAAAATAAAGAAGGAGAGAAAAATGGAACTGAAAGATTCAAAGACAATGAACAATCTTTTTGCCGCATTTGCAGGTGAAAGCCAGGCACACACAAAGTACCTTTACTATGCGGCAAAGGCAAAAGAAAACGGTTTTGAGCAGATTGCGGCTATATTTGAAGAGACGGCAAAAAACGAAAAAGAGCACGCAGAAATATGGTTCAAGCTGATTAACGGCGGCAAGATGCCCGAGACACTTAACAACCTGACCGATGCCGCCGCAGGTGAAAACTACGAATGGACGGACATGTACTCGGGCTTTGCGCAGACCGCAAGAGAAGAGGGCTTTGAACAGATTGCATTCCTGTTTGAAAGCGTAGCAAAAATCGAAAAAGAGCACGAAGAAAGATACCGCAAGCTGATTAGCAACATCAACGACGGACTTGTATTCAGCCGCGACGGCGACACGATATGGCAGTGCCGCAACTGCGGACACATCTTTATAGGCAAGGGTGCACCCGGAGTTTGTCCCGTATGCTCACACGACAAGGGTTACTTTCAGATAAAGCCCGAAAATTATTAAAAGCGGAGCAAAACGCTCCGCTTTTACACCTCATCTTTCGACAAGCTGTCAGAATTCGAGAAAGGCGACGAGATGCCGTGTTCTTTGCTCCGAAGCTGTACAAAGGTACCGCGAGAGGGCAAAAACACGGCAAACACACAAGATTTAATATAATAAAAACGAAAATCAGGAAGATTTGCTTATAATCCTCCTGATTTATATTGCTTTGTTTTGCGGAACGGTCAAAGACCGTTTCCTATTTTTTTGTGCGAGTTCTCGGTGACTTTATCGACAGTCTGAGTTTCTCCTCAAGAAGAAGCTTTTTAAATTTAATTATCTAAAATTTCAATTCTTACGGTACAGGTGTTTTTACCGCAATAGTTACCCTGGGCATCGTATGCACTGACAACACACAAGCAGGTAAAGTTACCTTTTTTGACAGGTAAAGTATTTGTCAATTTATCGCTCAGGATGCATTCGCCCGGCTTGAGCGTAGGCGATTCATAAATGGGGTCATAAAGGTTCTTGGGAAGATAAATGGAAAACTGAAGATTATACTTGGATACTGCAGGGTTTTCAAGCATTATCGTACCCTGGGTATAGGGATGTTCGAAAACTACATTGTTATTCACACGGTAGACAATATCTTTATCGCCAAGCGATGTTATCTGATTATTTTCAGAGATAACACCGACTCTGATCTCACCGCGAGGAACAAACCATCCGCCTATCATATGAAAAAAACCAAGACTGCTCAAAGCAATAACAGCAACAACCATAAACAGACAACTTACACCTAACATTACGGTGGCTTGTACTATTTTAGGGTTGCGTTTCTTTCCGCCATTTTCGGCAGACTTTTCAGCTTTAATTATTTTGGCCATAAGAAGTATCCTCTTCAATTCCGACCTGTACGGTCAAATCCGAGCTTTGTACGCCGATAAGCTCGTAACTATTTGGGTCATACGCTGCAACAACAAGCATCATTTTGTGCTTGCCGTAAGGCTGATTGTTTATGCCAATATCACTAAGCATATTACCCGGCGGTAAACCTCTAGATTGGAAACAGATATTGCCTGCTTCATCTACAACGGAAGCTATCAAAACGCATTTGTTACTTGATACATTGACAAGGTTGATCGAGGCCTGGGAATTCTTTTCAGGAAAAAGCAACTCATCGGAAGCATAGTAAAGGAACGCATCCGTGTCACCTTCTCGGATCATACGGCTTGCAAACTCTTGCTGGACCGCAAGGTCTTCTATAACAGGCAAGAGATTTTCTGCAGAGATGTTCATACCGTTGTATTTCGGCACTGCATCCGGAGGAATAACTCTGCTTTCCGTATTATTTCTGACCCACATAATAACAGCCACGGAAGCTATCACTACGGAAATCGCCAACACAATCGCAGCAATTTTTGTAATTCCGAAAGCTTTAATCTTCGATTTTAAAGAATCGGATTTTGATTTTTGTGGCAGCTTCTTTGCCGACTTTGATTTAGAGGACTTGGCGGAATCGGATTTTTTTGATTTAGCCTTCTTCTGCTCTGCCTTTTTAGCGTCGGCTTTTTTAGGCTCATTTTTTTTATGGTCAACTTTTTTAGGGTCAGTTTTTTTAGGTTCAGCTTTTTGAGCTTCCGTTTTGATAATTTCCGCGTTCGGCAGCTCAACTTTTTCTGCTTCGGGCTTTGAAGCTACCGGAACTTCCTGCGGCTTTTTTGCGGCAGCAGGCTTTATCGGAGCGTTTTTACCCTTATATGCTGCAGCTGCCTGCTTTGCTGTGGCAGCATTTTTCTTCTTTTTTTGTCTAGCGTTTGCCATTTATAAAATCTCCACATCAGGTTGAAATATCCCAGGGACGTGAACTCATACCCCAGAACTGTTGGTAACGGTTAAACTGAACGGCATCAACAGTAATATTGACAGACAGCTCAACTGTACCGTTGAGAGCACTTATTCCGGAAGTATCAAAATTTGCACCGTCAAAGCCTTGTATAACCTCGATATATCCGTCACCCTCGTCGAGAATTCCCTTGTGATAAAGATAACCGTCTGACATACGATTATCCGAAAACTCACCAGCGTTAATTGTATAAGGCAGATTTGGGTCACCCTGAAGTCTGGTAGGGTCAGCACCCTCGGACGGAGTATAAAGCAACTCGTGAGAAATTCTTACCCTTGAAAAAGCAACACCGTTGCCAATCTGTTTGATTTCTGCACGAAGCCTGCCTGCATAATTTTCAGCAGAGGAATCGGAATAGTCAAGCAAAATTGCACCTGAAGACGAGGCATAAACGCCTTGGTCAACGGAATCTCTAATAACATAAACCTTGTCGCCGTTATCCTGAAGGAAGTAGACATTCATTTTATAGTCAAAATCCTGCAGTGTGGTAAAGCGGATAGGATTAAGAGGCTCACCCGTAAGCCATGCAGTTGTTGCGGTATAAATTACAGCAAGTGCACAAATAACCAAAGCGACAACCGCAAAAGGATTGAGCTTGAATTTTTTATTCTGTTTTGTATTCTTTTTGCTCATTTGATTTGTCGCCTTTCGTTAATTATTCGGCAGTTGTTTCCTCTGCAACGAGATAATGCTCTGCCTGAACAGCATTGATTGTAACATCAACATTACACTCAAGAGTGCGGATACCGTCAACAGGCTCAACATTCATAAAGTAATCATATTCTACCCAGAAAACACAGCAGAAGCTCTTTGTTTCGCCTGCGTTAAGCTCAACAAGGCTTGATGCATCCTGATTGAGGAAAGCAAGCTGTTCTTCACCGCTCATTGCGGCAATTTTATCCTGACTGTCGCCAATCTTTTCGGTAAGGACATCGGCAATCATTTTATCTGTTCTGAAATACTTGCCGTTACTTTCGATAACACGCTTACCCTCGGAGTTTTCGTAAACACCGGGCACAACCTCGGTAACATCGGTATATTCGGTTGTATCAGTATACTCATATATATAATAACGTACGCCCTTATCGGCTGTTACTGCTCTTGACTCCTCGGTAATATCGATAAACACAAGAGCATCACGGTCGCCATTATTTGTCAGGGTAACCGTGAAAAATTTGCAGGCGTGCTCAAACATTTTGCTGCGCTCATCTGCATCGGCAAACTTGGTAGCAGCATCAAACTTAAGCGCGACTGTTTCACCGTCGAAATCGGAGGTAATATCGATGCTGTCCATATTAAACTCTTTTGCGGCTTCACCGAAAGCGGTAAACCACGCAGTAGTACGCTCTGCTGAAGAATAGAAGCCGACCGTAAAGACAAACATCAACGCAAGCACAACGCTGAAAATATTGCGTTTACTGAGCTTTTTCATTTTCGGTTACCTCCTTTTCGGATTTTTTATAAACTATAAAACGTATAAGCATAAGCACGGCAAGCACCGCTGCAAGAACTAAAACAACAGCAGTGCTGTTGAAATTAAGTGCGAGCAAACCAAGGCAAGGGACACTGAAAGCAACTTTACCGATTATATCGGAAGTATCGGTAGGTAAACGGTCAGGAGCGAGATTATTGTCGCCCTTTGTGTAGACAAGACCTTTTTCGTTATCGACACTGACGATACGGTGAGTGAAAGTATTATCGTTATCGCCAAAGAGCTTTGCCGTAATTATGTCGCCTTCTTTATATTCATCGGACTTGTGAACGAAAACAAGCGAGCCTTCAGAAATTTCGGGCTCCATACTCGGTGTAGCAACTGCAAAAACCTTTGTACCCGATACCATAACAACTGCGGTAAAAAGGAAAACAAGGATTATTGTAATTGCGACAATATTATAAATAACATTAAAAATCTTCATAAATTACTCGGTTTCAGAAACGTCACCTGAAGTGTAGATTGTACCGACAGTTTCCCAATTGACAAACTCGGACTGTCTTGCTTCAAAGATAACTTTTACATTGAGAGTTTTGCCTGAAATCATGCTGTTTTCAGTATTCTCACCGCTGTAGCGGATTGAATTGAAAAGCGGAATAACTGCAGGCGTTGCCCCCTCTTCATTTACATCAAAGGCAGGGATGACTCCGGAAGACTTGCCTTCTTCATCATAAGCACCGTAATAGAGATAACCGCCGTTATATGACCAGAGAGAAGGATCGGTAAGCTCAACCGTAAGCGGTGAGGTTTCGGAATTATCGAAGGCAACTTCAGCCTCATCACCGTAACCGTAGACAACCTTTATACGAAGCTGTGTATCGATTGAAGATGTAGCTTCAAGGAACATTTTGCACTCGGTATATTCTGAGATTTTGGCAATATCGGCAGCATTTTCTTCAGCATCGAAAGAAGCAAGAAGCTCATCCTCGGGGATGATTTTGCTGCTGTCGTAATCGGCAGAAAAACCACCTGTAAGAACATAGCCGACATTACCGGTTGCAAAGCTGTGTTTGCCGCCTGCGCCGCCGAGGGAACCGCCTGAGCTGAGAGTAAACCACGCATAGGCGCCGTTGGCACATGCAAGACCGACAAGCAGAACTGCAGAAAGAACAAGGCAGATTATTTTATTTTTCATTTTGAGTCCACCTCTTTTTTGGATTTCTTTGCTCTGCGGCTTTCAAGCATTACAGCCACACAGACTATATAAAAAGCAATTACTGCGATTTTACCCGGTAAAGTATCGAGAGCCCATGAAGCATACCCGACAAGCGGTATATCGAAAACAACTTTGCCCTTGCACAACTCAAATGTAGCAGGCACAGGGTCAGCAACATTGTTATTATCGCCTTTTGTAAAAATGAGCTGCTCTGTTTCGTTGATATAAATCACACGATGCATAAAGGTTTTTTGGTTGACGGGGCTTGTAAAAACAAGCACATCCTCCCCTACCCTTATATCTTTCAAGTCAACCTGCTTTGTAAAAGCAAGGCTGCCTTTGGTAATTGTCGGCTCCATACTGTCGGAGCTGACATAGTATGTATTTATACCAAACACTCGCGGCAACCACACAAGGGCAGCGAGTATAAATATAATAACGCTGAGTATGACGAAAATATTATTTCTTATCTTCATTTTCATTTGCTTTACCGTCCTTTGCGGCGGCACTCTTTTTGGCGATACCGAAAACCTCAAACGCGATCAGAGCACACATAGGAAGCATAATTAAAAGGAAGAATGTCATCGGATTTTGTCTGAGGTTGATAAGCTTTTCCATAAGAGAACTTTTAGCAACTACTTTACCGATAAGTCTTTCGCTTTCAGCGGGATATTCGTCTTTAATTTCGTTTGCATCACCTTTAGTGATGTAGCTGTATGTACCGTCACCGTCGTTGGCAACTTCAACTATTCGGTGAGTAACAACCATACTGTTAAGAGAGGGATTGCTGCTGTAAAAAGTTATTACATCGTCAGAATTAAGTTCTGCAGGGTCGGCTTTTTTGATAATTACAACCGAGCCTACAGGATACTCGGGGGTCATACTGGGTGTCTGGACAGCCATAAAACCGTAACCGAAAAGCATTGTAGCCTTACCGCTCTTGGCATTGACGCCTGTAAGCACCATAACACCTGCGGCAAGAAGCAATATAAGTACAAGCATTACATTAATAACTTTTGAGATTACTTTTTTCATAGCTGCCCCTTTAGTAACAATAAAATTTTTACTGGAAAATAAGTTCGACATCAGCTACAAAGCTTTGGTCGAAATAATCGTTCCCTGCTGTGCCGGGAAGCATAATGTCGTAATAGAGAACATACATACCGTTCTCTTTTTCAGTGAACTCTCTGACCGGCTTCTGCGAAATAAGCTCAGCATAAGGCTTATTAAACTCCTGGTGACCGATTTCAAATTTTTTGTAATCGTCAGCACTGCCGGAAGTAAATTTAACACTGTATTCGAGAGCATTGATGAGATCGCCCTCTGCGGGCTCTTCAAAGCCGGTAAGTCGCAACCACGTGTGCTGCGATTCATCAGCATTGAAGAGTACCTTGAAGCTGTAGGATTTGCCGGGAACAAACTCAAGGGGGATTTCACCGTCATAATTTTTCCAATTGTCGCTTATCGGGTCATAAATCTGGATTTCGCTGATACCTGAATCGATTGTTTCTTCTGTAGTCGGACTTTCCATATTGGCGCCGATGTGAGAAGCTCTCGATCTTGAGCCAACCGAAAACCAGGCAAATGTACCGCATACAGCGACAAGAACAACAACTATACCTGCAACAATCAACTGCATAGTGTTTTTCTTCATATCTTTCATATTCAGCTCAATCCCCCTTTCTTAAAGTTTAAAAAAGATTGAAAAGTTTGCGGACACCCCAATTGGGAGCGTCTTCAACATCGACAATGATGATAATTTCATCACAGTTGATGTTTGTGCCGGAAGTCATTGCAAGAATCCACGTACCGTTTGCCATCTCTCTGGAAGTTGCATCGAGCACCTTGGAACCGTTATTGCGTACCTCGGCGGAAACCGAAGCTATTGACTTACCTGTGGGAAGTTCACTACCGACGCGGAGAATATATGCACTCTCTTCGGTATCGTAAGGAATAACCATGCTTGAGCAAAGGTTACCGCTGTGCTTACCGCTAACAGCAAAGGCTGTAACACCGGAGATGTTAGTCATACCGGAGAATACGGTGAGCACTGCATTTGAATCATCTGCAAGACCGTTGTACTGATAAGTTACCTTAATAGTCTTACCGACATCGAGGTCGAGATATCTGTACATCATACCGTCATCGAATGTACCGTCACTGTCATTACGGAGTGCATATCGTACATAACGGTCAGCCGTCTCGCCAAGTGCAAGCTCTGCTGTATCGGTATCAATCTGGGTAACAGTACCGTCAGGCTTGACAAGATAGAAATTATCAACCGTATCATAGCTGCCGAATGTAAGTTCTGCAACGAATTCATCGCTGCCGAGTAATGAAGGAGCAGTAATATTGGTGAAGGTTGTGATTGAACCTACACCTGCACCGCTTGCAAGGTTGATTCTTGCACTTGCGAGTTTGACACCTGCAAGAAACTGCTCGGTCGGAACAAAGCCTTCAACTTCATCAGTGTTAGCAAACGCAACCGGTACGGGATAGCCCATAAAGCCGCTGCCGTTGAGCCTTGTCATCGAATCGACGAAGCCAAGCTGATCCATCGAAGCACCGCTTGTAAGGTAATGAGTAAGAGCTGCTGTTGAGCTGTCTTCTACGGATGAGAGCTGCTTATCGTAGTAGCAGTTTTCAAGTATTGCATTTTCAGTTGTTGTTATATTACCGCTTGTTGCAGCCTTGACATCGGAAGCAAATACGCAGTTTTTAAGTTCAACTACACCATCTACCGAACCTACAACACCTGCAGCAAAGCCGTTGGTAGCAGAGGAAGCATCGATATATACAGTTGAAAGAACGTTGCGGATTACAGATCCGTCAATTGCTGAAGCAACGACACCGCCTGTTACGGAGGCATCGGAAATAATCATACCCGAAACTACCACACCATCGATAGTTGCACCGTTGCAGTAACCGACAAGACCGCCGACTGCAGACTGACCGCCTGTAGCTGAAGCATCAACTGTACCAACTACATAGGTATCGGTAATTTCAGAACCGCTCTGGACTACCTTTGCAAGCATACCGCCCTGCTTGCCTGTAACAGTAACTTCGATACCTGCGATACCAAGACCGTCAATCTTACCGCCGTTGATAGTACCGAAGAGTGAATCGTTACCGTCAGCACCGATTGTGATGTTGGAAATCGCCTTACCGTTACCGTTAAGGTTAGCCTTGAAGTTATCGATGTAAGCTGTCCAGACAGCTTCACTCATGTCGATATCGTTGATAACCTTGAAGTTGTTTGCAGGATTTGTACCGTAGAACGAAATCGCAACAAACTGCTCGGGTGTTGAAATCTCGAACGGCTCAGTTTCCGTACCCTGACCGCCTGCAAAGTTGGGATGACCGAGACCGGTTACCTCAACAAAGAGGTCAAGCTGTGCATTATCGGCAAGAGTCAGACCGTAGAAGTCTGTTACTGCTGCAGATGCACTGATTACGGAGCGGTTATCGGCAGATGCATCATAGTCACCGGGTAATGTTTCGACAGCAAGAATCTGTCTGCCGTTTACGTTACCTGATTCACCGAAGATTGTTGCCGAAGCAAGCTCGGAGCCTGATGTGCGTCTCCAGAGGTCTCTGTTGACTGAATCGTAGCTGAGCGGAGTTGAACTGCCCAGACCAAGGTTATCGATATAGTTATCGTTGCCTACAAGAGCTGTTGCGGAGCTGATGAATGAGTATGCACGAAGAACTCTGTACATACGGCTGTTAACCGTTTCTACCTGCTCACCGTCTACTGTATCGTAAGCTTCAGTATTAAGAATTGCTGTAAGCTGCGGATAGTATACGTTGTGGTAAGTTTTGTTAGCCTCATCAATAATCATATTATCTGACACGGTGTAAGCACCGTTCATAGAGTTATGATTTGTAAGCTTAACGATATCGAGTGTACGCTCAGCAAGGTTGTAAACACCGCTGAATGTACTGCCGCTCATCTGCTTGTCGAAAATACAGTCAGTAAGTGTGCCTGTAGAGTCGGCAACGAAGATACTGTACGGATTGGTATTGGTTGCAAGGTCAAATATACCTGACGAGTAAGCAGAGCTGATACTGCCGCTGTTATGTGCTGCAAAGCCACCGATTACACGGTCGGAAGCGGTATTATTGACCACAATGTTACAACGTGTGTAACAGTTTTCGATAGTACCTGTATTGTTGTTGACAAAGCCGCCGAGATTGGTTGCATCGTCAAATATAAGGTTACCGATAGTAAAGCTATCTTTGATTGTACCGTTGTTTGTGACAACGAGACCGCCCATACCTGAAACGGCACTGCCTGTAAAGTTGCCTACGGAAGCTGAAAGCTCAATTGTACCGTTATTGGTGATAGCAATACCTGCAACATCGTTGGTTGAAGTACCGTCGGTATAATCGACATTGGCGACTGCACCGGTAATCTTACCTGTTCCACCGACGGTGTTTGCAATTGCCGCAGAGCCTATACCGGAGGCTGTACCGTAAACGTTGACACCTTGTACAGTACCGTTAACCTCGCCTATCAGGCTTTCACCTGCAAAGCTGACATTCTCAAATGTCATATTGCTGAGAGTTGACTTGCTGTCGAGGTTAGTAAAGAGTCTCTCGGTAAGATTTCTGATTGAATAGCCGTTACCGTCGAAGGAGATACCTTCGTATGCAATAGCCTGACCTTCAACATTGTATACAGTGTTTGTAAGGTCTGCGATTGTTCTGTTGTATCCATCCAGCGGTACATAACCCATAAGCTTGAAGTTGACAGCACCTGATGTAGGTGTACCGTTTTCAAGGATAGGTGTTGCCCACTGTCTGTACATTGAATCGGGGTCGGAAGCGTTAAGTGCGGCAAGTTCATCGTTTGTCATACCTACATGGCTCAGGTCTTCCTGAGTTGCAACAAGGTAAGGATGAGTGTTTGTGCCGAGCATCGGAGCGCAAAGACGTGAAACAAGTCGGTTTGCAACCTGTGAATAAACGTTGCCGTCCTTATCTGTCTTCTCGCCGTCCTTTGAATCGATTGAGATAACGAAGTTTACATACTGTGCTTCATTCTGCGTTCTCTGGATAGAGAGAGTATGCGTAACATCATCGATAACGCCCTGAGCCGCATCAACCATGCTGTTTTCATCAGCATAGCTGTACTTATAAAGACCGACATTCTCTGTATCGTTACCGGAACCGTTTGAAATATATTTGAAATCAACCGGGATATTCAGAGCCATCGAAATACCTTCACCGTTTGCTGCAAGAGTATCGAGCGGGTTAAGCTGAAGAGCAACAACGCTGAGAAGTGCATTGATTCGGATGACCAACGATACATCGTTATTGAAGAATGCGTTAAGGTACGGATAAGCACCCTTTGTATAACCGAACTGGTAGTTGATAAGATTCTTATCACCTTCGGTGAGGTAAGCAGTTGTATGAGCCTTAGAGTTGGAATCTATACTACCGCTGACAATCTTACCGACAACCTTATCGGTGATTGAAATATTAAGGTCGAACAGAAGGTTTGCACTCTGTACACCGCTGTCGAGCAAGCCGATAACGCCACCTGCACCGTACTTGGCATTACTGTAATCAAGGGTTGTAGTAGTACCGAGCGTTGCACCTGAGGAGTAAGCATCGGAAAGTTTGCCGTAAGCAATACCGATAACACCGCCCGCACCGACTGCAGCAGCACTTGTTACATCGCCGAAATCGGCTGCAACAGAAGCACTTGAGTAAACATCCTTAAGGTCGTTATAGTTGACACCGACGAGACCGCCGACACCTACTGTATTGTTTGCACAGGATGCGAATACACTGTTACCGTAGCAGTAATATACGTTACCGCTGGAGAAAGATGTAGAAACATCAGTACCTGAGTATGTGATACCTGCAAGACCGCCAACGCCGTAGACACTGTTCTTAGCGTTGTATGTTGCCTCACTTACGGTAACAATACCGCTGCCGAAGCAGTATTTGATAGCTGCCTGCTCAGCATTGTTTGCCTTTGAGTCGTTGTAAAGAACACCGACTACGCCGCCTGCACCGTACTGGCCGGAACTTGCAAGCGGAGTACCTGCAATAGCCTGAGTGCCGTTGATAATCCAGGGATGAACCTGAACAGCATCGGTTGAAGGTCTGAATTCTACATTGACAGCGCCTGTCGAGTAGCTGTTGGTGACAGGCTGCTCACAGTAACCGACAAGACCGCCTACTACGTTGTAGCCGCTGACTGTTACGGATGACGAAGAGTCATCAATGCCATAACCGGTCTTGCTGCGGGTTGCTGCACCGATAAGACCGCCGGCATTGGAACCTTCTGCAACTACACCACTGCCACCCTCTGACAGGACAGCGTGACAGTTATCGATTCTGACAGCTGCACTGTCTGACTTGTTGTTAACATTACTGGTAACTATAGCGCCGACAAGTGCACCGACATTGTCCTTACCTGAAATTTCATTTACGCCGACAGTAAGGTTCCTGATTTCTGCGTTCTCAAGTGAACGGAAGAGACCAACCTCATTGTAATTTGGCATATTGATTGTAAGCTTATCAGCTATGTAGCCGTTACCGTCGAATACACCTTCAAAGCCAACGATAGGAACAAAGTTCTCACCGCTCATATCGATATCTGCAACTAAGATATAGTCACGTGCGAAAGCAACACCCTCGCCGTTAAGAATATAGAAGTCGTAGAACTTGGAGCCCTTAACAGCTTCTCTGCTGTTGCTGATAGCAAAGAGCTGTCTTGCGGTTGAGATTGTGTAGAAGGTTTCGGCGCCGTCAGCCCTGATGCTGACTACGGGATAGTAAACCTTTCTGGTAACATCAACATTTATATCGCCTACACTGACTGACTTAGTCATATCAAAGTAAGGCATCCTGGTGTTATATGCAACCTCACCGTTAGTATGAACCGTACCGTCAGCGAGAACTGCACCAGTCTGATTTACATATACATTGGGATAAACTGTAGTTGATCCGTCTGTATCGCGGAAGAGAAGGTCGGTATTCTTGTTGACACCGCTTTCTGTTTTGATACCGTACATATCTGCATCAAGATTTTCAGGATATTCAACAGTATCGGAAAGGTCAAGAACAGAAGATGAGAATGTATACTCACCACCGTGACCTAAAGTCAAGGGATACATATAACCGGCGTATTTATTTACGTCGTTTGTCTTGTCATCGACCTCGTTGGGATCAACCTCAACCGGTATTACCGCAAGAGCGGCATAAGCTGATGTGTAAGCATCCCCTGCTACATCTGCAGCAGTGCTGACAGAGAAGTTATAGAGACCGTTCTCCGTCTTTGTGACAGCAGTATACTCTTCAGATCCGTTGGGTGAACCGACGAGATCTGTATCGACAGCTACATTCGTTACTGTTGCACCGCCCGCAAGAATGGGATTAACAACAGAAGTATCACTGATAAGCAGTGCATTCGTGGGAGCGACAGTAACACCATCTGCTCTGACATTCGCAATACCTGCACTCTGACCGACAGTAAGGCCTTTGTAGTTTTTGCCGCCGTTGCTGAGTCCGCTGTATTCGGATACAGTTGCCGCAACGAGTGAATCAGCAATATTGAGAGTACCTGAACTGACGTAACCTACAAAGCTGCCTGCTACACCGTTGGTAGTTGTAGTGCCGACACTTGCAAGGCCGAGAGTAAAGGAATTAACAATACTCGTTGTTGAGCTTGCAAGACCTATCAGAGCACCGACGTTCTTACTGCTTTCAACAGTGGAGGATGTGTCGTATGAATAGGTTGAAGTAGAAGTAAAGCAGGAATCAAGCTGAGCATTACCGGTTCTGCCGATAAGACCGCCGACTGAATATCTGCCCATTACAAAACCGTTTGCAACAGAGCAGTTTGTAATAACGGCATTGTTTGCATAACCTACAAGACCGCCGACTCTGTCTTTACCTGTAATACCGCCGATAACAGTAGTTACATTTGACTCTGCATCCGTAATATTAAGCTCGGAAGCAAGCTCGATATGGATGTTCTTAAGAGTTGCTGCGGTATTACCTGTACCGATGTATCCGAAGAAACCGACATTATCCTCATCAGCACGGGAAATATAGACATTGGAAAGCAGATAACCCTGACCGTTGTAAACACCGGTGAAGGGAGCGGAAGATGTACCGATAGGATCGATACCCTTACCGTCTGCAAAGAGTGCACCGTCGTTTGCGGAGCTGTACTGGTCGTTATCAGCAGCTGCAAAGTCGATGTTTGCAACCTGATTGTAGTAAGCACCTCGAAGTGCACGGACAACCTTGAAGTGCTTGGGCTTCTCAACCTGGAAAGGATCGGACTCGCTGCCGTTACCTGCGATTTCCATGCTGACAAACTGAATACCTACCTCAAGACCATAGGAATACTTTGCACTGATGTGACCGACGATATCAATGTTTCTATCAGAGGCAACCGTGATAACACCGGGATAGTAAGAGTAGCTGTACGATGTGCCTTCTACGGTTTCGGTAAGACCGGGAGTCGTACCGTCATAGAAGTTTGCTGAAACATTAACACCGCTGAGGTTGGTACTGTCATCCTCTACAGAGATATTGAACTGATTCTTGAACGAAATAACCTTATCGACACTGCCATCAAGGCTGATATTGTCGTAAGCAAGACTGAAATATCTGGAGGATGTTGTGCCCTGCTGAGTATTATCGTCATCAAATGTGATGATGGCGACATCAGAATATGTACCGCTGTTATAATCCGAAGGCTCAACATTCGGGTCAGCAATAGTGCTGTCGACTCTGAATGAGCTGATATCTTCGGGTGACTCAGCATCTGCCGACATATAACGGTTTTCAGTATTGATATCGATATATGTATCGGCAGCTTCATTGTACTGGTTGTTATAGAATGTGTTACAACCGTAAGCAACTATATTCTGCGGATATGATGAGAAGTAGACATCGGATACATAGTCGGTGAACTCAACATTATTGTCGAGCGCACTGCCTGCAGCACTTGCAAAGTTCTTCTGTGAACCGTCATTTCTGACTTCACCGATAATCTTACCGACATTTGTGTCGCTCTGATTTTCGAGTGTTGCATAGTCTGCCTTAATGGTTGTACCGTTGACACTTGTGTAAAGGTCAATCTTCGCAGAAACAATTGACTTTGAAATCATATTCTGATCAGAGTCAAAGGTCTTGGTTGCGAAGTTGTAAATCTTACCGATGATACCGCCTGCTGCACCGAGAATACGAAGTGCAGAACCTGTTGCGTCCGAAGCGGGATTTCTGCGGTAGCCTGCAATCTCACCCTGAACTGTTGAAGTGGTAATTACTATGCTGTTGAGTGAAGCTAAGTTTTCACCAACTAAGCCTATAATACCGCCCGCAGTACAGTTCTTATGTTCAAGAGACTGCTGACCGATTTTGCCAAAGACATCACAATCGGTAATTGTGAGTTTGGATACATTATCAACATAACCGACAACGCCGCCTGTTGCATTGTAGAAGGGACGTTTGTTGGCTGCACCCGATGTGCTTGTCGCGCCGTTGATAACTATTGTTGCCTGTGCATTTTCTGTACCGATATCGCAGCCGGTAATTGTAATGTTACCTGCATTGTTTGCAACCTCGGCAATAATACCGCCTGCTACGTCGTAAGCGTTTACGGTAACAGATGTAAGCACAGCACCGTTTACTGCAAGGTTGCCGTTTGCAAGACCGACAACGCCGCCAAGGCGGTCGCCGACTTCGGAGAATGCGTTGGCTGCATAACTTGTTTCAAATACAGAGTTTTCAAGAACTGCCTGAGCATCGCAGCCGCTGATAAGAGCGGAGACATTTGCATTTGCGATAGCACCTGTTGCTTTACCCGCAACACCGCCTGCATATGCAATATAGTTCTTGTGGACACCTTCATTTCTGTTTACAAGAACATTGGCATCGGATACGGTGACACCTGTAAGTGTACCGTCGAACAAGCCTGCGACACCGCCGACAAATACATTTCTTATAGCTGCATCACTCGGAGTAGCACCGGGAGTAGCTGCACCGACAACGTCGACACCGCTGATGCTGATATCGGTAAGCTCTGAGCCGCTTATCTTACCTGCGACAGCACCTACGTTAGTGCCTACACAGTTAACGATACGCACACTTATAACAGAAGCTCTGTCACCGTCAGCAGATGCAATTGAGATATTATTGAGTGTTGCACCTTCGATTTCACCTGCAAGCACACCGACGTAGTTTTCGTCAGCACCCTGCTTGACAGCCTTGATCTTGGGATTGATAAACGATACACCGCTGATAACAGCACCTGAACCGATCTTGCTAAACATACCTGCATAGCTTGTATTAGCAAGTGCCATTGTATCGGCACGAAGGTCAAGGCCGTAAATCTTATATGTATCACCTTGTGTTGTAATACCTGAAGCAACATTTGCGGAAAGAACCTGATATGTGCCTTGGAAGGCTTCGTTGCGGCTGTAAATAGTCGGGCCGCAATCCTCACCGAAGGCTTCATAAGAGGTAATGCCTATATCGCCTACCAGCTCGGAAAGAAGAACACTGCCGCGTGTATCGGCGGTTGTAGAGAACAGCTGGTCAAATGTGACATATCTCTCGGTAGCATCCGTACCGTCGTAAAGCGGATTGGGATGCTGATAATCACCAAGAGCCGCAATGAACTCTGCAGAGTAAACATCAGCGAGAGTCTTGCCTGCAATTGCAGCACTTTCAGCACTGATTACACCGGAATCGCTGACGGTCCAGAAAACATCGTAGCACTGAGTAATAACCGATGTAGCACCTGCCATTGACCTTACATAGCTGAGGTTAGCGGCGTTGAAGATAAGCATATCGTTGTGATTGTTGCCGTTAACCTTGAACCAGTAATCCTCAGGCTTGATTTCAATCTCAATACCTAACGTGAGAGTAAGGCCGTTTGAGTAATTGAAATAAAGCGTTGAATTTACACCACCGCTAAGAGGTGTGGTAGTAAGCAGATACTGACCTAAAGCACTGCCTGTGGGAGTGATTGTAATACGGGAGTCAGCACAGGTTATGCTTTCGAGCACAAATGTTGTGGACTCGCTACCTGTTGCGGTAACAGCACCCTTTGCTGTATCAGCCGTTACTGTGAACGAATCAACAGAGGCCTCCGAATTGAAGCTGAACAGATCAGCCTCACGTACGGAAGTATCGATAACAAATGAAGTTGTATCAAATACATAGCCGCCGCCCTGTACATAGCTGTAGTTGAGCTTATACATATACTTCTCGGATTCGAGATTGTTCTTAACAGAAATACGGAATGTATCGGCAACATAGCTTATTATTGACGTATTATCTGTCTGAGCCTTAGCACTATCGTTGTTTTCGATAGTGTATGTACCTGTTCTGTTAAGGTTGTATATATAATCGGTATAATAACTATAAGTATTAAGCGAGTAGTTATTTGGTGAGTTTGTAATACCGTAAAGGCGAACATAATCATCGCGGTATACACTGTCTGAGAAATAGATATTGTAGAACGGATAGTTGGCACTTGTGAAGTTACCGTCTATAAGACAAGCACTGTTAGTTGATACATAGAATGATGTAGCTGCATGACCAACAACAATACCAACACCCTTGGTGTTTGTTGCGAATGCCGAAACGCCTTCGGAAGTTTCAAACTTTGCGGAAACAACGCAGTTTTCTGCAAAGTGATCCGGTCTGTCATCAACAGCATATGTCGTGTTGGTGTTGGTAGACCAGTTTGCGCCTACGATACCGCCGATATTACCTGCACCGCGTACAATACCGCCAGCTGTACAGTCACTTATTGTTGTGTAGTAAGGCAGAATCCATCTGGTGATATAGCCGAGAATTGCACCTGCACCGACACAAGTACGGTTTGAATATGTTGTACCCGACGGAACAGCAACAGTTGACTCGGTTATTTCAACCGTAGCATATGTCTCGCAAGATTTTATTGCAAGACGGAAAGCTACTGTTGTAGCACTACTTGAAGGTGACTCGAAGCAGCCTACAATACCGCCTGCACCGTAAAGTGCTTTGATATGAGTATCGCTGTCAAGAGTACAGTCAGTAATTATATGCTCAATAACACATGCATCAACACGGGCAAGAATACCGCCTGAAGCACTGTAGTTATGTGCAGTAGTACCTACAGCGTTTGTTGTGTGGGTACCTGTTACTTTTGTACCGATAACATCAACATTGTTTATCGAAACTATTTCAGCACGTGCTGCCGGAGTATTTGTTGCAGAAACCGTACGACCGACATACATCGTAAATGCAGTCTTTGAGCTTGAAGTATAGGTACGTGTGACAACACCTGATGCAACTTCGCCTGTGATAGAACAGCCGATGATCTTGTTACGAAGCTCACCCTCTGCCTGAATAACACCGGAGAATGCAAGCGAAATACCTGCTGCACCGTAGTCGAAGTAAGCGTTATCCGTACCGCTGTATTCCTGAGTGATTTCAGCATCGGCAACCGTGATACCCGACATATTTGTGTTGTTGTGGTTTGTATGCGAAACAATACCTGCTGCGCCGTAGCGGCCGGTAATAACATTGGAATAAACATCATCAGAGGTATCGCCTGTAACAGCACAGTTTTTGATTGTTGACTGAGCCGTACTTCCCGATGCACCGGGGAGGATACCGCCGAAGAGACCGGCTGTATGGTTAGCACCTGTGAGATTAAGACCCTTAAGTGTTATACCCTCTGCCGTTACATAATCCTTAACTGTTGCGGCAACGGCACCTATATAGGCAATATTTGTCGTACCTGTGGATGCCTTTGTGCAGACAGCGGTAACGTTTTCGAGCGTAAAGTTCCTGAACGTTGCACCCTGTGCAGTATCAAAGAGACCCATATGTACACCGTCAGCAAACCGGAGACCGCTGATAGTCATATTACCGTCGGAAACAAACTCTGTACCACCTGCTGAAGTGTATGTACCTGCAGGCATTGACTCAAGCGTACCTGTAAACGGAAGAGCCGATGTACCGATAGGAGTAAAGCCACCGTCAAAGAAGCCGTCAGTCATAAACATTGACTCGGGAAGCTCAATATCTCTTGCAATCCAGTAATTGTGAGCCATATACTCGGCATCAAAACTACCCTGGTTAGCTGCACCATCAGTCATATTCTTACCGACGATACCAAGGTCATAAGGATTGGTGATAAGATAATAGGTTTCACCGCCTACTTCAACATAATCGAGCGGAGTCTGATTGTTTGACTTGAAGCTGAAACCTGCAGGGAGAGCAACATCGACAGACCAACCGCTGCTCGGATCACTGATAGTAGCAACATATTTGATTGCCACTCTCATTGTACCGCTGTTGAGAGGCTCAACAGTAAGGTTATTGGGATCTGTACTGGTAACTTTTGCAATATCGGAATTGGAGCCGTACCACTTCTGACCGGCTACTGTGTATACACCGCGTGTTTCTGCAGGATACTGACTGTCAGGAAGTGTATAAGTATCTGTACTTTCTGCATCAGTAAACTGGAGAGTAGTGTTATCAGCCTCTGTGTTGACATCGTTATAGCAATTCTTAAGCATTGCTATCGCGTTTGCGGCAAGAGGAGAATAAGCAGCCGATGTGGTAGTACTTATCGCGTTATGATAGCCGAATACAGGCCACTTGGCTGTATCGAACTCAAACGAAGTGAAGTAAATTTCGTTGAATGCACCGGTAATATCGGTACCTGAAGCAACGTCAAACGCATAGTGGTCATCTTCATCAGAAGCTGCTGTACCATTTGACTTAAGCGGAATGTGACCTATCACAATACCGCCGCGACGGATTGCCTCATTATCAAGCGTAGATTCAAGTGAACCTGTAATTGCAATATCGCTCAGCAGATTAGTAGGAATAGCAGTAGTATTATAAGCGGAAGCTGCGGAAATAACACCTATCGCACCGCCGATGCCGTCCGTACCGAGGATTGAACCGCCGAATACACTGTGCTGAATGCTGATCTTTGAAAGGTCGCAGACTTCATAGTTTTCGGGTTCATAGGTACTGTACTGGTTACCTATAAAAGCACCTACAAGACCGCCTGTAGCGGAGAGAGTTACATAGAAGTCACCCGTTGCATCAGGCACTGCAGTATCTGCGGGTATATTGTTTTCTGAAACGATTGTTGCGTAAACCTCGTTGTACTTGATATCAAGCAAGCCTGCCGCAATACCGTTTTCGTAGCCTGCACCGAGGATACCGCCTGTTGCAGCATGGGCAGGTGCAGCAATAGTATTTGTGATTGTTGTATTCTCGTCAACAGTACAATGCTGGATTGTTGTATACATCGCATAGCTCCAGAGGTTGCGTCTGTTTGTACCGAGGATACCGCCTACGCCGTATGCCATCCAGAGGTCATACTCTTCTGCAACGGGAATACAACCCTCAATAGTAGTAATTTCAGAACCGAGGACCGAACATGAATCAATATTAATTGAGTTGGCTACTGTAGCATCGGGAATAAGGTTGCTGCCCGTTGTTCCGAGAGTTTCGACACCTGAACCGACAACACCGCCGACAACTATACCTTCAACGTGGCTACCGTTAACTATACAACCGGAAACAGCATTGGAATCCATATTGCCGTTGATTGCACCGACAACACCGCCGACTGTGACATTACGAGTACGCTGAGTAGCTAAATCTTTTTCATCAATAATAGCGCGGATATCGGCATTTTCGACCTTACAGTCAGAAACAGAGCCGTATACCTTTGTAAGTGATGCACCGTCTGATTCGTTGTTGTCATCTCTTACCTTGGCACCGATATAGCCTGCAATACCACCGACAAAGAAATCGGTCTTACCGAGAACACGCATCGGAAGAACCGAAGCATCCTCAGCACCTGCAGCCTTCCTGCTGCCGTATACATAAGCACCCTTGATATTGGTTATAACATTGGTTGCACCGAGCACACCGCCTGCGTTACCGCTTGACATAATAACGGTATCGCTGACTTTGACACCGTAGCCTGTACCGGAAACACCGATATTGAGCTTTGCATAATGTGCTGTGCTTGCTGTGTACTGTGTAAAGAAGCAACCGACAACACCGCCTGCATTTGCAGGAGCGTAAGTCTTTATGCCTGTAGTGTTTATACCGCTGAGAGTTACGCCTGAAACATCGACATCTTTGATATCGACAGTCATTGTTTCGGAAACATTGTAACCACGGTAAGACTCGTGAATTGCACCGACAACACCGCCGATACCTGCTGAATATCCGCTTGTGTTCTCAATCTTGGAAACAAAGTATGCCGGCTTTGCGGGATAGTGATATGTCATTACTTCGACACCGCTGACTTTAATGCCACTGATATCGAGATTGACACACTCGGCATAAGCGAGCACTGCAGCAGCACTCTTACCTGAAGCAGAGTCTGTATTTATACCCGAATAGACCTTGGAGTCGCTTATAGTAATGTTTTTAATATATACATCGCCGTAAACATCGTCACGCAGTGAAGCATTGAGACCGAGATCAGGGTCTGCAGCATAACCGACGAGAACAGCAACATTGTTCTTGCCCTTTACTGTTGCGGCAGAAATCGCAATATTGCTGATTCCCCTTCTTACAGTGTTTGCATCAGTGCCGATTGTCATTGCAGCGCCGCTGAAATCAACAGCGCCGAAAAGACCTGCGTTATCGCCCGTAGTTTCAACAGTAAGGTTGGAGATTGTGTACATAGGTGTACCGTCGGAATTGACGGGACCTGTAAACACACCTGTGAAAGGTGAGGTTGAATTACCGATAGGAGCAATGGTAATACCTGTCATATCGATATCAGCATCGAGGTAATAAGCAGCCTGACCGTAAGTTCTGCCGCTGACATTGGGGTCGCTATCGCCCGAATGCTCGGAAATGAACTTGATGTCCGATGCAGAGGCTACATGATAATAGCCATCCTCGGGATTATAGACAAGACCTGCTTCCTTGACAACGAGTCTGACAAACGTTGTAAGACCGCTGGACTGATGATAGATACGGATATAATCTTTAGAGTTAACTGCCGCATCATCCTTAGATTTTACGACAAACTTAAGATTTGTACCGTCAAGCTCAACAGACTGGATTGTGAAAGCACTTTCTTCGCCGTTGTCAGCCGAAACAGAGAAATCGTTTGCTGTTGCATTTGCAAAAGCCTTGATATTCTGAGGAATTGCAACGGTAAAGCTTGCCGATACGCCGGGGGCAACAGTCTTCTCGGGATAGGAATAGTTACCGCCTGAAGCTGCAATACCACCCCAAAGATTAATCTGAGTATTGTCATAAGAATAAGCTGAAGGATAAAGAACAGCTGTAGGTGTGTTCTTTGACCAAACGATATTCTTATACTTACCGTAGTTGTTGGTATTATCCATCTTGCCGAATACAACTGCACAGTGGCTGCCGCTGACACCTGTTGCAATGTAAACAACCTGTGTGCAGAGAGCACTGTTGAGGATATAACCTGTATTTTCAGCAATATTGCCGAGGAATGCTGCACGGCCTGTATTGGAATCGATACCGCCAACGATATAAATATTCGCATTGATATAGCAGTTATCAACAGTTACTTTACCGCTGAGCTTACCGATAAAGATTGCGAGATCGTTGTATGAGTTGCCCTGAGCATCATCATCAATATAGGTTGATACATTTGATGAACAGCCGTAGATATATGTGTATCCGTTGGCTGAAGCTGCAAAGGATGCATTACGCTTGTCGGTAAGTGTAGCAACGAAACCGTCGAATGTATCAGCATCACCGTCATCGGATGAAACGTCACCGTCGGTAAGGTCAACGTTGACAAATGTAGCGTTGATAAGGGTACCGAAGACTGATGTTGTTATATTATCGTAAAGGTCAACTGTAAGGTTTCTGACATAACCTTGCTTGTGATAATCTGTGTTATCGGCATACGGGTCAGTTGAATATGTTGATGTATTGAGAGCTGAACCGATATCACCTGCTCTGTTACCGATAACGGCATCAAAGAGCGGACCGCCGACGGTAATGGTTTTGCCGTTACCGTCAAGTGTACCTGAGAAGATAGGAGCATTCCAGCTTTCAGCCTCAACAGAAACACGCTGGCCGAGCTTGAAGTGACCGTAAGGTACAAGGTAGAGGAACTTTGTCTGAGCCGATGTTGAGATAACCATCGGGTCGTTTATATTGTCGGGATCACCTGTTGCAGTTGTGATAAGAACGTCAATATTAAACGAAGCTGACATAGAGTTCTTATCGGATGAACCGATGCCTTCAGGGAAGGTAACGTCAACACTGTAAGGAACTTTGATAACAGTGTTATTTGCCGCATTGGTAGAAATAGCAATGTCGGAAGCGGGAATTCCGAAAACAACGCCTGTACCGTCCCAGCTGTGAGTAAGAGTTGAAGCCTGAACAGGATCGACATTTGCATTTCTTACAGCAACAACAGCTTTATTTTGTGCATAAAGATTACCGGTAAGTGCATCGGCACCTGCTACAAGGTCGGTATAGAAGGAATCGGTCTGAACATAAGAAGTTGCGCAACCGCTTACCTGATCTGACCAATAACAGCCGTCAAGTGTTGAAGCTTTACCGCCCCAACCGATAACCGCACCCATATAAGTCTTGGTGGGATTGTTTAGTCTGAAAAGTGTATAGGTGTTTTTGATAGCTCCGTCAGCAATATTAGCGGGAGCGTATGCAATAACACCGCCTGAATAGATGTCGGTACCCTCTGCTGCAGAGAATGAACCGGTAGATACACAGTTGACAATTGAATTGGCAGAAGTAACTGTTGAAGTAATACCGCCGAAGTATGCTTTTCTCATTGCAGTAGTTGCTGAGAAGAAGAAACCGAGGTCAGATACTGTTACGTTGGCAATAACACCTGTACTGATACCTGCTGCACCGCCGTAGTAAGTGCCTGACTCAGCACTTGAATAACTGACACTGCCAAGCATATTGTATGCAACAACAGAAGTAGCATCGGCTGATTTGAATGTACCTGTTACTGATGAATTATAAAGATAACCGTCATTACTACCTACAAGACCGCCGACATATGCACCGCGTGTAAAGTTTTTGGTAGTGCCTTTTGTACCTGCCATATTGACAGAACAGTTCTGAATACCGAGTGATGTTGAATCAGGCTCATTATAACCAGCTATACCGCCGATATAATAATTGTTTACAGTTGCATTGACCTGAATACCGGAAACTGAAGAATCGGTAATAAGACCTCTGTTCTGAGCAACAACTGCACCGATGTAATCATCCTCACCCTTAACGGTGATAACGATATCGTTTACGTTTACATTACGCACTGTACCTGCGTTATCGGCAACAGCTCCTGCAACACCGTTGTAGAAATTGATACCATCCATTAAATAATAAGGATTGGTGTGATTACTGCTGAGAGAAGTTGTTACGCTGCAAGAGTTGATGCTGCAGTTTTCGATAACGCCGTCACTCTTGTTAGCGATAAGAGCAACCTGACGGGGGCTTGCAGTCGTGACATTTACATTGATGTTCTCAAATATAATGTTGCTGACTACTGAATTTTCGCTAAGATAACCAAAGAGTGAAAAATTCTGATGACCGGGAATCTCGATATTCCAGCCTGATGCACCGCCGGTAATCTTGTGGCGTTGAGGCTGGCCGTATGAATCTACATACGAACCGTCGATATTGATATATACCTGAAGTGAAGTGGGATTCTTATGATCGGTAGTAACAAAGTAAGCACTACCTGTCTCCTCAATAAAATCTTCAACTTTCAGAGAGCTGATATCGATATCGGCAGTAAGAATAAAATACTTGTTGTTGGGATTGGAAACGTTAGTACCTGTGCTGTCGTTTACGATTTCGTTGACTTTGAGCAGATGCTCAACTGAAGAAATCTGGTAGGGATTCTGCTGTGAACCGTCTGCAGGATTACCGTTGGCATCGGTACCCCATGAAATTTGTTCAGTAACCGGATCATCTTCTGCCTGCGTATCAACTTCAAGATCGCCACCCTGAATTGTGATGTTGGGAGCATAGTTTTCATCGGACTCAATTGCAGAAAGAGTAGAAGAAACCATCTCCTGATTAGCATAAACCAAGAGAGTGTATGCACTTGTAGATGACAGCAACGTAGTTGCCGCCAGCAAAATAGTTAGTGTGCGAAACCAAAGTCTCTTTCTCATGGTTTGAATGCCTCCAAAAAATTTAAGTGTTTGCCCCATATGTTTCACGCAAAGCAGATGCCTCTTTCTGCGTTTACATCTGATTTGCGGTGAAACGGGAGCTGTTTAATCTGAATTATCAGCCGTTGGCGTTATCATCGGTAGGGGCTGTTGCTTTTTGTTTGGCAAGCTTTTCCCTGTCCTTCGCCTTCTTGGCTTTTTCGGCTTGTAAAGCCTTTTCCCTTGCAGCCTTCTCTTTTTCCTTCTGTTTTGCCTTGGCTGCCTTTGCTTTTTCAAGCTCTAAAGCACGCTGTTTAGCCATTTTTTCTTTTTCCTTGGCTTTTGCTTTAGCTGCTTTTTCTTTTTCTGCCTGTAAAGCTTTTTCCTTTGCTGCTATTTCTTTTGCCTTTTGTTTTTCTGCAGCTTCTTTCGCTTTCTGTGCTTCAGCAGCCTTTTGCTTTGCTATACGCTCTTTTTCTTTGGCTTTTGCCTTGGCTGCCTTATCTTTTTCTGCCTGAATTGCCTTTTCCTGAGCTGCTTTTTCCTTTGCCTTCTGCTTTTCAGCAGCTTCTTTTGCTTTCTGAGCTTCAAGAGCCTTCTGTTTTGCTAAGCGCTCTTTTTCTTTAGCCTTTGCTTTAGCTGCACGTTCTTTTTCGAGCTGTAAAGCTTTAGCCCTTGCCAGGCGTTCTTTCTCTTTTTGTTTAGCTGCACGCTCTTTTTCTTTAGCAGCTTGCTGTGCTGCAAGCTCTTTTGCCTTCTTCTGCTCTGCGAGAAGAGCAGCTTTTCTTGCTTTTTCTTCTTCAAGAGCCTTGAGCTTCTCTGCTCTTTCTTTTTCCTTTGCAAGTCTTGCTTTTTCTTTCTCCTTAGCAAGTCTTGCAAGCTCCTGCTCACGAAGCTTTGCTTTGCGGATGCGTTCTCTCTCTCTTGCTTTTGCAGCTTTCTCGAGAGCGAGCTCCTTTTCTTTCTTGGCTTTGAGTCTTGCCTTCTCTTTTGCTTTTCTCTCTTTTTCGAGTGCAAGCTCTCTGGCAAGCTTTGCCTTTTCGCGCTCTATGCGGCGCTTCTCGATTTCTTTCTTGCGCTGAATCTCAGCCTTGATTCTGGCTTCGATTTCTGCCTTGCGGTCAATTTCGGATTTAAGTGCACGATCGATAGCTTCGTTAATCTTGATTTCGCCTGCAGTTTTCTTCTTGTTAGCTCTCTTAAGCTCATCAACAAAGACTTTACGGATTTCAACTTCTTCCATATCGTAGTTGAGGACAAGCTCTTCGGCAAGGCGCTTGAGAAGCTTAGGCTTGAGCTTACGCTTCTTCTGCTTGATTTCGCCTGTTTCCTGATCGCCTGTATTCTTCTTAAGAAGCATATAGTTTACAGTTGCAAGGCGGAAAAGGTCATCTTTGTATTCATCGTTGACCATTTCATTGGTTTCTTTTGCTGTTATTTCATAACCAACCTCGTCATAAGACGAAATGAACTGCCACAAATTAAGGCAAGCACGGAAGTTGGGGTCTTTCTGAATTACGTTTGTACGCATAATCGGAGGACGTACAGGAGTACAGTGCTCAAGGTCACGCATAAAGGACGATGAGCAGAAGCCGTTTACAACGCGCTTGATTCTTTCTATTCTTGCAAGAGCGGTTGCGTTTTCATCACCGGGGTTAATTGCATCAGTCGCTGACATTGTAGAAACGGCCTGTGAGGAAACTTCAAGCTTGTAGCTGATTTTTTCGTTACCTGCACGGAACTCACTGTTCATTGTGAGTGAAGATTTCTTTTCATCCTGCTCCATATTGAACAGAACATTGTATCGCGTATCGATAAAGTGGCGGAGATTACGGAGAAGTGTGAAGATAAAGCGATTTTCATAAATCTCAAAGCTTTCTTCACGGAAAACGTTAAGAATCTGGCTGGGAGTAACTCTGTCGCCGTCAACACGGGCAATCATACTTGTATGCTGAGCAAGGTGGCGAACGGACTCAGCAGTAATTTTTCTTGCACGCTCGATAGGAACAATCTCTTCTTCCTGAACGATGAACTTACGGGGATTACGCACGATAGTATCGAGCGCAACTGTACAAGCCTCAATGGCTTCAACCCACTTGAGGTCAATCTTCTTTTCAAAAAAACGATTAAACAGCGATATCTCGTGCTTGCCGCTGTCCATAGCCTCAAGCATATCGCCATAATACTCGTCACCTGTGAAAATAGGAAGTGACGCATTCGTATATTCGCTGTAAAGTTCTTCGAATGAAGTGCCCATTTCAGTTTCGCCCCTTAAAAATCAGAGTTACATTTGATATATGTGCCCCTGCCCTTTTGCAAGGGCACATATTGATAAGTTTAAAAAATATGTTACAGTTTAGATCATCTTCTGGAGACGCTCGAGGTATTCCTTGGATTCGGTCATATTTGACTTACCGAAGTGCTTGTTGAGGTAAGTGATAAGGCCTGCAATTTCATCACGGATGAAGGAAAGGTTGAGAGACTCGAACTTACGGAGAATCTTATGACAAAGAACGAAGTCGAGACCGTCGATTTCTGTGCCGCCGCAGCCGACATAAGCAGGAACAAAATCCTGAAGCTGCTTAACAATACGGTTACCGAAAGCAAGACGGAAGTGTTCGATGACGTAGTCATCAAGCTCTGCCAGCTTACGAAGGCTTTCTTCAGAAACCTTATACTTTTCTTTACACTCTGCAAACATTGACTCGAGGTGCTTGTAGCTGAGTGTGAGGTTATCAGTCCAGGGAGCTTCGAAATACTTACCCTTTGTGTTGATATCGATCGGGATAGCACGGTCGTAAACCTTATCAGTAACAGCGAATGTCGAGTCGTCGTTATTGATTGTACCGATGTACCACATATTATCCGGAAGCTTGAGCTTACCGTCGAAGAGGTGCTTCGGGTCAGTCGGCCATACGGAGGGAACAAGAGAAACAATCCACTCATCACGGCTGGGCATTTCAAGGATTGAAAGCATTTCAGCGAAGTAGTACTCAACACGAGCGATATTCATTTCGTCGAGGATGGTAAGATAGATATCCTCTTTGTATGTAGCTTCGTACATCTTCTTGAGAACTTCTGTTTCGTTGAAACGCTTGGTGAATTCGTTGAAGTAACCGAAAAGCTCGGTACGGTCACGCCATGAAGGCTGAACGGAAGCGATGATAGCATCGTTCTGAAGGAACTTACCGAATGAGTAAGGAAGTGAAGTTTTACCTGTACCGGAAATACCCTGTAAGATAATCAGACGGGTTGAAGCAAAAGCAGCAAGGAAGAGACGGAGCGTTCTGTGCTCATAGTAAAGGCCCATTCTTGAAGCTGCAAAGTTACGGTACATATCGATGATACCGGGAAGTGTGATTTCGTTGTTGTATACAGGCGGCTCATAGTTTGCCATCTCGAGGTCAACCTGAGTAAGCTTGTAGAAACGGCTGTAATCTTCGTCGAGTGTAGGATCGCCTTCTGCACCATCTGCGGCTGAACCCTGATCGCCTTCTGCGGAAGCTGTAGTACCGTCAGCTGCTTCGAGGTAGGGATTCTCACCGGGACGCAGACCAAGCTGTGAAACCTTCATAGCAAGAATCTTATCCTTCTCGATGTTGAGCTTCATAACCTCACGGTTGAGAGTTGCAACCTCGTTGAGAAGCTCTTCCTGGTTGACAACAGTTTTACGGAAGCGGACATACTTCTTGATAAGGAGAACAAAAAGAAGGATTATTGCTGCAAGAAGTATAAGCACAAGGAGCATACATACGGCACCAAGAATAATGCCGCCTGTGCCAAGTGTTTCTGTATGATTTTTGAATAACTTAACGTATGCGGGAACATTAAAAATATTAGCAATACCAAGACCGAAGCCTTTGATAATTCCCCAGAAACCTTTGACGAAAAGCTGCTCGAGGAAGTCACCTAAAAACTGTAACATTTCATAGCCACCTTTGCTGTATTTTTTATATTACTTAAACTTTTAACTGATTCAATTTAACTGTCTGATTCGCCATCCGTAGAGTCGGGCTTTTCAGCCTGCTCTGCCGCTTTTTGCTGAGCAAGAAACTCAGCGATGATTGCTTTAATTTTAGCTTCTTCAGCTTTTGCTTTTTCTGCTTCTTCTAATTCTTTCTGCTTTGCGAGATATTCTTCAATAATCTGCTGCTTTTTGAATTCTTCTTCCTGCTGTTTTCGCAGGTATTCCTGAATTATAGCCTCTTTCTCACTTTCCGCTGCAGGAGGGTAATACTGCCGCGGCACCTGATTAGGTGGTGAAGCCGTAGCTGAGGCATAGCTTTCAGTAACTTGCCTGCCAAGTGCAAGCGAACGAAGATAATTGAAAAGCTGCCAGATTACTATCAATGCTGCAGGAAGAACTATTAACAGAATAACACCCTTAGGTGTCTGAGCGTAGTCGACAAATTTGCCGAGTTTCGGGATACGCGTACCTGTGTAGACACCAAGTATTTCTCCCGGATATACAAAACCGTCATCTTCGGCTGCCTTAGGATGGTCGCCTTTGGTTTTGTAAGCATAACCACTGTCGCTATTATTCACGCTGACAATTCGGTGTGTGTTCACAAACTCTACTTTAAACCTGTCTTCATCAACGAAGCTGATAATATCTCTTTCGTTATATTTGTGACTTCCGTCGTTCTTATAACGTTTGATAACTATCAGATCACCCCTTTTCAAGGTAGGATCCATAGACGTACTCTGAACCGACAGGAAAGAATAACCACCGATATTGGCTATGCCAAAGTCAGATTTGGCAGTCAGCATAACATTGATACAAATTACTATTGACATAACAAGAATGACTGTAGAAATTATATTTGATGCTACAGAAAATTGCTTGTTATCGAGAATATTCTTTTTCATTATAATATTCTTAAGCTTCATAGTAATAAATACCTTTAAATAATGTTATAGCGGGTTGCCTTAGTTTTATTGGTAAAGAATAAAATTATCCTTCTGCTGACTGTTCTGATGATGAACCGAAGGTGATCTTTGTTGAAAGATGCTTTGCACTGAGCTTTTCGCCTGTACAGTCAGTATCATTACCTTCAATCCATACACGTACGACTATCTCGCTGTAGTTTGCGTTACCAGCTACCTGAGGAAGGTCAAGAGTTGCCTCGTACTTATTGGCATCTGCTGCAGACTGTTCAAGCTCTGTAACGGTCTGTGCGGCGAGAGTTACAACACCCTGTGTTTCGCCGGAGTCGATGATGCTGTTATTGTTGGAGTCCATAACAGTTGCCATCGGGATATCGTTTGAGGTAACTGCATATGTAGCATCGCCGGGAGCTGCGAAGATAGTTGTTGTACCGTTATATGTAACCGATACACGGGCTGCTTCGACAGCTGCATTGTCGCCATCAAAGCCCGTGAGGGCAATATTCATTCTTGCGTCAACCGGTTCCGCTGTAGTTGAACGGATTTTAATTTTCATTTCGTTATAGTCGACACCTACCTGAGGCTCGTAGGATGCAAAGTAGCCGCCTTCAAGGCCTACCTTTGTGAAAGTTTTGCCGTCTGCACTGGATACGGGAGAGTACTTGCCGCCTTCTGCGATAAGTTCACCTTCAGCGAAACAATCACGCTGGAGGTATGCACCCCAAGCAACCTGTGCTGCACCATCATCTGCAGTTGCATGAGCATGACCTGCAGAACCCTGGAGCTCGATACCGCCACCTGCTTCGATAACATCAAAGCCAAGGTCGAACAGCTCTGCGAAACCGCCTACAAGGAACCAAGCATATGTACCTGATACCAATGTTGTTGCGGCAACGATAAGAACAATGATTGACATTCCTAATTTACGTTTTGCCATTTTGTTTACCCTCTTCACTAAAAATTTTTATTTTCAGAGCCTTACGCTCTTGAATACTATTGATTTATATTTATTAAATAAGAAAGTCGGTAAGAACTTAACCGTTAATCGGTTTTTTCGTCATCAGTTTTGGCTGCGGCTTGTTTTGCGAGGTACTCTTCGATAGCTTTTTTCTTGATTTCCTCATCAATGTCAGCAACCTTTTCAGCCGTTACATTTTGTGATTTTTCTGCTTCCTGCTTTGCAAGCATTTCAGCAATAACCTTCTGCTTGATTTCATCCTCTGCATTCTTGACAGCCTCGAGAGCCTTTTCTTTCTTGTTCTCCATAAGGACTGTGATGAACTTAAACAACTCAAAGAGGAAGAATACTGCAGTCGGGACAACTACGCAAAGCATAAAGCCGAGCTGTGAACGAAGGAAATCCATAACCGCGCCGAGACCGGGAATTGCTGTACCTGTCCAGACAGCAACTACGTTATCGTTTACAAGATACTCGGGGTTGTTTGCGGCATCTCTATCAATATCGGGACAAGAAATCGGATTATCGCCTCGTGTAATATACTGAGGCTGACCACCGTGTATCCAGACACCGTCTTTAATTTCGTTCTTATAGTTTGCTATACCATTCTTTACGGGATCATTCTCTACAATTCTATGGGTCTCGAGATAACGCTCACCGGTAGTTGTTTCTATTCGCCAGAATGTTACGACATCGCCGACTTTATAGACAACATCTTTATCTTCTTCCTTGTCATGTATATCGACAATAATAAGTGCACCTTTGTCAAAACCTTGTTCGCTTAACATTGAATCACTCTGTACTGACAATATCGCCTTGCCGAACAGATTAGGCAAAGTAGACTCACTCTTTGAAGATGATATTACCAACACCGTCATAAGAATCGAGAAGATTAACACCAATACGATCAGGACATTACCTATTATTTTTCCGACTTTTTTCATTTCATTACCTCGCGTTTGAAATTTTTATTTTAGAAACATGAAGACATCTCATTTAGATATTAAATGGATAATAAATATGTATTTAATATCTAAATCAAATGGATTCACAACCAAACGGCTCGGTTCGGTAACGAGCCGAACCGTTTGATTTGCGCAAAAAGTTGTGTTTTAGCTAAATCACAATTTAATATTTCGGGGTGGAGAAAGCCATCCCACCTTGGGGGAGAAAATGTGGGGAATCCGGGTCGGGTCATACCCGACCCGGAAAATAAACTAAGGCTTTACTTAAAATAATTTAAGCAGTGTTAAAACTTAGACCTTTGTGAAGTTGAGAGCAACTGCACACTGCTGAGCGGAGATGTTACCTACGCAGAGAGCGTCGTTACCTTCTGCCCATACATAAACAGTGATTGTCTTGGGCTGATCAGCTGTAAGTGAAAGAGAAACTACATCGCTTGTGGATGTTGTAACAGCCTGAGATGCAAGACCTGTGTATGCGTTACCGTCTGTAAGTGTATCTGTTGATTCCATGATACCGTCTGTATCAGCATCGATACCGGGTGTAGCCTGGATAACCGGAACATAAGTTCTGGAAGCTGTGTTGTAAACCTGGTAGTTTGTTGTGTTGTCATCCTCGAAGATTGCACCGTAGATAAACTGGTATGTAGAACCTGACATATCAGCAGATACGTTAACTGTGCAGTCAACAGAAGACTTAACATAAACCTTCATCTTGATGAACTTTGTGTTGTCATTTGTAGCTGTAGCAGGTGTGAAAACGAGCTTGCCGAATGTGTTAGTGTCGCCTGCGTCTTCGCCCTGAGCAATGCTACCAGCGATGAAAGCCTGGTTGATGGGATCGAATGATACGGGAGAGAAATCTGAGGGTGTGAAGTTGCCTGCCTGGCCCTGGAATGCAGCATACTCAAGAGCTGTTGACCAATCTGTGCCGTTAGCAGAAATTGTGATGTTACCGGATGTGTTGCTTACCTGTGCGCTGATGCCGGAAACCTTAGCTGTTGTACCGGTTGCGAACCAAGCATAAGTTGATGATGTGAGAACAATTGCGGACACCATGAGCATTGCAATTGCTGCCACGAGTGAACGTTTTTTCATAGTTATTGCCTCCATATTAAGAGTTTGCGTGTTTTTAACACTTTTTATATCCGTAAAGTGCTTCGGAAATTGCGAACGGTGGTTTTAATCTTAAAACCGATACCTTGTAGAGTCTCCCCCAACTTACTCGGTATCAAGTTTTTCGATTACGTCAAACTCCATTTTGAGCTTGACTTCGCCATCCATAATTTCGTTGACACATTCAGGATCCTCACCTTCGAGCCAGATAACAACCGTATAGCGGTCGACTGCATCTACCTCGAAATCGCTGCGTACAAATTCCATAACCGTTGTGTCGGAAAGGAAATTCTTGTCTGCAGCAAAGCTTTCCTTGACGTTGTCTGTGCCGAGCTTCGGTTTTGCGTAAACCGTAGGCTCGCCGTTTATGAATACCATGACTCTCATTGCCTCATCGGCACCGAACTTGCTTGCACCCTTATCGGTGACAGCTCTGTTGACCGATGTGATATTGAGCTTAGTCACGTAATCAACTGTTGCATCTTTGCCGTTTGCCTTTGAACCGCCGTTGCGGACATAGAACGTATAAGCAAAGTAGGCACCCTTGCCTTTTTCATCACCCTTGCCGGGGAAGTAGGCATTGTGTGAACCATTGACCTTTTCAAACTCCTCGAAAGACTTATATACAGGAGCTTCCGAACCGAGCTGGCCGTTCTGATTAAGAATCCAGTCTTTGGTGATATTGTCAAGATCCTCGATTGCTTCGCCGTAAAGCTGAAGTGTAGGATTCTTGAAATCCGGTGAATCAGAAATCTGAATACCGTATTCGTTATTGGTCATACTGACCGTAAAGCGACCGCCGTGATTCATAATCGTAACACAGCCGAAGCCTATACCGAACAGCAACAACAGCACACCAACGATAATTGCCACTATTCTCAGTAACCAGTTACGCTTGTAGACCTTTTCGGCAGATGTATTAACATCGTACTTGCCCATCGGGTCGTCAAGAGCGGGTATGTAAGAACCTGTTGCACCGGCTACAAAGCCGCCTGCCGACTGTGCCGCATCGGGCTGAGCCGATTTTTTCTTTCTTGCCAACTCAAATCATCTCCGATTCTTTGTGAGATTTGTATGTTAAGTGATTTTACTTGATTTTCTTTTCGTCCCAGAGCTCTGTGCAGTAGAACTTACCGTGCATCTGGTCGGCACCCATCTTGGTAAGGAGAACCGAAAGCTCCTGAGTATCGACACCGCCGACTTTGGTTTTGACACCAAGCTTCTTGGCAAAATCGATAAGGCCCTGGACAACTATTCTCGGTTTGTCCTCATCCTCGTAGAGGTCGGGCTGTATCGGCTCGACAAGCTTGCGGTTGATGCCGATATAATCTACCTCGTACTGTGCGAGGTTTGACATTGAGGTGTACTCAACACCGACATCGTCGATGGAGAAGAGGAAGCCGAAATCGCGAAGCTCGCGGATATTCTTGAGCACCTGCGCACTGACGGCCTCGTAAATATTCTCGGTGATGTTGAAGCAGAACTTATCGGGCTCAACCTCGTGTTTCTCGAGAATCTTTTTGACCTGTGTGGTGAAGTAAGGTTTTGAGAGGTAGCGTACCGAAGTATTGAGAATAAGGCGGTTGATGCTTGCATCGCGTGCATCGGCACGGTTGATAACCTCGCAGCCTTCTTCGATTGCCCAACGGTTGATTTCACAGATGCGGTTGCTCTTTTCGGCAACGGGCACATAATACTCAGGGAGCATTACGCCCAGCTTGGGGTCGAGGATGCGGACCGTCGCCTCGAAATCGAGTGCCATATTGAGATGAGTATCGAAGACAGGCTCAAACATAAGCTCCATAGAGCGCTGACGTCTGCCGCCTTTCTTTGCGGGCTTTACGTTTTCCTGCTCAACGGCAAGCTGCTTATTATCATCCATTTGACTAACCCCTTACGCTGAATTTTATATTACTGCTTCTTTTTATTATAATACTTAAATATATAGAAACAAATATACACAATGAAATTTTATCACTCTGCGACCAAAAAGTCAACTAAAACACTTTTTATTTATAAATAAAAATTATCTTTGTAGACAATGTAGAAATTTAAAGCTACAGTATGTTAATTTTCTACAAAAAATAAGAGCAACCTCCGGCAATAATCGCACAGAAGGTTGCTTTAAAACTCATATTAAAAATCGCTGTAAAACTGATAAACAATATCCTCGATGAGGTTTTCACCCCACATACCATAGATGTAATTTGCCATTTCGGGTGCTGAAGAAAGTATGCCGTCGACACAGAAATTAAACGCTACCATCGTACCGTAAAACTCATCCTCACAGTCAACCCACAAAAGCAAACCAAGCTCTTCCGTCTTTCTGACAAAATCCTCCCTCAGCTCATCAGGCTTACAGATTATGCCGTCCGCACCTGCTGCCGCAAGCTCCTCGAGCGATGACTTTGTATCGGAATCATACGTACAAAGCACCGGAGTTTTTGCAAAATAAGTCTTGACAGCGGGCAAAGAAATTTCGTTAACGCCGACAATAACGGTACGGTATTGGAGACCGAGCTGTTCAATATTTGCCGCAAGCGTACCGAGAGAAGTATATTCGCAGAGATTGAGCACAAAGCCCGTATCTTCGTCACCTTGCTCAACAATATGCCTCAACACTCTTTCAAAAGGAACAGAATTCTCCGTTACACTGTCGAAAGAGTCAGCAAGATAAGGTACACCTTCACGGTCAAAGGCAATATTCAATTCAACATGAGAAGCTTCGCTTTCATATCGGTTGCGAAACCACAAAAACGAATCACTCTCCGCACCTTTGCTGTCGTTTGCGGCAGCAATAGCAACAGGGCTTATTATTTCGCCCGACTCCGCATCGATATACGGAATGGTTGAAAGCATTGATTGAACATGTTTTCTTTGGAAATACGTCAGCGTGTCTTCACCCTTGTGGAATGCAACAAAAGCCGCTAAAGCAGCCGCAACCGCCAAAAGGATGCAGACAGGCAGAGCTATCAACAGCTTTTTCTTCACTGTCGGCGCTCCTTTCGATTATTTAAGATTTGAGTAAATTGACTGAGTAAGAGAGAGCAACTCGGAATAAAGCTTCTCAATTTCTTCAACAAGCTTAAACTGTGTACGGCAACGATCGAGATTATGTTCAGGGTGGCTGATTCTGAAGTAAACATCACCGTTGAGATAATCTGTAAGGAAACGAATGCCGCACTCAAGAGTCATCAGCTTACATGAGAAAGGAAGGTAGTAAACCTCTGTTTCGGTCAGGCTGTCGCCCGCAGCAGAGAGGTAACCCTCTGTGTAGCTGCGATAGATATCCATATTGAATTTGACTTTGGAAAGGTCTTTCTCATCCTCTGCGGCAGTATTGCCGGCAAAACGCATACTGTCGCCGAAATCGTAAAGAGAAAGGCCCGGCATAACGGTATCAAGGTCGATAACGCATATACCTTCACCCGTCTTTTTATCAAAGAGAACATTATTCAGTTTAGTATCATTGTGAGTTACTCTTATGGGCAACTCACCTTTTTCAAGCAGGTCAAGAAGCACTGAACAATCATTCTTACGGTCAATAACAAATTCTATTTCCTTCTGCACATTTGCAGCTCTGCCGACCTTATCAGCCTTGACAGCTTCTTCAAAAGCAGCATAGCGCGAAACTGTATTATGGAAATTGGGTATGGTTTCGGCAAGAGTTTCTGCAGGATAGTCGGCAAGCATCTTCTGGAAATTACCGAAAGCCTTACCTGCTTTACGGCAGATTTCCGTATCGTCAGGGAAGTTGTAACTTGTGGTATCGATAACATAGTTTATGACGCGCCAGTATCTGCCATCCTTATCGAGATAATACGACTTACCGTCATTTGTGTAATAAACTTTAATCGACTCGCGTTTGGGATCACCGCCTGCAGCCTCAACCTTTTTGCGCACAAAATCGGTAACTCCCACATAGTTTGCCATAAGCACATCGGGATTCCTGAATACAGCTGTATTAATCTGCTGAAGGACATAACATTTTTTTGTTCCGTCGTTATCAAAACTCAGCAGATATGTGTTGTTTATGTGACCGTTATTGAGTGTTGTAAAGTCACAATATTCACCTTTAAAGGTATAATTGGCTCTTATTTCGTCGATGTCAAAAAGATTGGTTGTCATATGTATTTTCCTTTCGCGTGACCGCTCGGAGTCACTTGTTTTTGAAAAATATTTTGCCGAAAAATTCCGGACGGTGATAGTCAGGATTCGGTGTATCCACAAGGAAAAGCGATGCATAATGAGGCGACGGTGTGAGGTCACCGCATTTATAACAGTTTGCTCTTATATATTCTGTGTCCGAAACAGAAAAATACCTGCCGAAAGCATCGGAAATAAGCTTTTCAGGAATAAACAGTTCGGCACGCCAACCCGAGCTTGAAGCATAAGCATTCACCTCAGGTTCGCAAGCTGAAATTTCACGTAAAAACACCCTGTCAAAACGATCTTTACCTATTGCAGAAAGGTACGCTCCGTTGGGGTTGATTTCAAAGTTTATATAGCGCTCATCATCAGCAAAAGGCTGAAAGAAAAATTCCACACAGCTGTCGTTGTAAACAGCATCGTCTCTCTCGGTAAAAACGGCTCTGGGTGAAGGCTCATCAGCCTCAAAGCAGACGAAAATACCTGCCTGCAAAATCCCGCAGACAGCCACTTTGCAATTGTAAAAAGCCGGGTATCCGGCACGCCAGAGATGGTGCTCCAAAGGTAAGAACTCGAGCTCTGTTACATCCGGTTTTGATGAATAAATACGGGCTTTTTTCATAACTCAACTTACCTTATACTCTGCCCAGAGTTGCTCAAGTGTCCGACCTGTTGTCTGGCTCCAGAACTCGCCTTCAAACCACAGCGAAGTATTGAGCATTTTGTTCACCTGTGCGACAATATCAACACTGTATTTAACACTTATCCAATGCAGGAAATCAGCACCTGTCTGACCGCCGTTTTGGTAATCGCCGCCATTGTATTTGCCTGTCAGCTCATAGCCGTAAGCTGAATGTTCAGCCGCTATATAATAATTCACTGAGCTTTTAAGCCAATCCGGCGCAGAATTATTGTAATCAAGCACAGTATTGGCAATATAGTAAAGGATAACAGTTACTTTGTCAGGATTATTATTAAACCACTTTGCGTTTATATTAATTGTATTTGTATTGCCAACAACACTTGCGGGTGCATCACCCATAAATGTTGCATCGAAGTAAAATGTTATTACCGGCATGTTGATCTCATTATTGTATTTGCCGTATTTACTGTAAAGTCTCGGATAAACCGGATTGAACACATTAATCAGCTCATCGAAAATATTTTCATCGACAAGATCATAATCTCCTTTAATCTTGTATAAGGCCGATGAATCGGTAGCCTCGATATGAGGAATATCGTCAGGAGAAGCAAGCCCATCGTAATAAGATACTCTCTCATCGTCGGACATTGTGATTTTTGTTGACTCGGCTTTGTTTTTCGGACCAAGGCTTCCGTCGGAATCAGTACTGCAAGCCGTAAAACAAACTAACAGCACCATATACAAAGCAAGCAGCAAAGCTGTTTTCTTCAATTTTCACACCTCTTAATAAAAATCGTTAATCAGTTATCGAGAGCAGCCTCGGGTGATGGAGTATGAGGACACTCAACAGAGGGCTGACGGTAAAGAGGAGCAGCCCAACGAACAGCATTATTGATAATACGCCGCACTTCGGGAATAAAATATGTAGGATTACTCTCGTGGCCGGGTTGGAAATAGAAAACCCTGCCGAGACCTCTGGTCCAGCAACAGCCCGAACGGAAAACTTCGCCGCCCTTGAACCAACCAAGGAAAACCAGCTCGTCGGGAGAAGGAATATCGAAACGCTCACCGTACATCTCTTCTTCGGGGATTTCGAAATAGTCGCCTACACCCTGTGCGATAGGATGAGAGGGCATAATATTCCAAACTCGCTCGCGGTCACCCTCGCGCCAGCAGAGCGAGCAGGTTGTACCCATAAGTCGGCGGAAGGGCTTTGAGAAATGAGCTGAATGAAGAGCGATAAAACCCATACCGCACATTACCTGGTTGTATACCAACTCTGAAATTTCGTCGGGAACTTTTTCGTGAGCACAGTGACCCCACCAGATAAGCACGTCAGTATTTTCAAGAGCTTCTTTGGTAAGCTCCTCTACAGAAGAAAGCGTTACCGTTTTTACATTGATATCATCGTCAGCACCAAGGAAATCAGCAATACAGCCGTGAATACCCTTAGGATATACCGCAGCAATACTTTCATCCTCAAGTTCGTGCACATATTCGTTGTAAACAGTTACATTTATCACGCTCAATCACCCTTCTGACATTTTCTTATTCTAATATTCTACTTTAAATTTGTAAATTAGTCAATAAGCAATATTATTAAAAAGAGGCAAGCTGCTATGTGCAACTTTGCCTCTTTTTTTTTTATGCAGGAAGCTGGGTAAGCGGCTTGAATACATAACCTTGAGAAAGTGCGTAATCGATAATATCGCCGAGTGCCGCCGCATTGTCTGCAGAAACAGAATGAAGAAGAATTATTGCACCCGGGTGAAGCCTTGCGGTTACTGTGTTAAAAGCATAATCCTTGCCCTTCTGTGCCGAAGTATCCCAATCTGAATAAGCGAGTGACCAGAAAACACTCTTATAACCGAGTGACTGCACAAGGTCGAGCGCACTGTCGTTATAAGCACCCTCGGGGAAGCGGAAATAGGGCGAAGAATAGCCGTAATTCTTACGAAGATGGTTCTCAACCGACTGTATCTCTTCCGCCATTTTTGTTCGGTCTATTCTGCTGAAATTCGGATGGCTTGCAGAGTGATTACCGACAATGTGACCTTCTTTTATCATACGTGTAATGAGATCAGGCTTTGCTTTGATATGGTCAAGCGTACAGAAAAATGCCGCACTTACATTCTTCTCCTTGAGCACATCAAGCACATCGTAGGTATAGCCGTTTTCATAGCCGCAGTCAAAGGTAAGATAGAGCACTTTTTCGGTAGATTTCGAATCATAAGTTATGGCGTTAAAGCCCTTTGAATCGAAGTATTTCTGCGAATCAATGCTTATCTGATGGGGCTGTGAATTCTTCGCAACGCCGAAGCTGTGATTGATTACCGATGTTGAAAGTCCCCTGCTGTTTGTCGGGTCATTTACGCTGAAAGTAACAGGTGTCAAAGGCTTATAGCCGGTATACGTGCCTGCAGAAGAGTCGGGTGCACCTGTAATACTTTCCGCTTTGAAAGTCGGATTTTTATAGGTTACCGGCGGCTTTGTAACCGTTGGTTTGATTGTGGTTGAAGGTACCGTTGTCAAAGGCAGAGTAGTTGCCGCAGTTGTGGGTGCAACCGTTACGGCAGTAGGTTTATTTACCTCACCTGCTGTTGTGCAGACGGTTTCGACTTTTGTGCCGGCCTGTGTTTCATCCTTGCTTTCGGTACCTAAAAGCAGGTCTTTATTAAGTGCAAAAACGCCTACGGCAATTGCCAGCAAAAGCACGCAGGTAATTATAAGCGAATACTTTTTCATAATACCGTTTCTCCTTATATGTTAGCGGCTATGCGCCGCTTTATTAGTATTATACTACACATTTTTCGATAATGCTACAATTTTCTCATAACCGTAAACTATTTCATATAATCCTGAACGCAGTCCATTAACGAGCCGAATGTTCTCATAGCTTTCTTTGCGTTTTTTCTGGTCTGCTTTTTGAGAGAAGGAGTCATCATTGCCGAGCCTATCGCCGCAACGGCACCGCCTGCAATCATACCCAGAGCAACTTTTGCTGCTGTAGATTTCATAATTTTTCACCTCGCTTTTGCAAAAGAATTCTGTATTATTTTTTGCTGTTTTCCGAAATAAAAACGGGTGAAGTTAATGGAAGAAATGCTTGATATCTCGCTCTGCTTTGTGTTATAATATTTTGGTAATTTTTGAAAAAACGGTGATAAAAATGGGAAGAATAAACCGTGTGCTCGCAATACACGATATATCGGGATTCGGCAAATGCTCGCTGACTGTTGCACTGCCCGTAATCTCAGCCTGCGGTGTTGAAACAACCGTTATGCCTACCGCTGTGCTCTCTACACATACAGGCGGTTTCACAGGCTACACATGGCGTGACCTGACGGATGATATGCGTCCTATGGCAGACCACTGGAAGAGCATAGATATCGGCTTCGATGCGATATATTCGGGTTATCTCGGCTCGTTCGAGCAGATAGAAATAGTCAAGAGCATTGTCAAGGATTTCAAGGAAAAAAACAGCTTTTTTCTCTGCGACCCTGCTATGGCAGATCACGGCAAAATGTATGCTCTTTTCGATATGGATTTTGCCAAGAAAATGGCAGAACTTTGCTCAATGGCAGACATTATTGTGCCCAACTTTACCGAAGCTGCATTTATGACAGGTGAAGAATACAAAGAAGGCCCTTACACAAAAGAATATGTCGAGAATATGCTCGCCAAACTTGCCGCACTCGGTCCGAAAAAAATCGTGCTGACAGGTGTATATTTTGACAGCGATAATCTCGGCTGTGCCTGCTATGACAACGGCAAAATCGACTACGTTATGATGCCCAGACTTGAGGGTATTTACCACGGCACGGGCGATGTTTTTGCAAGTTCGCTTTGCGGTGCACTGATGTGCGGAAAAGAGCTGAAAAAAGCTGCCGAAATCGCGACAAAATTTACCTGCGGATGCATTAAACGCACGCTTAAATACACACCCGATGTTCGCTACGGTGTAGCGTTTGAGGGCGAATTACCTGCACTTATAAAGGAGCTCGGACTCTATGAATAAAAAGACACTCAACATAGTGCTCATCGAGCCTGAAATACCGCAGAACACAGGCAATATTGCACGCACCTGCGCGGCTACGGGAGCAAGGCTTCACCTTGTTGAGCCTATGGGATTCAAGGTTGACGACAAAAAATTAAAGCGTGCGGGACTCGATTACTGGCACCTTCTGGACATTACATACTACAAGGATACGGCAGAATTCTTTGAGAAAAATAAAGACGGTAACTTCTTCTATTTTTCAACAAAAGCAACCCACAGACACACCGATGTCACCTACCCCGACAACACCTACCTTGTATTCGGCAAAGAAACCAAGGGTCTGCCCGAAGAATTGCTTAAAGAAAACGCCGAAAAATGCGTCAGAATACCGATGATAAACGATTCCGCGGCAAGAAGCCTCAACCTTTCAAACTCCGCCGCTATAGGAGTTTACGAGGTGCTCCGACAATGGGATTACCCTGAATTATTATGCGAGGGCAAGCTGACAAAATACGAATGGTAAAAAGACTAAGTTTGTCCCAAAAGGCCAGTGAAGTTGTCTGCGACAGTGAAGTTACTTCGTAGTGAAGTTTGGCAATGCCAAGTGTTCATCAGCAAGCTTAACTTCACTTTTGCAAGCAAAAACTTCACTGTTATTTATAACAACTTCACTTCAAATAACATTTGAAACTTCACAAAAACAAACCACATCCTCAGGGGATGTGGTTTGTTTGCTTTACATATCTTTTGCGATTATATCTTCGTAGGTTTCGCGTCTTACGACAACTCTTGACTCGCCGCCGCTTACCATAACAACGGGAGGTTTGGGAATACGGTTGTAGTTGGATGACATTGAATAATTATACGCACCGGTTGAAAGAACAGCCATTATATCGCCGGGTTCAACCTGCTGAACAAGAGCATCCTCCTGAATAAGGTCACCGCTTTCACAGCAACGTCCTGCAAGAGTAATCTTGAAATCCTTTGGCTTATCCGCTTTGTTTGCACAAACAAGCTCATAGGTTGACTGGTAGAGAATATATCTCGGATTGTCACCCATTCCGCCGTCGATCGAAACATAAGTTCTGATATCGGGAATTGTCTTGACGGCACCGACTGTATAAAGAGTTATACCTGCGGAGCCTGCAACGGAACGACCCGGCTCGATAACAATAAACGGCTGTTTTACATTCTGCTTGACACACTCTGCCTTGAGCACGCCTGCAACCTTTGCCATATATTCGCTGTAAGCAAGCGGATTATCGTCACTTGAATACTTGATACCGAAGCCGCCGCCAAGGTCAAGCTCTTCGACCTCAACACCTGTCTCGGCCTTGATATCAGCCATAAAGCCTATCATAACCTCAGCCGCACGCTCAAACGGCTCAACATCAAAAATCTGCGAACCGATATGACAATGAACGCCCTTGAAATCGATATTTTCTGCCGCAATCGCAGCCTTTACGCCGTCCATAGCCTCTCCTGTTTCGAGGGCAAAACCGAACTTGCTGTCAATCTGACCTGTCATAATAAACGAGTGAGTATGAGCATCAATACCGGGCTTTATTCTGAGAAGGACAGATACTGTCTTACCTTGGTTTTTGGCTATTCTGCTGAGATTTTCAAGCTCATATATATTGTCGACAACTACTCTGCCAACACCTGCTTTTACAGCCTCATCAAGCTCTGCAAGAGTCTTGTTGTTGCCGTGGAAATATATCTTCTCTGCAGGGAAACCGACGCTCAGCGCAGTATAGAGTTCACCGCCCGAAACTACGTCGAGACCCATTTTTTCTTCGTTGACAATCTTGCACATAGCCTTGCAGTTGAATGCCTTTGAAGCATAGATAGCAAGGCCGTTGCCGTCATAATTATCCTCTATAGACTTGACATAAGCACGGCAATTGGCCCTTATCTGATCCTCGTCGACAACATAACACGGTGTGCCGTACTTTGCGGCAAGGTCAACGGTATCAATGCCGCCGATTGTAAGGTTGCCCTTTTCATTTACCGATAAACAATCCGATACAAACATTTTACTTTCACCTTAACTTTAACAAACTTTCTCAATCTCTGCCTTGACGGCATCAATACCGTCACCCTTGACAGATGAGCAAGGAATTTTAACTATATCCGAATACTCCGCAAGCTCGGTTTCGAGTGCCTCGAGCCTTGCATTGAACTCGGTTTTATTGAGTTTATCGCACTTTGTAAGTGCAATAATAAACGGATAATTCATTTCACGAAGGAAAGAGAGCATAGTCATATCGTCTGCCGTAGGCTTATGACGCATATCGATAAGCTGTACAACAAGGCGGATATCACGCTCGGTTTTGAAATAACCCTCCATAAGCTCTGCCCAACGGCGTTTTTCGCCGGGTGCTGCCTTCGCATAGCCGTAACCCGGAAGGTCAACAAAACGCACATCGCCTACCGAATAAAAGTTGACAGTAATAGTCTTACCCGGTACGGAACTTACACGCGCAAGCGATTTGCGGTTGAATATTTTATTAAGAATTGACGATTTACCGACATTTGAACGGCCTGCAAACGCAATCTCTGCTTTATTGGATTTCGGGAGCTGTTTAAGCGTGCCGAATGCAGCCTCAAACTGTACGCTATTGTAATTCATTTCTTCACCTCATCACTGTGCATAATCGTGCACAGATACACCTTTTTCTTCGATAGGTGCCTTAACTTTTTTGCGTGTGCCTTCGCCGCCCGGCATTCTGACAAGTGCTGTTTCAATCACCTTCATAACGTCACTTACAGGCACAAACTCAACATTTTCCTTTACAATAAGCTCAACCTCATCGAGGTCGGAAACGTTACGCTGAGGAATGATAACCTGCTTTGTACCTGCAAGGTAAGCCGCCATGGTTTTCTCCTTGAGACCGCCTATGGGAAGCACTCTGCCGCGCAGAGTAACCTCACCCGTCATTGCAACGCTTGATTTTACGGCAATACCCGTAAGTGCGGAAACAAGAGCAGTTGTAATTGTAATACCTGCAGACGGGCCGTCCTTCGGCACTGCACCTTCGGGGAAATGCAGGTGAATATCCTTACTTTTATAGAAATCGGGGTCGATTCCGAGCTGTGAAGCACGGCTGCGGATAAAGCTGACCGCCGCATGTGCAGATTCCTTCATAACATCACCGAGTGAGCCTGTAAGCTCGAGCTTGCCTGTACCATCGAGCACTGCAGCTTCAACATCGAGCATTTCACCGCCGACAGCAGTCCACGCAAGACCTCTTGCAACACCGACCTCGTCCTTAATAAACTTATCTTCTTTGCGGTATTTGCGTGTGCCGAGCACTGTTTCAAGGTCGGCAGGCTTTACACTGAAGCACTTCGCACCGTCAGCAACGGCAACAGCGCCCTTACGGCAGACAGAAGCAAGCTCTCTTTCAAGCTTACGCACACCTGCCTCACGTGTATATCCGTCAATAATCTCACGCAGAGCCGCATCACTCACACGCAGTGTTCGTCCGTTAAGGCCGTGACGCTTTGCCTGCTTGGGAAGCAGATGTTTCTTTGCGATATTGAATTTCTCCTGTGCAGTATAGCTACCAAGCTCAATTATTTCCATTCTGTCCTTGAGAGGACCGGGAATTGCATCGCGGTCGTTTGCCGTTGTGATAAACAGCACCTTACTCAAATCAAACGGAAGCTCGATATAGTGGTCGCGGAATGTGTCATTCTGCTCACCGTCGAGCACTTCAAGCAGTGCAGATGAAGGGTCACCCTTGTAATCTGCACCGAGCTTATCTATTTCATCAAGCAGTATAAGCGGATTACAGCTGCCTGCCTGAGTTATTGCGTTTATAATTCTGCCGGGCATTGCGCCTATATAGGTCTTTCTGTGACCTCGGATTTCAGCCTCATCCCTTACACCGCCGAGTGAAACGCGGGCATATTTTCTGCCCATAGCCTGTGCAACGGAGCGTGCAACAGAGGTTTTACCTACACCGGGAGGACCGACAAGACAGATAATCTGACCCTTGATATCGGGTGAAAGCTTACGCACAGCAAGCATTTCAATCATTCTTTGCTTGACCTTTTCAAGGCCGTAATGGTCGTCATCAAGTACTTTTCTCGCCTTCTGCAGGTCAAACGAATCCTCGGTATAAATACCCCAGGGCAGAGCAATACAAGTTTCGAGATAGGTGCGGATAACCATAGCCTCGGGTGAGGACTTATTTGTTTTATCGAGTCTTGAACACTCCTGAAGCAGCTTTTTACGCACATCATCGCTGACATTCAGTGCTTCAATCTGCTCGCGGAAAATTGCGGCTTCATCCGCCTCTTCACCGTCAAGCTCAACGGATATGGCTCTCATCTGCTCACGCAGATAATATTCACGCTGATTCTGGTCAATCTGCTCCTGAACTTTATCCTGAATTTCTTCTTCGATTTTGAGAATTTCGGTTTCACTGCGAAGAATTGCGCAGAGCTTTTCCAGACGACGGATAGGATTAAGCTCACCAAGAATTATCTGTTTTTTTGCAGGGTCAATCGCCGTATTGCTTGCTATAAAATCAGCAAGTGTGCCCGGCTCTTCTCTGGAAAGAACATCGAGAATAAAGTCGGTCGGCATATTGGGAGTAAACATCGAATAATCCTGAAAATCATCCTTACAAACACGAACAAGTGCCTGAGCGTAGTCCTTATCCTCTGACTTGATACGTGTTGTTGTACGCTGCTGAACAAGTGCAACAAGGTGAGGTGAAGTACGCTGAAACTCAACCACACTGCCTCGGCTGATACCTTCGACAGCTACACGGAGATTTTCACTGTTAGGAGAGCTGAGAATCTGCTGAACATCACAGATGACACCCATAGGATAAAACTCATCTGTGTTTGCAGGCTGCTCTGTACGAAGGTCGCGCTGCATTATGAGAAAAACCTCGCGGTTGCCTGCCATAGCCGCTTTGAGAGCAGAAATCGACTGCTTGCGGCTGACCTCGAAGTGCAACTGCATATCAGGGAACACAGCCATACCACGAATGGCGACTGTAGGTATTGAACGTAAAATTAAATCTCTTGCCATTTCTTTTTGTTTCCTTTCGTTTCATACGGTAAATATACGCGTATGTAAACATCCATATAGGTCGTTATTTTAACATAAAGATATTTTTAAGTCAACTGCAATATATGGATATCGAAAAAACGGCTACTTGATTTTCGGTAAAGCTTATTCCCTTTACAAATTTGCTGTTTTTTCATATTTTACCGTATTTTTGATAATATGCCGATAAATGGCTATATACAGCGGTTTTTATCACATTACTGCTCGAAATTCGGTTGCGTTTCGGCTCATCTGTAAAGTTATATTTCTTTACATTCAAAAGAAATAATAAAAATCCGCTCTGACATCGCAGAGCGGAAAACTTTAAAATTGTTTCAATCTTTCGTATTCTTCGTCGTTTATTTCAATAATTCCGCCGTGTTTGAAGCCGTAAGGAAAGCTGAAAGCTTCATCCGCGCGGACAAAATCGTTGGCACCGGGTTTTGAGGCAATAAACGGCACGTAACCCATTTTTGATTTTTCACAGCCAAAAAAATCAATCATCAGGCACCACCTGCCATTGGGCAGAGTGAGAGTTGTAGGAGCTTCATACGCACCGGGTGCTTCAAGAGCAGACATAAGCTTCTCAAAGCTTTCGTCGTGCTCAAACGGGCCGTAAAGATTATCGGAAACCGAATGCATATTCATAGGCGGTTTATCAGAATTTTTGTAGAAAAGATGATATTTGCCGTCTGCTTTTACGATATGAGAATCGAGAATTTCGTTATCCTTGGTGAAATACAGCTTCGGCTCGGAGAATGTTTCAAAGTCTTTGGTTGTACAACAGTAAATTGACATATGCGTGAAATTATCTTCCGCTACCGTTGAGCCCCAATGAATAAGATACTCTTCATTTTCCTCATCAAAGAAAATCTCAGGTGCCCACAGACAGCCGAAATCATCCCTGCCGAAATATATCAGCTTCTGCTCGGAAAAATTGACAAGGTCATCGGTACGCCACATACAAAGGCATTTACTGCCCGTGCTGTTGACCTTTTTCCAGTCGACCCAATAGTTTTCGTCCATTATATTGGCAATACAAAGGTCGGTAGTGAGAATTACAAATCCGCCCGTATGCAAACGTATAATTTCAATATCACGGCAGCCGCAGGTGCCCAACGTACTTGTAAGCACAGGCTCACCGCCGTTCACCTTCTCCCAATTAAAGCCGTCTTTGCTGACCGAAAAATACACCTGCTCACCATCGGGTGTAACCTTTTCTTTGAAGTGTGTAAACAGATACGGCATTTTTAATACCTCCGCTCAGATATTTGTTTATCGTAATCCAAGTTTACCAAATGTATAAATAAATTACAAGAGATAATTGACTTATAAAAAGGTTAATATTATACTGAATATTGAATATAAAGACGGAGATGTAAAACAAATGGAATACAAATCACCAGTAAAATCCACAGTAGCTGATGACGAAATAAAAAGAATCAAAGGTCTCGGTTTTTTAAGGAACAAACTGACAGAGGATAAGTTCAACTGCCGCGTGCTCACACGCAACGGCAAGCTCACCGCAGAAAAAGCACGCACAATTATTGAAGCGGCAGAAAAATTCGGCAGCGGTGAAATCGCGTTCACAAGCCGTATGACAATTGAAGTACAGGGTATCCCCTATTCCAATATCGACAGCTTCTGCAAATTTCTTGACGATGCAGATATTCAGTACGGCGGCACAGGCCCGAAAGTAAGGCCGGTTGTATCCTGCAAGGGCACTACCTGCACCTTCGGTCTTATCGACACATTTGCACTTGCTGACGAAATACACGAAAAATTCTATACAGGTATGCATAATGTAAAGCTGCCGCACAAATTTAAAATTGCCGTAGGCGGTTGCCCGAACAACTGTGCAAAGCCTGACCTTAACGATATAGGAATAATCGGTCAGCTTCAACCGGTTTATAATACCGAAAAATGCAGAAACTGCAAGGTTTGTCAGGTTGAAAAAGCCTGCCCCATAAAAGCATCAAAGCTCGCCGACGGCAAGCTTATATATGACAGCGAAAAGTGCAACAAATGCGGCAGATGTATGGGCAAATGTCCGTTTGATGCATTCAGCGATTATACAAACGGCTACAGAATTTATATAGGCGGCCGTTGGGGCAAGCAGGTTGCAAGAGGCAAAGCACTCGGCAGGCTTTTCACAAGCAAAGAAGAAGTTATCGAAGCTGTTGAAAAAATAATTCTGTTTTTCCGTGACAACGGCATTGACGGTGAGCGATTTGCCGATACAATCAACCGCATCGGTTTTGATAAAATCGAAAAGGAAATCATCGGCTGATGAAAAGAAGGTTTATTGCATTTTTGTCTGCCTTTTTAATCTTGGTATGCCTGTGCTCGTGTACTGCGCCGGAAAAAGACGGCGGATACATCAGCTTCACCGACAGCACCGGCGCTGAAATCCGCCTTGCGCAAAAGCCGCAGAAGGTTGCCGTACTCTTTTCATCTTTTGCCGAAATCTGGAATCTTGCAGGCGGCGATATTTATGCTACCGTAGGCGAAAGTATTGAGCGCGGTTTCTGCAAAGAAGGCACATTGCTTGCTGACAGCGGTGCAGGCAAGACAATAAACGCAGAGCTGCTGATTTCTTATGAACCCGATTTTGTAATATGCTCTGCCGACATTCCGGCACAGTCGCAAGCGGCACAGATGCTTAACGCTGCAGGCATACCTGCCGCTCAATTCAGCGTAGAAAGCTTTGAAGATTACCTTAACATGCTGAAAATTTGTACAGATATAACAGGTAACGGTGAAGCCTATAAAACATACGGCACAGATATAAAACTGCAGATTGATAAAATACTGGAAAACGCCGATAATTCAGGCAAAAGCATACTGTTTATACGTGCAGGCTCTACCGCCAAATCAACAAAAGCCAAAACATCTGCGCAGCATTTTGCCTGCACAATGTTAAATGAGCTCGGCACACATAATATTACAGAAAATGCACCTGTTTTGCTTGACGGACTCAGCATAGAAGAAATTTTAATACAAAACCCCGATTATATTTTCATCGCTACCATGGGCGACGAGCAGGCGGCAAAAGAAAACATCAGCAATATGTTCAAAGAACCTGCCTGGCAAAGCCTTGATGCTATAAAAAACGGCAGATATCATTTTCTGCCGAAGGAACTCTTTCAATATAAACCGAATGCAAGGTGGGCACAGGCTTACGCTTACCTTGCGGAGATACTGAATGACAAAGCACAGTAAAAATAAAAAGAAATATTTTCTTTGTTCTGCCGCAGGTGTAATATCTCTTGCGGTTCTGGTTGTCATATCCGTATATGCGTCATTAAGATTCGGCAGTGCAAATATGAATACGGCAGAATTTTTCGGCGGACTGCTGGGCAAAAGCGGTTTTGAAACGCAGTCGCTGATAATACAGAGCGTCAGATTACCCAGAGTTGCCGCAGGTATGCTTGCCGGTATCGGACTTTCGGTTTCCGGAATACTGCTGCAGAGCGTTACAGACAACGGCTTGGCAAGCCCGAATATCATAGGTGTAAATTCAGGCGCAGGCTTTGCTGTTACGCTGGTGCTGTCCTTTTTTCCGTTTTCCTCATTTTTCATCCCGATTGCGGCTTTTACAGGTGCACTCATTTGTGCAACGGTTATAATCACGTTATCAAACAAACTCGGCGGAGCAAAGGCTTCAATCATCCTTGCGGGTATTGCTCTGACAACGTTACTCAATGCCGCTATATCGGCACTTAATCTTGCTGATTCTGATGTGCTCAATTCATATAATGCTTTTTCAATAGGCTCAATTGCAGGAGTAAGACTGCAATCACTGACTATGCCTGCGATAATAATTACATTGAGCTTTTCTGCAAGCCTTTTATTTTCGCGAAAAATAAACACACTTGCTTTAGGCGATTCTGTTGCCGCTTCGCTTGGCACAAATGTTAAGCCTTTACGCAGCATCTGCATCGTCTGTGCCAGCGCTTCAGCCGCTGCAGCCGTCAGTTTTGCAGGCCTGCTTGGCTTTGTAGGCCTTGTTGTGCCGCACATCGCCCGGAAATTTTTCGGAAACGATATACGTGTGTTACTGCCTGCAGGTGCCGTTATCGGAGCCTGCCTGGTTATAACGGCAGACCTTATCGGCAGACTTATTGCTGCACCGAGTGAAATACCCGTAGGTATAATGATGGCGTTTGTCGGTGCTCCGTTTTTTATAGGTCTGCTTATAAAAGCAAGAGCAAAAATATAAAGGAGGTACAGATTATGTTAACTGTCAGCTCACTATGTGCCTCTTACGGTAAAAAAGAAATACTGCATAACGTATCGCTTCACTTGCCCGACGGGAGTTTCACCGCACTTATCGGCAAAAACGGTTGCGGCAAATCGACTCTTGTCGCTTGCTTGGGGTCTTCGCTCGGTTTTACGGGTGAAATAGAAGTCGGCTCGCTTTCATTCAAAGAAATGAGCAGAAATGAAAGAGCAAAAAAGATTGCCGTTATGCCGCAGCTCCTTTCATCGCCGCCGATTACGGTAACAGACCTTGCAATGCTCGGCAGAAACCCTCACCTCGGACTCGGAAAGAAAATAACGGACATCGACAGAAAAGCCGTAGCTGACGCATTGAAAACTGCCGACCTTGAAGCACTTGCAGAGCGTAAGCTGAACACACTTTCGGGCGGCGAATTAAGGCGGGCTTACCTTGGTATGATTCTTTCGCAGAGTACCGATATAATAGTGCTCGACGAAGCAACGGCTTACCTTGACACAGCTAACGAAGCCAAGCTGCTTGACACTGTGAAATCACTCGGCAAAACAGCGCTTTGCATTATGCACGACCTGTCAGCCGCAGTGAAATATGCTGACCGCATAGCAATAATGGATAACGGCAAGCTGATCTGCTGCGACAGCACAAAAGCAATCCTTGACAGCGAAGCAATAGAAAAAAATTTCGGATTAAAAAAGTATATTGCAGAAAACGGCAGCGAAACAGCGTTTTTCTTTGCATAAATATAAAACTTAAGGAATGATAGCTATGTTTGATTACCCCGAATTTGACAACAACGGTTGGCTCACTCTTTGCGAAATGGGCGGCAAAAACGCAGAAATGCGTATGACAATAAGAGTTAAACGATTCAAAGAGAACGAAACAATTGAAGTATCTGACGAAATTTGCGAAACCGCATTTCTTCTTCAGAGAGGAAGTGCAGAAATATCGTGGAACGGTAATACTGAAAAAATGGCTCGCCGTGACCCGTTTGAAAAGAAGCCTTATTGCTTACACGTGCCGAGAAACACGGCGGTAAGCATTACCGCCGCAGAGGGTACGGAGATACTTATTCAGCAGACAGACAACGAGCGTAATTTCGAGCCTGTTTTCTACACACCCGATATGTGCCTTTACCAGGAATTCGGCAAGGGTCAATGGGGCGGCACAGGCCACAGAATATGCTCAACGCTGTTCGACTACGACAACGCACCATACTCAAATATGGTGCTCGGCGAAGTATTCAACCAGCCCGGCAAATGGTCAAGCTATCCTCCTCACCACCATCCTCAACCCGAGGTTTATTACTATCAGTTTGACAAGCCGCAAGGCTTCGGCGCCTGCTTTATAGGTGACAACGTATTCAAGAGCACTCACGGCTCTGCATCGTTTATAACAGACGGCAACGACCACCAGCAGGTTGTTGCACCCGGCTATGAAATGTGCTACTTATGGATGATACGTCACCTTGAAAACGACCCGTGGTACAAGACAACAAGGTTTTATGCTCCCGAGCACGAATGGCTGACAAAGGAGAACTGAAATGAAAACTAAAGAAATCCATATCCGCGACCCGTTTGTACTTGTATACAATGATAAATATTATATGTACGGTACAAGAGGTGCAAATTTCGGTCAGTGCACAGGCGGTATTGACGTATATATCGGCACAGACCTTGAAAACTGGTCGAACCCGATACCTGTTTTTGACAGCGAAAAGTACGGACTCAACAAGCAGGCAAACTGGGCACCCGAGGTACATAAATTCGGCGACAAATTTTATATGCTTGCAACATTCCTGAAGCCTGACGGACTTCGCGGCACATATATTCTCGTAAGCGACAAGCCCGACGGTGAATTCGTGCCGCTCACAGGTAAAGCAATAACACCCGAAGGCTGGGAATGTCTTGACGGCACGCTTTATATTGAAGACGGTGTCCCCTACTGCGTATTCTGCCACGAGCACACACAGATTCTCGACGGCACGATAAACTATATGCAGCTTTCACCCGACCTTAAAGAAGCTGTCAGCAAGCCTGCCGAAATTTTCAAGGCAAGCTCTTTCTGCGGCAAAACTCAGGATGAAGACGACCATTATATAACCGACGGCCCGTTTATGTACAAAAAATCCGACGGCAAACTGCTAATGATATGGTCAACCTTTGTCAACGGCTATGCTCAGTGCGTTGCCACCTCCGACAACGGGAAAATCAGCAGCAAATGGTCTCACCTGCCGACAATTTTTGATAAAGACGGCGGCCACGGAATGATATTCAGAAGCCTTGAGGGCAAGCTTATGCTGTCTCTCCACAGACCTAACGGACAGCCTGACGAAAGACCTGAATTCTTTGAAATAAAAGAAACAGAAAATTCACTTGAAATAGTATAGTTTTTTAATTTACAATTATTGTAGGGAATGGTCTTGACCATTCCGCAAGCAGCATCAAACCTTGCGGAACAGTCAAGACTGTTCCCTACGGCATTTTATAAAAAGCATTAAATCTTAAGGCTGCAAATTCAACCTACAGTTGAAAAATATCGCCTGATATGTTATTGTTTGAATATGAGCAATGTGGTATATTTCAGACAAAACAAAACGGCGGTGATAAACTATGAATATAGGAAACAAAATCAAAGCCTTAAGAAAAGCCAAAGGAATAACTCAGGAACAGCTTGCAAACGCAATAGGCATATCGTTTCAAGCGGTCAGCAAATGGGAAAACGGCATCGCTTTGCCCGACATAACGTTAGTGCCGATGCTCGCAAATTATTTTGATGTATCAATGGATGAGCTTTTTGATTTCAGCCTCACCGAAAAAGAAGAGAAAATAGAAAAAGCTTTAGACGAAGCATATAAATTCAGAGAAAGCGACCCCGAAAAAAGCAGAGCAATTCTCGAAGAAGCTCTTAAAACATATCCCGAAAACGATTTGCTCCTTAACAACATTCTTTATGTTGTTACTGACCCTGACGAAACGATTGATATCGCCTCTAAGCTCGCAGAAAGAACGCTTAACAATGAGGTTAAATACGATGCTTTGCGTTTTCTTGCCTACGCCTACAAAAAGAAGGGTGATTTAAAAAGTGCAGAAAACGCAATAGAGCAAATTCCCGAAATATATTTTACCAAGCTTACGGAAATAGCTTACCTGCTTGAGGGTGAACCTAAATTCAAAGCGGCAGAAAAACAGAAATGGATTTCTTTTGAAAATTTAATCCAGATGATGTGGAAGCTTGCAGAATATTATGAATCAATAAACAAAACTGCTAAAGCAATAGCAGAAACCAAAAAAGCCCTTGAGCTTATAAAAGTCCTTGACCATCCGAATTTCTATGCCGTTTACGAAGACTTTTTCAAAAAGCAAATAAAAAGATTACAAAACACTCTGTAAAAAAAGAAATGCCGCTGATTGCACATAGCACAATCAGCGGCATTTTTGATTTTTAAGTTTTATCAGCCGATAACTCTGACTCTGTAGACACCTTCAACAGAAGCGAGCTTTTCTGCTACGCAGTCGCAGTTCATATCTGCTACGGTGTAGGAAACGCCCTTGCGTGAAGCTGTGTTTACGTTTGCAGTGTTGCCTTCCATAGCGGCAACAACATCAGCAAAAGCGCTTTCTGCGTGGATTACGCAGACTCTCTTGCCGTTGGGAGCTGCAAGACGCATTGCAGGCACGTTGACAGAGTTGACAATCTCACCTTTTTCAAGGTATGCCTTGATTTCGTCTGCTGCCATAACTGCACAGTTATCCTCTGACTCGGGAGTAGATGCACCGAGGTGAGGCATTGCAACAACACCGTCAACACCGATCTGCTCATCAGTAGGGAAGTCTGTAACATAAGCTGCACACTTGCCGCTTGCGAGTGCATCGATAACGCTTGCGTTATCAACAAGCTCACCGCGTGCGAAGTTGAGGATGCGTACGCTGTCCTTCATCTTTGCGAATGTATCAGCGTTGATCATACCTCTTGTGCTGTCGTTGCAGGGAAGGTGGAGAGAAACATAATCGGATGCTGCATAAACCTCGTCAAGGCTTGAAACAACCTTGACTTCGTCAGCGAGAGCTGCTGCAGCTGCATCTGTAAGGAAAGCATCGTAGCCAACAACGCTCATACCGAGTGCGACAGCTGCGTTTGCAACCTTCGCACCGATTGCCCCAAGGCCTATAACACCGAGTGTCTTGCCGAAGATTTCGGGACCGACAAACTGTGACTTACCTTTTTCTACGAGCTTGGATACATTTGCACCCTCACCCTTGAGAGTCTTGCACCAGTCGATAGCTGCGGGAATTCTTCTTGAAGAGAGGAAGAGACCGCAGAGCACAAGCTCCTTAACTGCGTTTGCGTTTGCACCGGGTGTGTTGAAAACAACGATACCCTTTTCTGTGCACTTGTCGAGCGGAATGTTGTTGACACCTGCGCCTGCACGTGCAACGGCAACAGTATTTGCGTCAAACTCCATATCGTGCATTGCTGCGGAACGTACCATAATAGCATCGGGAGACTGTACGCTGTCAGAAACAACATAGTCTGCACCGAGTCTGTCGGTACCGCAGGCTGCGATTTTGTTGAGAGTAAGAATATTGAACATTTATATCACCCTTATGAATTGTTTTTCTCAAATTCTGCCATAAACTCAACGAGCTTCTCAACACCCTCGCAGGGCATTGCATTGTAGATAGAAGCACGCATACCGCCTACAGAGCGGTGACCCTTGAGGTTTACGAAGCCTGCTGCAGTAGCTTCCTTGACAAACTTTGCATCAAGGTCTGCATCACCTGTAACGAAGGTAACGTTCATCATTGAACGGTCTTCCTTCTTGACGCCGTTCTTGAAGAGCTTACTGCTGTCAAGATAATCATAAAGAAGCTTTGCCTTTGCCTCGTTACGCTCCTTCATAGCCTCAAGACCGCCGATGCTCTTGATCCACTCAAGAACAAGCTTACAAACATAGATTGAGTAGCAGGGAGGAGTGTTGTACATTGAATCGTTGTCTGCCATCTCTTTGTAGTTGAGCATTGAGGGTGTGATATCACGTGCGTTGCCGAGAAGATCCTCGCGAACGATAACTACCGTAAGACCTGCAGGACCGATATTCTTCTGTGCACCGCCGTAGATAAGGCCGAATTTTGTAACGTCCATCGGCTCTGAAAGGAAGCAGGATGAAACGTCGGCAAACAGCGGAACATCGCCTGTGTCGGGGATGTACTTGTAGGTTGTGCCGTAGATTGTGTTGTTGAAGCAAACATAGACATAATCTGCCTCGGGGTCGAAATCGGACTTCTCGAGGCGGGGAATATATGAGAATGTATCTTCCTTGGAGCTTGCAACAACGCGGCAATCGCCGTACTTGCAAGCCTCTTTGTATGCCTTTGTGGAGAACTGACCTGTAAGAACGTAGTCAGCCTTCTTGTTGCCGTTCATGAAGTTGAGCGGAATAGCTGCGAACTGTGTTGATGCACCGCCCTGGAGGAAGAGGACTTTGTAGTTTTCCGGTACACCGAGAACTTCACGGAAAAGAGACTCTGTCTCTGCAGCGATCTCCATAAATACCTTGGAGCGATGTGACATCTCCATTACTGACTGACCGCTTCCCTTGTAATCAAGCATCTCGGCTGCAGCTCTGTTGAGAACTGATTCCGGAAGCATGGAAGGACCTGCGGAAAAATTATAGACTCTTGCCATTGAATATACCTCCTGATAATGGGTCAATTTATATATGCAATCATTATATGCACGCAAATTTCACAATGTCAAGGAATTATTTAAGAAATAGCAAAATCAACAAAAATCCGACCTGCAACCCCCAAAAACTGCAAACAATTATATGTTGAAAATCTTTTAAAAATAGTATAGAATATGTGAGAAAGGTTTATAGCCTTAATTTGCCAAAAATTGAAGTAACTATATATCACGAAAGGATGTACAGAAAATGAGCAGTGCACTTAACAAAAAGACCGTTGAAGATATTCAGGTCAGCGGCAAAAGAGTTCTTGTACGTTGCGATTTCAACGTTCCGCTTAAGGACGGCGTTATCACAAGCGACAAGAGAATCGTTTCCTCACTCCCCACAATCAAGTACCTTCTTGACAACAACGCAAAGGTTATCCTTTGCTCTCACCTCGGCAGACCCAAGGGTGAAGTTGTTCCCGAGTTCTCACTTGCTCCCGTAGCAGCTCGCCTTTCCGAGCTCCTCGGCAAAGAAGTTAAGATGGCAACAGACGTTGTCGGTGAGAGCGCAAAGGCTCTTGCAGCTTCTCTTAACGACGGCGACGTTATGCTCCTCGAAAACGTTCGTTACGAGAAGGGCGAAACAAAGAACGATCCCGAGCTCAGCAAGGCTTTCGCTTCTCTTGCTGATATCTTCGTTAACGATGCTTTCGGTTCAGCTCACAGAGCTCACTCCTCAACAACAGGTGTAGCAGACTACATTCCTGCTGTCTGCGGCTACCTCATTCAGAAGGAAATCGCTTTCATCGGCGGTGCTCTTGAGAATCCGCAGCGTCCCTTCGTTGCAATCCTCGGCGGTGCAAAGGTTTCCGACAAGATCGGCGTTATCACAAACCTTCTTGACAAGGTTGATACACTTATCGTCGGCGGCGGTATGGCTTACACATTCATGAAGTATCTTGGCCACAACATCGGCACATCTCTCCTCGAGGCTGACAAGGTTGAGCTTGCAGGCGAAATGATGGCAAAGGCTAAAGAGAAGGGCGTTAACTTCCTTATCCCCGTAGACAACAAGGTTGGTAAGGAATACGATCCCAACACAGAGGCTATGATCGTTAACTCCGACGATATCCCCGACGGCTGGATGGGTCTTGACATCGGTCCCAAGTCACAGGAGCTTTTCGCAAACGCTATCAAGGGTGCAGGCACAGTTATCTGGAACGGCCCGATGGGTGTTTCCGAGTGGGAGAACTTTGCAGCAGGTACAATTGCAGTTGCTAACGCAGTTGCTGAGTCCGGCTCAATCTCCATCATCGGCGGCGGCGACAGTGCAGCAGCTGTTCAGAAGCTCGGCTTTGCCGACAAGATGAGCCACATCTCCACAGGCGGCGGTGCATCTCTCGAGTACATGGAAGGCAAAGAGCTTCCCGGTATCGCAGCACTCAACGAGAAATAATTAACCCCTATAAAATCAATCGCCCGTGTATCAACCAATACACGGGCAAAGTTATAGTAATCAAATCTGAAAGGATGTTTATAAAATGGATAAGAATCTCCGTAAAGTAGTTATCGCAGGTAACTGGAAAATGAACAAGACTCCTGCTGAGGCAACAGCTCTCATCAACGAAATCAAGCCCCTCGTTGCAGACGCTGACTGTGACGTAGTTGCTTGCGTACCTTATATCGACCTTTTTGCAGCTATGGAAGCAGCAAAGGGCTCCAACATCAAAATCGGTGCTGAAAACTGCCACTGGGCAGAGAGCGGCGCATTCACAGGCGAAGTTTCCGCTCCCATGCTCAAGGCTATCGGCGTAGAGTACGTTGTTATCGGCCACAGCGAGCGCAGACAGTACTTCGGCGAGACAGACGTTACAGTTCAGAAGCGTGTAAGAGCTGCTCTTGACAACGGTCTCAAGGTTATCCTCTGTGTCGGCGAGCTCAAGGAAGAGCGTGAGCAGAACATCACAATGGAAATCGTACGTATGCAGACTAAGGTTGCTCTCCTCGGCGTTACAGAAGCTGAGCTTGACAACATCATCATCGCTTACGAGCCCGTATGGGCAATCGGCACAGGTCTCACAGCTACTGCAGAGCAGGCTAACGAGGTTAACGGCGCAATCCGTGCACTCATCGGCGAGCTCTACGGCAAGGCAGCAGCAGACAAGATTGTTGTTCAGTACGGCGGCAGCATGAACGCAGGCAACGCAGACGAGCTTCTTGCTCAGTACGACGTTGACGGCGGTCTCATCGGCGGTGCATCACTCAAGGCTGCAGACTTCGCAGCTATCGTTAAGGCAGCAAGCAAATAATTGACTCAAAGAGGTTACAGAATATGAAAAAGCCTATTCTTCTTTGCATTATGGACGGCTTCGGCAAGAACCCGAGCGACTACGGCAACGCTATCGTTTCCGCTAAGACTCCCAATCTTGACAGCCTTTTTGCAAACTATCCCCTCACATATATCGGTGCATCCGGTCTTGACGTCGGTCTTCCCGACGGTCAGATGGGTAACAGCGAAGTAGGTCACACAAACATCGGTGCAGGCCGCGTTGTTTATCAGGAGCTTACAAGAATTTCCAAGTCAATCTCCGACGGTGACTTCTTCACAAACCCCGAATTCACAAAGGCAGTTGAAAACTGCAAGGCTAACGGCTCTGCACTTCACCTTATGGGTCTTGTATCCGACGGCGGTGTTCACAGCCACAACACTCACCTCTACGCTCTTCTCGAGCTTGCTAAGAAAAGCGGCCTTGAGAAAGTTTACGTTCACTGCTTTATGGACGGCCGTGACGTACCTCCCACAAGCGGCAAGGATTTCCTTGTTGAGCTTTACAAGAAGTGCGGCGAGATCGGCGTAGGCACAATCGCCTCCGTAATGGGCAGATACTACGTTATGGACAGAGAGAAGAAATGGGACCGTGTTGAGAAGGCATACCGTGCTATGACAGCACTCGACGCTCCCAAGTTCACCTGTGCAAAGGAAATGATGGAAGAGTCTTACGCTAACGGCGTAACAGACGAATTCATCGTACCCTGCGTAAACGAGAAGGCTGAAGCAGTTAAGAGCGGCGACAGCGTAATCTTCTTCAACTTCCGTCCCGACAGAGCAAGAGAAATCACACGTGCATTTGTTGATGCTGATTTTGACGGCTTCGTACGTGACGAGATGCTCGACCTCTGCTACATCTGTATGACTCAGTACGACGAGACAATGCCCAACGTTGAGGTTGCTTACAAGCCCGAGCGTATCACAATGCCTCTCGGCGAAGTAATCAGCAACGCAGGTATGAAGCAGCTTCGTATTGCAGAATACACAAAGTACGCTCACGTTACATTCTTCCTCAACGGCGGTGAAGAAACCGTTTACGAGGGTGAGGACAGAAGCCTTACAGATTCTCCCAACGTTGCAACATACGATATGCAGCCCGAAATGAGCGCATACATCGTAGCAGATAAGGTTGTTGCAGCTGTTGAAGAGGACAAGTACGACGCAATTATGCTCAACTTCGCTAACTGCGATATGGTCGGCCACACAGGCATTTTTGATGCCGCTGTTGCAGCTGTTGAGGCTGTTGACGAGTGTGTCGGCAAGGTTGTTGACGCTGTTATGGCTAAGGGCGGCGTAGTGCTTATCACAGCAGACCACGGTAACGCAGACAAGATGTATGAGGATGACGGCTCACCCTTCACCGCTCACACAACTTACCCTGTCCCCTTCTGCGTAGTCGGCTACGACTGCGAGCTTAAAGAGGGCGGCAAGCTCTGCGATATCGCACCCACAATGCTCCAGATTATGGGCCTTGAGCAGCCTGCACAGATGACAGGTTCATCACTTATTAAATAAGATAACTCCACATAAAAGATGCCGTATCGTGCAGATACAGCATCTTTATTTTTTGCAACAATCCTCAGTCTCGCATACGATCGACAGCTCCTTTCAAAAGGAGCTTTTGACAAAGCAGTTTACAGCGATATAAAATCAATGTCATACTGAACGAAGTGAAGGACCTCATACTCCCTCAGTCAAAACCTACGGTTTTGCCAGCTCCCTCAATGAGGGAGCCAATATTCACCTTCTTTTGAAAGGAGGTGGATTGCAAACATAAAAATAACCGCTTTACCGATTAAATTCGATACAGCGGCTTTTTTTTGTTAATTTCAGTTATCGGATGATTCCTGATTTTTCAAGTATTCTTTCAATATTTTGTTAATATACTGTGAGAAAGAGCGTTCATCATTTTCTGCCAGAAGCTTAATTTTTTCGACTATGTCGTTATCAAGCGTAATGCTTACCTTTTCTTTTAACGGTTTCAAAAAATCACCTCTCGCAGTAGTTTGTGTTTATATTATACCACTCAATCCCTTATGGTGTTGACTTGTAGGATAAAGTATGATAAAATACTACTATAGTGTGGTGATTTAATATTATGAGTAACATTAAAGATGTAAGTAATTTATTTATAACACCCGGAAACTTCGGCAACGATTGCATAGGAAACGGTGAGCATTTAGATGCTCAAGGTAATCAGATAATACTCTGTGACGAATGTGAATTTCAACTTTGTTGCATAGAAGAAACAAATTGTCAGGAGTGCAAAGTTAAAAATTGCCCAAACAAACACCGCTGTACCGATTAAATTCGATACAGCGGTTGATTTTATATTAATTCCGAATTCCTAATTCTTAATTCCGAATTAAAGTGTGATTTCCTTGCCTGTTCTTGCAGACTCATAGATAGCGCAGAGAATCTTGATCATATCAATACCCTGCTGAGGCTCGAAGATGGGCTTTGCACCCTCGATAACAACGTCATAGAAGTGACGGAGGTTGTACATATGGCCGTGCTTTTCGTTGATGTTTGAGGGAGCGATGTCGAGAAGCTGACCGTCTTCCTCAGTGAAAATCTCAAGCTTGCCGTTACGCCACTCAAGACCTGACTTTGTACCGCGAAGCTCAACAAAGCGGTTTTCACTCTTGATGTTTGATGCCCAGCTGAACTCAATCTGAAGCACTGCACCGTTATCAAAACGGATCATACCCATTGCAAGGTCCTCAACGTCAAATGTGCCGTCTGCCATCTTGTCGCCGAAATCGGAGTTGACGGAGTCGCTTGAATCGTTGTCAGCAAACTTGCAGTATGTATTACCCGAAACAGCAACGGGTGTGGGGTTGCCCATAAGCCAGATTGAAAGGTCGATAAGGTGAACACCAAGGTCGATAAGCGGACCGCCGCCTGACTGCTCTTTGGTTGTGAACCAGCCGCCCTTGCCGGGAATTCCGCGTCTTCTCTGCCAGCCGCAACGGCCGCAGTAAATCTCGCCCATTTTGCCTGCATCAATATACTTCTTTGCATACTGTGAAGGAGCAACAAAGCGGTTGTTACGCATAATCATAAGTGTTTTGCCTGCCTTTTTAGCGGCAGCATCCATACGAAGTGCCTCTTCAACGCTTACTGCGTCGGGCTTTTCACAGAATACGTGCTTGCCTGCCTCGAAAGCTGCAACAGCAATAATTGAATGAAGATAGTTGGGTGTACAGATATCAACAGAGTCAATACTCTCATCCTTGAGAAGCTCTTTGTAATCTGTGTAAACGTCTGCATCGGGGAAGTAGTTGTCTTTAAGGAACTGTGCTCTCTCTTCGATGATATCGCAAAGAGCAACAACTTCTATACGGTCATCGTTGAGATACTCTTCAAGGTGAGCACCCTTGCAGATACCGCCGTTACCGATAATACCGACTCGCCATTTTGCCATAAAAAATCCCTCCGATTTTTATTTGTTAAATCAACAATATCACCGATAATTGACATTGTCAACAATTATATTATTTTTAAAATTAAAATTATATTGACTATTGATAGGAAGAGTGGTACAATTTATGGGAGAATTTATATTAAAGAAAGGACATCAAAATCATGCTTGAAGCAATTTTCTCATCGAAAATTTTCATCAAAGTTCTCACAGCTCTGTCAGCCTTCCTGATGATATTCCTCAGCCCCGGCGGACAGATCGCCCAACCTCTCGCAGCTAAGAAGTGCCCCGAATTCATGGGCGAAGTTGCAACTGCTGACCCGATGGACGATATCGTTGTTCCGCAGAACCCCTACCTTGCCCAGGAAGGCACAAACGGTATGCACGGCAACTCCTACAACACAGGTTCATACAACCACATGGGCCCGCTCGGCAACAACTGCGTTGTCAAGAGCCGTTCACTCAACGTTTTCGGCGGTCTTGTTGCAACATGCATGTTCGACAGCCAGGGCAGAATTATGTGTATCAGCGGTAACGTAGTCGGCTTCCGCCTTCTCCTTCTTGATGCAGATACACTCGAGATCCTTGCCGAGACACGTCTTCCCCAGCGTCCCTCAACAATCGAAGCTATCAAGAGATTTGACTTCGGTTCAATCTCCAGCGACACATCAGGCGGCGCTTACTGCCACCTTCTCGCAGGCGACAGACCTATCATCGGTAACTCCGAAAACGTAATCCAGATCTACTACATTGATGAGTCAACAGGCACACCCGAGTGGAAGATCGAAAAAGAGTACGATATCAGCAGCTACCTTCCCGAAGGCTCATACATCACAGACGCTATGCCCGACTACGACGGCAACATCTGGTTTGTAACACGTCCCGGTGAAGTAGGCTACATCGAAAAGGACACAGACAAAGTATTCGTTACAAAGCTTACATACGAAGGCAAGGGCGAAGAAATCCAGAATACATTCGGTATGGCTGAAGACGGTGCTTACATCGTATCTGACCACGCAATGTACCGTTTCGATATTAAAGAGGACGGCACACCCTACTACACATGGAGAACAGAGTACGACAGAGGTACAACCCTCAAGCCCGGTGCTATCAACCAGGGCAGCGGTACTACACCCACACTCCTCGATGTTCCCTGTTCAGACGGCAGCATCAAGAAGGTTGTTGCTGTTACAGACAACGCTGACGATCAGGTTCATGTATGCATCTATGACCGTGAAAACGGCGACATCATCGCTGAGGTTCCCGTATTCACAAATGGTAAGAGTGTAAGTGAAAACAGCCTTATTGCTCACGGCCGCTCATTCATCGTTGAAAACAACTACTCCGAGTCAGGCTCAGGCTTCCTCGTAACAGACCCGACAAGTGAGCCCGGTGTTGTAAGAATCGACCTCAACGAGGACTGCACAGATGCATTCATCGCATGGGAGAGCCAGGAAGCTTCCTGCACGGTTGTTCCCAAGCTTTCAACAGAAAACGGCCTTGTTTACCTCTACACAAGAGAGTATGACGATGCAGAGGATACAGATGACGACGGCATCCCCGAAGGCAAGGTTGCATGGTACCTTACAGCTGTTGATTTCGATACAGGTGAAACCGTATTCAAGGTATTCACAGGTATCGGCAGAAACTGGAACAACAGCTACGGTCCGATCACAATCGGCCCCAACAACACACTTTATGTCGGCGTATTCAACGGTATCATCTCCGTCAAAGACGCTGAATAATCCTCAATAAAACAAAATAAATCCGCTTGAGTTAATCTCAGGCGGATTTTTATATTGCGTAAAAGCAAATAGTTATGTTATAATTAGTTATTAATATATTGGAGCGTGATAAATATGGCAACCATCAAATCCGCAATAGGTCTTATGCTTGCAATTGTTATGTACATAACAAACGGCATATCCTCATTCGTCCCCGGAATTATTCCGAACACGAAAGCTGAAGACGAGCTTTCAACTGTAATCAACGACTTTGACAGCGTACCGATTGCAGACGAAATTATAGTAGTTGAAGGCGGCAGAGTAAACAAAGACGAACGTGCCGCTATACAGAGCCTTCAGGGTCTTGTTTCCCGTACCGAGGCCAAGATTTTCATCAACTACGGTATGGATTCAAAATCCGAGTTACAGGATTTGAAAGACAACGGCTATACTCTTTCCTATACCGATGAAAACGGCGATTATTGGACACTTAAAAACCTTGTACCCCTTTTCTCTTCTTACATAAAAGATAACGGTTACGTTCTTTTCTCAGATTCCGACACTCACGCACAGATTAACCTTGCATTCAACTATACAACGGTTTACGGCTGGCTTGCAGTGCCCGTATCAGCAGAAGAAACAGTAAAGGCACTCGGCATGGAAAAGAAGGTCGACCTTTCAACTACAGTGCTTGATTTCACTCACGAACGTGACTTTTACGAGGAGCACAAGGATTTCTTCCGCAAGGACAGCCTTGTTCATCTCTACTCATACGCTTCAGGTCTGCGTGACTTCGCAGTACAGCAGAAGATTTATATCACATACGTTGAGGATAGTGACTACGTTGCAAGAGCTTTCCGCGATATGGTTTTCAGCGACCTTGAAGCTCCTGCGATGGTTATGGGCTGGTGCAAATATGAAATCAAGTTCACACAGTGTGCTTCACGCTTCGGTCACTACGTAATCCCCTCTGACCACAGTTTCAATATGAGCCTTCTTCGCAACGTTGAGGAAAAAGCAACTGATTTCGGCCAGGATGTTGAGACACCTGAGCTTGACCCGACAAAGCACTATGTAGCAATCGTTTACAGTGATGGTGACAATGCACAGTGGATTTCAAACGGATATCAGGAATTCCACACATGGCAGTCATACGAAGATATGGATATACCCGTAACCTGGACTTTTGCACCGCAGATGAACACCTTCTCACCCTCAGCGGTCAAGAAAGCACTTGAAAACAAAGACCCTGAGGATTCATTTATCACAGGTCCTTCAGGCGCAGGTTACGCAAGAATTTCAATGATGTCACCGAGCGAGATGAAAGTTTACTCCGACCTTACAGCTGCAACAATGCTCGAAAGCGGACTTACAACAATGACTCTGCTTGACAAAATCAACAACGAATTTGAATATGCTTCTTACGCACACAAGCTCGAGTACTTTGCAAGATACGATAACATCAAGGGCGGTATAATCCAGATTGACCCCGACCCGTACACCAACGGCTACGGCGGCGGTCGAGGAAGAGTTTTCTTTGCCAACGACAAGCCCTTTGTAAGCGTAGGCTACTCACTCTGGCACCCGAGCGGCGACGCATCAATGGTAACAGAAGAATGGCTTAAGGAGCAGGCAGATGTTATAAACACCTACCCTGCCGATATCAATTCAATAAACGGCTACACAGTTATTAATGTTCACCCGTGGACAATCAGCCCTGCGAGCCTCAGAGTTTTTGTTCAGAGTCTCGGCGATAACGTTGAGGTAATTTCTGCTGACCAGCTTATAGCTGCAGTTACAGAAAACGTACCGCATAAGGATGCAAAACCTGAAAGATAACAAAGGAGATTTCTTATGTTTGAAAAATTTTTAACAGAAGTCCTGAAACTTGCTCCCAGACAGATGTGGGGCGTTGAGCAGCAGAAAATCTATTTCAAAAAGATATTCACTTCCAAAAGCATAAGAGGTGCGATTGCCGCAATTCTTGCAATCGTTGAGCTTTTCGGCCTTACGATTTTCGACTATCCCACAACTCCCCGCGGCGAAGAGCTCAACCTCGACGGTTATACTCTTGTTTTTGAAGACCAGTTTGACGGCGAAACACTCAATACAGATGTATGGAAATACTGCAACACAGGTGTACGCCGCGGCGGCTACCGCACACCCAGCCAGGTTGAAGTAAAAGACGGCAACTGCGTTATTACTGCAGAATATCTTGAGGACGGTCAGTTTGGCGCAGGTTGGTATGCAGGTGACCTTGCACTTAAGAAGTGGTACAAGCAGGGTTACTTTGAAATCCGCTGTAAAGTCAGCGACGGCGGCGGCTTCTGGAGTGCATTTTGGATTATGGCGGCTCATCCGTACGAGGCTGAATACTCCAAGGGCGGTGTAGGCGGTGCAGAAATAGATATTTTCGAAGCACCCTACTACGGCAAAAAGGTTATGCACGACTCAGTTACGCAGACAATCCACTGTGCAGGTGTTGACGGTGCAACAGAAGGCTACCAGTCACGTATGCTCGGTGCATTCTACGGCAACGATATTTACAACGAATACAACACATACGGCGTAAAGTGGACAGAGGATGAATACATCTTCTACATCAACGGTGTTGAAACAGCACGCACAACCTTCGGCAACGGCACATCACAGGTCGAAGAAGAAGTCAGAGTTTCACTCGAAGTGCCCGACGCTTCGGCACTTGAGCCGCTCGACAAAGAAACTTACCACAGCGAATTTATTGTAGACTACGTAAGAATATATCAGATAGCTGAATAAATAAAAGAACCGTTGCTGATGCAACGGTTTCTTTTATTTAAAGCATTTTTTTAATATACTGACCTGTATAGGATTTTTCGCATTCGGCAACCTCTTCGGGTGTACCGCAGGCAACAATCTCGCCACCTTTATTACCACCCTCGGGTCCGAGGTCAATAATATAATCGGCTGTTTTGATAACGTCGAGATTGTGCTCGATTACAAGCACCGTATTGCCGCTGTCTACAAGCTTCTGCAAAACGGTTATAAGTCTGTGTACATCGGCTGTATGAAGTCCCGTTGTAGGCTCATCGAGAATATAAATCGTTTTTCCCGTTGCAATACGCGCAAGCTCTGTCGCAAGCTTGACACGCTGTGCCTCACCGCCCGAAAGAGTGGTTGCAGGCTGACCTATTTTGATATAACCTAAGCCTACATCGTACAGTGTCTGCAATTTACGCTTGACCTTCGGCACTGCAGAGAAAAAGGACAGACCTTCCTCAACAGTCATCTCAAGCACATCGTAAATTGACTTGCCGCCGTATTTTACCTCAAGAGTTTCGCGGTTATACCTCGCACCGTGGCAGACATCGCAAGGTACGTAAATATCAGCAAGGAAGTTCATTTCAATCTTGACAATACCGTCACCCTGACAGGCTTCACATCTGCCGCCTTTAACATTGAACGAAAAACGGTTTGCCTTGTAACCGCGGATTTTCGAATCGGTCGTGGCGGCAAACAAATCGCGTATATCGGTAAACACGCCCGTATATGTCGCAGGGTTTGAGCGAGGAGTCCTGCCTATCGGCGACTGGTCGATATTTATAACCTTATCAAGGTGCTGTATGCCCTTGATTTTATCGTGCTTGCCTGCATATTTGCGTGCACCGTTAAGCTCCGCGGCAAGCTTCTTATTTAGAATTTCATTTATCAGCGACGATTTACCTGAGCCCGAAACACCTGTTACGCAGGTAAGTGTGCCCAGAGGTATCGTAACATCGATATTTTTAAGGTTATTTTCCCTCGCACCTATAATTTCGAGTTTCTTGCCGTTACCCTTACGGCGGCTCTCAGGCACGGGAATTTTCTTCTTTCCGCTAAGGTACTGACCTGTAACGGATTCTTCACACTGCATTATCTGCTCAGGTGTGCCGCTGCACACAATCTCACCGCCGTGAATACCCGGGCCGGGACCTACATCAACAACAAAGTCTGCACTCATTATGGTTTCTTCATCGTGCTCAACTACAATAAGCGTATTGTCAATATCACGCAGATGACGGAGGGTTTCGATAAGACGCGAATTATCGCGCTGATGCAGACCTATGCTCGGCTCATCAAGTATATAGAGCACACCTGTAAGCGACGAACCGATCTGCGTGGCAAGCCTTATACGCTGGCTTTCACCGCCCGAAAGCGTACCTGCACCTCTTGCAAGAGTAAGATACTCGAGGCCGACACTCATAAGGAAGCTGAGCCGTTCCTTTATCTCACGAAGAATAAGCCTTGCAATTTTCATATCCCGCTCGGAGAGTGTGAGGTTGTTGATAAAATCAAGCTCCTCCGCAATCGGCATACGCGTAAACTCTTCGATATTCATACCGCCTACGGTAACGCAAAGCACCTCTTTTTTGAGCCTTGCACCGTTACAGTCGGGGCACGACTGCTCGGACATATACTGCTCAACCTCACCGCGCATAGCATCGCTGTTAGTTTCGTTATATCTGCGCTCAAGGTTGGTTACAACGCCCTCAAAATCAGAGCGGTATGTGCCCTGCATAAACTGGGTGTTACGCTCCATTGTGAATTTTTCGCCGTTTGTGCCGTAGAGAATAATATCGATAATCTTCTTCGGAAGCTCTTCAATCGGTGTATCAAGCGAAAACTTATAGTGCTTTGCAAGACCTTCGAAATACATTCTCGCAATACTGCCGCTGTCGGTAATACTCCAGCCGCTTGCCTTTATTGCACCGCCGTTTACGGAAAGCGACCTGTCGGGAATAATAATATCGGGGTCGATTTTCATAAAAATGCCGAGACCCGAGCAGGTAGGACACGCACCGTAAGGATTATTGAACGAGAACATTCTCGGCTCAAGCTCTTCGATACAAGTGCCGTGGTCGGGGCAGGCATAATTCTGCGAAAAAAGCAGTTCTTCGCCGCCTATAACATCACAGAGCACAAGTCCCTCTGCAAGACCTGCCGCAGTTTCGACAGAGTCCGCGAGTCTTGAACGTATTGACTCCTTGACAACAAGGCGGTCAACGATTATTTCAATATCGTGGCGCTTGTTTTTTTCAAGCTTTATTGTTTCGGTCAGCTCATAGAGGTTGCCGTCAACACGCGCACGCACATAGCCGCCCTTGCGTGCAGACTCAAACACCTTTATATGCTCGCCCTTCTGCCCTCTGACAACGGGTGCAAGAATCTGAAGCTTCGTACCCTCGGGCATTTCAAGAATTTTGCCGACAATATCATCAACTGTCTGCTTCTTAATCTCTCTGCCGCATTCGGGGCAGTGAGGCACGCCTACACGTGCCCACAGCAGACGCAGATAATCGTAAATTTCCGTTACCGTACCTACTGTTGAACGAGGATTTTTGGATGTTGTTTTCTGGTCGATTGAAATTGCGGGCGACAAACCCTCAATATAATCAACATCGGGCTTTTCCATCTGACCCAAAAACTGCCTTGCATAGCTTGAAAGCGACTCGACATAGCGGCGCTGACCCTCGGCATATATCGTGTCGAAGGCAAGCGACGATTTACCCGAGCCAGACAAGCCCGTAAACACAACAAGCTTATCTCTCGGAATCTCAACGTCGATATTTTTGAGGTTGTGAGCCCTTGCTCCTTTTACCAGTATTTTTTTCTCTCTCATTTATTTACCTCGTCTGAGTTTTTCAATTCTGTCACGAAGCTGTGCAGCGTGCTCAAATTCAAGTATCTTTGCCGCCGCTTTCATTTCATTGGTAAGCTGTTTTATCAGCTGCTCACGCTCAATTCTGCTGAGCTGTTTATCTGCCTTAACGCTGTCTGCACCCGATGAAATTTCAAGAATTTCGGATACATCTTTTATAATCGTCTGCGGTGTTATGCCGTGCTCTTCATTATAAGCCATCTGCTTTTCACGACGGCGTGCCGTTTCGTCAAGCGCACGCTCCATAGACGGAGTCACGCTGTCGGCATACATTATTACCTCACCGTTTGCGTTACGTGCCGCACGGCCTATTGTCTGTATAAGCGAGGTCTCACTACGGAGGAAGCCCTCTTTATCTGCATCAAGTATCGCAACAAGCGACACCTCGGGTATATCGAGACCTTCACGAAGCAGATTGATACCGACAAGCACGTCAAACTCACCGAGACGAAGCCCTCTTATAAGCTGCATACGCTCAATAGTATCAATATCGTGGTGCATATAACGCACATTGACACCCATATCGGAAAAATAATCGGTAAGGTTTTCTGCCATTTTCTTTGTAAGCGTGGTTACAAGCACACGCTCACCTTTTGCTGTGCGTTTGTTTATCTCACTGAGCAGGTCGTCAATCTGACCTTCGGTGGGTCTGACGGATATTTCGGGGTCAAGCAGACCTGTCGGACGTATCAACTGCTCCGCAATCTTTGCACTCTTGTTACGCTCAAATTCACCCGGAGTAGCGCTGACAAAAATCTTCTGCCCCGTACGCTCATAAAACTCATCAAAGGTAAGCGGTCGGTTATCGAATGCCGAAGGCAGACGGAAGCCGAAATTGACAAGATTTTCTTTTCTCGCTCTGTCGCCGCCTATCATTCCCCTTACCTGCGGCAGAGTTACGTGCGACTCATCAACAAACAGCAGGAAATCATCGGGGAAGTAATTGAGTAGTGTGAAAGGCACAGAGCCCGGAGGCATTCCCGAAAGCACACGCGAATAGTTTTCTATACCTTTGCAGAAACCTGTTTCGCGAAGCATTTCTATATCGTACTCTGTACGCTGTTTGATACGCTGTGCTTCAAGCAGCTTACCTTCTTCTACAAACTTGGCATACACCTCTGTCATTTCAGCAAAAATTCTGCCGATGGCTTCTTCCATCTTCTCCTGCGGAATAACATAGTGAGACGCAGGATATACCGCCGCGTGGCTGAGCACAGCCTTAACATCGCCTGTGAGCACATTTATTTCGCTTATACGGTCAATCTCATCGCCGAAAAACTCGACACGTATAGCCGTATCGGACGAATAGGCAGGAAAAATCTCAACAACATCACCGCGTACACGGAATTTGTTACGGATGAAGTTTATATCGTTACGCTCGTACTGGATGCTGACAAGCTTTTCAATAAGCTCCTCGCGGCTTTTTTCCATACCGGGTCGGAGTGAAATAAGCATATTTTTATAGTCAAACGGGCTGCCGAGCGTATATATGCACGAAACGGATGCGACAATTATAACATCCCTACGCTCTGCAAGTGCACAGGTTGCGGAGTGACGGAGCTTATCTATCTCATCGTTGACAGCCGAATCTTTCTCTATATAAGTATCGGTCGTCGGCAAATAAGCCTCGGGCTGATAATAATCGTAATAGGATACAAAATACTCAACCGCATTTTCGGGAAAGAACTCGCGGAATTCACTGCAAAGCTGTGCGGCAAGAGTTTTGTTGTGAGCAAGAACAAGTGTAGGTTTATTGACCTCGGCAATAACGTTAGCCATTGTAAAAGTTTTGCCCGAGCCTGTAACACCAAGCAAAGTCTGCTCGTCAAAACCGTTATTGACACCGTCAACAAGTGCTTTTATAGCCTGCGGCTGGTCGCCCGTAGGCTTATACTTTGAATGAAGCACAAATTTATCCACTGTTCTCACTTCCTTTATATATTGATAAAAATATTTTTTTGTGTTATTATATCTACATTATTTTTTAGGTGTGATTGAAATGAAAAGCTTTACGATAAAGCAAAACGACGCAAACCAAAGGCTTGACAAATTCATAACCAAGGCTGTGCCGTTACTGCCCAAAGCACTGATGTACAAATACATACGCCTTAAGCGAATCAAGGTAAACGGCAAGCGCGCCGAAATTTCAACAAGACTGCAGGTAGGCGACCTTGTTGAGATGTATATTAACGATGAATTTTTCGAGGCAAAGCCCGATAATTACGACTTCCTTCGTGCATCAAAAAATCTCGACATAATCTATGAAGACGAAAACATAATACTGCTCGACAAGAAGGTAGGTCTGCTCAGTCACCCTGACGAGGGCGAATACGTTGACACACTGATAACAAGAGTAGAGCGTTATCTTTACGAAAAGGGAGAATACGACCCCAAGGGTGAAAACAGCTTTGCACCTGCACTCGCAAACCGCATTGACCGCAACACAGGCGGAATCGTAATAGCGGCTAAAAATGCAGAGTCGCTTCGTATTCTTAATCAAAAAATCAAGGACAGAGAGCTTGATAAAATCTACCTATGCCTTGCTCACGGCAGGTTTGACAAAAAAGAAGCAACACTAACCGCATACCTTCGCAAAGACGAAAAGAAAAACAAAGTACAGGTATTCGACACACCGAAGCCCGATGCAAAAGAAATACGCACAAGGTACAAGGTGCTCGACGAAAAAGACGGACTCAGCCTTGTAAGAGTTGAACTGCTTACAGGCAGAACGCATCAGATAAGAGCACACCTCGCACACATCGGCCATCCGCTTCTCGGCGACGGCAAGTACGGCACAAACGCCCTCAACAAAGACAAGGGCGGCTACAAAAAGCAGTGCCTTTACTCATACCGTCTGCAGTTTAAATTCACGACCGATGCAGGTATACTAAACTACCTGAACGGCAGAGCGTTTGAAGCCGAAAACGTATGGTTTGAGAGAGCTTTTAAAGAAGGCTCACTCTGATATCATAGCGTTAAACTCTTCTTCGCTGATTACGGTGACACCGAGGTCATTGGCTTTTTTGAGCTTACTGCCTGCATCCTCACCAGCAAGCACATAATCCGTTTTCTTCGAAACGGAAGAAGATACCTTGCCGCCGAATTTTTCTATTATTTCTGCGGCTTCATTTCTTGTATAGGTAGGCAACGTGCCTGTAAGGACAAAGATTTTGCCTGCAAATTTATCGCTTTCAATCTCACGAAGCGATTTCATATTGAGCCCGAGCTCCGTGAGCTTTGCGATAAGCTCAGCGGTCTGCGGCATTGCAAAATACCGTGCAACACTCTCCGCCATAATTCCGCCGAAGCCTTCGATTTTTGAAATATCTTCAACACTCGCCTGCTGTAAAGCATCCATTGTGATAAAGTGTTCACTCAGGAGCTTTGCGGATTTCTGACCGATATGTCTGATACCCAGACCAAAAATAAGTTTATACAAATCATTCTGCTTTGAATCGGCAACAGCCTTTATGAGGTTGTCTGCCGATTTTTTTGCAAAATGCTCAAGGCCGATAATATCTTCTGCATGAAGTCTGTAAATATCTTCGACGCTCGAAACAAGACCGTTATCGACAAAAAGGTCGATATTGGCTTCGCCGAGGCTTTCGATATCCATAGCATCTCTTGAGCAGAAGTGAATAAGCCTGCGTTTGAGCTGTGCAGGACAGTCGGAATTATTGCAACGCACAGCCGCCTCACCGTCCTCGCGTGTAACCTCCGCACCGCACGACGGACAGACCGACGGCAGAGTAAACGTAGGCTCACCACAGTGCTTTTCAACGGAAAGCACCTCGGGAATTATATCGCCTGCCTTGCGGACAACAATAGTATCACCTATAGCAATCTGCTTTTCGTTTATAAAATCCTGGTTGTGAAGAGTTGCTCGGCTGACTGTTGTGCCTGCAAGCTGAATCGGATCAAATACCGCAGTAGGCGTAAGCACACCCGTTCTGCCGACTGTTATTTCAATTTCACGCAGCACTGTGCTTTTCTCCTCGGGAGGATACTTGAAAGCAACCGCCCAACGGGGAAATTTCGCCGTACTGCCCATAATTTCACGCTTTGCAAAATCGTCAACCTTGATAACCGCACCATCGATATCAAAGGCAAGTGTGCCGCGCATTTCGCCTATTCTGTCGACATGAGCCATAACGGACTCGAAGTCGGAATGGAGCTCATAACCGGGTACTGTTTTGAAGCCTAAAGAAGTAAGATAGTCGAGCGACTCCTTGTGTGAACTGAGTGTTTTACCCTCGATACGCTGAATATTGAACACAAACATATCAAGTCCGCGTGTTGCGGTAACCGTCGAATCCTTCTGTCTGAGAGAGCCTGCGGCGGCATTACGCGGATTTTTAAAAGGCTTCTCCCCTGCCTCATCCTGTCTTAATATAAGCTCCTCAAAGCTGCTGTGAGGCATATACACCTCACCTCTTACCTCTAAAAGAGGCAGTTTTTCATTAAGCTCAAGTGGAATTGACTTGATTGTGAGAATATTGTGCGTTACGTCTTCACCGACGTCGCCGTCACCACGGGTTGAACCACGCACAAGTCTGCCGTTTTCGTACTCAAGCGAAACGGAAAGACCGTCGATTTTAGGCTCAACAACATAATTGACTTCGCCTGCC
>JAZQVR010000026.1:0-37841 GCA_045631965.1 Acutalibacteraceae bacterium
CGATAAGTACGAGGCAACGGGCTTCACAACCGTTAAACTTGATTCGGTAGAGTGCGTTGAGCAGGCTAAGGTAAACCTTGTGCTCAAAAAGCTCGCTTTCCAGGATATCGACCCCAAGGGCTTTATCGACGAAGCAATAGAAAGCAACTACAACGGCGACTATCACAGAGTGTATATCGCTGAGATTGTAAAAACATATATTGAGGAATAACGCGGATACCAAAAAGGTTTCCTTCTGAGAGGATTTTGAAAATGATTAAATTCGGTACGGGCGGATGGCGTGCAGTCATCGGTGACGATTTTACAAAAGAAAACATACAGCGTGTTGCGGCAGGTATTCTTGCACTTGCACGCAAAGAGAATAAAACAGAAACGCCGATTATTATCGGTTACGACCGCCGTTTTCTTTCGGTTGATGCCGCTAAATGGGTTGCCGAGGTGCTTGCCGCAGGCGGTATCAAGGTGTGGTTTCTTAACCGCTCTGCTCCTACTCCTCTTGTAATGCATACCGTTAAAGATAAAGGTCTGCACTACGGTATCGAGGTTACTGCAAGCCATAACCCTGCAAGTTATAACGGAATAAAGCTCTTTACCGATGAGGGCAGAGATGCTGACGTAGAAACAACTTCACTTCTTGAACAGCTTATCGAAGCTGTGGATAAGATTGAATGCACCGATTTTGATGATTGCGTGAAAAACGGTACGGTTGAGTATCTCAAAAATCCCTTCAATAAATTTATTGACGATATTATTGACCTGATTGATATGGGAGCACTCCGCGAAAGAGGTATCCGCGTGCTTTTTGATACAATGCACGGCTCCGGTACATATCCTCTGCAGGTAATTCTTCATACGGCACGCTGTACTGTTGATACAATTAACCTTAATAAAGACGCCTATTTCGGCGGCGGAATGCCTGCACCTACAGAGCAGACATTGAGTTCACTCAAGGATATGGTTATTAAGGGCGGATACGATTTCGGTATAGCTATGGATGGTGACGGTGACCGCCTCGGTATAGTTGACTGTACAGGCAGATATATCGACGCCAACGAAACCCTCTGTATGCTCTATCACTACCTTGTAAAGTACAAGGGCTGGACAGGCCCTGTTGTTCGTAACCTTGCAACAACCCATATGCTTGACAAAATTGCAGAAAGCTTCGGCGAGAAGTGCTACGAAGTGCCTGTAGGCTTCAAATACATATCCTCTAAAATCGATGAGGTTGATGCAGTGCTTGGCGGTGAATCCTCGGGCGGTCTTACGGTAAGAGGTCATATTCACGGTAAAGATTCTGTTTATGCCGCTTCTCTCTTTTCCGAGATGGTAAGTGTAATCGGTAAATCGCCTGCCGAGATTATAGATGATCTTGTTGCAGAGTACGGAATTTTTAAGATGGTTGAGGATAATATGGCGTTTGCTCCCGAAAAGAAATCGGATATAATGAAGATTGTTTACGAGGACAAGCTTCTGCCGGACTTTGGCAAAGAGGTAGTACGTGTAAGCTACGAAGACGGATGCAAGGTGTACTTTGCCGATGACAGCTTTGTTATCTGCCGATTCTCAGGCACTGAGCCGTTGCTTCGTATCTTTGCAGAAAGCAGTGATACGGCTACGGCAAAAGGCTATATAGATGCATTTAAAGAATTACTTTCGATATAAAATTAAAAGGATTAGTGAAAAGCTCACTAATCCTTTTTGTTATGATTCAAGTGTGAATTCCTGAATAGCTTCGTTTGTGCTTATAAACTCAAGCACAGCTTTCATAGAAGATTTTTTCTTTGCTCTTACGGTAAGCTCAGCTTTTGTGATTCCGTTGTCCTGCTTTTTGTAGCGTATACCGGTTACCCTGATACCAGCTTTTGTCAGTTCGTTGGTAATATCTTCAAGTGCTTGCGAGCCCTCGTTAATTTTAATCGTAATAATGTTGGTTTCCATATTTTCCGAGAAGGGCATAAACTTGTGAAGCAGGAGCTGAATTATTATCATACCGACAGTACAGGAAATGCCGATTGTATACATTCCGGCACCAAGTGCCATACCTATACCTGCTGTAGCCCAGATACCTGCCGCAGTTGTAAGACCTTTGATAGAGCCGCCTCGTACAAAGATAACACCTGCACCGAGGAATGATATACCGGTAACGATGTTTGATGCGATACGCGAGCCGTCAGCATTCATATTTGTGCCTGCAAGGTCAAAGAAGCCGTACTTTGATACAACCATTATAAGTGCAGAAGCCATAGCCAGAATGACGTGTGTTCTGATACCTGCTTCCTTTTGTCTGAAACTGCGCTCGACACCGATTATACAGCCGCAAACACAAGCTGCAAGCAAACGCACCAGAAGCTCCCATTGGCCTATGGTAGCCTCAAGAAAAGTTTGCCAATTCATTGTATTCCTCCCTTATTTACTTTCCTTTTAATAAATATGTATTATACTTTAAGTTTATTAGTTTGTCAAGTAAAAATACTGTACAAGCAAAAATATTATATCAAAATTAGAAATAAAAGGGATTACAGTAAATCACTGTAATCCCTGGTTGTTATCCTAATATTTCAGCCGCTCTTGCGAGTGCCTTGTCAATGTTTTCGCATATATTTTCTTTGCCTATATCTTTATACATACCCGATTTTTTGAGTACCTTCATCGGCTGGCTGTTTACGTGCGACATAATAAGCGTGATGTTTTTCTGACGGCAGGTTTTGATTATTGACTCAAAGCTGTGAATACCCGTTGCATCAATTGCAGGTACGCTTCTCATACGGATTATGATTACTTTTTTGTCAGATGTCTTGATAACGTTTGCAATCTTGTTTGATGCACCGAAGAATATCGGGCCGGTTATTTCGTAAACCATTGCACCGTCGGGCACTTTTTTGAGGTTGACATTGTCTTTGTCGGCTTTTTCGTCAATCTCTTTCCAACCGTACGCATCCGTTACGTCGGACATACGCTTCATAAACATAACGGTGGAGAGTACAATGCCGACACAGATTGCAACAACGAGGTCAAACACAACGGTCAGCACAAATGTTACAAGGAGCACAAGTGTATCACTCTTCGGGCTTTGTTTGATGATAGCAGTGAATTCGCGCCATTCACTCATATTGTAAGCAACGATGAAGAGTATAGCTGCAATTGTCGGCATAGGAATAAGCGAAGCGTAGGGCATAAGCACAAGAAGCACTGCAAGCAGTACAACAGCGTGTACCATACCTGCAATAGGTGTGCGACCACCGTTTTTGATGTTAGCTGCAGTACGTGCGATTGCACCCGTAGCAGGAATACCGCCGAAAAGTGCCGAGCAGATGTTACCTGCACCCTGAGCAACAAGCTCCATATTCGAGTTGTGTCTGCTGCCTATCATACCGTCTGCAACAACGCAGGAGAGAAGTGACTCAACAGCCGCAAGTACGGCGATTGTAAGTGCGTCGGGCATAATTGCCTTTACGGTGTCGAGTGAAAACTCGGGTATGCTGAGCTTCGGAGCAGCAGAAGAAATAGTGTAAAGGTCGCCGATTGTGTTGACGTTCATATCAAAAATCTTCACAAGTGCGGCACATACGATAATTGCGATAATAGAAGCAGGAATCTTCTTGAGGAATTTCGGTACGATGATAAGTATTGTAAGCGAAACAGCACCGATTACAAGTGCCTGCCAGTTAAAGGTTGCAAAGCATTTAATTACCTCTTCAACCTTTTCTATTGTTTCGATAGGGGAATGTGTGAAGGTAAGACCGAAAAAGTCCTTGAGCTGACCGATAACAATTGTAATAGCAATACCGGTCGTAAAGCCTGTGGTTATGGTGTAGGGGATGAATTTGATAAGACTGCCGAGCTTGAATAAGCCCATAAGTATGAGCATAATACCTGCAATAACGGTTGCAAGCACAAGACCCGAAAAACCGTTTTTGGCAACAACTCCTGCAACAATCGAAGCGAATGCCGCAGTAGGGCCTGCAATCTGTACACGGCTGCCGCCGAGGAATGATATTACAAAGCCTGCAACGATTGCTGTGTAAAGACCCTGCTCAGGGCCGACACCCGATGCGAGAGCAAGTGCAATCGACAGCGGCAGAGCAATAATTGCAACAATAACACCTGCTGTCAGGTCTTTTATAAGCTGTTGCTTTGAGTAGCCCTTAAGGCTCGAAAAAAGCTTCGGTTTTAAGTCCTTCATTTTTATACCCCTTATATTTTTATTACAGTTACAGATTATATTATCTTTTTTCGACCACTTCAAGCAGTTTTTTACAGCATTTTCAATTTCTATGTTTTAATCATTATCAACAAATCATAAAATGAATTTTTGTGCAGTTTGCAGAAAAAGAAAAACGGCAGACTCACCGTTAAGTGAGTCTGCCGTTAAAACTAAAGGTTAATATCTTATTTGTAAAGCGGGCCGTAGGTCTCGCAGGCTCTGAAGTCAGCACCCTCGAGATCCTTTGTGCCGAATGCACCCCAGCAAGCGGGACGGAAGATCTTCTCATCCGGTACGTTGTGGAGAGCAACGGGGATACGGAGCATTGAGCAGAGTGTGATGATATCTGCACCGATGTGACCGTAGCTGATTGCGCCGTGGTTAGCACCCCAGTTGTTCATAAGGTCATAAGCTGACTTGAACGGGCCTTCGCCGTTGCAGCGGGGAGCAAACCATGTGCAGGGCCATGTGTAGTCTGTTCTCTTCCAGATTGTATCGGAAACCTCATCGGGAAGTGCAACAGTCCAGCCTTCTGCAATCTGTACAACAGGGCCGAGACCCTTGACAAGATTAAGTCTGATCATTGTAGCGGGCATCTCGCTCTTGGTAAGGAAGCGTGAGGAGTAGCCTGCACCGCGGAAGTAGCCGTTGTCAGCAGGGCACCACTCTGTAGCCTTGTTACAAGCGTCTGCATCAGCCTGAGTCATTTCATACCAGGGCTTGATAACTGCGTTGCCGTTTTCATCCTTAACTTCGCCGCAAGCATCAAGACAGCAAGCGCCGGAGTTGATAAGGTGAATGAAGCCGTCAGCATCCTTTGCGTGACCCTCAAGGTCGTAGTCTGTAACACGCTTGACAGCGTCTGTTGACCAGTATGTACGAACGTCAGCAAACATCTGTGCTCTGTTTGTAAGCAGCTTCATAAAGAGCATTGAGATACCGTTGAGAACGTCGTTCTCTGTAGCGAGGATGTAGGGCTCTCTGATACCGTCCCAGTCGTATGATGTGTTGAGAAGTGCCTCAGCAAAGTCAGCGTTGGGGTAGAAGTCTGTCCACTGTCTCTGACCCTGGAAGCCTGCTGCGATAGCGTTGTGACCAACCATCTCTTCTTCACAGCCTGCGGGAAGATTTGCGTTGCCGTTCATAAGGTCCTTGATGATAACCATCATCTTAACAACAAATTCCCAATCCTTTTCCTTCTGCTCGTCGCTCTTGCGTACGAATTCGGGGTTCTTGTCGAAGCCTTCCTTGCAGTTTTCCTTTGTCCACTTGAGGGCCTTCCGGAACTCTTCCTCGTTGTAGATGCCCTCTGTCATTCGTCTGATGATTTCTACCTCGTCAACAGACTCTACGCGAAGACCAAGGTACTCCTCAAGGAAGTTGGGGTCGATTGATGAGCCTGCAATACCCATGCAGATAGAGCCGATCTGAAGGTAGCTCTTGCCCTTCATTGTTGCAACAGCAACAGCGGAGCGAGCGAAGCGGAGAAGCTTCTCCTCAACGTCTGCAGGAATGTTCTCGGACTCGTCAGCCTCCTGTACGTCGTGGCCGTAGATACCGAATGCGGGCAGACCCTTCTGTGCGTGTGCTGCAAGAACAGATGCAAGGTAAACAGCACCGGGACGCTCTGTTGCATTGAAGCCCCATACACCCTTGATTGTTGTGGGATTCATATCCATTGTCTCTGAGCCGTAGCACCAGCAGGGAGTAACGGAAAGAGTGATCATAACGCCCTCTTTCTTGAACTTCTCTGCACATGCAGCAGCCTCTGCTACACGGCCGATTGTTGTGTCAGCGATAACAACCTTAACGGGCTCGCCGTTGGAGTACTTGAGGTTTTCCTCAAAGAGCTTCTTTGCAGCCTTTGCCATACCCATTGTCTGGTCTTCAAGGCTCTCTCTTACCTTAAGGGGACCTCTTCTGCCGTCGATAACGGGGCGGATACCGATTACGGGATAATCGCCGATAAATCTGCTTTTTGCCATTGTGATTTCGTCCTTTCTTATGTAGATAAATTAATTTGTTTATTAAATACGGTTTTACCCGTACTGTTTACTTTGTTGCGTCAAGATAGCGGCTGTAAGCCTCAGCCCAGTCTGCAGTATCTTTAGGAGAGTACTTTGTAACGTTTTCGCTGTCTGCAATAATCTGTCTTGCCTCTGCGATTGATTTTATGTCACCGCTTGCAAGAAGCTGTACTGCAATATTGCCGAGCACTGTTGCTTCAATAGGTCCTGCAACAACGTCTCTGTTACAAGCGTTTGCAGTAAGCCGGCAGAGAAGAGTATCCTTTGTGCCGCCGCCTATTACGTGAATGACCTCGTAATCTCTCTCGGTGCATTCGCACAGCTTTTCAAAGGTCTCTCTGTACTTCATTGCAAGGCTCTCGTAGATACAGCGCATAATCTCACCGACAGTTTCGGGCACGTACTGGTTTGTCTTGCGGCAGTATTCGCGGATTCTTTCGGGAATGTTGCCGTGAGGTACAAATTCGGGTGCATCCGGGTCGATAAAGCAGGCAAAGGGCTTTGCCGCAAGAGCTTCACGCTCAAGGTCAGCGTAGCTGTACTGCTTGCCGTCACGTGCAAACTGACGTCTGCTCTCCTGAATCAGCCAAAGGCCGATAATGTTTTTGAGGAAACCTGTGGATTCACCGTAGCCGCCTTCGTTAGTAACGTTAATTTCAAACGCCTTGTCGTTTACAATCGGGTTTGCAAGCTCAGTACCGAAGAGTGACCATGTGCCCGAGCTGATGAATGCAAACTGCTTATCGGGGCAGGGGACAGCCGTAATAGCTGATTGAGTATCGTGACCGCATACGGAAATTACCTTAATCTTGTCAAGGCCGCATTCCTCGCATACACAGTCGGAAAGCTCACCGAGCACTGTGCCGCTCTTGACGATATCGCACATAATACCCTGCGGTATGCCGAGCTTTTCAAAAATCTCGCCGCTCCAGCTCTTTGTGTTTATGTCAACAAGCTGTGAAGTTGTCGCAATCGAGTATTCGGTAGTCTTCTTACCTGTTAGCATATAGCCGAAAAGGTCGGGCATAAACAGAAGCTTGTCAGCACGCTCAAGGATATGAGGCCTGTTTTTTGCAAGTGAGAGAAGCTGGAAAATTGTGTTCAGCTCCATAAACTGAATACCCGTCATATTATACAGCTCTTTGAGCGGTATAACTTTGTCAGCCTCTTCAATCATACCCTTTGTGCGAAGGTCACGGTAGTGGATCGGGTTTTCGAGCAGCTGACCGTATTTGTCAATCAGACCGAAGTCAACACCCCAGGTATCGATACCTATTGAGGATATCTCACCGTAGCCTTTTGCCTTTATGAGACCCTGCTTGATTTCGTGGAAGAGACGGAGTACATCCCAGTAGGTTGTGCCGTTTACGCTTACGGGGTCGTTTGAGAAGCGGTGTATTTCTTCAAGTGTGATTTTTTTGCCGTCAAAGCTGCCGATTATCGCACGGCCGCTTGAAGCACCAAAATCAATAGCAAGAACTTTTTTCATCAGATAACAACACCTTTTTTGAGGATAATGTTTGCATATATTGCTGTTTCGCCTGTTGCTACAACAGCATAAGCCTTCTTTGCTCTGTCATAGAAAGCAAAACGCTCAACAAGCTCAAAGCTCTTTTCGCCCTCGTTATCTTTTACGATGTTTCTGTAATCTGTCCAGATAGGGGGCTCGTTTGCAGCGTCGCCGTTGTCCATAAGTGCAACGGGGCTTTCAACGTATGTGTCAAGCGGGAAGAGCTTGAGGATAGCGTCAAGTACCTCGGGTACACCGTGACCGTCAAGTCTTACAAGGCGCTGTGCAACGCTTGCTGCAGGGAAGTTGCCGTCGCCGATAACGATTTCGTCACCGTGACCCATTTCCATGAGTATCTTGAGAAGTTCGGGTGAAAGAATGGGTGAAATGTTTTTAAGCATATATAATACCTCCAAAGTAATTATACTGAATAAAGTGCGTACATATCTGCATAGAGTCCGTTCTGCTTCATAAGCTCGTCGTGACTGCCTTGCTCTGCAATTCCGTCCTCTGTGAGTACAAGTATGTGTGTTGCGTTGCGTATTGTTGTGAGTCTGTGTGCAATCGTGATTGTTGTTCTGCCCTTGGCAAGCCTTTCAAGCGACTGCTGTACAAGTCTTTCGCTCTCGTTGTCGAGTGCACTTGTAGCTTCGTCGAGTATGAGTATTTCGGGATTTTTAAGGAATACACGGGCAATTGAAATACGCTGCTTCTGACCGCCCGAGAGCTTGACACCTCGCTCACCTACATATGTATCGTATCCGTCGGGAAGCTGGGTGATAAACTCGTGTGCACCTGCATCTTCAGCTGCTTTGATGATTTCTTCATCGGTAGCATCGGGCTTGCCGTATGCTATGTTTTCCTTAACAGTGCCCGAGAACATATAAACATCCTGCTGAACGACACCGATGTGTGAACGCAGTGATTTGAGAGTGAAGCCGCGTATATCCTTGCCGTCGATAGTGACGGTGCCGTCGTTTACCTCGTAGAATCGTGGGATAAGGTTACACAGTGTAGTTTTGCCACCGCCCGAGGGACCGACTACTGCAACGCTTTCGCCTGCCCGGGCTTTGAAGTTGATACCGTTGAGTACGTTGTTTTCCGTACCTTTATATGCAAAGCTGACATTGTTGAAAGCGATTTCGCCCTTTACTTCGGTAAGCTCGGTTGCATCTTCGCTGTCCTTGATTTCGCTCAGCTCCGTCATAACCTCGTCAAAACGCTCAATGCCCGTCATACCTCTTGAAAACTGCTCGCTGAATTCAACAATACGGCGGATTGTGCCCATAAGAGTTGATACCATAAGCGTGTATGCAGTAAGGTCGGCAACATTAATCTCACCTGCGCGGATGAACAGCGCACCGCCCGAAAGTACAAGTATGTACATCATACCGTCCATAAGTCTTACGGTCGTGTGGAAGCGTGCCAGATATTTGTATGACTGTCTTTTTATTTTGAGGAAGAGGTTTGAGCCTTTGTCAAACTTCTCTTTTTCTATAGGCTCGTTTGCAAATGACTGTACTACTCTGATGCCAAGCAGACTGTCTTCAGTAATAGCGTTGATTTCACCGATCTGATGGCGTGATTCCTTGAATGTTTCACGCATCTTTGTACGGTTACGCTTTGTCATTACAAGTATCAGCGGGAACATTGCAAATATAATCAGCGTAAACCAGATGTTCATATCGGCAAAGATAATGAAACAGCCGATAATCTTGATTACGGCTATAAGCATTTCTTCGGGCATATGGTGAGCAAACTCCGTTACGTCAAAAAGGTCGCTCGTAAGCCTCGACATAAGCTGACCGACTTTTGTATTGTCGTAGAACGAAAACGAAAGCCCCTGCAGATGTGAGAAGAGGTCGTTTCTCATCTCGGTTTCAATCTTTGAACCCATTACATGACCGCCGCAGGCCATATAGTAATTTGCCGCAGAGTCAACTATACGCAGGAATATGTAGAAAACGGCAACCATAACGATACGCTTTACGGTAAGTGCGGCGATATCGTTCATAGCTGTATCTGTAATTTCACGCACTATAAGCGGCAGAGCAAGCTCGCACGCAGTTGTAAGCGATGCACAGAAAAGGTCAAGCGCAATTTCGCCCTTGTGCCTGAGAAGGTAGGGGAGAAACCTCTTGAAAAGCCGCGCGTTTTTCTGACGTGTTTCACGTCTTTCATTCTTCTTCATATACATCACTCATTTTAATATAGTATCCCTTATATTATAATTAATAAATAGAAAAAAGCAAAGAGTTTTTTGATATTTTCTTGATATTTTTTTATATTTATTATAAAATGAAATCATAGCATACGAAAGGTACGGTATTTGTTATGGATATTCTGATTTCTCCGTCAATTCTGGCTTCGGACTTTTCAAAGCTCGGTGAAGAGGCACAGCGTATGGAGCAGGCAGGAGCAGATTGGCTTCATATAGATGTTATGGACGGTCACTTTGTGCCCAACATCACTCTCGGTGCACCTATAGTCAAGTCCTTACGTAAACGCTCTGAACTTGTTTTTGACGTTCATCTTATGATAAGCGAGCCTCTTCGTTATGTTGAGGATTTTGCCAAAGCCGGTGCAGATATAATTACATTCCATATAGAGTGTGATAACGATGCAAACGAGGTTATAGATAAGATTCATTCGCTTGGCTGTAAGGCAGGTATTGCACTCAAGCCTGCAACCAAGGCTGAAGCAGTGCTTCCTTACCTCGAAAAGCTCGAAATGGTGCTTGTTATGACGGTTGAGCCGGGCTTCGGCGGCCAGTCGTTTATGGCTGATATGATGCCGAAACTCAAAGAAATACGCGAAGAGTGTAAAGCAAGAAACCTTGACATAAACCTTCAGGTCGATGGAGGAATTGCAGAAAAGACAGTTTCTGTAGTAGCGCAAAACGGTGCAAATGTGCTCGTTGCAGGTAGTGCAGTGTTTGGCTCAAGTGACCCGAAAGCCACGATTTCGATGCTCAGAGACAGTGCAAAACTGAATTTTTATTGAGAATCATAAATTTTTCACAGGCTTGCCCGATGAATATTCAGATGAATATTCATCGGGCTTTATTTTTGTCAAAAAAGAAAGAAAAAACCGTATGCAAGTAAAATACTTGTCAAAAGATATTGTTATAATTCTGTGAAAGAACAAAAATGATGACTTTTTCACATTTTCCACAGACTTTTTCACATTTGTAAACATTGTGACTTTACAATGTTTTATTGCTTTTTCAGCTTCTGACAGGTAAAACAAGTGAATATCAGGCATTTTTATACAGCTTTTTATGAATAATTCTGTTTTGGCAATACAAGTGCTGATGAGAAGTTCTCGCGTTGGGAAAAACTGTTGAAAAAGTCTGTGTTTTTTTCATATTTTTGTCTATATTGCGGTGGTTTTTTAAAGTCAATACCTTTTGAAAATTAATTTTTAAGAGTCATATTGTAAAGCTGTAACCTTTACAATATGACTCTTGCTGTTTTCTATATGTAGTTTAACAAATGATATATATACCTAAATAATGCGGTGTAAACGAAGTGACTTTACACACCGTGTTTAAAAATATGCCTTATCAATGGGCATTGTGGCGTATGCATTGAGCTCAGGGCCTGCTTTTTTGCCCGAAATGTACTCGAAATAGCCTTGTGCGCCTACCATTGCAGCGTTGTCGCCGCAGAGGAAAAGCTCTGGATAATACAGCTCAAGTGAATTATCAGCGCAGACTTTTTCCATTTCACGCCTGAGCACGGAGTTTGCGGAAACGCCGCCCGCAAGTACAATTTTTTTCTGACCCGTGAGCTGTGCCGCCTTGAGTGTGTTTTCAGTCAGACATCTTACAACAGCAGTTATATACGATGCACCAAAATCGGCGATATTGATTTCTTCGCCCTTTTGCTTTGCATTATGTATTGTGTTAACTGCCGCAGTTTTCAGTCCCGAGAAGCTGAAGCAAAGTTCGCTTCCCTGCACTTTGGGCTTCGGGAAAGCGTATGCTTTCGGGTCTCCGTCTTTAGCCGCGCGGTCAAGATTGAGACCGCCGGGATAGGGCAGACCGAGTGCACGAGCCGCTTTGTCCATACATTCGCCTGCGGCATCATCCATAGTCTGGCCGATTATTTCAAATTCGGTATAGCTTTTTACGTTTACAATATGGCTGTGGCCACCCGAAACAACAAGCGAAAGGAACGGCGGCTCAAGCTCGGTGTGGCTGATATAGTTTGCCGCAATATGCGAGCGCAGGTGATGCACGGGCACAAGCGGCTTGCCGCTTGAAAGTGAGTGTCCCTTTGCAAAGTTTACACCTACAAGCAACGCTCCGATAAGACCGGGTGCATATGTTACGGCGATTGCTTCAATGTCGTTTATTGTGCATTCCGCTTTTTCGAGAGCCTGCTTAACAACACCGTTGATAGCTTCGACGTGCATTCTCGATGCGATTTCAGGTACAACACCACCGTAAACTATGTGTGCATCAACCTGAGAAGCTATTACGCTTGAAAGTATCTTTCTTCCGTCCTCTACAACTGCTGCCGCAGTTTCGTCGCAGGAGGATTCGATAGCAAGTATTTTCATTTATTTTTCCTCATTAAAATATTTTGTCATCAGCAGTGCATCTTCCTTGGGTTTTTCATAAAAGCCTTTGCGTATGCCTGCCTGCTTGTATCCGTTTTTGTTATAGAGCGAAATTGCCGCTGGGTTGCTGACTCTGACTTCAAGCGTTATGCTGTCGCATTTTCGCAATACAGCACCGTTTTCGGCAGCTTTCATCAGCTTTTCTCCTATGCCGCACCTGCGGTATTCGGGTAAGACAGCAACATTTGTTATGTCAGCTTCGCCGCATATTTCAATAACGCCTACATATCCAATAACCTTACCGTCAAATACAGCGGCGAGAAAATGAGCATTTTCGTTGTCGAGCTCGTCACTCAGCGATTTTTCAGTCCAGGGCATTGAAAAGCATCTGTTTTCAATTTCGGCTATCTCGCTTATGTGTTCAGCCTTCATTGGCTCAATTACAGTATTCGTGCCTATGATTGAACAGAGCAGTGTAGGTAATGCAGAGTTGATTTCTTCGGCACAACTGTCATAAATATCCTGCGTGCCGCCGTAAGGGTCTGCAATACCGTTGCCGAGAATAAACAGTCTGTTTTCGTCAATATAAGGCTCCAGTGCCGCGGCGTGGGAAGCGGTCATACATACAAATATACCGCTTGTCAACATATATTCGCTTATTCTGCGTGAGCGGTGTGATGATATGTCAACACCGTAATTTGCCGCTGCTTTTACGGATTTTTCGCTTACCTCGTCACCCGGATAGGCGGCAAGCCCTGCACTTGAAACCTCAATGCCGTCAATTCCTCTGTCGCCAAGCAGCTTTTTCATAAGACCTTCGGCAAGAGGACTGCGGCAGGTGTTGCCCGTACAGACAAATATAATTTCCATTTATCTCAATCCTTTATCTGAGTGAGTCATCGTAAACTGCTCTTTCGCCGCCTGTGAATTTAGGCCTTGTGCGTGCGGCAATTATAAGTGCGTTGCCGATATGCTTTGTGGTGAGTCGCATCGGCACTGCAACCTCCTTAAGGTGCATACCTATGAGCACACCGCCGATGTCGAGGCCTGCGTGTGCCTTTACGTCTTCAACGGCAACGGGGCTTTCGAGTGCACCGTAAAGTGCTGTTGCAAATGAGCCTCCTGCCTTGGGTTGAGGTACGGCATTAACCTGCTCGAGGCGGTATTTTTCCATAGCCTCTTCCTCAATTATAATAGCTCTGTTTATGTGCTCACAGCACTGTGCGGCAAGGTAAACTCCGTGCCCCTTCGCAACGGGAAGTATACCTTCAAGTACCGCCTTACCGACTTCGGGACCTGAATGTGAACCGAGGTCATAGCCCTGAATTTCGCTTGTTGAGCAACCGATTACCATAATCTGTCCTTTTTTTATGCCCGATCTTTCAATAAGCTCGGTTGCGGCTTCTTTAGCCTGAAGTGTAATTTCTTTAAGTTCCATTTTATATCATCCTTTTGCGTCGTACCAGGTTTTGCCGCAGTTAACGTCTGCAAGCATTTTTACTTTCATCTGTACGGCGTTTTCCATTTCTTCTTTTAGTAATGTGCTGACCTTGTCTTTTTCAGCTTCGCTTGCTTCGATTATAAGCTCATCATGTACCTGCATAATCAGCTTCGCGTTGAGCTTTTCAGCTTTGAGTCGAGCGTAAACTCTTACCATAGCAATCTTGATTATGTCGGCGGCTGTGCCCTGAATCGGCATATTGCGTGCAACACGCTCGCCGAAAGCACGAAGCATACCGTTGCCCGAAGTCAGCTCGGGCAGGTATCTGCGGCGGTTGAAAAGAGTCTGTACATAGCCTGTTTCCTTCGCGGTTTCAACAGTTTTTTCCATATAGCTGTTAACACCGTCATAGTGTCGGAGATAGCCCTTAATATATGCGTCAGCCTCTGCTCTTGTAACACCTATATTCTGTGCGAGTGAAAACGCACCGATACCGTAAACGATACCGAAGTTAACGGCTTTTGCACGGCTACGCATCAGCGGAGTTACCATCTGAAGCGGCATATTGAATACCTGCGAAGCCGTTATTGAGTGAATATCGTCGCCGCTGTTGAAGCCGTCAATCATATTTTTATCGTCGGCAATATGTGCGAGCACACGAAGCTCAATCTGTGAGTAGTCGGCATCAACAAGCACACAGCCGTTTTTTGCGCGGAAGAATTTGCGCATCTCTCTGCCAAGCTCACTTCTTACGGGTATATTCTGTAAGTTAGGCTCGGTTGATGAAATTCTGCCTGTCCTTGTTTCCGTCTGGTTGAGTGTGGAGTGGATTCTGCCGTCGTGACCGATAGCCTTTATAAGTCCTTCGCAGTAGGTTGATTTGAGCTTTGACCAGGTGCGATAAAGCAGAATTTTCTCTACTACGGGGTAATCGGGTGCGAGCTTTTCGAGTATATCGGCGTTGGTTGACCAGCCGCTCTTTGTTTTTTTGCCTTTGGGAAGAGCCAGCTTTTCAAACAGTGCTTCGCCAAGCTGTTTGGGTGAATTGAGGTTGAATGTGTAGCCGACTTCTTCGTAAATTTCTTCCGATATTTTACCTATATCCGCTTCAAGTACTTTGCCGAATTCGGTTATGCCGTTTCGGTCAACCTCAAAGCCTGTAAGCTCCATATCGGCAAGCACCTCGGCAAGAGGAATTTCCGTTTCGCGAAGTAGCTCGAGCTGACCGTTTTCTTTCAGATTTTCGGTGAGTACACTCTCAAGCTCGGGCAGCAACCATGCGGCAACATCCTTGCCGTTTTCGTCTTCATCCTGCGGCAAAGCAACACCGTATTCCATAGCGAGCCTGCTTGCAGCATAGCTGTTGGATGACGGGTTGAGTATATAGCCTGCAAGCTGTGTATCGAATGTGACATTGTGAAGAGCAATTCCGCTTGATATTGCAAAGGAATAAGCACTCTTGCTGTCATCTGTAATTTTTTCTAAAGTTTCGTCCTCAAAAATCTCTTCAATAAAGCTCATAAAGCAGAAGTTGAGAGACGAAAGGTGAGTGACCTGCGAGCCTGAGCGGATGTAAATACCTTCAACCTCACCGTTTGTTTCTTTGAGTGTGAAATATGCCTTACCCTGTGCCTTGACAGCTTGTGTGAGTGCGCCAACATTGTCGCATTCAACGCAGGAGAATTTCTCTTTCGGCTTTGCTGTTTCTGCAACCGGTGCACATTTCGGGTCGAGGTGAAGCCTTTCAATCATGCTGAACATTTCAAGCTCGGTAAGAGTTTTTACCGACTCGAAAGCATCGGGCTGAGCTTTTATATATGCACCGTAATCTGTATCAATGGGTGCTTCGCGGCTGATTGTGCCGAGTGTACGGCTAAGATATGCCATATCCTTGCCGTCAATCAGCTTCTTTCTTACAGAGTATTTAATATCAAGCGACTCAATATTACTGTAAATTTTATCAATGCTTTCAAAGCGAGCAATAAGGTCGCCCGCAGTTTTTTCGCCAATACCTGCAACGCCGGGTATGTTGTCCGAGCTGTCACCCATAAGTGCCTTGATATCGATAAGCTGCGGGGGAGTGACACCGTATTTGTTGAAAACTTCAGCCTCATCGTATTTTATCGTCTGGGGCTTGCCCATTTTTGTTGCGGTGAGCAGTACGTTTACCTTGCTGTCAACAAGCTGAAGGCTGTCTCGGTCACCTGTAGCGATAAAGCATTCGTCACCGTCCTTGCAGGCAGCGGCAAGTGTGCCGAGTATATCGTCAGCCTCCCAACCTTCACATTCGAGAAGCTTGTAGCCGAGAGCCTTGAGCAAAACTTTAAGAGTCGGCATCTGCTGTGCAAGCTCGGGCGGCATACCTTTTCGCTGTGCCTTGTATCCGTCATACATCTTGTGGCGGAATGTCGGAGCTTTTACGTCAAAAGCAATCGCAACCGCATCGGGCTTTACCTCATCGGTGAGCCTTAGCAGTATTGTCATAAAGCCGTATATACCGTTCGTAAATTTGCCGTCCTTTGTGGTAAGCAGTTTGATTCCGTAAAAAGCACGGTTGAGTATGCTGTTGCCGTCAATTACCATCAGCCTCATTATGCTTTTCTCCTCTCGTTGACTTAAAAGTTAAGTTATGTTAAAATACCTGTCGGTGATTGAATTTGCAGATTAAAAATGTTGTATGGAAGGGCAGCGCCGCACTTGCACCTATGGCAGGTGTTGCGGACAGAGCTTTTCGAGAAATATGTTCTTCTTTCGGTGCGGGCTACACCGTAACCGAAATGGTAAGCGCAAAGGGGCTTTGTATGTGCGACCGCAAGTCGCAGTCCTTGCTCAGAATATCCGATATTGAGCGGCCTGCGGCGGCTCAGCTCTTTGGTGATGACCCTGAGTTTATGGCAAAAGCCGCAGTGAAAACTCTTGATTTTAAGCCCGATATAATAGATATAAATATGGGTTGCCCTGCTCCTAAAATCGCAGGCAACGGCGGTGGCTCGGCACTTATGAAACAGCCTGAGCTTGCCGAAAAAATTGTTGAAGCGGTAGTGAAAGCGGTTGATATTCCCGTTACCGTTAAAATGCGTATCGGTTGGGATGATGAAAGTATCAACTGTGTCGACCTTGCAAAACGCTGTGAGTCGGCAGGTGCCGCGGCACTTACAGTCCACGGCAGGACAAAGGTACAGATGTATTCTCCGCCCGTACGTCCCGAGTATATTTTGCAGGTAAAGCAGGCGGTAAGTATTCCCGTTATTGCCAACGGCGATGTTGTTGACGGTATCTCCGCTAAAAAGCTTATGGATGAAACCGGCTGTGAAGCAGTTATGGTCGGCAGAGGTGCACTCGGCAGACCTTGGGTATTTGAGCAGATTAATGCTTACCTTGAAAAAAGCGAGGTTATTCCCGAACCGCCCGTTGAACTTCGTATGGAGGTTATGCTAAGGCATATAGACCTGCTTTGTGAGTGCAAAGGTGAAAAGGTAGGTATGCTCGAAGCGCGCAAGCACGCCGCCTGGTATATGAAGGGCATACGCGGTGCCGCTTCACTGCGGCGTGAAATCTGCGAGCTTACCACAAAAGACGATATAAAATTAATTGCCGAAAAGGTTATTGCAACAGCTGATTGTTAATCAATCAGCTGTTGTGTTGCTTTCTGCGGGGCTTTCTTCGGAGGAAGCTGTGTCGGATTCGACTTTTTCAGTGCTGCTTTGAACGCTTTCTTTTGTAATTTTTCTGCTTTTTTTCGACTCTGCTTCAGGGAAGAAATCAACACCCTCAATGGGTTTCGGATTCTTCTTTGTTTTTATAAGCATAAATATAAGCACTGCAAGGAAAAGGAGAGCGACAACTGCTGAAAGCACCTGCGATACGCGCAGTGTTGTGTTGCCGATATAGAGGCTGTCTGTACGGAAGCCTTCGATAATTGCTCTGCCTGTGCCGTAAAGCACGCCGTAGGTGAGGAAGAGCTGACCGCTGAATTTGCGGCATTTCTTGTAGATAAAGAGCAGTATCAGGAAACTGCCGATGCACCAGAGTGACTCGTAGAGGAATGTCGGGTGTACGGGTGCTTGCGGGTCTACATTCATACCCAACTCTTTTAAGCTTGTATAGTTGCGTTCAAGGTAGTCTATTGTTTTATCACTCTTCATACCCCAGGGCATAGTAGTATTTGTGCCGAATGCTTCCTGGTTTGCGAAGTTGCCCCATCTGCCTATACCCTGACCGATAAGAAGGCTCATACCTGCACAGTCGAGCAGATTGTAGAAGTTGAGCTTGTTGAAACGGCAGGTGATAAATGCGGCGAGGATACCGCCGATAATTCCGCCGTAAATTGCAAGGCCGCCGTTCCAGATTGCTATTATTTCCGAGGGATGTGCTGCGTAATAATCCCAACGGAAAATAACATAATAAAGTCTTGCACCTATAATTGCAGCAAATGTACCGAAGATGAGCACGTCAATCATTTTATCGAGGCTCATCTTCCATTTGTAAGCCATTCTGCCGCCCCAGAGCACTGCAAGCAAAAAGCCGAAAGCAATAAGTGCACCGTACCAGCGGATTGTAATGGGGTTGCCGAAAAGGTTGAACTCGGCGAGCACTGAGCTTACTTTAAAGCCTTTGTCCAAGGCGGTAAAATATACGGTTGTTGAATCCATTTGTTTTCACTTCCTTATTGGATTTTATTCTATCGGATTGATTACCGAAAGTGCGGCATAGTCGGGTCGCATTGTGCTGCTCAGAATTTCGGTTACATCATCAAGTGTTACAGTGCGGTAAATCCCGATATCGTCAAATACACCTACGCCATCGAAGTGTGCACCGACAAGGTCGTTTGCAATTTCGTCAATATCGTTGAAGCTCATAATAGCTCTGCCGTAAAGCTTGCGGCGGGTACGCTCAAACGCTTCGGGGTCAATACCGTCTTTGCGGAGCTTTTCGATATATGCAGTTATCTGCTTTGCAACCTCTTGAGGATTCTTGCTTTCGCCGTTGAATATAGTTGCGGCATAGCCGAAGCCCGTAAACTGCTCGAAGCCGAAGCTTGTGTTGATGAGCTGCTGCTCAAGCAGGCTGTTGTAAAGCTCTGATGTTGTGCCTGCGAGCATTTCAAGCAGTATGTCGTTTGCGATTTTTTGCTTGAGAGTTCGCTTTGGCAGGCCGTAGCTCTCTTTGAAACCGAGTGAGAAAATAGGTGCGGCAACGGAGAGCTTTTCTTCAATATAATTTTGCACAATGCTTTCAGCCTCGTCGTGAGGCTCGCGTTTGAACTTGAATTCGTCACAGGGCTTGAGCATTTCGTCGCAGATTGAAATAATTTCATCAACATCGACGTTACCTGCAATAGCGAGCACCATATTGTTGAGGTTGTAGAAGTTATTGTAGCAATCGTAAAGAGTCTCGGCTGTAATCTCGGCAATCGATTCAACAGTACCTGCGATGTCAATTCTTACAGGATGGCTGTGATAAAGTGCCTTGAGAAGATTGAAAAACACTTCCCAGTCGGCAACGTCCTTGTACATTGTGATTTCCTGACCGATTATACCTTGCTCTTTTGCAACTGTCTGCTCGGTGAAATACGGTGACTGTACAAAGTCAAGCAGTATTTTCAGTGAAGCGGCAAAATCGCCCGTGCAGGAGAAAAGGTAGCAGGTTGAGTCAAAAGAGGTATATGCGTTTGCGTTTGCACCTGTCTTTGCATATCTTGCAAATGCATCAAGGTCTTCGCTCTCAAACAGCTTGTGCTCAAGGAAGTGAGCCGTACCTTCGGGTATATCTACGGTTTCGCCGTTTTTGTTGAGGATTTTTGTGTCTATCGAGCCGTAGTTAGTGCCGAAAACAGCATAAGTGCCCGAATAACCGGGTTTCGGCATAACATAGATGTTAAGTCCGGTAGGGTGGACTATGTGATAACATTTTTCGTCAAGCAGTTCATTTCTGATTTCGTTTATCTTCATATCAGTTCACCTCTCCTTTCTTATTCTTCTTCATCTTCTGCATCGCCTGTGCCTGCGAGCATATATACCGTGTCGAGTGTTACGCACTGAGCGGCGGCAATTACCTGCTCGCGTGTGATTGCGGCAATCTGCTTTGCGTATTCTTCGGGTGTGATTGTGTCGCTGTCGAGCATCTGTCCGCCGTACCAGCGGTCGATTCCCTCGGGCGTGTCGCATACACCGAGGGCAAGGCTTGTAAGTCCCTTGATTGATGCGTTGAATTCATCATCGGTGAAGTTGCCCTTTTGTATATCTTCAAGCTGAGCCATAATTGCATCAATTGCCTTCTGCTCATTTTCGTTTTCAATACCGCTCTGTACCATTATAAGCCCCTTGCCTCTGTTGAAGCCTGCGGAGCAGTAGTAGCAAAGGCTCATCTTTTCGCGCACGTTGTTGAAGAGCTTCGAGTAAACACCGCCGCCGAAAATGTCGCACATAACCTTGATTGCAACATAGTTGTCGTCAGCATCCGTCATACCTGCACGCATACCGAGCACGAGCTTGCCCTGCTTTACGGGCATTTCTTCACGCACTCTGTTCACCTCGTATGCGCTTGTAATAAACTCCGTGTGAAGCTCGGCAAGTCTTGAGCGGTCGATATCCTCAAACTTCTGCTCAAAGCGGCAACGGATAATATCCGCATTCATACTGCCTGTAACGCCGATGTGTACAACGGCGGAGGAAAGCATATTTTTCCATGCTTTGACAAGCCTTACAGAGTCGAGTGATTTAATATCCTCAATTTCACCCCAACGGCTTTTGGAGTAAATCTCGTTTTCACACATTATCTCTGTGCAACGCTTGAGTGCATAATATCTCTTGTCGTTGAGTTCGCTTTCAATCTGCTCAATCATAAGGCGCTTTTCACGCTCAATATCTTCTTCGGCAAACTTGCCGTCAATGAGATTAGGCTCAAATATGAGGTCGAGCAGAAGGTCTGCGGCTGCCGAAGAAATCTTTTCTTCGGAAAGTGAAAATCTGTCCTCCAGTACGGTTACTCGCAGTGTCATTATCTGATTTTCGCCGTCTTTCCCTACACTGCCGCTTACCATTGCACCGTAGAGCGAAGCAAGGTGTCTGTTCATCTGTGTAAGTGTCGGATATTTTTTGCAGGTACGCTTGAGCAGACCGGGAAGCAGTGCGTTAGCCGCTGTGTCGGAGGTTAACGGCAGGGCAAAGCTTGCGGTCAGAATAGCAACCTTGAAATTTGACTTTGTGTCAACCGAGCAGAATTTGAGTCCGTTTATCGGCTGAGATAAATTAAAAGCATATTCCATAATTAATGTTCACTTATCCTTTCTCAAAAGGGTAATAATACTATATTATAACATACTTTTTTATTTTATCTATATTATAAGCAAAAATTTATGATAATTTCTTAATATACGGTTAAATTTCTCGCAGGTCGGTTGTAAATTTCAAAATAACAATGTATAATTAAAATCAGATTATAATAGGAGTGTTATGTTTTGAACTTTACTTATCACGAAAAGTCAGGCACACATACGGGCTATTGCCTTGTAAAAAGCTGTGAGCGTAAGCTCAACAAAAACGGTGAGCCATATCTTGATTTCATACTCAGCGACCGCAGCGGTGAGATAAACGCCAAGCTGTGGAAGTATGATGAGAATCTTCACGGTACTTATGAGGCCAATACGCTCATCAAGGTGCAGGGCACTATTACAAAATTCAACGATGCCGACCAGCTTCGCATCGACCGTATACGCAAGGTGAATGAAACCGATGACGTTAAAATAGAGGACTATGTTTCATCTGCCGTATATACGGGTGAAATGATGTTTGACGAGCTTATTGCTGTTGCAAACGGTTTTGCAGACTCTGAAATTTCACTGCTTGTAAAAACAATACTTAACGAAAATAAAGAAAAGCTGCTCTATTATCCTGCAGCTTTCAAGCTTCACCACGCTATGCGGAGCGGCCTGCTTCAGCATACTCTTTCAATAGTCAGGCTTGCACAGAGTGTTTGTAAGATTTATCCTTTTGTCGATGCTGATTTGCTTCTCGGCGGTGCAATGCTTCACGATATTGCAAAGCTCGACGAGCTTATTGCAGGCGAAACAGGTATCGCCTCGGGCTACAGTGTCGAGGGTACGCTTATCGGCCACCTTGTAAAGGGTGCAATGCTTGTAGATAAGACTGCAGAGCGACTTGGAATATCTCACGATAAGGCGGTGCTTCTCGAGCATATGCTTATCTCTCATCACGGCGACCCTGAGTTCGGTGCGGCTGTGCGTCCGCTGTTTATCGAGGCGGATATTCTTTCTGCTCTCGACAGACTTGATGCACGCATAGTAGAGGTTAACAACGCTGTTTCGGGTGTTGAAACAGGCGGTTTCTCAACACGCCAGTGGGCACTCGATAACAGAGCTTTCTACAACCACGGCAGAGTTGATGTTACAAACGAAACAAAGTTATTCTGATAAATACGGGGGTGTCTGAATGTCACAGAGAAACCACGAAATAACCAAAGCAGGTCCGTTGCTTAATGCCAAAGGCTCTCCGGTTGAGCCGGGCTGGTCACGCAAAATGCTTCAGGTTTACGACCGCAACGCAATCAAAGCGCCTGCATTCAGAATCAAGGAGTGGGACTATTACCTTGTAATCTCCAACAAAGAGCAGGCAGGCTTTGCTTTTACCGTTTCCGATAACGGTTACATAGGTTTGCAGAGTGTATCTTTGCTCGATTTTTCTGTGCCCTTTGAGCATACCGAAACAATTCTCAATGCATTCCCTATGGGCAGTCTCAAGCTTCCGTCAACTTCGGAAAAAGGTGACGTTTCTTACTTTGACAGAAGACTCGCCATTGAATATATCAAAACCGACGGAGCACGCAGAATCGTCTGTAAATTCAAGGATTTCAGGCTCGGTAAGCCATTTAAGTGTGATATTCTGCTTGAAGAGCCGCCGATGGATTCAATGGTGCTCGTAAAGCCTTGGAAAGAGGATAAAAAGGCATTCTACTATAACCAGAAAATCAACTGTATGCGTGCAAGCGGTACGGTAGAATATGACGGCAGAGTATATGAGCTTGACCCCGAAACCGATTTTGGTACACTCGACTGGGGCAGAGGTGTCTGGACCTACGATAACACATGGTATTGGGGCTCGGGCAACGGTGTTATAAACGGTAAACCCTTCGGTTTCAATATCGGCTACGGCTTTGCGGATGACAGTGCCGCAACCGAAAATGTTATTTTCTACGACGGCAAGGCACATAAGCTCGACGATATAGCTTTCAATATTCCCGATACAGGCTATACTGATCAGTGGACATTCACTTCAAGCGACGGCAGGTTTGAAATGACCTTTGATCCGATTATTGACCGCGCGGCAAAAATTGACGTCAAGTTTATTGTAACCGACCAGCATCAGGTTTTCGGCAGAATGAACGGCAGATGTATTCTCGATGACGGTACGGTGCTTGAAGTAAAAGACCTGCTCTGCTTTGCAGAAGACGTACATAACAGATATTGAGGTGTAAAAATGGATTGGACAGAAATTATTATAACCGTCAGCAGTGACGATATTGATAAGGCGGCGGCAATCGCACAGGTGCTCGTGCCCGGTGTTTATATTGAGGATTACCGCACACTTGAGCAGGAGGCTTTTGAGATTGCAGGCATAGACCTTATTGATGAAGACCTGCTCGCAAAGGACAGGACAAAGGGACTTATACATATCTACATTTCTCCCGAGGATAATCCTGCAGAGGCTACGGCGTTCCTTACCGAGCGTTTTGCGGCTGAAAAAATCGCATACGAAATGGATACAAATATATGCAGAAATGAAGATTGGGAGAACAACTGGAAGGCATACTTCAAGCCTATGGAGATAGGTGCGCGTTTGCTCATCCGTCCTCTCTGGATTGATGATTACGATGCAAACGGCAGAGCAGTGCTCAGTATCGAGCCGGGTCTTGCTTTCGGCTCGGGTACTCACGAAACAACAAGGCTTTGCCTTGAGGCTCTTGAGCCTTACATCACACCCGATACAGATATGCTTGATGTCGGTTGCGGCAGCGGTATCTTAAGTGTTGCTTCCCTTCTTCTCGGCGCAAAGTCAGCAGTAGGTGTTGATATCGATGCTCTTGCAGTCAAAACCGCACGCGAAAACGGCGAGGTGAACGGCTTCACAGAGCCGAAATATATTGTCCACAAGGGCAACCTTACCGATAAGGTCAGTGGCAAATTCCAGGTAATCGCGGCAAATATTGTTGCCGATATAATCATTCTTTTCTCTTCTCAGGTCGGCGAGTTTCTTGATGACGGCGGTGTGTTTATCGCATCGGGTATTATCAAACCCCGTGAGCCCGAAGTCCTCGAAGCATTCGAGAAAAACGGCTTTGAAGTAATAGCAAGACATGACAAAAACGATTGGCTCTGCTTTGAGTGTAAAAAGAAATAACCTGTAAAAATGAAAGGCTTGTACGGAAATCAATCCGCACAAGCCTTATTTTAAATCAAACCGGATTTTACTTTTCAAAACCGTATTTTTCTACAACGCCTGCAACGTGCTTGCAGGTAAGAAAGAATACATCTGAACCAAGCTTGCTTGCGGTTTCGTTGCCTTTTACGTTGCAAAGCATAGCGAAGTTTTCGCCGACTGCCTTCACAACGTCACGCTGTTTTACCGCCATATAATAGAAGCTCATTGCCGCACCGTTTGAAATGCTCTCGTAAAATTCGGGTGCATCTTTTTTGAGTCCATTGTAAAGTGACTCGTTTGCGGCTGTGGCGAGTATTGGCTTGAGCTCGCTGAGCAATGTATACTCAGCACTGAAGACCATAAGGAGTCTGCACTGAACTTTGATTTCGGGCTTTATCCATTCGGCATCAAGTGCTTCGGTAAGCTCGTTTATAAGGTCTTCGCTCTCTGGTGAAAGCGAAGCAAGCTCCTTGCCGAGTGCCTTTGCCTTGGCAGAGTTGCCGTTGATAACGTTTCTCTTTATTTCTTCTGCAACGGCAAACAGGTCGCTGTTGTCGCTGTCATTGGTCGGTGCTTTGAAGATTTTTACATCGCTGTCATCAAGCATAATTTTTCTCCTTATTCAACTGCGACCTTTTTTGCAAGCCGCTTCTGCTTGGCTTTGTAGCCGAGGAATGTATTGAGGTGCTGCTGCGGTATTTCTATTCCGCCTACACCTATTGCTGCAGGTGAGTACATACCATGGAAATCGCTGCCGCCTGTCATGATAAGGCCGCTCTTTTTTGCGATTTTGGTAAGGTTTTCAACATCGTTTTCGCTGTGGCAGGGATGCCATACTTCAATACCGTCGAGACCTGCTTTCACAAGGTCGTCAATAATATCGGTACAACCTGTGTGAGCAGGGTGGGCGAGCACGGCGATGCCACCCGCCGCCTTGATTTGCTTTACAATTTCTCGCGGGTCATGAAATTCGGGCTGTACAATTATATTATCACTGCTTTCGGGTGAAAACAATTCGTGGTAAATTTCGCCGTAAACTTCAGTCGTGATTCCGCACTCCATAAGGGCGTGCATAATATGCTGCTTGTAGACGTTTGTTGAGCCTGTAGCACACTTGAGCACAAGGTCGGAAGTGATGGGATAGCGCTTGGAAGCCTTGATAATGAGATACTGGCTTGCTCTTTTACGAAGGAAAGAGTTACTGCGGCAAAGACCCTCAAGTCTGTCGGCGCTGTCGGGTTGGTAGCAAAGGATATGTACTTCTTTGCCAAGCTCTTTGTCGAGTGCTGAAATCTCAACGCCTGGAATTACGTTTACGCCGTAGCGCTCACCTATAACCTTGCCCCTTACCGTGCCTGCAAGACAGTCGTGGTCGGTGATAGCAATTGTTTCGATTCCTTTGTTTTTTGCCAGAATTATAAGGTCGTTTATACCCATCGAGCCGTCTGACAATTTGGTGTGACAATGTAAATCCGCAGTCAAAATAAGACCTCCCTTGTGGTGTTGTGGAAAAGTGGTTGATTTTGGTCGATATTTCGCCTATTCTCACACTATTCTACACCAAAATCAACAGATTTTCAAGTATTTTTTTAGGGAGACTTACTGTTTTTTAAAAATTATATGCTGTTTTGCATAAGAAAATACCTCTCAAGCTCAATAGGCTTGAGAGGTATTTTTTAACTGTGTCCGCCTTCTACGACGTCACTCATTTTAAATACATTTACAAAGGTTTTGAAGAATATTTTTATGTCAAGACCCAATGAATGGTTTTGAACATAATCAGAGTCGAGCTTTACTTTTTCTTCGATGCTTACATTATCTCTTCCGTTTATCTGTGCAAGGCCCGTAAGACCGGGGCGCACTGTGTATATACCGTGCTCAAGTCGGAGAGCGTGTATATCTTCTTCTTCGGGAATGAGCGGTCTCGGGCCGACAAAGCTCATATCGCCCTTGAGTATATTTATAAGCTGAGGCAGCTCATCAAGGCTTGTTTTACGAAGCAGACCGCCGCATTTTATAATCTGGCTCTCTGATTCTTTGAGGTCGTTTGTAGCGGCAACTCTGGTGCCGTTTTTCATTGTACGGAATTTATAAATCGTAAACAGCTTTGCATCCTTGCCTACTCTCTTCTGTTTGTATATAACGGGTGTACCGTCTGCGACGAGGATAATAAGTGTAGTTATAAGAAATACGGGGGAAAGTACAATTATCGCAAAGAATGACATTATTATGTCCAATGCTCTTTTCATTGTGCACCACACCTTTCTTTCACAAATTATTTTAAGCCGACAACTCGCTTTTGCCACTTGTCGCTTTTTACAAATATTGCACCGATAAGTATACCGCCGACAGAAGCAAATCCCATCGCGAGTGCTATACCGTCAAATCCCATTTCAAACACTTTTACAAGCAGATAAGCTACGGGTACGCGTACACAAATGCCGTTTGCAACTGCATTTACAAGTGCTATGTATGTGTTGCCCGAAGCAATTGCCAGACCGTTGTAGCAGAACATTATCGAGGCGAAGAGATAGTCGAACGATATAAGCCTCAGATATCTTGCACCCGTTTCGATAATCTCGGTATCGGGATTGTTTACAAACAGTTTTATGAGGAATTCAGGGAAAAGATTTACCACTATGAAGACAATTACTGAAATGGCAAATGCCATTATCATACCTATGTACATTGTCTTTTTTGCTCTCTTGAATTCACCTGCGCCAATATTCTGACCAGCCATTGAGGAAATCGCACTGCTGATTGCAAGACCAGGAAGGATCGCAAACGAATTGACCTTGCCGCCGATACCCTGGCAGGCAGCGGCAATTTCTGCGTTGGGAAGTGAATTTACAAGCGATGTGAGAGTAAGGAAAGAGAATGACACAACAAGACTCTGTATTGATGAAGGAAGACCGATTTTCATCAGAGGAATAAGCCTCTCTTTGTTAATCTTCAGATCGCTCCATTGGTATTCTGCAAAGAATTTTTTCTTGGCAAGGTAGATGAGCGAAATGATAACGCTTAATGCCTGCGCAATTATGGTTGCCCATGCCGCACCCGAACAGCCCCAACCTAACTTGCCTACAAAAATAAGGTCGAGTACGACGTTTGTAATGGCGGCAATCAGTACGAAATAAAGCGGACGCTTTGAATCACCCATACCTCTGAGCACACCGCTTATCGCATTGTACAGGAACATGAATATCATGCCGCCCATACATATATTGTAATAGTGTGAGGTTTCCTCATAAGCAGGGTTGGTCGGCTCCAGATTGAGGACACTGAGCATAGGTGCGCGTAACAGAAGCATTGCGGCGGTAAGCACAAAACCGAGGATTATATATACGGTAGTCATTGTACCTATCGTCTGTCGCTGCTCTTTGAAAAGCTTTTGTCCGCCGTACTGCGCTATCATAACTGTGCCGCCTATGGAAAGTCCCATTGCTGCACCGGTTACAAGTATGTTAACTTGACTGCCGATGGAGACACCGGTAATACCGACTTCGCTGGGAACACCGAATTTTCCGCAGAACTGACCGACAATAATCATATCGGCAACGCTGTAAAGCGCCTGCAGAAGATTTGAAAGAAGGAAAGGGGTAGCAAACTTCAAAAGCTGTTTTGTAACGCTGCCCTGGGTCAGATCCCTGTTGAAATTAGCCAACTGCTTCAGCCTCCTTCGGTTTCTTCATTGTCAGTGAAATTCGGCCCTTCGCTTTGTCAACACTGAGCACCCATACGGTGACAATGTCGCCGACCTTGAGCACTTCGGAAGGGTGTTTGATAAATCTGTCGGTGATGCGTGATATGTGTACAAGACCGTCCTGATGTACGCCGATATCGACGAATGCACCGAAGTCAATAACATTACGTACGGTGCCCTGCATCTCCATACCGGGTACAAGGTCGCTCATATCCATAACGTCTGTGCGGAGCATAGGAGGCGGCAATTCGTCACGCGGGTCACGACCCGGGCGAAGCATTTCTTTTACTATATCGTTAAGAGTCGGCACACCTATTCCGAGCTTTTCTGCAAGCTTGTCTGCGCCGATTGCTTCAACCTTTTCTGCCAGTGAACCGATGTTGCCCTTTGCAACATCCTTTATATCGTAGCCGCATTCAGAGAGAAGTGCTTTTGCGGCATCGTAGCTTTCGGGATGAACACCCGTATTGTCAAGCGGATTCTTGCTCTCTGCAATACGCAGGAAGCCTGCACACTGCTCGAATGCTTTTGCACCGAGCTTCGGAACTTTTTTGAGCTGTGCTCTGCCTGTAAATTCGCCGTTTTCTTCGCGGTAAAGCACGATGTTTTTAGCAACCGTTGAGTTGATACCCGAAACTCTTGTAAGGAGTGAGGGAGAAGCTGTGTTGAGGTCAACGCCGACATTGTTAACACAGTCTTCAACAACACCGTCGAGAGCCTGACCAAGCTCCTTCTGCGGCATATCGTGCTGATACTGCCCGATGCCGATTGCCTTCGGGTCAATCTTTACAAGCTCTGCAAGCGGATCCTGAAGTCGTCTTGCGATTGAAACCGCACTTCTGAGTGAAACGTCAAACTGCGGGAATTCCTCTGCGGCGAGCTTTGATGCGGAGTAGACGGATGCGCCTGCTTCGCTCACTATCATATATTTTGCAGTGCTCTTTGTTTCACGGAGAAGCTCTGCGGCGAAGATTTCGGTTTCCTTTGAAGCCGTACCGTTGCCGATTGCAATAATCTCAACGCCATACTTTTTGATAAGAGCGGCAATTGTCTGCTTTGCCGACTGCTTCTGTGCTTCGGAATGTGTTACATAGATAACACCTGTGTCGAGCACTCTGCCCGTAGCGTCAACAACTGCAACCTTACAGCCTGTCCTGTAACCCGGGTCGAGACCAAGGGCAACCTTGCCCTTTACGGGAGGCTGAAGCAGAAGGGGACGAAGGTTAGCGGCAAAGACCTTAATTGATTCTGCCGCCGCACGCTCTGTGAGCATTGAGCGGATTTCACGCTCGATAGAGGGCATAATAAGTCTTGTATAGCTGTCTGCACCTGCATCGCGTACTGTGTCTGTGCAGGATGAGCCGTTATTCTGAAGCGTTACGCTTGCGATTACGCCGAGAGCTTTTGTGATGTCGAGTGTTACGCTGACCTTGAGATAATCCTCTTTTTCGCCTCTGTCGATTGCAAGAATACGATGGTTTGCAATCTTGTTTACAGGCTCGCTGTAATCGTAATACTGTGCATAAACGCTGTCTTTATCGGGGTCTGCCGCTTTTGATGTGACAATACCCGTTATCGTAAAGAGGTTGCGGATTCTGCGGCGGATGTTGGCATCGTCGGAAATATCCTCTGCGATGATATCCATAGCACCCTGAAGTGCTTCTTCTGCAGTTGCAACGCCCTTTTCTTCATCGATAAAATCTTCTGCCGCTTCGGCAGGTGTTTTGCCCGAAGCAGGCTGGCTGAATATATACTGTGCAAGCGGCTCAAGACCCTTTTCTCTTGCAACGCTTGCTCTTGTTTTTCTCTTGGGTTTGAAGGGGCGGTAAATATCTTCGATTTCGGCGAGTGTTACTGCGGCATCGAGTGCGGCGGCAATCTCGGCTGTCATTTTTTCCTGGCCTTCAATGGCTGACCTTACTTCTTCTCTTCTCTTTTCGAGGTTGCGAAGATATTCGAGCCTTTCGGAAATCTCACGGAGCACCTGATCGTCAAGCGTGCCGTGAGCCTCTTTACGGTAACGGGCAATAAAGGGAATTGTGTTACCCTCGTCAATGAGCTTTACCGTGTTTTCTACCTGCCATCTCTGCAGACCAAACTGTGAAGTTATAGATGAAATAATGTCCAATTTGCTTTACCTCTGTTTTGAATTTATACTTCAAGCTTCATATCGCCGTTTTTGATTAATTTCAGCTTTCTCATAGCTTCGGATACGCCGAAAGCTATAACTGCAGGCAGTATGAAGTGTACTATTGCGATTTCAACAATTGCAAGCCAAGGCTCTACACCGGCCTCTGTCATTGATTTGTAGCCCATTATCTGGCCGACAAGACCTGCAGTACCCATACCTGAACCTGTAGGATTATTTACCATTTTAAACAGTGCACTTGAAACCGGACCTGTAATTGCACTTGCAATAATGGCGGGAAGCCAGATTATAGGTTTCCTTACGATGTTAGGCATCTGGAGCATACTTGTGCCTATACCTTGTGCGACAAGACCGCCGAGTTTGTTTTCACGGTAGCTTGCAACGGCAAAGCCGACCATATTTGCACAGCAACCTGCTACCGCAGCACCTGCGGCAATACCGTTAAGACCGAGTGCAACACCGATAGCGGCTGAGCTTATCGGGAGAGTAAGGAAGATACCCATAAGCACTGAAACAACAATACCCATTACTATAGGCTGCTGTTCCGTACCCCAGTTGATAAGGCTGCCCAGCCAGGTCATAAACTGTGAAATATACGGGCCTGCAAGAAGACCGACTGCAGAGCCTGCACCTATTGTAACCATAGGTGTGAGTATGATATCAAGCTTTGTTTTACCTGCTACAAGTCTGCCGATTTCAATACCGACATATGCGGCTACGAATGCACCCATAGGCTCACCGGGACCTGCGTAGGAAACGACAGCGCCGCTTACAACTGTACCTGCAAGTATTTTACTTGCAAATGCGCCTATCATACCTGCAACAGCGGCAGAGAGTGTGACAAGAGGCTTTTCGCCGAATTTTGCGGCAACACCGCAACCTATGCCTGCACCCATAAGTGAGGCGGCAACCTTACCGAGCGTGAATATTACACCGCCGATATCTCCGCCAACAGCTGTACCGATTTGCTGGATTATTGTACCGATAATAAGTGTTGCGAAAAGACCTGAAGCCATTCCGCTGAGTCCGTCAATAAAAAGTCGGTTGAGATATTTTTTGATTGATTTCATTTTATGACCTCCGCTGACACATGGGCAATCAGTAACTCTTGATTTGTCTTATATCCCTACCTATAAATCTGAGCGAAATGAATCCGCCGATTATTCTGGATGTGATACGCTGTGTGTATTTGTCCTCAAGCTCACGGGGTGTGAGGTTTGTGCTGATGATTGTGGGTTTTCGGCTGAGTATACGGGAGTTGATAATGTTGTATACACAGCTTACCGTAAACTGTGTTGAAAACTCAACACCGAGGTCATCGATTATAAGCAGGTCTGTTTCGAGCAACTCCTGCTCATAAGTTTTTTCGTTGTTGTACTGTCTGCCGAAACGCTCTCTTTCGAGCTGACCGAACATATTGGGAGCACTGCCGTATACCACGCCGAAGCCTCTTTCGATTGCTTCGTTGGCGATTGCGAGTGAAAGGTGAGTTTTGCCAAGACCCGTTGCACCGTGCATAAACAGCGAGGGTGACTCGAGTGAAAAATCAAGTGCATAGTCTTTGCAGAACTGTGCGATTTCGCCCATTCTGATCTTTGGTGAAATACCCGAAGCATCTGTTTCTTCGGGATAGTATTTGAGTGAATAGCTGTCGAAAGTTGAACGCCTGAGCGGCGCATATTTTTCGATTTCATCTTTTGCCGTTTCTACAAGCAGTTCACGCTGACAGTTGCAGATACCGTTATCCGTTACACCTGTATCTTCGCAGATGCTGCAGGTGTAGTGTGGCTCAAGATAATCTTCGGGCAGACCTGCTGCCTTGAGAAGCTGTCTGCGCTCATCCTGAGCTGCAAGACTCTCTTTAGCGAGCTTTTCGATGTAGGCGGGGCCGTCTGCTCCTTTTGAAATTGCCGAAACAGCTTCAGCACCGAGCATAGCGATTCGGCTCTGGATTTCTACGAGCTTTGGGATTTTTATGTATGCATCAGCACGTCTTGATTCAAGTGCTTCTTCGGCATCTTTACGGCGCTTTTCGATTTTGCTTTGTGCAAGCAGATATATATTCTTGCTGTAACTCATCAGTTTTACACCTCTCAGTTATTGTCGCTCTTCTTTTTGTACACCAGCGGAGCAGTGTCAGAGCGTCTGTTGAATTCATCTATATCGTATGAAGCTTCGTAACCGTTACCCGGTTGCTTCTTTGCGGGCTTTGGTTTTTCTGCCGTGCGCTGTGTTTTTGCTTCTTCAACATCGGCAGGCGATTTGATATTGCTGTCGTACCAATTCTGAAGCACCTTGTTCATATAAGGAAAACTGATTTTATCTGTATGGTTTGCCATTTCTTCATAAGCAAGATAAACCATATCAATGTCAAATTTCAACTCGTTTGTCCAGCGTGAAAGGTAACTGCTCTGTGATGCTGTCGGCCTCGGTGTGCTGATACCCGTCAGCTCGCAAAGCTTTTTCCATGTGCCGTCGCATCTGCGCAGAGTCTGTATCTGTTCATCAGCTTTTTCGATTGAATCTATTTCTTTATCGCTCCATGTTTTTGCGGCTTTTGAAATGTACGCAATCGAGTTTTTGCCGATTGATACGCAGTACTCGATAAGCATCAGCAGTACCTCAACGGGCAGACCGTATGAGTCGTGAATCATCAGCAGTGTTGACTGACCGTCGTATCCGATTGTTCTGCCGAGCTTCTTTTGAGCCTCGTTGAACATAAACTGTATTTCGGCACTCTCTTTTGTGCGCTTGAGTATCTGTTCTGCGGTAGGTCTTATAAAACCGATTTCAGCAGGGATTTCTACGGGAGCGCTTGCCTTTGCAGGTGCGGCATATTCAGGCTCAGCCTGTATTTCGGGTGCTTTTCCGTCTGCAAGCACTATTCCGCATTCTACCCAGTACTGCATAGCGTCTGCTGCGTCGGCACTTTTCATATTGAGTGCCTTGCAAAGCTCGTCCAATGACGGGTTTTCTGCCGCGTGGCGGAGTAACCACAGAAGCACTTTTATCTGTGCGGCACCGGCAAGCTTAAGGTGCTTGTCCGTTACGGCAACGGGAACACTGAACGAGAGACCGAACATTACCTGCGGATTTATTGAGAACTCCATAAGCGGCGATGCCTCCTTTTAAGTATTACTGTTTCAAAAGCATGATTATCTAATCTAATAATATACACCAATTCTGTCGAATAGTAAATAGATAAATCATAAATTTAAAATTAATTAATACTTTCTATTTATTATAAATAAATTGACAGTAAGTATCAGATATGGTAAATTAACAGTGTATACGGCTAATATTGACTTTATTTTTACATAAGCGTGATATGCTTAATCGAAATTAAATTATAAGGAGTAAAATTATGGAACCCGTAAAAACAGAACATTTCGGAATTCAGAGAAAAATTGTTTCCAATATGACAGCACAGTCGTGGACGGAAATTCCTCACGCAGGTCCCGTTGTTGAGTTCGATATAACTGACCTTATGAATCAGTTCAACATCCTTCGTGCATCAGGCAAGCTTAAAAACAAGCTCAGCTTCAATACTCTTATGCTCAAGGCTATTGCTCTCGGTCTTAAAGAGTCACCCAAAATGAACGCACATCTTGAGTTTAACCGCCACTTTGTCAGAGGTGAGCTTAAACTCTTCGACGAAGTGCATTTCTCAATTCCCATGCAGCTCCCCAACGGCGAGATGATGACCATCAACTTCCATAATTTCGAGAACAAAACTCTCGATGAAATGACAGAGTATATTATGGATGTCACTCGCAGACTTAAGAACACAAACCTTACTGAGGCTATGTTTGAGGTGTCAATGGATAACACTATCAACGCACTCAAAAAAGGTAAGTTCAAGACTGTTTTCTGCCGTCTTATCGGTGCTAAAACAGGTAAGTACAAGGTTAAAACTCTCAGCGGTAAAGCCAAGAAAGAATATCTCAAGATTCCTGAGAATGACAGAATTACAAAGAAGGATATTGAGCAGGGTACAATCACTGTCAGTAACCTCGGCTCGGTTGACAGAGGCAGATACGGTCATTGTGCAATTCTTGAAATCATTCCGCCGCAGGTATCTGTTATTGCACTCTATGCCGCCACAGACAGACCTGCTGTTGTCGTAAACGATAAAGGCGAAAAAGAGATTGCAATCCGTACAATTCTTCCGATGACAGTGCTGTTCGACCACCGTGCGTGTGAATACAGCGACTTGCTTGGTTTCCTCAATAAAATTCAAGATATCTGTGACAATCCCGAACAGATTATGGAGTGGTAATTACGCCGAAATTCAGTATTGTTGTTCCTGTATACAACGCAGAAAAATATCTTGACGAGTGTGTAGGCTCCGTGCTTTCACAAAGCGTAACGGATTTCGAACTTATTCTTGTTAACGACGGTTCAACCGACGAAAGCGGTCATATCTGTGACCGCTTTGCTTTGCGTGACTCAAGAGTAAAAGTTATCCATCAGCAGAACAGCGGCCACATTACAGCCAGAATGAATGGTGTTTCGGCGGCTGTCGGCGACTACATAATGTTCATTGACAGTGATGATTATTGGCTTGACGGAGTATTGGCAACAGTTGAAAATAATCTTGCGCGTTTCGGTTGCGATATGCTTGTTTTCAGGCTCAGAAAGGGCGACGAAAACTGCCACGATTTCTTCCGCGGAGAGAAGGCTGATATCACTCATTCAGAGTACTTTACGGTCAGCCTTGCAGAGAGCGGAATGAACTGTCTTGTTATCAAAACATACGCACGCAGATTGTTTGAAAACGTTGATATATCAAGCTTTTCAGGGCTTCGCAATTCCGAGGACCTTGTGCTTTCCACAATGCTTGCAAGGGCTGCAGACAAGATAAGCTATGTGCCGGATGTGCTGTATTACTACCGCCCGAATGAGGGCGGTATAACCGGTAGCTTTAACGCAAACGAGATTGACGAATTTATCGTTTCGCGCGGTTTCCTTTGGGCAGAGCTTGAGCGGCTCGGACTTGATAATGAAGAGAATAAAAAGGTGCTTTATTCCGGCTTTATCAGGCGTGTATCTGACTGGGCTTTTCAGGCGAGTATCAGCAGTATGAGTGCCGACGAAAAAAAGTCGCATCTGATTAAAGTCTGTGAATCCGACATTTTCAAAGAAGCGATGAAAACCGTTGATTTGTCACAATTCGGCAAGGCAAAGCAAATCAGACTGAAACTTCTTCTGTCACGCAAATTAGATACTATGATTTTGCTGGATAAAATCAGAAGTAAGATATAGGAGGCGACGGCACTGGCTATCAGTCTTTCGGATAAGCTCAGGATTATGAAAATTCTTTCTACGGAGGAAGGCAGAGAGAAATTTAAGGAAACACTCATTCTCAAGCTGAAATCGCAGAAAGCCCGTGAAGCAACGGTGCTTTGTATATCAGAGGGTATCGGTAAGCTTTGGTGTGTTGCTTCAGTTGAGATTTCTGCAGGTGAGTCGGCTTTTCTGCCGCTCAAAGTTACCGTTACCGACGGTGGCGGAATCCGCGATGTTTCAAGTGTTCAGCCTGACGGTGCGGAGTTTGATTATGCAGCCTTGTGCGAGGAGTTTAATGCTATGGTTGCCGACAACGATGCCGAAAAAGAAGAATTTCTTGAGAAAACAGCAAAACTGCTTGAAGAGAAATATATACAGACAAATATTATTGATAATGAATTTTCTGTAAAAATAACGTTTAGTTCTTTTTTGGAAAAATAATTGTTTTTTTATGTTATATAATAGCGAAAGCAAACCCACTATATTATTATTTTATTTGAGAGGATTGAAACCAAATGAACAAAATCGCAAAAATTGTTGCTCTCCTTATGGCTCTTGTTCTTTGCCTTTCCTTTGCAGCTTGCGGCGGCGATAAGGATGAAACAGTTGAAACAACAATGCTTGAAATGGGCGGCGTTGTATTGGAAGAAGAAAATCAGACTCATGGTGAGGACATAGTTCTTGATTTTGGTGAGGATGATACAACGGTTGCTCCTGATGCAGAGACTGATCCTAACGCAACAACAGCAGCTAATGCAACAACAGCAGCTAATGCAACAACAGTAGCTAATGCAACAACAGCAGCAAGTGATGATTCCGGTAAGACAACAATTACTGTTCCCCGCACAACTGCAGATATCGTTGCTTACTTCAACAAGTCTGTCAACAATGTAAAGACAAATGCAAAGAGTGTTAAGCAGGAGTATGTAAACAACTACCTTGCTTCTTCCGCAACTGTTCCCAGTGCACTCAACGGTGTATACAAGCTTCTCGGCGGTGACACTTGGCTCGACGGTATGCTTGCTGATAACAGCAAGGGCGCTGAGACATTCACAACTAAGGATGCTATCAAGGCAGGCTTCCCTGTAGAGAATCATACATGGGCTTCCAAGCTTACAGTAGACGATGTTAAGTCCGCTACTTGCGAAGTTAAGGGTAAGTTATTCGTTATCACAATCGAAACAAAGCCCGATGAAAAGTCATCAACAATCGACTACGGTCAGGGCCACAATCCCAAGGCTCTCAATGCTGTTCCTCCCCGTGTTATCAACGATAACATTCCCTCTGCAGCAGCCGGTATCACAGGCGATGCAACTATGAACTACCCCTACGGTAAGATCGTTATCAAGGTTGACTATGTTACAGGTCAGGTTCGTACAGCTGAGTACGATGTTCAGTGGACAATCAACTTCGATAAGGTTGGCGCTGTCATCCCCCTCGGCACAAGATCTGCATACACAGTAACATTCTAAATCTTAAACATAAAATTCCTGCTCTTTTCGGGCAGGAATTTTTTTATGTCCTAATTTTTGTTTTTGTTGATTTATGTTTATATTTTTGTTAAAATAATCAGGTAAATATTTTATACAGCTTTATGATAATCTATTATTAACTGTATCGAAAATCTCGCAGAGATTTATATCGCTGCAGTTTGTCGGCGACAGACTGTAATTTGATGAGGTGTTTTAATGGCAGATTTTGAGCTTATGAGAAGAAGAGCGGCTGAACTTAAAGAGCAGCTGAACTATCATATTAATCGTTATTATAATGAGGATGCTCCCGAAATAACGGACTATGAGTACGATATGCTTATGCGTGAGCTTAAAAATATCGAGGCTGAATTTCCGCAGCTTGTAACATCCGATTCGCCTACTCAGCGTGTCGGCGGCACTGCATCCGAGAAGTTTGCTCCGGTAGTTCACACAGTTCGTATGGAAAGTCTGCTTGATGCATTCAGTGCCGATGAGCTTGTTGCCTTTGATACCAGAGTTAAGCAGGCGGCAGGTGAGGTCGCTTATGTCGTCGAGCCTAAAATCGACGGTCTTTCAGTTTCGCTCGAGTATGAAAACGGCAGGCTTGTGCGTGGCTCAACCCGTGGCGACGGCGATGTAGGTGAGGATGTTACTCACAATATTCTTACAATCAAATCAATTCCGCTTGAGCTCAACGAAAAACTCCCTCTGCTTGAAGTCAGAGGTGAGGTTTATATGCCCCACAGCAGCTTTGAAGAGCTCATTTTAAGGCAGGATGAGGCAGGGGAGAAGCCCTTCAAAAATCCGCGCAATGCCGCCGCAGGCTCGCTCAGACAAAAGGATTCCGCTGTCACAGCAACACGCGGACTTGATATGTTTGTTTTCAACATTCAGCGTATAGAGGGCAAAACCCTCGGTTCGCATAAAGAGTCGCTCGATTATCTCACTTCACTTGGCTTCAAGACCGTACCCGGCTATGAGCGCCATTCAGACTTTGACAGCGTAGTAAAGCATATAGAAAAAATCGGTGAAATGCGCGGTGCA
>JAZQVR010000027.1:0-19368 GCA_045631965.1 Acutalibacteraceae bacterium
ACCAATCTTTTTGATGGTGATAGGTTTCAGGGCAAAATACAGTTGATTTTAGCGGCGAAAGCTGTTAAGATAATATAGTCGGTGATGATTGCGGTGAGGGTCCACCCGTTCCCATTCCGAACACGGCAGTTAAGCTCACTCGCGCCGACAATACTTGGCTGGTGACGGCCCGGAAAGATAGGTAGTGCCAACACAAACAAGAGGTCTGGTCTTGACCGGACCGGACCTCTTTTATATTCCTCCTTAGCTCAGTCGGTAGAGCATGCGGCTGTTAACCGCAGGGTCGTTGGTTCGAGTCCAACAGGGGGAGCCAATCTGATGCGTATGACGTCACTTCGGTGACGGCATACGCAAATCAGAATTAGAGACCGTCATGGGCCTTTAGCTCAGTTGGTTAGAGCAGCCGGCTCATAACCGGTCGGTCCCGGGTTCGAGTCCCCCAAGGCCCACCATACAGGGGTATAGCTCAGTTGGTAGAGCATCGGTCTCCAAAACCGAGTGCCGAGGGTTCAAGTCCTTCTGCCCCTGCCAGAGGATAAGGACTTAGGTCCTTTACATATTTACAAATGGCGCGGTAGTTCAGTTGGTTAGAACGCCGGCCTGTCACGCCGGAGGTCGAGGGTTCGAGTCCCTTCCGCGTCGCCATCTGCTGCTGTAGCTCAGTAGGTAGAGCGCATCCTTGGTAAGGATGAGGTCGGCGGTTCGAGTCCGCCTAGCAGCTCCAGAAAAAAGCACTTGCATTTGCAAGTGCTTTTTTCAATGAAGCACGCCTGCGGCGTATGAAAAATGAAGCAGGGCTTCGCCCTATGAAGCGTGCCGTGGCGGCACATTTATTTACAAGTGCTTCTCTTCATAATACACGGAGTGCATTACTTCATGGCGTCATTGCCGCCGTTTCATATTTGCAAAGCAAATACTTCATTGAAATTTGTTTTAATATGTGTTATTCTTCATCAAGAGGTGTTTTTAATGAGAAATGATAAATTATCAGTTCAATCAATGGACTTTTCTATCTCGATAATTAATCTTGTCAAAGATTTGAAAAGCAGAAAATAATCAATCATTTCCAACCAAATCGGAAGAAGCGGCACATCTATAGGAGCTAACATAAGAGAAGCACAGTATGCACATGGAAAAGCTGATTTTATTGCCAAGTTGCAAATTGCACTTAAGGAAGCGAACGAAACGGGATATTGGTTGGAATTGCTTTTCAGAACATCATACATAAACGAAGAACAATATAAACAACTTGATTCTGCTTGCACAAGTATTAGTGTAATGCTCATCGCTTCCATAAATACCGCCAAAGAAACAACAAATAAAATAATAAACACAGACCGCATCCCTGAATTGCGATTTTTCAGTAAGGGATGCGGTTTTTTATATTTTTTCAAAACCTATTGAAATTTTCAAAAAACGGGTATATAATAACAAACGAAATAAATACAGGGGAGCTTGTAGCTGCAGGCTGAGAGGAAGTAATCAAACTTCGACCCTATAACCTGATGCGGATAATGCCGCCGTAGGAAGTCATACACAACGATTTTTTACAGGAGGCTTCCGAAGGGTTGTCTCCTGTTTTTTGTTTCATAAATTTTGGAACAGTAATGAATCGTTTTACCGATTCAAATCATGTTGCACCGCAACAAATCATGGCGGAGCCAAATCATCAGAATATAAAGACAATGGCACAACTTTTTTCAGTGCCGCTGACTTTAATTTGTGCCTCGATTTTATTGAGGTATTAAAAATATGATTTGCCTTACGGCGTGATTTGATTTCTTCGAAATCATGATTTGCGTTTGAAAAACGCATGTTTCAGAATTGCACCCGGGGAGCCGCTGTGAGCGGCTGAGAGGCAGGTGAACCTGCGACCCGCAAACCTGATCCGGATAATGCCGGCGTAGGAAGAGTACATTGTGAATCTGCAGTAAACAAACCGTACTTTCAGAGCCTTCGCCCATTATCGGCGGAGGCAATTTTTATTTTGGAGGTAAATTTATGAAAGCAAGTATCGCAATCCAGGTTCTTCCCAAGGCAAAAGACACAGATGACCTTATCCGCATTGTGGACGAGGTTATCGCATTTATCAAAAGCAGCGGACTAAACTGCCACGTAGGTCCGTTTGAAACCACAATTGAAGGCGAAGACTATGACCAACTGATGGATATTGTCAAAGAGTGTCAGCACGTTGCAATCAGAGCAGGTGCAGAAAACGTTTCGGCTTATGTGAAGGTTGTTTACAGACCCGAAGGCGAAATACTGACTATTGACAAGAAGATAAAAAAACATGCTGAGGCGTAATACTGCATCAATCGCAGCGGTTATTTTGCTGCTGATTATCTGGCAAACTGTTTGCTCAATCGAACTTGTACCGTCTTATATGTTACCCTCACCCATAGAAGTAATCAAAGCTTTTGTGAGCGAATTTCCGTTGCTTGTTAAAAATTCCGTTATCACTTTGCAAGAGGCTTTTATCGGTCTGTTTTTCGGAGTAAGTGTCGGATTTTTTGCGGCTGTATTGATGGACAGTTTTAAGATACTGTATAAAGCGTTCTATCCGCTGCTGATTATTACTCAAACCATTCCGTCTGTTGCAGTCGCACCGCTGCTTGTGCTTTGGTTCGGTTATGAAATGATGCCGAAAATAGTTCTTATAATTATTTCAACATTCTTTCCCGTTACCGTCGGACTTCTCGACGGCTTCAGAAGTGCAGACAAAGACTCGATCGGACTCCTTCGCTCTATGGGTGCAACACGTGTGCAGATTTTCCATTATATCAAATTTCCTTCGGCACTACCGCAACTGTTTTCGGGCTTAAGAATTGCCGCCGCATACAGCGTTGTGGGAGCGGTTATAAGCGAATGGCTCGGAGGTTTCGGCGGTCTTGGAGTTTATATGACTCGTGTTAAAAAAGCATTCGCTTTCGATAAGATGTTCGCCGTGATTTTTCTTATTTCGGCTATTTCGCTTGTGCTTATGGCTTTAGTAGGCTTTGCGGAGAAAAAATGTATGCCTTACCGTAATTTAAATAAAAAAGGAGAAAAACTATGAAAAAAATAATTGCCGTATTGATGGCAGTCGCAATAATTCTTTGTTTGCCCGCCTGCAAGAAAGATGAACCGGGCAAAATTACTGTTGTTCTTGACTGGACACCGAATACAAACCATACGGGTATATTTGTTGCTGAGGCAAAAGGATATTTTAAAGAAGCGGGTCTTGAAGTAGAGATAGTTCAGCCGCCCGAAGGTGGCGCGGAATCACTTGTAGCATCAGGCAAAGCACAGTTCGGCGTTTCTTTTCAGGACAGCCTCGCACCTGCTTTTGTCGGAGATTCACCACTTCCCGTCACAGCAGTTGCCGCAATAATTCAGCACAACACTTCTGGTATTATTTCGCGTAAAGGCGAAGGAATGGACACACCAAAAGGTCTTGAAGGTAAGAAATATGCCACATGGGATATGGATGTTGAGAAGGAAACTATCCGTGAAGTAATGAAAACTGACGGCGGTAATTTTGACCTCGTTGAGCTTATTCCGTCAACGGTTACCGATGAAGTGTCTGCTTTGAAAAGCGGCTCGGTTGACGCTATATGGGTTTTCTATGGCTGGGCAGGTGTTGCTTGTCAGGTGGCGGGTCTTGAAACGGATTACTTTGAATTTGCGGATATAGACTCCGCGTTTGATTATTACACTCCCGTTATTATCGGCAATAATGACTGGCTTTCCGAAAATCCCGAAACGGCAAAAGCATTCCTCGAAGCACTTTCAAAGGGATATAACTATGCCGTTGAAAATCCAAAGGATGCGGCGGATATTCTGATGGATGCCGCACCCGAGCTCAGATCAAACAGCGAACTTGTTTACGCAAGTCAGGAATATCTTGCAAACGAATACATAGCCGATGCTTCAAAATGGGGAGAATTTGACTCTGAACGCTGGTCTGCATTCTATAACTGGCTGAATGAAAAGAATCTGCTTGAAGAAAAAATCAAACCCGATTTCGGATTTACCAATAACTACCTGCCCGAATGATATGAAAAAGCTTGAAGTAAAAAACATAAGCAAGAGTTTTGACAGTAATCACGTTCTGAATGATATTTCAATTGAGCTCAATCAAGGCGAATTGGTGTGCCTGCTCGGTGTCAGCGGTTGCGGCAAAACAACTCTTTTCAACATTATTTCGGGTCTGCTGTCGCCTGACAATGGTCAGGTGCTGCTTGACGGAAAGGATATAACAAATCAACCCGGGTACATAAGCTATATGCTTCAGAAGGATTTGCTGCTGCCTTACAGAACAATAGAGGATAATGTTGCCTTGCCTCTTTTGCTCAAGGGTGAAAAAAAGAAAGAAGCACGAAAGCAGGTGTCACCGTTGTTCTCTCAATTCGGACTTGAAGGTACACAGAAAAAATATCCTTCTCAGCTTTCGGGCGGTATGCGTCAGCGTGCGGCACTTTTGAGGACATATATTTTTTCAAAAGACGTTGCACTTCTTGATGAGCCTTTTTCGGCACTCGATACTATCACAAAAAGCTCAATGCACAAATGGTATCTGAACGTTATGGAGAAAATTCAGCTTTCAACACTCTTTATTACTCACGATATTGATGAGGCAATCCTTATATCGGACAGAATCTATCTGCTGTCAGGTTCACCCGGAGAAATAACAGGCGAAATAATAATCAGAGAACCGAAGCCGAGAAAAGATGATTTCAACCTGACTGCAGAGTTTCTGGAATACAAACGAAGGATACTTTATCAGCTTTAATGTTTTCAGGACAAAATAAAAAAGCCGCCCTTACGGCGACGTCGCAATTAATATTTACTTATAAAATTGAAATGACCCTTGACTGAGTTTCTTTACACTACAGTCAAGGGTCATTTCTGTGAATTCTTAGTATCTAACATCTTTGTTTACCTCTCTTTCTTCGATTTGGCCAACCTTCATTTTTTACACTTAGCCCTTTTATACCTTTTACACACATTTTTTCTTTTTATCTTGTAAGCAAGATTACTTGATGTTTTACGGTGGACTTTAATTCGTATTTATTATGAAGGCTGTGGCTGTGGCTCTTAAAACAGAAGCTTTATGTTTTTTTATTATTTATTTTGTTTTTGTATTTTTGATTAAAGCTTTTGTTTTGAGGAGCCGGGTTGATTACTTGTACATCGGAACCACCTCATATTAGATTTTGCGGGGTAGGTTTTACTGGTACATCGGAACCACCTCATAAGATTTTAAGATTCGGTGTTTGTTATTTCCTGTTCTTTGGTATCACCTCTTCTTGTCTATACTATAACACGTGAATTGCGGTTTTGCAAGACGTAATTTTGTACAAAGTTAACTAAAATTGTTTATGCAAAACGCAGAAATACAGCACTATAACGAAAATAGTGTTGACATATGTAAATGTTCTGTGTTATGATGTATTTGTTGGGGTGCCAAGAGCACCCTATATTTTTATTATAATATATATATAAAGCACTCACCGATTTGTGGTTACGGTGAGTGCTTTTGAGTTTTATTTCTTTTTCTTTGCTTTTCTTATTGCTTTGCCTTCCTGCGTTATCAGCTTGTCAAATGCGGCAAGCATACCGGGAAGAATAAAGACTATCAGCAGTATTGCCGCAGCAACACCGACAGAGATTGTACGGCAAATCTGTGCAACTGTCGGGTCGCCGTAGAACATTGAGATAATTGCCGTGACAAATATCATAATAAGACCTGAAGTCATAATGGTATGAATTGCGCCTTTGTAAGCTTCTGCAAGTGCTTCTTTGGGTTCGTATTTTTTGCGGTTCTCACGGTAGTAGTTAGTGAGCAATATACCGTAGTCAATCGTAGCGCCCATCAGTATACACTCGACAATAAGCAGAGCGAGGAAGTATATGCTGTAGCCCTGCAAGCCTATAACCGTAACCGTTACGAATACACCGCACTGTACAAGTAATACCAATATCATCGGGATTATCATTGAGCGGAATGAGATAGCGACAATGATAAAGATTGCTATTGCCGTAAGGAGAGTTATAAGCAGAAGCTCGTTGCTGAATATGCCTGCCATTTCGTGAGTCATCGCTGACATACCTACAAGGTAGAGCTTGCCGGAGAAATTATTGTCAGCATAAGCGGACAGCTTATTGAGCAGAGCTGTTGTTTCGGTACTTTCTATGGGGTAACTCGTCTGGAGTATCATTCGCGAGTATTTTTCGCCCTTGAGCATTGTTATGCCGTCGCCCAGTGCTTTTCCCGCATCGACGAGTTGTGATTTCACATCTTCACCCAGTACCATAGAGAAGCTCGGGTCGTTTACAAGCTCTGTTGAAAGGTGGTTGAAAAGCTTTTCGATGCTGAGCTTTGATTCGGGGTCGAAGCCTGTGCCGCTCGCGTGGTAGAGATATATCAGGTCAATGGTTGCTTTGTCGAGCATACCTTCGCCTGCAAGTGAAGTGAGCAGGTCGGTCATTTCACGGCTGTCGAGCTTGTCACCGTTTACAACTATGTTTACCATTTCCTGTGCACTGCCGAGCATTGACTTCATATCGGCTTCAATCATAGTTGAGTATTCGGGTTGGTCGAGTACGCCGCTGTTAAGAAAATCGAGAAGAGTTTTGACCGAAACCTTCCACGCGGATGTATTGCCGTATTCGCTCTTATAGAGCAGATAGAGCTGCTTGAGCTGCTCGGAATCCATACCGATAAGGCTTGCAAGCTCGTCGGGTGAATAAGCCTTGTCCTCAGCAGTGCCGTTGATGATTTTTTGTGCGAGAGGTAACTGCTGAAGGTCTTCTTCACTCATCATTGAAGAGAATTTCTCGCTGTTGTTTACAACGTAGTTGATTACCTGCTGAAGGCTGAGCTGACGAGAAAAGCCGCCTATTATGTCGAGCGAAGTGTTTTCGTCAGTATAGCCGATGTAAAGCAGACGCATCTGATTAGGCTCAATGCCCATAAGCTCCGCCATTTCCTCATAGCCTCGCAGCTTTGTGACATTCTCCTTGTCTGTGTAAGCTGAAAGCATATCGAGCTGCGCGAGAGTGTTTTCATCAAACATATGAGCATACATTTCGTTTTGGGATACATCGTTTATGATATAGTCGGCAAATGTGCCGAGAGTCATCGTGCCGTATTCTGTGCCGCCTTTTTCAATGTAATACAGCAGAAGCATACTCTTTGCTGTATCCTCATCTATATCAAAATACTCTGCAAGAGCCGCTGCGGATAAAGGCTTTGTAAGCGCATCGGCATCGGCAAACGATTTGAAGCTGTAGAGCTGAGTACGCATATCTTCTGTAATATAGCTGTCAAACGCAGGGTTGCTTGCTATATCCTCACTCAGGAAGGTTACAAAATCTTTCAGGGACAAGGGATTTATTGTGCCGTCGTGATAGCTGTAATATATCAGCCCGAGCATCGATTCATCAAGCTCAAAGCCCTGAGTCATATCAACGCCGAAGGCGGCACTCAGAGAGTCGATCGAATAAATCATCTCTTTGGCGGTGTAATCCTTGCCAAGCAGATTGGGATAGCCGAGCACCTGATTTATTTTCGGGTCAGCCTCAAGCTCATCTGCAAGCTGTACCACGGCCTGCTCGTCGGTGTTTTCGTATATCATAACAATTGTGTTTGACTGCGGGAAAACATCGGCTATCGGGTCGGACATTTCGAGGTTGTACGCAATTTGTGTGTTGTTCTGAAGAATATAGAATGTGACAAACATTACAATAAACAGAACCGTAAAGACGTGGCGGAACTTGTGGCTGAATTTTGCAAGCTTGCCCATAGGCAGGGGAAGCTCTTTTTTGGATGTTTTTGTAATTATCTTGTCGCAGAGAAGAATGAGACCGGGAAGCACTGTGAATACGCAGAGCATACTGATAAATACGCCCTTTGCGAGCACAACGCCGATATCAAAACCGATTTTAAACTTCATAAAGACAAGCATCAGCAGACCTACAACGGTTGTGAAAGCACTACCTGCCACAGAGGAGAAGGCGTTTGCAAGTGCCGCCTTCATAGCATCGGTTTTGTTGGGGTGGAGCGGTTTTTCCTGACGGTAACGGTTCATAAGGATTATAGAGTAATCCAGCGAGAGTATAAGCTGAAGTATTGCCGAGATAGACTGGGTTACGTTGGATATTGAGCCGAGAATAATATTTGTGCCTGCATTTATGACAACGGCTATACCTATCGTAAGCAGGAACAGCAGAGGCTCAAACCAAGAGCCGCACATAATAAGGAGAATCAATACTGCAAGACCGACCGCCAGAAGCAGAACCCACATCGGAATCTGAACATCACCGGGGTTATCGTTTCTGAAGGTGATGTTGTAGTCTGCAAATTCATTTGCAAGCGCACTCTCAATTGCGAGCTCCTCGTCAGAGCCGTAGGCGTATGAGGTGTTGATTATATACAGCGTTTTGTCGCCCTTGTTGTATTCTTCGCTGCTGTTGTGCGTAACACTGCTGACGTGCTCAATGCTCTTGAGCTTGTCGTGAAGCTCGGCCTTGCGTGTTTCGTCAAGTCCTTCGGCCATTACGCGTATTGTTTGCGCGTCATCAAGCACAGGAAATGAATCGTTCATAATGTCAAGACCCTGCTTCATTGAGAAATCATCAGGCAGGTAAACGGTAAGGTCGGTGTTGACGTTGACCTTGAGAGATATACCTGCAAAGACGACGGTGAGTGCTATTGCGGCAATCAGCAGTACGTATCGCCCTTTTACGATTAAACCGGCTATCTTTTTCATTTTTCCTCCGAATATATGTTTGGAATAAGCTCCAAAGTAAAATTAAGGTAACAAAATCATTATAAATCTTTTTATTTATGCTGTCAATCTTATATAATACTAATTAATAACAAAAAATTATGGTTCTGTTTAGTGCAAGTTGCATATACAAGTCGTATTATTTTCGCAAAAATGCATTTACAAACAGTAAACAAAAGCATATCTGTGATAAAACGATTATTTGAATTAGCGGTTTACTTTTTCTTTTTGGAGATATATAATAGAAACATAAATCCGCAAAAAAGCAGGTGGTTGAATGAAAAAAATCCGATTCGGTATTGTAGGTACAGGTACAATAGCTCACCGCTTTGCCAACGCTATAGCTAATGTAAAAGGTGCCGAACTTACTGCTGTTGCTTCAAGGACAGCGAAAGGTGCAAAGAAATTCGGTAATGAATTCGGTATAAAATATAGGTTTGACAGCTACGAAAAAATGGCTGAGTCCGACGTTATTGATGCCGCATATATAGCTGTGCCGCATTCGGGTCATATCGGTTGCTCCTGCCTTATGATGAACGGCGGCAAGCACGTAATCTGCGAAAAACCTATGGCTGTAAATCTTGCAGAGGCGGAGGAAATGTTCCGCTGTGCAGATAAAAACGGCGTGCTGCTTATGGAGGCTATGTGGGCAAGGCTTGTGCCCGGCACAATAAAGATGATCGAGCTTGTCAGCAGCGGAGTGCTTGGCGATATCCTCGGCGTTGAGGGCAAATTCTGCTATACCATGGATGAGGACGAGATGGGTCATCACGTTTTCAAAAAAGAAAACGGCGGCGGTTCGCTTCTCGATGTCGGTGTGTACGGGCTTAATTTCGCAAGCTGGTATCTCGGCAAGGATGTTGAGGGGATGAGCGCACACTGCTCGGTATACGACGGAGTAGACAGCCACACCTGCGTATTGATCAAGTATAAGAATTCCGCAATTGCCGATTTGTCGAGTGCGATACTTCTCCGCAAGCCAAACGAAGGCTACGTATACGGCAGTAAGGGTTACGCTTACCTCAAACGCTTCTATGCTCCGCAGGAGATAGAGCTTAACTTAAATGACGGTACAACCAGAACAATTTCGACATCGTATGCAGGCAACGGCTTTGAGGAGCAGATAACTCATTTCTGCGAGTGTATATCTAAGGGACTTACCGAAAGCCCGATTATCACTCGTGAACAGACTCTTTATATCACAAAACAGATGGATGAAATCCGAAACCGTATCGGAATAGTTTATCCGCAGGATAAATAAAGGAGGAAAATCAAAATGTTTATTCTCAACAAAATAATGTATGTGCTTACTTTACCGCTTCTTCTCATCACCTTGCTCACAAGTCCCAAGGGTGTCAGCACCGATACGGCAGAGCTTGTTTCAAAGGATACTTTTGTTTTTGATAAAGCGCTGCTTATGGGTCAGGGAATTACAACTGACGGCGAATATTATTACACAAGCGGCTCGCTGAGCGGTATCGGTCTTACTGCACTTGCGAAGTTCGACTGTAAAGGCTTTGAGCTTGTCGACAGCCACATAAATCCGCTTCCGAAGCACTGTTCCGAGAGAGGAAACAACCATATCGGCGGCATCAGCTACTATGACGGAAAGATATATGCACCCGTTGAAGGCGGCGACGAAGTGTATGCCTGCATCGTTGTTTTTGATGCTGAAACCCTTGAAGCTACGGGAGAAGTCTACGATTTACCCAACGAGATTTATACCGACGGTGTGCCGTGGTGTGCTGTTGATACTCAGACGGGTTACCTCTACGCATCCAAGTGGAACGATATTGAAACAATCTATGTCTATGATACAGCAGATTCGATGAAGCTTGTAAAGGAGATTGACTTGACAGGCATCGAGAAGATATCACGCATCCAGGGTGGTGAATTCTACGAGGGCACGCTGTATCTTTCCGAAGATATAAAGAATAACGGTACATTCAAGAACATTCTCAGCGTTGATGTTGATAGCGGCGAAGTCAAGGTTGCTTTTGTTCGTGATGTCGGCGGCGACAATGTTGAGGCAGAGGGTATGACCTTCCTCAGAACAGATGACGGTGCGGTTATGCACGTGCTCGATTACAACAAGGTGATAGGCATTTTTGTCCATCACTACAAAGTGGATTTCTGAATTTCAAACGGCAGTCGACAGACTGCCGTTTTTTTTACCGATTAATATCAGTAATAAACCGAACGCTTAACTTATATTGATTTATTTGATGTAAACGGTTATGCTTGATAGGGGAGTGATATGATGAAATGTAAAACAGTGATTGATAAGAATCACGAAGAAGAGGTAATAATATACGCTCACGAAAGAAATGAAACGGTAGAAGCGATTGAAAAACTCGTCTTACGGTCGGATTTTGAGCTGATTGGCTACTCGGGCAAGTCGGCGATAAGGCTCGAATGGTCAGAGGTTTATTGTTTTACCGTTGAAGATAACAAAGTTTATGCAGTGACCGAAAATGAAAAGCTGCAGCTCAAACTCAGGCTCTATCAGCTTGAGCTGCTTGCAGATAAGAACTTCGTGAAAATCAACCAGTCGTGTATAGCAAATATCCGACGTATAAAAAGGTTTGATGCCTCAATATCCGGTACGTTGCGTGTAGTTTTCAAAAACGGATATACCGACTATGTTTCGAGAAGGCAGCTCAAAACGGTAAAAGAAAGGTTGGGGTTATGATGAATAAATATGTAAAAGAGTTTTTTCACAGAGGTCTTATGTTTGCAGGCTTCGGTCCGATAATACTGGGTATTGTTTTTGCTGTATTGCAGTATACGGTTGACGGCTTTTCTCTCAGCGGTACACAGGTTCTGGTTGCGGTAGTGTCAACATATCTGCTTGCGTTTGTTCAGGCAGGTGTTACCGTATTCAATCAGATTGAGCATTGGAGCACCGTCAAATCTATGCTCTGTCATTTCGGCTCTCTTTATGCGGCATATTCAATCTGCTATGTTGCAAATTCGTGGATTCCGTTTGAACCTATGGTGCTTGTAATATTTACGGCGATTTTTGCAGTTTCGTTTTTTGTTATATGGGGTATTGTATATTTCTCCGTGCGTGCGGCAACAAAGAAATTTAATAAAACTCTTCAGCTCAAGTAGTAAGTGTGCTATAATATACTCATCCTTTTTACGGAGTGATGAGTTTTGAAACTGAAAAGAAAAATTGTATTGACTTTTGCACTTGCCGTGACGAGTGCTGTGTTCTTTGCAGGCTGTACAAATCAGAAAACTGAAAATAAAACTTCAACCTATGTGCAGATATCGCAGGAAGAAGCAAAAAGGCTTATGGACACTGAGAGCGGTTATGTTATTATAGATGCACGCACTCAGGAGGAATTTGACGAAGGTCATATCGAGGGTGCAATTATGATACCCGAGTATGAAATTGCCGACAGAGCAGAGAAAGAGCTGACGGATAAAAATCAGCTTATACTTGTCTACTGCCGAAGCGGCAGACGCAGTAAGATTGCCGCACAGGCACTTGCAGACCTCGGCTATACCAATGTCAAGGAATTCGGCGGTATAAACACCTGGGAGTACGAAACGGTAAAATAAAAGAAAAATCCGACCTATCACAGTCGGATTTTTTTGTTGCGTTTTGCCGTAAAATGTTATAATATGGAATAAATCCTTACATAACGGAGTTGAAACAATATGACGTGGCTTTTAATGGCTGTTTTGTCCGCTGTTTTTGCAGGTCTGACCTCTGTGCTTGCAAAGTGCGGTATAAAGAAAACGGATTCTGATGTTGCTACGGCACTGCGTACGATTGTGGTTCTCGTATTCTCGTGGGTAATGGTATTCATCGTAGGCTCGTATTCGACTATCACTGATATAGGCGGCAAGTCACTGCTTTTCCTTGTGCTGTCGGGTTTTGCAACCGGTGCATCGTGGATTTGCTACTTCAAGGCTTTGTCAATGGGCGATATAAACAAGGTTGTGCCGATTGATAAATCGAGCACGATTCTGACAGTATTGCTCGCAATAATCTGCTTTGGCGAAACAGGCAACCTTGCGGTAAAGCTTATCGGTACGGCACTTCTTGCCGTCGGCATTTTTATGATGATTGAGAAAAAGCAGAGCGAAGCACACGGCGAAAACAAATCGTGGATGATTTACGCTGTGCTTTCCGCAGTGTTTGCGGCGCTTGCATCAATTCTTGCTAAGGTCGGTATTTCGGGTGTTGAGTCAAACCTCGGTACGGCAATCCGTACGGGCGTTGTGCTTATAATGGCTTGGGTTGTTGTACTTGCAAAGGGTAAGCAGACTCAGCTTAAAACGCTCGATAAAAAAGAGCTTGTGTTTATTGTGCTTTCGGGTTTTGCAACGGGTGCATCGTGGCTGTGCTACTACTATGCAATCCAGAACGGTGTTGTCAGCGTTGTAGTGCCGATTGACAAAATGAGTGTGCTTATTGCTGTCGGCTTCTCGTTCTTTGTGTTCAAAGAGAAGCTGTCGGTCAAGGCGGTTATCGGTCTCGGTCTTATGCTTGCAGGTACGCTTGCAATGGCAATATGGTCGTAAATATAAATGCGGAAGGCTAAACCTTCCGCATTTTTTTAGTTTATATATAACGTTTCGCCCGATTTTACGCAGTAGTCGTGGTCGGTGATGTTGAAATAAACATCGTAAAGTGTGGGGTTGTAAACAATGCTGTGGTCTGCACTCCATAAGAGTGAATTGTAAGCGGCGACATAATCGTAAATCTCAATATTTGTTGCGTACCATATGTCGTCGCGGTTGCCGAGCTTCTCGCAGATTTCATCGAGCAAATCCCAGTTATCGTTGCAGTCAAACTCGAATGCGTGGCCCCACATATAAAACAGCCTCGGATGACGCATTGCACTGTAGCAGGTCTGATTGTCGAGAGCAAGGAATTTATCGATATATTCCATTATATCGGGGTTGGAGTGGTGAGCGGTCGGCATCCAGGCGTGCCAATCGGTCGGCAGAGTGAAACTGTCGTTATCACCGCCGAGTGTGCGTGAGTAAACTATACCGAGGTCGGTAAGGTAGTTTTTAACTTTTGTATAGTCGGCACCGTTGGCAAAATGGGTTATGCCCGTATCGGGGTAAGCCATACCGCGTATGATTTTGCCGAATGCTTTTTCGAGCTCTTCGCGGCAATTGAGCACATCGTGTATACCTTCGGCAGGCGATACGATTCCGCACGCCATATGGTTTTTGCCGTGTACCGCAACCTCGTGGCCGTTTGACATAAGCTGCTTTGCATCGTCAACCGTCAGGTCGTTGCCTGCAAGGAGTCTTGAAGTATTGAGGTTGAATGTAGCTTTGATGCCGTATTTGTCGAGTGTTTCGGCGAGCCTTATATCTGCCTTGCAGCCGTCGTCGTAGCTGAGAGTCAGTGCCTTTGCCTTGCCGCCCGGAAAGCGTAAGAATCTGTAACCCATAGTATAGCTCCTGATTAATTGATGCTTTTATTATACCGCCGATTAATTATATTTGCAATATAAAAGTGCCACTTGTTGCAGGTGGCATTGTTTATTTTATCTCCTGCTCCGGATCATCAAATAAATCGCTGTCAAAAAATTCTCTTATGCTGATTTCAAGACCGTCACAAATTTTCTTGATTGAAGCAACACCCGGGTTTTGGCTTTTCTCGTTGAGCATACTGTAAATCGTTGACGGAGATACACCTGCAGTATTGGCAAGTGCATTAATTGCAATATTTCTTTCGTTACACAGCTCGATAATTCTTGCTTCTACTGCTTGTTTTTCATTCATATTCATACCACCTTACGATATATCGCGCATTTACGATTATTGTGATATATCCCATATCAAAAGGTGGTATTTTATGGTTTGTACATTTTTCGGTCATAAGGACACACCAAAAGAAACAGAGTGGACATTTGACTGAGTCTGATAGACTTTAAAGCTGTATTGATTATATCATCGACAAAACCACAACCTGCAATACGTGGAGATAAATCAAGCCGCCCGATTACTCGGACAGCTTGATTGTTTATTTATCAAGGCCTTCAAAGAAGTCATCATATGAGCAGTTATAGTACTTCTTAAGCTCAACAATTACGCTTGCTCTGATGTTCAATTCACCTGATTCATATTTTGCATAAGTTGTTCTGCCAATGTCACAACCTCTGCGCTGTAATTCTGCACATAGCTTTTCCTGAGAAATTTCAAAGCTATCACGAAGTCTTCTGAGATTTGTGCCGAGATTCAAATCTCTTCTTATTTTTTGCTCCATAACATAACCTCACCATTATAATTGACCAGTATTGGTTGCAACTATTAGGTATTGTATGTTATACTTGAAGAAAATATTGTCCGCGATACTGGTCAATTACAGGGGTGGTATTTTATGGTTTCTACATTTTTCGGGCACAAGGACACACCAAAAGAAACAGAGCCAACCTTACGGTCGACTCTCATAGATTTGATTGAAAATAAAAAAGCAGATGTATTTTATGTAGGCAATAACGGCAACTTTGACACTATGGTACGCCGTCAGCTTGAGAGTTTGTCAAAGACCTATACGATTAAATACTATATTGTGCTTGCTTATATGCCCGGGAAGAACAGTATACCCGACGAGCACACAATACTACCTGAAGGCATAGAAACCGTGCCGCGACGTTTTGCGATAAATTACCGCAACAAATGGATGCTCAATAAAGCGGATATTGTTGTAAACTATGTCACTCGCAATTTTGGCGGTGCGTGGACTTGTGTAAGGCTTGCGGAAAAGAAAGGTAAAAAGTTAATTAATTTAAAACCTGCGATTGAAATGCAAACAGAATAATATTTCTTGCGTTACGTTATTCAATACGCTATAATGTATCGGGAGGCGAAAATATGGCTGAAATTACAGAAGTTATAATGATTGTCTGCTTTGGTGCTTCGTGGCCTTTCAATGTTATAAAATCATATAAGGCACGCACTGCAAAGGGTAAAAGCCCTGTGTTTCTGTGCCTTATAATTCTCGGCTACATAGCAGGTATCGCGTCAAAGTTTCTCAATGAAGCATATATGGCATCGATTAACGAGAAATGGTATGTGCTGTTTTTCTATTTCCTCAATCTCCTGATGGTAAGTGCCGACCTTGTGCTTTATTTCAGAAACAGAATGCTTGACAAAAGGAGCGGAAAATGAAACTCTTATCAATAGGCAACAGCTTTTCTACCGATGCGCATTTCTTTCTGCACCGCCTGGCAGAGCTTAACGGCTTTGATTTATATACGGCAAACCTTTTTATCGGCGGTTGCAGTCTTCAGACCCATTGGCAGAACGTGACCGAAGATAATGCGGATTATGATTACGAAATAAACGGCAACACAGCAGAGCGTAAAATCAGCATTGCCGAAGCTCTGGCAGAGTGCGAGTGGGATGTTATCACCTTTCAGCAGGCGAGTGCATACAGCGGTATTTTTGAAACCTACGAGCCGTATCTTGCAAACCTTGTCGGTTTTGTAAAGCAGAAACAGCCGCAGGCAAAGCTGTATTTTCATCAGACCTGGAGCTATGAAAACGGCTCACCTCATTCGGGCTTTGTCGCTTACGGTTGCGACAGCCGAAAAATGTTTGAGAGCATTGTTACTGCATCAGGAAAAGCGGCAGAGCTTATCGGCGCAACGCTGATACCTGCAGGTACGGTTATACAGAAGCTCCGCGAGGGTGTAAAGGAGTTTGACTATACAGACGGCGGCTTGTCACTTTGCCGTGATACATTCCACCTTTCGGAAACTTGCGGTAGATATGCCGCGGCGGCAATATGGCTGCGCACGCTGACAGGCAAGCCGATTGCCCTGAATCCGATTGATGAGCTTGATTTAAAGCTGATTGAAAAAATAAACAAGGTAGTGAATAATATATAAATGAAATCAGGAAGATTCACATTTTGAATCTTCCTGATTTTTTGTTGTTTTGTTTTTGCGGAACGGTCAAAGACCGTTCCCTACATTGTCTTATATGCAGTCAAGGTGACTTTATCGATATTTTTAATCTTTGCTTATTACCTTTTTGTGCCAGCATTTTTTGCCGCATTCGGGGCATTTCATTTTTCTTGTGCGGCCCATATGCTGTGCCCAAAGTACACTTTTGAATGTTGGTACATATGCGTGACCGCATTTACTGCACTTGTAGTAGCCTGCAGTCTGCTCAATTTTAACAGCATATCCGCAACCGATAATGCAGGGGATTAAGCCTGCGAGTATGAGCACTATCCGCTTCCGTTCTTCCATCTCTAAATAGCTTGCGACAAATGTCATGGCAAGCAGTATGAACACGGAAAGCACGCCTATTACTACTTCCAGGCGGAGCAGATGCCTGTCGGCTTTTTCTTTTTCTTTAATCATTTCGAGCAGTGCTTTTTCTGCATTTTTATCGTAGTTCTCCATTGTTACCACCTCTCCGTTTAATAAATCGTTTACGGTAATCTGAAGCTCCTTGCAAAGCTCAAGCATTATCGAGGAGTCGGGCAAGGATTTGCCCGTTTCCCATTTGGAAACAGCGCGGTCGGTAATATTCAGCTTTTCTGCAAGCTGCATTTGTGTCAGCCCTGCGGCTTTTCTGCGCTCGGCAATAAATTTACCGATTTTAATCAAATCCATATTGCGACCTCCTTTCAGCTTTATTATAAGCAGTAAGTGATAAAAAGTCTACATACCGTTGGTTGAGTCAGTAGATTTACAGGATTTATTATATCATTTATAAAAGGTAAAAGGCAACAGTAAAAATTACCGGCGATATCGGAACAGCGTAGGGACGACCCTGCGTGGTCGCCCGTATTGGTTTCCTTTGGATAAGATTATTCGCTGTTGCTCAGAATGGCACGTATTTAAATTTGTTTATTATGTGTAGGGCAGGGGCTTGCCACTGCCGAAAAATACAAGCAATATGTCGTTTGCAACGGGAGGGCGCGGAGGCCCTCCCCTACAGTGTAAAATTTCACACCGATATAAAAAACAACCGGGCATCGAGAGATACCCGGTTGAAGTGTATAGACTCAGTCAGCCTTTGTGAAAACGGCTTCATCGTAGCTTTCAGAATTGACCAATGTGAAAGTAGTTCTGCCCTCGGAAAGCTTTGTTTCAGCAGTTGATATGCCGCCGTCATCGGATTCAATGGTAAGTGTATCGCCGTCAAGCTCCCATGTTAATTCAAAGTCGGGGACATAAGCGGCAACAAAGTCTTCATAGGGGTACAGCTGAATGAGTGATTCTCTGACATCATCTTCAGCTTCTGCTCGGCTTGCATAGTCTTCTTCAGCGATTTCTTCGTCAGTAATGCCTTCAAACTCCATTTCGATTATTGCATCTATCATATCGTCGTAACTGTCACGAGTGAGATCGAAATAAGCTGTGCCGTCATCTTCAAAGATGAGAGATAATGCAACAGATATGCTATCGTAATAGATGTCTGTTGTCCATTCGCCGATAAGAAGTTCTTCGCCTGTGGGAGCCTCTTCTTCGTCTTCTTCTTCTTCTTCGTTGTCTGCTACGTCGCTTGTCTTTTCGCTTTTTTTGCGATCGTCTTTGTCATCCTTCTTATCATCGCCGCAGGCGGTGAAGACAGAGAGCATCATTATAAGTGCGAGAAGAGCTGCGAGGAGTTTGCTGAGTTTTTTCATATTTGATATCCTTCTTTCATTTTATTTGGGATATGGTTATAGTATAAATCTGCAATTTTCTTTTGTCAATATATTTCCTTTGATGTAGTAAAAGAACATATATTGTCTTAATATAAAAAACAATCGGGTATCTTGCGATACCCGAGTTTGATTTAAAACATATAAATTATTTAGCCTTTGTAAGCTCCAATTCTGTGCCGTCGTCGCCGATAAGTATGAAAGACTTTTCACCTTCGGAGAGCTCGGTGTCAGCAGTCATTGTGTCACCGTCTTCGTTTTCGATAATAAGCTCATCCTCGTCAAGCTCCCAAGTGAAGTATAAATCAAATTCAGATGCTACTAAATCGTAAGTATACTCGCTCTCAAAATAATCTCTGAAGTATTCTTCGCTTACGATTCCCTCTTCGGCAAGCTCTTCTTCGCTATACTCATCAAGAGCCATATCTACCATCTGGTCGATAAAATCATCGTAGCTGGATTGGGGGAGAGTAAGCTCGCCTTCGCCATCTTCATTGAAAACAAACTGTACAGTCAGTGTCAAATCGTCTTCTTCAAATGTTGCGTTCCATTTGCCGATAAGAAGATCTTCGCCGGTGAGAACCTCTTCTTCGTCATCTTTTGCTTTACCGTCTTTTTTATCGCCGCCGCAAGCGGTGAAGACAGAGAGCATCATTATAAGTGCGAGAAGAGCTGCAAAAAGCTTGCTGAATTTTTTCATGGTTGACATCCTTCTTTCATTTTAATATTGGGGATACAATTACAGTATAATTCTGCATTTTTCTTTTGTCAATATATTTTGTCACTTTACTGCGGTAAAATGGTTTTTATCGACTTTATTGATAGTCTGTCAGACTTCGAGAAAGGTGACGAGATGCCGTGTTCTTTGCTCCGAAGCTGTACAAAGGTACTGCGAGAGGGCAAAAACACGGCAAACACACAAATATAAAAATAAAAGAATCAGGAGTATTCAAC
>JAZQVR010000028.1:0-13082 GCA_045631965.1 Acutalibacteraceae bacterium
TCAGTTCTACTATTTCTTCCTCGTAATCTTTTATGTGTCTGTAACTTCTGGGCATAAAATTTCCTCCTATGGTAGTTTCTTTAATTCTACCATAGGAGGTTCTTTTTTTCATTGTACGTTTTTTACGGACCTGTTCAAAAAAGCGATGTCGGTATTTTTGTTTGTGTGATAATTCTTATTTTTCAAGCAGCTCGCCGAGCATAAGGTCGACAAGTGAAAGGCATCTCGGCACGTGGAACGGACCTTTGAATGTGCTGCCCTTGCAGGCGGGCTGTGTGGGGTTGCCGTCACGGCGGAGATAACCGTACCATTCGCCGTAAGGCTCATCAGCAAAATACTGCTTGCAGTAGTCGAGTACCTGACAGAAAATATCAAAATACTTTTCGTCGCCTGTGTCGCGGTAAATCATAAGCGAAGCAATAAGTGCCTCGTTGTGCGGCCACCAGAGCTTCATATCGTGCTCGTATGCTTCGGGCGGATTGCCGAGGCAGTCGATGAAGTAGAGGATTCCGCCGTATTCTTTGTCCCAGCCTGCGTTGAAAGCAAGGTCGAAAATCTGTACAGCCTTTGCGTGAAGCTCTTTGTCACCGGTTTCGTTTGCGCGCTCCATAAGGAACCAGCTGCACTCAATATCGTGGCCGGGGTTTACCATCCTGCCGTCGGTGTAGTTGAGCCTTGCGGTGCCGTCGGGTGCAACGTTTTCAAGTGTGCAACCAAGCTCGGGCTTGAAGTGGTAGGCGAAAATATCGTGTACGCACTCGTCTGACCTCTCGTCATAGAGTGCGGCATTGTCGGGGTCAACACGCTTCATAACAGCGGTTACGTTGAGCAGTATCATAGGAATTCCGAGTGCTCTGCCGCTGCGTGTTTCGGGTACTGTTTTTGGGCTCATACCTGTCGGGTCAGGCATACCGTGGTTGAGATTCCAGTACATCTCGTAGGCTCTCTTTGCACGCTCAAGGTGCTCTTTTTCGCCGGTAACGCCGTAATACTCTGCGTTAGCTATGCAGTAAAACGCTTCGGAAAAGCAGTATCTTCTCTGGCGGAGAGGCTGTCCGTCTTCGGTAACGGTGAAATAAAGTCTGCCGCCTGCATCGCGATTGATACAGTGCTCTTCAAGGAAATCAAGGCAGGCTTTTGAAGCGGCAAGCCACTCATCCTTTACGCCGTATGTGTGGCAAAGCCAGGCATAAATCCAACCGCAACGGCCCTGCATCCATACGCTTTTGTCGGTTGAAAAAATCTTACCCTCTCTGTCAAGGCAGGTGTAAACACCGCCGTGCTTGTTATCTATACCGTTTTTGAGCCAGAAATCAGCACAGCCCTCAAGCTGAGTTCGAATCCAGCCGCGTATTTCGGTGAGCTTTTCTTTATTCATAAAAAATCTTCCTCCGATTTTTGTTTGCTTGATTTTCAGTATAACACATTTATCTTTTTTTGAAAAGTAAAAACAAACAATTTACATATCGGACTTATATAGCTAATGAAAAGATATAAAATAAAAAGTAAAAGACCACAATATAACATTGCGGTCTTTTACTGCTTCTGACCCTTAACGGGCTACACAAAAAGGGAATATAGAAAAGCATTTGTAGGACATCAAATGCCTTGTGCCTGAACGAGCTTCTGCCACACTCGTTCTGACGAGCTTATAATAAGTACAGACTGTAACATAATTGTAAACAGCTTGTAACAGTGAAGTAAACGCAGTGTTGCATTTGCGTGGCAATAGTGATAAAATACAGATAAGAGGTGATAGAAGATGGCAGTAATTCTTGTAGTTGAGGATAATAAGAATACACAGCTGCTGACTGCAACAAGACTCAAACCTTATTACGAAGTAGTTTGTGCTGATGACGGTCTGGACGCTCTTGATATTTTTTATGCACGCCACATTGACCTTGTTATAAGCGATATTATGATGCCTAATATGGATGGCTTTGAGCTTTTACAGCGGCTGCGCAGTGAAGGCTTTAATACGCCTGTGCTTCTGCTTACGGCAAAAGTGGCTATGCAGGACAAGCGCGAGGGCTTCAACCTCGGCACTGACGATTATGTTACCAAGCCTGTCGATTACGATGAGCTTCTGCTCAGGGTAAACGCTTTGCTTCGCCGTGCGAGGATTGCTACCGAGCGACAGATTAAAATCGGCAAGCTCTCCATTGACGATGCCGAGCACACCGCAACATACGACGGTGAAATCATACCGCTCTCACGCAAGGAGTTTGACCTGCTATATAAATTCCTTTCATATCCGGGTAAGATTTTTACCAAGAAGCAGATTCTTGATGAAATCTGGGGTATCGACTCCGAGTGTACGGAGGATACTATCAAAACTCATATAAACCGCCTGCGTAACAAGCTGGGTGATTGCAGTGAGATTGAGATAATAACGATCAAAGGCTTCGGCTATAAGGTTGAGATAACAAAATGAGCAAGAAAAGAAAGCACAAGAATCAGTTGCCGAAGGCAAAAGACATTCAGCTTAACAGAGGTCTTTCGCGTTGGTATACGTTGCAGACTTTTATTATGCTGGGCATCAGCGGTTTCACGACGATTGTTATGGATATGCTCAGCAAATATCTGCGTGATACGCCTGAGTTTGATATACTGCGTCTGCTTGGCTATTTAGCGGTGCTGATTGTAATTCTCGGCGTATTTATGCTGCTGCAATACAGTGCAACCAAGCGTCATCTCGAAAAAATATACAACTCAATCGAGATGCTTGCACACGGTCGTTACGGTCATAAGCTCAAGGTTGGCAAGTATACTGTTTTCCGCAGTCTTGCACTCGATATCAACCGACTCAGTGAAGAGCTTAAAAGGGTACATATGCTGCGCAGCGACTTTGTCAACGGCTATTCGCACGAATTCAAAACGCCGATTGCATCTATCAGCGGTTTTGCGCAGATATTGCTGGAAAGCGGCAACGAAATGACTGACGAGGAACGCAAAAAATACCTTAAAATAATAGTTCAGGAATCCGAACGCCTTTCAAAGCTTTCGAGCGATACAATTCTGCTTTCGCATCTTGAATCGCAGAAAATCCTCACCGATACAGCACCCTACTCTCTCGATGAACAGCTTCGAAAATGCGTTATTATGCTTTCAAATCAGTGGAGCGAAAAGAATATTAATCTTGTCGGCGATATTGACGAGGTTATTTATATCGGTGTTGAGGATATGATGCAGCACTTGTGGCTGAATTTGCTCAATAATGCAATCAAGTTTACTCCCGAAGGCGGCACAATAACTGTAAGCCTTAAAAAGGATGACGGAAAGATAATTGTTTCAATTGCCGACACGGGCATAGGTATGAGCGAGGAAATGACACAGCATATTTTCGACAAATATTATCAGGGCAGTTCAGATAAAGTCGGCAACGGTCTGGGCTTGGGCCTTTCGATAGTTAAGCGTATAGCAACCCTTTGTAAAGCAAAAATCAAGGTCGACAGTAAGCTCGGCGAAGGCACAACATTTACGGTTGAACTGAAAAACAGACAATAATGTAACCAAAGCTTGTAAATGTGATTTACAAGCTTTTTTTTATGTGATATACTATTTATTGGTATTTATTCTCGCAGAGGTGTTTCAAATGGCGATTTATAAAAACAGGACAGACCTTCATATGCACACCAACAGCTCGTTTGACGGCAACTATTCTGCCGCCGAAATGTGCGAAGCCGCAGTAGCAAACGAGCTTGCAACAATAGCTTTTACCGACCATTTTGATGTCGATTTTTACACTCAGCACAACCTTGGTGTACGTCAGCAGACAAGCTATGAGGATGTGGTTTCCGCACGTGATGCTTTTGCAGATAAGCTTCAGGTGCTTGTCGGCATCGAGATGGGTCAGCCGACCTATGAGCCGGAGTTGACTGAAAAGTCACTCAACAGATATAATTATGACTTTGTAATAGGCTCTATACACAATCTCCGCAAAACTCCCGATTTCTGCGAGCTTGATTACAAGACTCTTACTCAGGATGATGTATATTCTCTGCTCGACAAATACTTTGAGGAAGAGCTTATCCTTGCAAAGTGGAACGGCTTTGATACTCTCGCTCATCTTACATATCCTATGAGATATATAGTACAGTCAGGCAGATTCAATACAGATCTTTCACGCTACGATGATATAACCGACGAAATTTTCAAGGTGCTTGTTGCAAACGGCAAGGCACTCGAGATTAATACAAGCGGTCTGCGTCAGCCTATCGGCAAAACAATGCCGACAGATAACTATGTGCGCCGTTTCCGTGAGCTTGGCGGTGAGCTTCTTACCCTCGGCTCGGATTCTCACTTTACCGCACACGTTGGTGCGAATATCGACGACGGCTATGCAATCGCAGAAAGCTGCGGATTCAAATATGTAACATATTTCAAGGACAGAAAGCCCGTACAGGTTAAAATTGAAAAATAAAAGGGGTAACGCTTATGTCAGCTAAAAAATTGACACTTGATGCACCTGCGAAAATCAATCTCCTGCTCGATATAATCCGTCTTTTGCCAAACGGCTACCACAGCCTTTTTATGGTAATGCAGACCGTTGACCTTTGCGATACGGTTGAGGTGACTCTGCGAGATGACGGCGAAATCAACCTTACCTGCTCCGAAAAAGCACTGCCTACGGATTCCAAGAATATCGCATACCGTGCGGCGTTAAAATTCTTTGAGGCGGCAGACCTGAAGCTCGGTGCGGATATTTCACTTACCAAGCGTATACCTTTTGCCGCAGGTCTGGCAGGCGGCAGCACGGATGCAGCTGCAGTGCTCAAGGCACTCAACAAGCTGTGCGAAACAGGCTTTACCGATGAGGAGCTTTGTGCAATAGGCGTAAAGCTTGGTGCAGACGTACCGTTTTGCATAAAGGGCGGCACAATGCTCGCACAGGATATCGGTCAGGTGCTTGCACCTCTGCCCAAGCTCAAAGACTGTTATATTGTGCTTGTAAAGCCCGATGTCAGCGTTTCGACAAAAGAGGCTTTTGAAGCTTTTGATACCTGCGGAAATATACGTCATCCTGATTGCAGTGTTATGCTTCACGCTGCTGCAAATGCAGACTTCGACGGCATAATTGCCAACGTAGGAAATGTATTTGAACAGTTTATCGAAGTGCCGCAGAGAGCGGAAATAAAAGCGATAATGCGTAAATGCGGCTCGCTTGCCTGCTGTATGAGCGGTAGCGGTCCTACCGTATTCGGTATATTTGACAGCAAGGAAAAAGCAGAAAAATGCGTCGCTTCAATTTCACCAAAACTTGGCACTGCATACCTCACCAAACCGATATAAAATTTTTATTGCTACTTGTTTTTTAGAAAAAAGATATGGTAAAATGTGGTTGACGTATATTGCGTTAACCACATTTTTTACAAGGGGGATTTTCTATGAAAAAAACACGTAAGCTCTTGGCAACCGTTATGGCAATTGCTATGATTGTTGCCGCAATTCCGATGACTGCACTCGCAGGCACAGGTGCAGTTGAAATAGGCGAGGTTGAAACGGCATATATTCCCGAAGGCGAAAGTACACAGTTCTTATTCGTTCCGGACGTAACTTCTGAATATGTTGTTGTTTCAACAGCAGATGATAACAGCGGAATCGACCCGTATATCGAAATATATGATGCGGACGGTGAGATGATTGCATGTAACGATGATAAAGATAACGCCTCTACACTCAATTTCTTCTGCGTATTTGAAGCTGAGGCAGGCGAGGAATACTATCTTTACCTCAGTGACGTTGATGGCTGCGAAGTGGAATATGATTTCTATATATCGCCGTACTTCAGCATTGAGCATCAGCCTACAGCAGATGAGCCTTATGTTTCGATATCTTCAGAAAGAACCGATTTTACGTACCAGTGGTTCAGAATAAATACATTATATGAAATCACTGACGAAGAAGCAGTAGGCCGTGAAGGTCTGCCGGGCGAATATGCTTATTATAACGCTGAATGCGGTTGGGTAGGCGTATACAACGGTTACGATTACGCCGAAGGATATTACGAATATAATTTCTTCACTATTGAACTCGAAGCAGGTCAGACGATTGCTATGACAGCTGATGAGTATGCATATGAGTTTGGTATCTGGAATGAGAGTGAAGATTTCGATTGCTGTCAGTATTGGTATGACCTTGATGCAGGCGAAACAGTTTATTTCACAGCTGAAGAAGACGATGTATATAATGTTTACGGTGCGTTCGAGGTGCTTCCCTGGCTTGTTGCAGAGGTTGTAGAATACGAATACATTGAGGATGAAACAGAGGATTATCTCTCAACAACAGAGGACGGCAGATATTTCTGTGAAGTTACAATGGATTCTATGTGGACAGAGTATTCTGACATTATGACTATTATCTCTCCTTGTGACCATATGTGCCACAGCGACGGTATAATGGGCTTCTTCTGGAGAATAATCAACTTCTTCAATTTCCTCTTTGGTCTTGAACCTGTTTGCTATTGCGGTGAATGGCATTATTAATCTGTAGCTTATTTTAATCTGTAAAAAAGTTTTGCCCCACGGCAGATGTTAATCTGCTGTGGGGCATCTTTGTTATGTGTAATTGATTTTATCTGCTGTTTGCTGTTTTTACAATACCGAAGTAGAAGTCCTCAAACGTTGTCGGGTAATCTTCAGTGCCGCAGAAATCAAAGTGGTCCATACCGTACATCGTATCGAGGTAATACCATCTGCCCGGTTCAATAGTTTCGCCTGCGGCTATGCTGTCCTCATAATCCTTTGCCGTTGCGGCGTCGGAGTCGGGGTAGAGTGCGGATGCGAGCGGCACAATACCGTCGTTAACCGCCCAGTCACCTTCGATTTTGATTCCGTCAATCGTCATACCTTTTGTTACGGCTAACATTGCGCCCGAAATAAAGAATATCGGGTTCAGCGTTTTTATGCTGTCGTCAGCGGTTGTGTATGAGTAGTAATAAGTGTTGGGTGCGAGCTTAATTGTTTTATTCAGCTCCGAAGCACCTCGCAGAGTCATATCGTAAGCACAGTTATCGTTTGAGCGGTAGAAATTCCATATACCATCAAAATCGGGTAATGCTCGGAATTCATCCTGGGCAGGTGTCAGCCCGAAATGGCTGAGCTGGAATGAGAACACGAGGAAGTTGTTGCCGAACACACCGCCTATCATATTGATTACAGTGCCGATAAGCAGTATTGTAAACTGCGGATCAGTGAGAATATTTGCAACCTGTGAGCCGTTGTGAGGTGCAGAGAGTGTTATGCAGGAATGAACGAGGTCGTGACCGCCCTTGAAAAGCTCGCTTGTTTCTTCGCCTGTTGCCGCAATTTCATCCTCACTGCCGTATGCGAGCAGAGAGGTGAGCAGACGCACCGTTGCACCACCGAAGGAGTGACCGACAAGGTTGATTTTTGTTTTCATATCCCAAGGCTCACCCATCAGTGCTTGACCTTCGTAGCTGAAGCCGTATCTGTCGTGGCCGTGAGCCTTTGCGTGAGCTTCACCGTAGTCAACAACAGTGCCCGTAAGCTGTGCGTAAACTTCGCAGGCTCTGTCCCATGCACTGCTGAGCGGACCTACGGCAGGGGCATAAGTTTCAATGCCTTTTTCGTTCAGTATTTTAATCATATCGGTGTCATTGAGGCTCAGTCCGCCGCCCCAGTAGGGTGACATTGCATAAAACTTGTTGTCCGGCGCCCAGCCGCCCATACCGTGAACAAATATATACGGATAGTCGGCTGTGCTTTCGGTTGCGGTGTCTTCAGCTGCCGCAGAAGTCGGCAAGGCAACCGTACAGAAAACAATTGTAAGAGTCAGAAATAAAGCTGTTAATTTTTTAAGCATTGTTATTCCTCCTTTTATAAGTCTGATTAAATTATATTTCCTTTTCGTTAAATAAAAGTAAACGGTAAATTTATAATAACATATAATATCGATCAGTCAAGCACAATATATCTTTTTGCCGCATAGCCTTCTCTGCCGCCGTAGTTTACTTTGTACCAGTCGCCGTCTTCGCCGAGCACCTGAACTTTTTCGCCCGCATAGGCTCGTGCGATTATCGGCGATGTCAGCGAAGGGTTACGGCGGATGTTGAGTGAGCCGCCTGAAATGTTTACGGTGCCGACCTGACCTCTGAGTGGGTTTACAAACGGTACGCCGAAATATTCGGCAACCGATTCGGCAAGCGTTTTGCCGATTGTGTCGATGTTGTCAATAATCCAGTTTGCATCGTCTTCGTTATCGTGGTAAGCTACTTCAACAAGCACAGACGGCATTTTCGGTTGACGCACTTCGCCGAGTGCCGTTGTTGCCCGTATGTCTACAAGCTCGGGGTAGGGATAAATCTCCTTGAAGTTATCGGCTATAATCTGTGCGAAGCGTTTGCCGTATTTACTTGTAGGGTAGTAGAAAACATCCGTACCCATAAGCTGACCGTAAATGCGGTCAGGTGATGCGTTTGAGTGGATTGCAAGGTAAAGGTCGTATTCGCCTGAGTTAGCCTGGCGGATTGAGCTTGCCGCAGTCATATCGGGTGTGTTGCGGCCGAAATTTATACCGCTTGCTTCAAGATACGGCTCAATGGCATCTGCGACAAGATTCATATAATATTCTTCCGTGCCGCCTGTTACATACAGGTTGTTTTCCTGGGTTGACGGGCTTAAATATACGCTTGGCATTGTTTGCTCCTCCCTGAAAATAGATACTGAATATATATTACGCAAATCACTTAATTATGTTTACTGTAAAGCGAAACGGCTTTACAAACAAAACAATGTTGATATAATTCGGTGTTTGTGATATAATTAGGGTCACAGGAGGTGATGCAGAATGAATATACCCATACCCGAAAATGTAATGAAAGCATTGGATATACTTGCCGTAAACGGCTATTCTGCTTATGCTGTGGGCGGTTGCGTGCGTGACAGCCTGCTGGGTAACAAGCCTGAAGACTGGGATATATGCACCTCTGCCTTACCTGAACAAACAGTGCAGTGTTTCTCTGATTACCGCGTTATTCCTACGGGTGTAAAGCACGGAACCATTACAGTTATTATCGAAAAACCGCTTGAAATAACTACATTCCGTATTGACGGCGATTACCTCGACAACCGCAGGCCGAGCGAAGTCATGTTTACCCCAAGGCTTGAGGATGACCTTTGCAGGCGTGATTTTACCGTAAACGCAATGGCGTTGAGTATAAACGGCGTTATTACCGACCTTTACGGCGGACGGGAAGACCTTGAGGCAAAGCTTATACGCTGTGTCGGCTGTGCCGAAACAAGGTTTGAGGAGGATGCACTTCGCATTATGCGGGCACTTCGTTTTGCATCGGTTCTGGGCTTTGAAATCGAAAGTGAAACGGCAGCCGCAATACGCTCCCGAAAACATCTTCTCAAAAATATTGCCGCAGAAAGAATTGTTAAAGAGTTCACCAAACTGCTTGGCGGTAACTGTGCCGATATACTGTCGGAATACAGCGAGGTTATAAAAGTTTTTCTTCCGCTTGCCTCATTTTCAGCCGATACGGTAAGGCTTATTGCGGCATCACCTGCAGACCCGCTGCTCAGGCTTGCGATATTGCTTTGCAATACCTCTGCGGAAGAAGCCGATAAACTCTTGAGAAAGCTGAAATACGACAATCGGACTTTGAAGTATACAGCTCTTATGCTGAAGTCGGCAGAATTAATCCTCACCGATTCAAGACCGCAGATAAAAAGGCTAATCAACAGATACGGCGAAGACGATGCAAAGCTTGCAGCGGATTTCCATTTTTATACAGAAAGAATTTCATCTGATCTGCACCGAAGTATAGCCGACACGATAGACGATATTATGTCAAAAGGGGAGTGCTGTACGCTTTCAAAGCTGGCGGTGAAAGGAAACGATATTGCTTCGCTCGGCATTTTTCCGCAGAATAAGACGGGCAAGGTGCTGTATGCTCTGCTTGAAAAAGTTATGGACGGTGAGTGTGAAAACAACAAGGATTTACTTGTTCAGCTTGCGAAAAATATAAAATATTAATTTTTTTTGAATAAATTATATGCAAATAATGTTGACTATAATTGCATTTATGGTATAATGATTAAAAATACTGAATTTTCAGTAAATTAAGAGATAAAAAGGAGAAATGAACGTGAAAGAAAATTTCCTTAAAGCCATTGTTTTGGTTATGTCAGCCGTTATGATATTCGGCGCAACATCAATGATGTTCTCTGCAGTTGAGGTCGGAGACAATGTGCCTACAACAACTGCAAAGCCCACAACTACAGCAGCACCCACAACCACAAAGCCCACAACAACAGCTGCTCCCACAACAACAGAGCGCACAACTCAGGAAGGCGATATCGAGTACACAACTCTTGTTCGTCCCGACCGTCCTACCACAACAGCAAAGCCTAATACTACAAAGGCTCCCACAACAGCAAGACCTGCTACAACAGCAAGACCCGGCACAGCATCAAGACCCGGTACAACATCAAGAAATCCCGGTTCCGTCAACACAGTTCCCGTTGTTTCAACAGATGCGATTGACGGCACAACATTTGACGAGTACACAACAGATTACACATTCGATTATGAAGATGATACAACAAAATCCGGCTACACCTTTATCGATGAAGATTTAGATGAAGATGAAGATGACGAGGATGAAAAAGACAAGAAAGATAAGAAGGATAAGAGCGATTTCGATTTCAAGAAGATTATCATTATCGCAGTTATCGTTGTTGCAGTTGTCGGTGCAGCAGTTTGCCTTATTATCCTTGGCAAGAAGCAGTAATAACTGACCAATAAACATTTTTGCCTTATTCCGGTTTTAATCAGCCGGAATAAGGTTTTTAAATTTGTTATTTCAAAGGAGTCCGTAATATGAAAAAGCTCGTTTGTATATTGACCGTTTTGCTTTGCCTTTGTGCGTGCGCCGTGCCTTGTTTTGCAGAGAATGCGGATGTTGTTTTTACACTTAAGGCAGAGCAGAAGCCTGAGGAGAATGTAGCTGTCAACATATTTGCTTCGAAGGATTCATCGCTCTATACTACCGAGTTTTATATAACCTATGACAAGGGCAGCCTTGAATTTGTTGAAGACAGTGCAGTGCCCGGCGAAGCGGTGGCTTCACTCAATCCTATAGTAACAGCAATTGAGGTTGTACCGGGTAAAATTAAAGTAAGCTACACAAGCACAAAGCCTTTTGACCAAAGCGGTGCAATATGCCGTGTTGAGTTCAGAGCATTGAGGACTGCTGAAGTGCCCCTGTCAATTGAAATTGAGCATGCCGAAACATTCGACGGTGAGCATATAAGGTCGCTTACCACAATTGGCGACGGTACAAGAGTCAGCATCACCGAGCAGCCTGCCGAGGTTTCACTTGTCGCAATTATTGTTGCGGTTGCTTTGGTTGTCGGCGTTATTGTTGCAGCTGTTATTGTTATCAAGAAAAAGAAAAACAGCAAAATTGCAAAGAAGAAAAAAGGCAAAAAATAACGAAAAACTATTGACAAACAAAAGATAATTGCTATAATTATTTTGTTGCGGTTCTTTCAGAGAGCCGCTTAATATGGCCCGGTAGTTCAGTTGGTTAGAACGCTAGCCTGTCACGCTAGAGGTCGACGGTTCGAGCCCGTTCCGGGTCGCCATATTATGCTGCTATGGCTCAGGTGGTAGAGCACATCCTTGGTAAGGATGAGGTCGGCGGTTCGAGTCCGCCTAGCAGCTCCAAAAATCCCGTTTGCTTTAAGCAAGTGGGATTTTTACTTTTTCACTATTCACTCGGGATTTTTGAAAGTAAAAGTAATAGTGAAAAGTGAAGAATGTTGCGTTTATGTGCTTGATATAATATTTCAAACTGCGAGGTGAATACGTTGGGCTGCTTTGGCTGTCTATTTTTTCCTTTTGAATTGCTTTCTGAAGCTATCCTCGACGGCTGGTTTTATCTGATGGAAATGATAATACCCGAAAAATATATTTCACGCAGGTTTCAAAGATTCTTAAAGTTTTTAGTCCGAACCTTCTGCACAATAATGCTGTGTGCAATGATGGTCGGATTCTGTGCTTCCCTTTCTTACGATGCAGACACCAAGCAGTTCGGCAAATATTTGCTTTTTATAACGCTTGCTATCAGCGCCGTTCAGATTCTTATCGGCTTTATCGTCCGTGCTGTTTCCATAAAGAAAGAATAAAAGTTTGTATTTTTACCTCTAAAGCTTCTTTTTCTTCGGTGTAGTCCTATTTTTCGTACTATGGTCGCAAAATTTTTCGAACATTTGTATTGACTTGTTCGATTTTTGTGCTATAATCTGAATTGTAAAGAACAAACGTTCACAAAATGTTCGGTAAACAATTCTCCGAAAAAAGAAAGGAAGTTTTAAATATGATTATTTTACAGACACTTATTCCCGCAGCCGCACTTGCACTCATCCTTGTCGGCATCTGGCACGAAGAGAAGCTCATCGCTTTTGAAGACCGCATTGCAGACCGCCTCGCCTGGCTTGTAGCACAGGTTATCGTAAAGCACAGAAAGAGAAAGGCAAAGAAGCTCCACGCACAGCGCACCGCACACGCAAACGCTGTTGCACAGGCAAGACGCAGCAGAATGCACATTGTTGCGCCGCAGGCACAGACAAGCCACAAGTCAGCATACAGAAATATCGCTTAATCATACTTTTATTCGATTTCTCCTCACACCCATTCTTTCAGGCAGACAGTGCGGTCCCACAGCCGTGCTGTCTGCCTGCTTTTGCTTGACATAAATGCGTTATTGTTATATTATTATTTTAATATGGGTTATAATACTTATAATCAACTTACAGGAGTGATTCACACTATGACTTTTTCATACAGAACAACAGGCACCTGTTCAAGAGCGATAAGCGTAAGCGTTGAAAACGACATTATTACAGACGTAAAATTCATGGGCGGCTGTGACGGCAATCTCAAAGGCATTTCTTCGCTTGTAAAAGGTATGAAGGTTGATGATGCCATAGAAAAGCTTTCGGGCATACGATGCGGCTTCAAAACCACCTCCTGCCCCGACCAGCTCGCAAAAGCACTTGCCGAGTACAAGGCACAAAGCTAAGGTTGGTGAGCTTAAATGAGTATGAAAC
>JAZQVR010000029.1:0-3575 GCA_045631965.1 Acutalibacteraceae bacterium
TCGTTTCTGTCCTTTCACCATCAGCACATCGTTTTCAATTGAATCGCAGTAGAAAAATTCCTTCCACTGGTCTGCGAGTACTCCGCCGAGTGCGCCTATACCTGCTTTAATAAGTCCCATATTTAATTTCTCCTTTCAGAAATTCATTTATAAATTTATTTTTATCCTCTGGGCAATTCGCAATCAACAACATCTGTGATTACATAGCCGAAAGGACTGTTTGCATCGGGTTTAACGATTACTGCAAGACCGAATTCTTCATAGCCTTCAAATCTGTAATCGTCAATTCTGATTTTAACGGAATAAGTTCCGTCGCTGTTATCTTCAACAGCGTAGAATTCGTTGGTACTGAATCTCTCAAACAGATAAGGAGTGACATCATAATCTGAATACTGTCTCATACTGCCTTCAACATAACATTCATCCGTCATCTGAGGATAAGCATCCTTGCATTCGGGATACATTGAATCCATATACGATTCAACTTCCCACGTTGTCATACCGATATAATCATCGTAGTTTTCGCCGTTCATTTCAGCATAGTTGAGAGTTACTGCGTAAGCAACTGTGTTCCAAATAACAGCCGGGTCATTATGCTCAACAAACCCTTCGTTATAAACCTTTGAAGCGGCACGGGCAACGCAGAGATTATAGAAGGCTGAATCATCTGTGATTTCATCGGGAACAAAATCTTCAGCCGTCATTTCGATAACATTTTCAACAGATTCGCCGTCCATTGCCATATAGTAGGTTGACTTCATTTCACCGTATTCCGCAACAAGTCGGAAATCGGGAATTGTTTCGGTTACGCAGGCTGTAAATTCATAAATCTTGTCTTTTTCGGTTTCAATTTCAAGGTATGTGTAGTCACACTCAAACTCATCAACAATCGGCGACCACATAATGCCTTCAAGTCTGACTCTGACACCGTTTTTAGGTGAAACAAATCTGAAACCTGTCATACCGTATTCAGCTTCAATGCCTGTATCAATGGTTTCGATTTTGCCTTGCAGACCGTGATATTCGTCAGAATCGGCATTGTAAAGAGTTATGAGCAGGTTTCCGCTGTCATCTTTTTTGTTAGCAGATGTTTCATCGTTTGCTTTTTCGGTTGTCTGCACATTTTCGGTTGTTGTTTCTCCGTTATCCTTGCCGCCGCAGGCTGCCAATGAAAGCAGCATAAAAAAAGAGAGAACAACCGCAATCAGCTTTTTCATGTACATTCCTCCTTATCCGAGAGAAGTGGTAACATAAATTGTGTAATCGATGCCATCGCCGGGATATTCATATTCCTGAGTGAAATCTTCATCAAGATAAATCATAAACGGAGGACTGACATACTGATTATTTTCGGGTCGGATTTCCCAATTATAAGGAATCTCATATTCTTCTGTATATCTTACAAAATCTCCGTCACGGTATGTTTCAAAAACAACGGTAACTGTCTTCATTTCGCCGTTCCACGCATCAAGCTCATTCATTATTTCAAGCGGTTCATTGTAAATATATTCTTCCTCGACAATGTAACCATCGTTATTATGAACTTCTTTTGTTACATTAAGAGTTTGTTTATCAACATAGCAGACAGTCTGAATATAAAGTTCGTCGTTGGGGTCATCGCCAAGATTTTCGAAGATGTAATATTCATCCGTTTCTTCTCTGAGGCTCAGATTATCGTGAATGAGTGAATAAGCGATATAATCGTTATACCAAGTTTCGTCTATAACTTCTTCTTCGGTGCCGAACAAATCGACAAATGCACGGACATAAAATCTTCCGCCATTAACAGACAAAATATTCATATCCTTATACTCAAAAGCAATAAGATGTTCTTCGGCATATTTTAAATTCTGGTCACATACTCTGACTATTTCTGAATTGAATTTAAAAAACGCTTCAACCGTAGTTTCATTCTCTGAATCAACGGATACATAACTGACACATTCGTTTTTCTTGAGAAGATTTTCAAGAAGGTTAGCTTCAATTACCCTGTTCAGCAAATCCTCTTTGCTTTCATTTGATACGGATTCAACAACGGCATTTGTTGTTGATGTTGTAACTTCTTCACCGTTATCAGCCGAACAGGAAGCAAACACAAACGGAACAACAGCACAAAGAGCAAGTGAAACAACTTTTTTAAGTATATTCATAAAATCCTCCTTATTTATTCGGTTTATAACCCTTTGATGAATAGGGATTTTTGTTTTCTTTGGGCGGGTCGGGAATATTTCCGACTCTGACGAGCCATGACAAAACTGCTGTTTTTATTGCAACGCCGATAACCCAGACGGCAAGTGCACCTGCAAACCACCATAGCGAAATATCAAAAATGAAATGAGCCGCAAGCAGAAGCCATGCAGGAATTGTCCATTCAAGGTCGAATATGAGGTTTATCAGCAACGCCGAAAAGAATCCGTTGCCCTTTGGTCTGTTCTTCTTCATAATCATTCAACTATAAGTCTGCCGCTGATTTCACGGTCAAGAGCATTATGAACGGAAAGATACTCATCAAGAATTTCTCTGCAGGATGTTGAAACCATTCGGGGCTTGCCGTTTTTTGCAACCTCGTCATAGGGAACGGAGAAGAAGTTTTCAAGATTCTTGAAATGGAAATGCTGAAGACCGATTTTATAAATCTTCTCATCATCAAGAGGTTCGCCGTTAAGGGTAAACTTTTTGAATTCGTGAGTGTTGCGATCATAAAGAACTCTTGTTCCCTTTGAGAACTGATAAAATTCACAATGCGAACCTTCCCACACCTCGTCACGGAGCATAAACTTTATCATCCGTCTGAGCTGTTCACCCGTCACACGGAGCATATATGCAGGGTCATCGTAAGGGAAGCATTCTGCAAGATCCTGATAAAGAACAATCGGACCGAGTTCAGTTGAACGGACACTTCCCGAGCCGAGAAGCATAAGGTCAAGACCGAGACTGTCACGCATAATATCCGCAAACAGACCGCCGAGCTCGGTTTCACGGTATCTTGACGGATGAGTAAGCTGTCTTTTGAATCTTGTTACCATGCGACCGTATTTCATATCCGTTTTATTCTTGTAATACTTGATTATATCTTCAAGTTTTTCATCTCTCGGGCAGTCTTCGGCATTAATGGGAAGTCTCTTCCAGGTGTAGCTGTCAATACAGTTGTTATCCGTATCAACCATAATATCGAATCTGCCTATCTGGTCTGTACCCGTACCTGCCTGAACGATAACAATATCGTTGACAACCGCAGGTTCCTTAATAAACGTATGCGAATGACCGCCTACGATAATATCAACACCCCATGCAGGGTCAAGCTTTGCGGCAAGTTTTTTATCTTCTTCAAATCCGATGTGAGTGAGAAGAACGGTGAAATCAATATCAATTCTGTTATATGTATTACAGATTCTGCCGACTGCCTGCGCTGCTTCTTCAATATCAACGAAAGTTCCTACAAGACCGTCATTCTTTGTCTGCGAAAGAACATCTTCGGTCAGAATACCGATAAACAGAACTTTCATTCCGTCAATTTCGATTATATGGTGAGGCTTGAAAAGTCTTGCACCGTTGGTTTTGATATGTAAATTTGC
>JAZQVR010000030.1:0-42709 GCA_045631965.1 Acutalibacteraceae bacterium
TAACTCGCTTAATTGCTCGGAGGAAATATAATATTCCGGCAATTCACCATAATATTTCAACCAATAATCAGCGCCTTCGGTTCCGTTGTGGGTAGCACTGCCTGCTTCTACAGCCTCTGTTTCTTCAAGGGTACAGCGACACCTGATATGCAACGGCGGTTCTTTGAACGAAGTGTCATTTATCAGAAATATTCTGCCGTGCTTATCTGCACAATCAAAGCAAGTTTTTAAATCTAACGAAGCATTCCATATTTTATAATTATTGCTTGGTTTTGTTGTAGGGATAAACACATCATCTCTTGCTTTCGTTGAATGGTTATCATTGGGTATTGCATCATAGTAAATTTTTTTAATATGCAACAAATCACATCCGATTATTATTTTAACAAACATTTGTTCGTTTGTCAAGAACTGGTTTGAAATTTTAAATGATTATCCTGTATCGTTGATTTTCACCTGAACTTTTACTATAATGGTTGTGTAAACATTCAATAATGATGTGCTATGCCAAAAGGAGGTATGCAAAATGATATATATTGCATTCGGATATAATTAAGATTAATGTTTTCAAAAACTGAAATTTCATTAAACTTCAGTTAAAATTCAAATTAAAGCCCGGAATGGAGAGAACTGTAGGAGAGAACTCAATAAAATGAGTGATTTTTCAAGGTTTTCTCAAAAAAATAAATCCCTCAAAAACCTAATGTTTTCAAGGGATTTGGTCTGGCGGAGAGTTAGGGATTCGAACCCTAGGTGAGTTTCCCCACACAGCATTTCGAGTGCTGCACCTTCGACCACTCGGACAACTCTCCGTACAACAAACGTTATTTTATCAAAATAGTTGCGGTTTGTCAACCTATTTATGCTTTAGACAAACAGCTTTTCGCCTGCATTTTTCGCCTCTTTATGCGCCGCTTCATCAGGTATGCGTTTGTCCGTACCGTCAAAGAATACGGTTGCAACAAGCTCGGTATTGAGTACGGTAAACTGTCGCTCAAACATCGCTTTTATTTCATCCTTACCCTCACCCTTACTGCCTGCACTTATAACGAGTGCGGCTTTTTTGTGCTTTGCTACGGGCGGTTTTACTCCGTGGGCAAAACGAAGGGCATAGTAACGCTGAAACCTGTCGACAATAGCCTTTAACGGTGCAGGCACACCGCTGTTATAGACAGGAGTTGAGATAACAAAATAATCCGCCTGCTCAAAATCGGACATAAACTCGTCGATATCATCAAAACAGCAACCGATATTTTTGTCGCACCAACCGCAACCCATACACGGCTTTGCGTTCATTTTATACGCGTTGTAGGTTTTGATTTCCATATCACCTGCCGCAGAAACCAACAAATCACAAAGAGCGGCAGAAACGGAATCTTTACGCGGTGAACCGTTGAGCACAAGTATTTTTTTCATATCCGCAATCTCCTAACCTCAAGAAAAAAACCTCTTCTGTCAGCTGACAAAAGAGGTTTTATGGTGGACGTTAACGGACTTGAACCGCTGACCACTCGCACGTCAAGCGAGTGCTCTACCAACTGAGCTAAACGTCCATATTCGTGACAACGTTGGTTATTATAAACTATAGCACCGGTTTTGTCAATAGCAATTATAAACTTTTTGATATTTTTCTTTACTATAAATGTTTTTTATAATATAATATTTATATTCCGAAATCGTAGGGGAGGGTCAAATCTTACACAACCACCCTTTACGGTAAATGTTGGTGGCAACACTCGTTTCACGACCACATTATCAGAAATTAAAATGATTACCGAAAAATTTGGGAATATATTGAATACAACCACCTTAAATAGGCAGATGACCGATATTTTGAAGAATAAAAAGCGAGGTAAAAAATGGCAAACATCCGACCTTACCGTGAAACAGACAAATATAACGTACAGCGAGTATGCCTGCAAACCATAAAAGACGATATGGTATTTGAAGGGCTTAACAGAATAAATGCCGACCTTTTTCTGGCTGTATACAACGACTATTACACAGAGCATGAGCCTGAAAACTGCTTTGTCTGCACTGACGAAAATGACAACGCTGTAGGCTACATTATCTGCTCGGAAAGCGTAAAAAAATGGCGTAAGGTGTTTATGAAGGAATACTATCCTAAAATCAAACACCGCCCGCTTGCAGACAAATTTATGGCACTTGGCGAGATTGCCGCCCACAGCCTTTTTGCAAGCAAATACCCTGCCCACCTGCACATAGATATTCTCGAAGGATACCGTGGCGGCGGCACAGGCACAAGGCTTGTTGAGACACTTCTCGACCACCTTGCCGCAAAAGGAATACGCGGCGTACATCTCTGCGTTGACGGCGAGAACAAAAAAGCAATCCGTTTTTACAAGCGTTGCGGATTCAAGACTCTTGCAAACTTCGGCAAAGGGCTCGCAATGGGAATTACAACCGAGAAGAAATAAATCGCAAATTCAATATTATACGGGAAGGGCTCGTCCCCTCCCGATGTAAATGACATATCCTTTTAACTTTGCGGCAGAGGCAAGCCTCTGCCCTACACGCGATGAACAAATTAAAACGCGTGTCATTCTGTATAAAAACGGGCGACCCTGCGTGGTCGCACCTACGCGTTTAGATGGACATTTTTCAGCGGTGTAAATTCCAATATCTTGCCAACAAAACAGCAAAACCTCCTGCGGCAGAGAAATCTGTTACAGGAGGTTTTCAATTTATTGCTTTGCAGCTGCTGAATCAGGAAGCTTTATATTCTTCCAGCCCGAAATTGCAGAGTTGTAGATATGACTGCCCGTACTTACTACCGTACCGTCTGCCTTAAGACCTGCAACAAATTTGTCTCCGGCAGATATTGCAACAATGTCTTTCCAATCATCCACATCAATCTGATGCGTTTTATTGACGCCTATCGCAACAACACTGCCGTCAGATTTTAAGCCGACAGTGTAATTACTGCCTGCGGAAACAGCAACGATATCCGTCCATAAGGTTGCATCACTCTGACTCCGATAATAATTGTCACTATAATCCGTAACAACTACCGTACCGTCTGCTTTAAGGCCGACTGTGTGTGCTTCGCTTGCCGAAACAGCAACGATATCCGTCCACCCGGCAACATCGAGCTGATTGTAACTGTTATCGCCTACGGCAACTACAGTACCGTCTGCTTTAAGGCCTACGGTAAATTTACCGCCTGCCGAAACAGAAACAATATCCCTCCATTCGCTGACATTGAGCTGATTACAGTCATTATTACCTACGGCAACCACCGTACCGTCTGCCTTGAGGCCTACAGTATGTATTTCGCCTGCAGAAACAGCAATAATGTCAGTCCAGCCGCTGACGTTATTCTGACCGTAGTCATACTTTTTATCTGCAGCCATTACCGCAGCAGCCGTACCGTCTGCCTTGAGCGCTACAGTATTGTAGGCACCGCAATCAACAGCAATAACGTTTGCCCAACCGCTTATGTCGGGTTCAACCTCGCTGTTATAGACGGCATAAACCTTACCGTCTGCACCTACGGCAACAGCCTGGTTTGCACCGACAGAAACGGTTGCTCTGTGTGCAAAATCAAAACGCAGTTTTTTGAGCTGCTCAGCCGAATCCTTAAAACCGCCAAGCTCTTTGAATATGCACATCGCATCCTGCACTTCGCCGGATTGAACAAGCTCCAACGCCTCTTTATACTGCTCGTTTTTTTCGGCGGTAGGAATTATAAGGCAGAATATAAGCAAAAGCGCAGCGGCAACAGCCGCAACAATCGGCGCGCCGATTTTAACAGCTTTTTTTATTACAGCTTGCTTTTTAGCTTTATCTTCTGCCGCTTTTTTAATCGAATCGTTAGCAGACTTCAAAAGCTCAACCAACTCTTCGTCGCCGTTTGAAATAATTTTATGATAGCAATCGCTTTCTTCAAGAGGTTTATCGCAATTTTTCAACTCATCGCGGGTTTTAACCTCGCGTTCAGCCATCAGCTTGCCGAGATATGCTTCCGCGTTTTCAGAATCGGTTTCAATCACCGCTTCGCAAAGCTCATCTGCCTTCTGCCAATCACCGTCTTCAAGGCACGCAGAAATTTTATCGAGAAGCCTTATCGTTCTTTTATCGTTCACTTTTTTACTCTCCTTTTGGTTTATCGCATATAATTATAACATTAATCATTTGTATTTTCAATATTTAATGAAGTTTGGCTGTGCCAAAACACTTGCGAAGCAAACTTCACTGCGAAGCAACTTCACGATGCAAAGCATCACTTCATGTGCCGTAAGGCACACTTAGTTCGAAAAAAGCACAAACCACCTCATATAAAGGGTAAGAAACACTATAAATATATCAGCAAATAATCCGCAAGAAAAACTCAAGTTTCCTTAATTTATATATCGCAAATCAAAGTGAGCTTTAATATTTTGTGAAGTTTGGGCTAAGCCTAAGTGAAGTAACGGCGATGCCGCTGTGAAGTATTGTGCTTCGCACAATGTGAAGTTAAGCGTGCCAAAACACTTGCGAAGCAAACTTCACTGCGAAGCAACTTCACGATGCAAAGCATCACTTCACGTGCCGTAAGGCACACTTAGTTCGAAAAAAGCACACTATTGACTCGTCGACCCAAGGCTTCGCCTTCGGTACCCGACTTCGTCACTCTTCCTGAAAAACAGTTCACCGAACTGTTTTTCTTTACGGAAGACCCTCTCGGGTTCGACCCGATATATTAAATAAAAAAGAGAGAGTATAAACCTTGCGGCTATACTCTCTCGTATCTGGTGCCGGTGGCGGGGGTCGAACCCGCACGGTATCGCTACCAACGGATTTTGAGTCCGCCTCGTCTGCCAATTCCAACACACCGGCAAATCACAGCATTGAGAATTATATAACAAAAAAGCAAAAAAATCAATAGCTATACAAAAAATAGATAGCTTTGCCGTATATTCTTATAAACCGACAATAATAATTTTTAATGTGCATATCAAAAGGTTGCCTTTAACGATATTTTTTTATTGATTTTAATATATCACAGTGCTATAATTCTACATATAAGCAACAAATTCTGTAAAAGGGGAATTGCTATGCCAAACAAAGAAATCGCAAGAAATGTCTTCAACAGCACATCAGGCAAGATACGCTTTATGCTCGTAAGCATTTTCGGCTCTGAAGAATATGCTGAAGATGTTATGAAGCAAATATACACAGAGGTTTTTTCTGCATCCGAAAACCCGACCGATGCAGACATATATCAGAAGGCAGCCGAAGTATGTTTCGGCAGACTCGGCAAACCTGACGGCACAAACACAACAGATTTTCCGATTGAAGATATGCGTGCTTTTTTCGTTTCCTGCGAAAATTTCGACAGGCCCGTATCCGACGAATGCGTAGCAAATGTAGATATACTCAACAACCAATTAAACGCATTTGACCCTGTATTCAAGCTTATCGTTTTCCTCAGAATGTATATCGGTATGTCTTTTGATGAAATAAGCAAAGCTGCTGATGTTAATGAGGAATCCATTGTTGTTTGCCTTTTCCGTACATATCGTGCGATAATGCCCCAAGCCGCACAAACTTGCTCCGCTGTACCTTCACTTGTAGGCCAGCCCATCCTTCAGCTTGTACGCATCTCATTACTCAAGCAAGGCTTCAACACAGCAGCACCTGCAAGCCTTTTCGACAGCTTGTTTGATGCTGTTGTGCCTGCAGCTATTGCTGTTGAACCGATACCCGTAGCAGAGCCCGAGCCTGTTGCAGAACCTGAGCCTGTTGCAGAACCCGAACCTGTTGCAGAACCTGAGCCTGTTGCAGAGCCTGAACCTGTTGCAGAGCCTGAGCCTGTTGCAGAGCCTGAACCTGTTGCAGAGCCTGAGCCTGTTGTTGAAAACATTAATGTATACAGCAACGTTAACCCGACAACAGAGCTTGAAAGTCCCGAATGGGAATATGTCAAAACAAAATTCGGCTTTGACGTTTCGGATGATATTAATCTGAAGCTTTCCGAAGCATATTATCTTATTGCAAAAGGTTACACAGAGCAGGCAAAGCAGATGCTTTTGTCAATCAACCGTGAAGCACCGCACGCGGCTTCATTCCTCGGTTTGCTTATGATTGAAGTAAGTGCAGCCACACCCGACGATATGTTCAACATACCTGTCAACTACTCAAACTTACCCTTATTCAAAGCTACAGATTACTACGCCAACAGCCAACTCAAAGATTTCCTTGATATGCTGCTTCGCTGCTACACGCCGACACCGCCGTCACCGCCCATAACCCCCGATGACATTACAGAAGATGCTCCGCCGGCTCCTCCCATTCCGCTCCCGGAGCCTCCCCGTCCGGCTAAAAAAGAAAAGAAGGGCAACACAGGTCTTATAGTAACTATAGTTGTAATTGTTGCATTCCTTGCACTCGCAGGTGTTGCTTTCTACGCATATTACACAGGACTTATCGACCTTCCCTGGCAGGAAACAAAATCCAAGGAAGAAACATCTGAAGTAAGTGAAGAAAAAACAGATACCGAAAAAACAACAAACGCAAACTCCGAAGAGCCCGAGTCCGAACCCCAAGAGCCGAGCACAGTCAACATAAACGTCGGCACTACAGCAGTAACAATCGACCGCTCAAAGAACAACTTATTTGAATTCTGTCCGACACAAAGCGGTTACTATTCGTTTGTTTCAGAGGATACAGACCTCGACCTTAACGGTAATCTCTTCAACGGCACAGAGCTTATTGCAAGCGACTTTGACAGCGGCGACGGTAAAAACTTTATGGTAGCGGTTTACTGCGATGCAGATGCTCCTCTCACTCTGTCAGTTTCTGAAAAGGCAAAGGGCAGCGGTGAGGCAGATGTTAAAATTACTGTAACCCGACTCAGCGACGGCGAAGGTAAAGCATACGCCAAATATACAGGCTACTGCACAAACGGTATTACAATAGCCGTCGGTGACATTCTGTATTGCGAGCACTCTTTCGACAGCTCCATAGCAAAATTCACCGAAGAATATTTTGTTACTCCCTTCGACTTCTATATTGACCAAGCAGAAAAGATTCTCTGGGTAGCTTTACCCGGTGCTTCCAGAGATACCGGTGAAGACGTAACCCTCTGGTATCCCGTACAGTATTAAAAATCTCATAAAGCTAAGCCGGAAGAAATCTTCCGGCTTGTTTTTTTCGCAGATAAAAAGAAAACTGCAAGCTCGCCTTTCGGTAAGCTTGCAGTTTTAATGTTTTTAAGACTTATTTATACTTGGGTCTCTTTACATAAGTTGTATGGAGAACCTCGTGTGCCTTGTGGCTGTTGGGCTCGCCAAGGAACTCGGCATAAATTCTCTTAACAGCCTCACTCTCGTGTGACTTTCTCTTGGGAAGGTTCTTATCAGCCTCGTAGAGAGCTGCTGCACGTCTGCCCTTGAGGTCAACGAAGTTGTGAACAACTGCGGACTGGATAGGCTGACCGCCGCCGTTTACGCAACCGCCGGGGCAACCCATAATCTCGATGAAGTGATAGTCAGCAGTACCTGCCTTAATCTTCTCCATAATCTCATGTGCTGCTGCAGCACCGCTGGCAACTGCAACCTTGATATCCATACCTGCAACTGAGTAAGTTGCTTCCTTGATACCCTGGCCTCTTACCTCTGTGAAGTCAACACTCTCAAGCTCTTCGCCTGTGAGAACCTCAACAGCTGTACGGAGAGCTGCCTCCATAACGCCGCCTGTTGCACCGAAGATAACAGCTGCACCTGTGCCTTCGCCGAGCGGATTGTCAAACTCTTCGTCGGGAAGGTGGTTGAAGTAGATACCTGCTGTTTCGATCATGCGTGCAAGCTCACGTGTTGTGAGAGCGTAGTCAACATCCGGATAGCCTGAAGCATCCTGATAGTCACGCTTTGTCTCAAACTTCTTTGCTGTACAGGGCATAATGCCGACAACAACGATATCCTTCGGGTCGATACCCATCTTCTGTGCATACCATGTCTTTGTGATAGCACCGAACATCTGCTGGGGTGACTTACAGGATGAAAGGTGTTTGAGGTGGTTGGGGTAGTAGTGCTCACAGTACTTGATCCAACCGGGTGAGCAGGAAGTAATCATCGGAAGTGTGCCGCCGTTCTTGATTCTGTCAAGAAGCTCGTAGCCCTCTTCCATAATTGTAAGGTCTGCTGCAAAGTCGGTATCGAAAACCTTATCGAAGCCGAGTCTGCGAAGAGCAGCAACCATCTTACCCTGAACGTTTGTGCCGATGCTCATACCGAAGCACTCACCGAGTGTAACACGGATTGAGGGAGCTGTATTGACAACAACAAACTTCTCGGGATTGTTGATAGCTGCAAATACTGCTGCAGTGTCATCCTTCTCGTAGATTGCACCTGTCGGGCAATTAACGATACACTGACCGCAGGAGATACAGGAAACATCAGCAAGGTCCTTATCGAAAGCAGAGCCGATGTGTGTGTCGAAACCACGTGCGTTTGCACCGATTACGCTTACCTTCTGCTGGTTACAAGCTGCAACACAGCGACGGCAGAGGATACACTTGCTGTTATCTCTTACCATGTGAGCTGCGGAATCGTCAAACTCAAATGCAGGCATTGCGCCCTCGAAAGCGTTCTCATTATCTACACCGAATTCCTTACAGAGCTTCTGAAGCTCGCAGTTACCGGAGCGGATACAGGAGAGGCACTCTTTTCTGTGAGTGGAGAGGATAAGCTCAAGAGTCATCTTACGTGACTGTCTTACCTTCTCTGTGTTTGTAAAGACCTCCATACCTTCGTTTACGGGGTAAACGCAAGCTGTAACAAGGCTTCTTGCACCCTTAACCTCTACCATACAGATACGGCAAGCACCGATCTCGTTGATATCCTTGAGGTAGCAGAGGGTGGGAATCTCGATACCTGCATAACGTGCAGCTTCGAGAATTGATATACCGTTAGGCACACTTAAGGGCATGCCGTTGATTTTGATATTTACCATTTCCATTGTGTGGCACACTCCTTTCGTTATTTCTTATAGATAGCCTGAATCTTCTTACAGGAATCCATACAAGCACCGCACTTGACACACTTCTCAGCATCGATTGCGAAGGAAGCGAGCTTGTGACCGGGTGCGATATAGTCTGTTCTTGTGATTGCGTCTGCAGGACAAGCTCTTGCACACATACCGCAACCGATACACTTCTCAGCATCGATGTAGTAGCGGACAAGACCCTTACAAACACCTGCGGGACAAACCTTATCGACAACGTGTGCCTCGTACTCATGTCTGAAGAACTTGAGTGTTGCGAGAACAGGGTTGGGAGCAGTCTGACCGAGACCGCAGAGTGAATTCTGCTTGATATAGAGAGCAAGCTCTTCGAGCTTATCAAGATCTTCGAGAGTACCCTTACCCTCTGAAATCTTCTCGAGCATCTCCATCATACGCTTTGTACCGATACGGCAGGGTGAGCACTTACCGCAGGACTCATCAACTGTGAAGTCGAGGAAGAACTTTGCGATATCAACCATACAGTTGTCTTCGTCCATAACGATGAGACCGCCGGAGCCCATCATACAGCCGATTGCTGTAAGGTTGTCGAAGTCGATTGCAGTATCCATAAGGTGTGCAGGAATACAACCGCCGGAGGGACCGCCTGTCTGAGCAGCCTTGAACTTCTTGCCGTTGGGGATACCGCCGCCGATATCTTCGATAACTTCGCGCAGTGTTGTGCCCATCGGAACTTCAACAAGACCTGTGTTCTTGATCTTGCCGCCGAGTGCGAATACCTTTGTACCTGTGGACTTCTCTGTACCCATTGAAGCAAACCACTCAGCACCGTTGAGGATAATCTGAGGAATGTTTGCGTAGGTTTCAACGTTGTTGTTGTTTGTGGGCTTGCCGAAGAGACCCTTGACAGCCGGGAAAGGCGGACGGGGACGAGGCTCACCGCGGTTACCTTCGATAGAGGTCATAAGAGCTGTTTCCTCACCGCAAACGAATGCGCCTGCACCCAGACGGATGTGGAGATCAAAGTCAAAGCCTGAATCAAAGATATTCTTGCCGAGAAGGCCGTACTCCTTAGCCTGGTCGATAGCAAGCTGAAGACGCTTAACAGCTATAGGATACTCGGCACGGACATATACATAACCCTCTGTTGCACCGATTGCATAGCCGCATATAGCCATAGCTTCGATAATACAGTGGGGATCGCCTTCGAGGATTGAACGGTCCATGAATGCACCGGGGTCACCTTCGTCGGCGTTACATACAACATACTTCTGGTCTGCAGCGTTCTTTGCTGCAAAGCTCCACTTGAGGCCTGTAGAGAAACCGCCGCCGCCTCTGCCGCGAAGACCGGAATCCTTAACAATTGAGATAACCTCATCGGGTGTGAGCTTGTTAAGGCACTTTTCAAGAGCCTGATAACCGTCGTGTGCGATATACTCATCGATATTTTCGGGGTCGATAACACCGCAGTTACGAAGGGCAATTCTCTGCTGCTTTGCATAGAACTTTGTCTGCTCAAGAGACTTAACATTGTCATCCTGAACTGTCTCTTCGTAAAGAAGACGGGTAACCATACGACCCTTGAGAAGATGTTCTTCAACGATTTCGGGGATATCGTCTACAGTAACTTCGCTGTAGAAGCAACCCTCGGGATAAACTATCATAATGGGACCGAGAGCACAAAGACCAAAACAACCTGTTTTGATTACCTTGATTTCATCCTTGAGTCCCTTTGCTGCGATTTCGCTTTCGAGCTTTTCAATTATCTCATTGCTGTGAGATGAAGTACAGCCCGTACCGCCGCAGACAAGAACGTGGGAACGATACATTTTGTTTCCTCCTTGTTATTTGGCAACAGCGCCGACTGTGTATTCTGTAACGACGTTACCGTTGACGATGTGTTCGTTAACAACCTTTGCTACTTTTTCAACTGTCATCTGAACATATGTGACCTTCTCCTTGCCGGGTACAAATACCTCGACGATGGGCTCATACTGGCACATACCGATACAGCCTGTCTGTGAAACTGTAACACCCTTGAGTGCACGGCGAGCAAGCTCCTCTGTGAATGCATTCATAACGGGACGTGCGCCTGCTGCAATACCGCAGGTAGCCATACCGACTACGATTCTTGTTGCATCTTCACTGTCGTTTCTTGCTGTCATAGCGTTGAGTGTACGCTCTTTGATTGCCTGAAGTTCTGCAAGTGATTTCATTTAGGTTACACCTCCGAGTAGGATATTGGTTTGTTCATTGATATAGTCTTTCATCCACTGAACCACTTCCGGTTCGTTAAGAGGTACTCCGCCGAGTATCTCACGCATTTCAGCCGTACTGAGGGTAAAGCTTTCGCCATCCCGTGTGCGGGTGTAGATGAAATCCCTGTCTGTGTTCATTGAGATAAGAATAACAACCGTAGAGGTTACATCGCCCAGCGGTGTAAAGTCGATACTGTCGGTCCTGAACAAAGCCGAGGTTGTTGTACCCTTACCTTTTTCGCTTTCTATTCTGAGACTGCCGCCCGTCTGCTCTGCCGCAAGCCTGAACAGCGGTATACCCATACCGACCTTTCGCGTTGTGCGCGTGGTATAAAACGGGTCGAGCACGTTGGCAACCTGCTCAGCAGTCATACCGCAGCCGTTGTCGCTGACCGTTATTGTCAGCTCGTGTTTTGCGGTATCCTCTGCGACCTCGATATTGGTAAGGCTTGCGCCTGCCGCTATCGAATTCTGTGCAATGTCGAGAATATTGAGTGAAAGCTCACGCATAGTTTATCAGCCCTTGTACTTTGCAAGGATGCCTGCTATCTGGTCGGGTGTGAGCTTGCCGTAAACATCATCGTTGATGTTCATAACGGGAGCAAGACCGCAAGCACCGATACAACGGCTTGCCTCGAGTGAGAAGATACCGTCTTCCGTGCACTCGCCCGCTGCAATACCAAGCTGCTTTGCAATTTCGTCAAGAACTGCCTGAGCACCCTTGACGTAGCAAGCTGTACCTAAGCATACGGAAATGTTGTACTTGCCCTTGGGTGAAAGTGAGAACTGAGCATAGAAGGTGGAAACACCGTAAACCTTTTCAAGCGGAATATCCATACCCTCTGCAATCATAACCTGAACCTCGAAGGGAAGGTAACCGTAGATTGCCTGTGCTTGCTGCATTACGTGCATAAGCATACTGGAATCATTCTTGTTCTCTTCGATGATTGCTTTGAGCTGTGCCTCCTGCTCGGGTGTGCCCTTGAAGGGGAGTTTGCTGATTTTTTTAAGCATTCGACTTTTCCTCCTTTGTCGTAGAGTGTTAAGACCGTGCAGCCTTTTGCTGCGGCAGCACCGCACCTTACGGAACGATATGCATAGGTCTTAATCTATACATGCATACATCTTGGATTATAGCATACTGTTTTTTAAAAGTCTATATATATAAATTAAAAAAACTATCGATTTTTCTCATATTTTATGTTAATTTCGCAAAACAAAGGAAAAGCAGGCACCCTGCTCACACAGAGTGCCCGTCACAGACTGTCGATAAAGTCACCGTGAACACACAAGACAATGTAGGGAACGGTCAAAGACCGTTTCTCAAAACAAAGCGATAAAGAACCGGGAGAATTTCGAACTAAATCCTCTTGGTTTTTTCCTTTTTATTTGTGTGTTTGCCGTGTTTTTGCCCTCTCGCAGTACCTTTGTACGGCTTCGGGGCAAAGAACACGGCATCACGTCACCTTTCCCGAAGTCTGACATCTTGTCGGAAATTTTTTCCGACAAGATGAAGCGGGCACCCTGCTCACGCAGAGTGCCCGCCGCTCATTATTTCTTATTGTACATTGATATACTTCAGAGGAAGAGCATTCTCCGGTGAAAATTCATCTTCGCCATCCTCGTATATAAGTTCACCGGCTGCATATCCAAGCTGAATATTCAGTTCAGCTATAGCCTCCTGTGCAGATTTTCCGCCGAGCGCGGAAGTATCAACAAGCACACTTACAGGAAGAACATCAGTCTTATTTGCCGGCATACCGTATTCACCGTACTGAGAAACGCCGCTTATCCAAACACCGTTGCTGCCGTTATTATCAGCAATAATCTTCAGCACATTAAGTTCGTCAGCTGTCTTGTTCTGGATTTCAATGTTGAGTGTATACCACTCCCATCCGCTGTTTGCTGCAAGCACTTCGGATACCGTTGCTTCATCGAGACCGAAAAGCTTTGCCTCGCTGCTGAAAGCGGCAGGATTTTCTTTGTAGATTTCAAGGAAGCTTGAGCCGTCCTCAATCGTTGTACGCTTTGCGCTCAACTGCTTTTCAGGCTCAAGATTTATATCGGACAATTCAAGGTTATTTGTTACTGAAAGCCTTTTATATTCGCTCTCGGGAGCCTCATCGTCGCCATCGTCAGGTGTTGCGAAATATTTGATTTCGATTGCAATAGTATCGAGCACGGTACACATATCCGCTACATTTACTTTACGCGTATCGATGATTAAAACTGCAGGGAATTCAACATCCGTTGAGTTAGCAACTATAGACATCGTGCCGTTTAAAGATTCTTTGCCAAGCCACATTCCGTCAGGTAATGCATTTGATGTGAACTCAGAAAACGTCTGACTTACGGCTGTATTGTTGTTTATTTTTACATTAAGAGAATATGCTTTCCAACTGTCACACGAGACAATAAAATCATTCGCCTGCTCCGCATTAAAGCCAAATGTATAGTCAAGCGTATCCGTAGTGGCTTGGATAAGCACCTCACCGTCCTTATCCTTTTTCAAAAACGAATCTTTCGGAGCTCTTTCCTCCACAACACGATCAAAACACGAGTAAACCGTACCCTCAATCACAGGCATATTGTTGACATTGTTTGCAGGTTTTTCCTTGCAAGCTGTAAAGGAGAACACCATTACAACAACCAGCAGCAACGCTGCTATTCTTTTAATCTTCATTGTACTTCCTCACTTTTCTTTTGATACTTTGTCTGGACCTTGCTATCGCCATAGTGCCGTCCGGCACATCCTCGGTTACAACCGAGCCTGCCGCCGTATAGGCACCATTACCGATTTTCACAGGGGCAACAAGGCAGGTATCGCACCCGATAAATGCCTTATCACCTATGGTTGTGCGGAATTTGCGTGTGCCGTCATAGTTTGCCGTAGCACAGCCGCAACCGAAATTCACACCGCTGCCTACATCGCTGTCACCCACATAAGTCAGGTGGCTGATTTTGGTATCGGCACCGATTACGGAATTTTTAACTTCCACAAAATTACCTATATGCACACCGTCTGCAATAACGCAGTTCGGCCGCAAATGAGTAAAGGGGCCTACCTTTACACGATTTCCAATCGTGCTGTTTTCACACTGAGTTGCGTTGAGCACGCTTTCGTCGCCTATAACGCACGATTCAACCTTGCTCTGAGGGCCTATAACACAGTCTGAGCCGATGACGGTTTCGCCTGTAATTATAGTACCCGGCAGAATCTGCGTGCCGGCACCTATCTTAACCTCGGGCGAAATAATAATACCGTCAGCACATGGTATATCTACACCGCCGAGTATGTGTTTTTCGAGAATACTTATACGCTCTTTTTCTCTCTGCTCCATCAGACTGCGCGGATTTTCAGCCATAAAAACTCAACCTTTCTCAACAAATTATACCGCCGCCTACTACGGTTTCGCCATCGTAAAGCACGACCGACTGACCCGGAGTAACAGCTCTCTGCGGCTCGTCAAACACAACCGTCATTGTGCTGTCACCCGTCTGGTAAACGGTTGCGGCAGCCTCCTTCTGGCTGTATCTTGTTTTTGCGGTAACCCGCAGAGACGAATCTATTTTCTCCACCGCTATGAGATTTATTTCTCTCGCCTCAACCTTTGAAGAAAAAAGTTCATCGTGCGAGCCGAGATAAACTCTGTTGCTTTCAACATCTTTGCTGATTACAAACAGCGGTGCAGGAGCACTTATGCCGAGACCCTTGCGCTGACCTATTGTATAGCTTATAAGACCCTTGTGCTTACCCCACAGCTTACCGTCAGTACCGACAAAATCACCCGAAGCAAACTTCCTGCCCGTAAACTCCTCAATAAACTCACGGTAGCAACCATCGGGCACAAAGCATATATCCTGGCTGTCGGGTCTGTCTGACGAGATGAATCCGTTTTCTGCTGCAAGCTCTCGCACCTGCGGTTTGGTGTAATCGCCAAGCGGAAACATCGCCGAACTGAGCTGTGTCTGCGAAAGCTGCCACAGCACATAGCTCTGATCTTTTTCGGTATAAACTGCACGCTCAAGCAGAATTCTGCCCGAAGGATCGTTTTTGTTGATTCTTGCGTAGTGACCTGTTGCAATTGCATCACAGCCGGCTTCCTTCACCTTATCGGCAAGAGCACCGAACTTTATAACCTTATTGCAATATACGCAGGGATTCGGAGTTTCGCCGCAAATATAGCTGTCCGCAAAATAATTCATAACAGTACGACGGAATTCGTCACACAAATCAACCGTAATATGTCCAAAACCGAGCCTTGCCGCAACTGCAGCCGCATCGGTTTCATCTCTTTCGGGTGCACCCTCGAATGCACGCATGGTAACACCCAGTAAATCATATCCGCTCTGCTTAAGAAGCAGAGCCGCAACGGAGCTGTCAACTCCGCCGCTCATAGCAACACCAATCTTCATCACGACAGGTCAAACATAGGTGAAATTATATTATCACTCGAGCCGTCTATTGACTGATACATACGGCGTGTGAAGAAATATTTCTGTACAAGATCCATTTTGGGAGTCTTAAGGTCAGCCTTGCGGATTATAAGGCTGGTAGCATAGAGGATTGCAGAATCGCTCTCCGCTCTCTCACTGACATAAGCATCAAAGCCGCGTTCATAACCTGCGGCACTTGCCTCAAGCGAACCCATTACAAGTATATCCGCACCTGAGGAAGCAACCTTGCCGTGTGCCATAGGCTTGATTTCGAAGTTTCTGTCGTTCTTCTCAATATCCTCGAGTGTAGCTTCAAGGCCTGCACCCTCTTTAAGAGTAATGAATCCGTTTTCTTCAAGAAGCACCAATGCACGTGCCATATTGTCGGCATCGTCGGGTATGGCTATAGTTGCACCGTCTTCAACCTTTGACATCTTATCCCATGACTTAAGATAAATCGCCATCGGATGGTAATATACGGGGCCGAGATTGAGCAGTGCAGCAGAGTTGTATTCAACATAATCTTTTTTTGTTGCGATAAGGCTGAAATCAATCTCACCTTTTTCGAGTGCCTCAAGAGCCTGCTTGCCGTTATCGTATTCTTTATACACAAGCTTGTAGCCGTTTTCGGGGAAATGAAGCTCAAGGCCGTACATTACTTCGTCCTGAGGATTCTTGCCCTTTACTACACCTACCGTTATTTCAGTCAGCACTGCCTCTTTTTCGCCGCACGCAGTAAATGTAAGTGCCAGAATAAGAGCAGCCATTAATACGCAAAGAACTTTTTTCATAGTTTATCACCTTGGTGTCATCATAGTATTTCAATTTACTATAACATATCTTTATGCTTTTTTCAAGCAAGGAATAACATTCACGAAAAAGTTACATTTTGTTGTGCCTATACTCTTGCAAAATCCGGGGGATTTGATATACTTTGTAATGTATATAACACGAAAGGGGAATTATACAATGAAAGCTTCCGAGAGCATTCAGAATTATGCTCCGAAACTGCGTGAATACGCAAACTACACTGCAAGACAGATTAAAGACGTCTGCAAAACAATAGGACCACGTGCTCCGGGCGAAGAGGCCGAAAAGAAGGCTCAGGAAAGATTTGCGGCAGAGCTTGAGAAGTATGCCGACAACGTAAAAATCGAGCCGTTCACTCTCCACCCCAAGGCATTCCTCGGCTGGATTCGTCTTTGTGCAATCATTATGATTATCGCTAACGGCGTGTTCTTCGCAGGTACATTTTTCGAAGGTGCACCCAAGTGGCTGTTCATCATTCCGCTTGCACTCAGCCTTATCTGCCTTTTCTTCATCGTAACAGAGTTCCTTTTCTACGGTGAAACTCTCGACCCGTTCTTTCCGAAACGCACATCGCACAACGTTGTTGCCAGATACAACGCAAAAGGTACTGCCAAGAAGCGTATCATCGTATCAGGCCACGTTGACTCTTCATACGAGTGGCGTTACACATACCTCGGCGGCCCGCCCCTCATCACAACAGTTATCGGCGGCGCTGTAGCAGGTATCGTTATCGCACTTGTTGCCGAAATTTACAGCGTTGCAACAGGCAACACAGGCTCACTTCTTATCGACATTCTCCGTTGGGTAATGCTCGCATGGTGCATACTCTTCGGCGCAGCAATCTTCTTCCTCAACTACAAGCTTCCCGTTGAAGGTGCAAACGACAACCTTACAGGCTCCGTTGCTTCAATCGCAGTTATGAAATACCTCAAGGACAACGACATCCGCTTCGAAGACGTTGAGGTATGGACACTTCTCACAGGTTCAGAGGAAGCAGGTCTCAGAGGTGCAAAGGCATTTGCAAAAGAGCACAAAAAAGAGCTTGAGGATATGGAAACAGTATTCGTCGGTGTCGACACACTCCGCGATTACGACTTCTATGCAATCTACAGCCGCGATATGACATTCACAGTCAAATCCGATGCACAGGTATGTGCACTGCTCAAGCAGGCTGCTCTCAACGCAGGTCTCGACCTTCCCTACAAGGCAATCTTCCTCGGTGCATCTGACGCGGCCGCAGTATGTAAGGCAGGCTTCAAGGGTGCAACGCTCGCAGCTATGGACCCTGCACCCGCAAGATACTACCACACAAGACTTGACACGGGCGACAACCTCGACCTCAAGTCAATCGAAACAGGTATCAACATTATGCTCGAATCCGTATTCCTTTACGACGAGCAGGGTCTTAAAGATAATTATAATGCATAAAAAACAGTATGGCGCATGAATTTGCGCCATATTTTGTGCACATAATACAGTAAAAAAATCTTTACAAATTGATGTTGCTGTGTTATAATTTGATTTGCATGTTCCTTCTCTCGGTACAGGGAGTAAACCTCAACGAGGTTATCACCTGCCCTGCTCTGGGGTTGCGAATAAATAATTTAAATGAGGTGAAAACAAATGACAAACGCAGAAAAGAGTGCAATCATCGCTGAGTACGCTATCCACGAGGGCGACACAGGTTCACCCGAGGTACAGATTGCTGTTCTCACAAAGAGAATCAATGACCTTACAGCTCACCTTAAGGAGCACCACAAGGATCATCACTCTCGCCGTGGCCTTCTCAAGATGGTTGGTCACAGACGTAACCTTCTTGCATACCTTCAGAAGGTTGACATTGAGCGTTACCGTTCAATCGTTGCAAGACTTGGTCTTCGTAAATAATCCCGGCACTAATAGGGCGGCTTCCCATATGGTTGCCGCCCTATAATTTTGAAAAACACCGGAAAGCCGCCGACAGGCTTTAGCGGTAAATAAAGGGTTTGAGCGGACAAGCTCGAGCGTTTTATTTATTGCTAAAAGTAAGTTCGTGCCGCTTTCCGGAACAAATACAACAATAATGAAAGAAAGAGGTAAAGCAAATGACTTTGAGAACTTTTGACACATTCAAGACTTTCAAGACAGAAATTGCAGGCCGTCCCTTTGTCGTAGAAATCGGCAAGATGGCTGAGCTTGCAGGCGGCGCCTGCCTTGTCCGCTACGGCGAGACTAACGTTCTTTGTACAGCTACAATGGCTGCAAAGCCCCGCGAAGGCGTCGACTTCTTCCCCCTCTCCGTTGACTTTGAGGAGAAGCTTTATTCAGTAGGCCGTATCCCCGGCTCATTCCAGCGCCGTGAAGGCAGAGCAAGCGAAAAGGCTACTCTCGCTTCCCGCGTTATCGACAGACCCATCCGTCCTCTCTTCCCCAAGGATATGAGAAACGATGTCGGCGTTGTTGCAACAGTTATGTCAGTTGACCCCGACTGCTCACCCGAAATCACAGCTATGCTCGGTGTTTCCATCGCAATCTCCATCTCCGAGATTCCGTGGGACGGCCCTGTTTCAGGTGTTGTTGTCGGCCTTATCGACGGCCAGTATATCATCAACCCCACAGCAGAGCAGAAGGAAAAGAGCGAAATGTACGTTACAGTCGCTTCCACTTCCGACCTTGTTGCTATGATTGAGGCTTGCGCAAACGAAGTTTCCAACGACGATATGTACGACGGTATCATGTTTGCTCACGCAGAAAACCAGAAGATTGTTGAGTTCATCAACACAATCAAGGCTGAGTGCGGCAAAGAGAAGATTGAGTTCCCCTCAAACGATCCCGCTCCCGAGATGTTCGAGGCTATCAAAGACTTCGCTATCAAAGATATCCGCGTAGCTCTTGACACAGATGACAAGCGTATCCGCGACGAAAGACTCAAGCCCATCTACGATGCAGTTCACGAGAAGTTTGACGAAATCTATCCCGAAGAGATTGCAAAGATTGACGACTGCCTTTACAAGACACAGAAGTACGTTGTACGCCGCTGGCTTCTTGACGACGGCAAGCGTGTTGACGGCAGAGGCATCAACGAGATCCGTCCCCTCGCAGCAGAGGTTGACCTTCTCGACAGAGCACACGGTACAGGTATGTTCACAAGAGGCCAGACTCAGGTTCTCACAGTAACAACACTCGGTCCCATGAGCGATGTTCAGCTTCTCGACGGTATCGACAACGAAACAACAAAGAGATATATGCACCACTACAACTTCCCTGCATACTCTGTCGGCGAGACAAAGCCCTCAAGAGGTCCCGGCAGACGTGAAATCGGTCACGGTGCACTTGCAGAGAAGGCTCTTGTTCCCGTTATCCCCAGCGTAGAGGAATTCCCCTACTGCATCCGTCTTGTTTCCGAGGTTCTCTCCTCCAACGGTTCAACATCACAGGCTTCCGTATGCGGTTCAACACTTTCACTTATGGCAGCAGGTGTTCCGATCAAGGCTCCCGTAGCAGGTATCTCCTGCGGTCTTATCACTGAGGGCGACCGTTTTATGACAATGGTCGACATTCAGGGTCTTGAGGACTTCTTCGGCGATATGGACTTCAAGGTTGCAGGCTCCAAGAAGGGTATCACAGCAATCCAGATGGACCTCAAGGTACACGGTCTTACACCCGCTATCATCCGCGAGGCTCTTGACAAGACATATACAGCTCGTTGCGAGATTCTTGACGATGTAATGCTCAAGTGTATCGCAGAACCCCGTAAGGAGCTCTCCAAGTATGCTCCCAAGATGCTCACAACAAAGATTCCCGTTGAGAAGATCAGCGAGGTTATCGGTAAGCAGGGTAAGGTTATCCAGAAGATCTGTGCAGAGTGCAACTGTAAGGTTGACGTTGAAGAGGATGGTTCAATCTTCATCAGCGCTCTCGACCTCGAGGATGCAGAGCGTGCACTTCTTATGGTTAACACAATCGCTCACGATCCCGAGCCCGGCTCATTCTACAACGGTGTTGTAACACGCATTATGGACTTCGGCGCATTCGTTGAAATCGCTCCCGGCAAGGAAGGTCTTGTACACATCAGCCGCCTTGACGTTAAGCGTACAGAGAAGGTTGAAGATGTTGTTGCTGTAGGCGATGAGGTTATCGTTAAGGTACTCGAAATCGACGACCAGGGCAGACTCAACCTCTCCAGAAGAGACGCACTCATCGAGATTGAGGGTATGGTTCCCGAAAACACAATCTCCGATGCACCCCGCCGTCCTGCTCCCCGTAAGGATTTCCGCCGCGGTGACAGAAAGCCCAGAAACTGATTAATTAAATAACATCGCCTCCAAAGTTCGTTCGAAACTTTGGAGGCATTTTTTATTGAGCTATATATTTGTCTTTAACCGCAGGCACGTAGTATGTGCCGTAGCTTTTAATTCCGGGCAGTTCTTCGCCTATTGTTCCGTCGTGCTCGATTTCAACATAAAATTTGTAATAGGGCACAAAATACTCTGCAGAAGATGAAACATAATAAACAAGCTCTGCTTTTTTCACAGCCTGCACACCGGGGAAATCGACACCGACGCTTGTAACATATTCGCCCTGCTCAAGCAGTTCTGTCGCTTTGTCGAGCGAAATTATCGGGTAATTGCCGAGCGATTCTTTGTCTGCCACACTCTGCGAAATATTAAGCACACCGTCTTCATACATATAAAATGATACTTTGTTGAAATTATAATTCTCAATACTCTTTTCAATATCTGAGTCGGCATCATAAAACGAAAGCGAAAATTTTCGTTTTCCGTAAACATCATAATCGCCCACACTTATATCTGCGGTCGGATTTTTCATATCAAGGTAAGACGCATACTTTGATTTGAGATATTCCGCCGCTTTGCTCATTTCGTCATAGCCTGCATAAGTGTCAAGCACAACGGTTTCGCCGCTGATATAAGCGTTGAGTCTCAACCAAGAGTTCAATGTGATTTTAATATTGTCGGTTTCGATATATATTTGTGTTTCTTCCTTTTTTATCTGCGATTTATCCGCATTTATTCCGAGCCTTCTTGCTGCTTCGAGCAAGGTATCCTCAAGCTGAGTCAGATCGGTCTGCGGTATTTCATCACCAGACGGTACATACGCCGTATTTTTGTAAACAGGGAGTTTCTTCGGCGAATTTTCTTCGCTCCACGGGTTATTGTTGATAAGCTCATCGGCACTGTAAGCGAAATACGCCTCCATACTCATCCCGCCGTCAAACACATCGGGAAGTGTGATGAGCGGCAGCTTTGTGCTTTGCATATAAACCGCAACAGCAGTAACAGCAACCGCAACGCAGGCGGCAAGTGCACCGATTTTTATAAATATTTTCGAAGCTTTCTTTTTTCCTTTAGGAGCAGCGGACTCTACAAATTCATCTTTAATATCATCCATAGCAAACAAAAGCCTTTTGTTTTTCATACAACTATACCCTCCTTTTCAAGCTGTGTTTTCAGCTCGTTTCGCATACGCAAAAGTCGCATTTTGACCTTGCTTTCGCTCACACCGTAATCTGCCGCAATATCCTTCACCGCACTCATATACCAATATCTTCTGACAAAAATGTTTCGGTTTTCTTCAGGCAAAGATGCGAGAAAAGTATTCAGTGCATCGGTTATGACAAAGCCCTCCGCAGCATCGCCGACAGTATCGGGTATACATTCGTTAAGCTCATCGAGCACCAACTGCACAGTACCCTTACCCCGCTTTTGTGCCGAAGCTTTTTCGTGCATATTGAGTGCCAGGTGACGCGTGATTCTGCCGATAAAGGCGCGCAGGCTGTCGGGCTTGTGCGGTGGTATCGAATTCCACGTACGCATATACGTATCATTCACGCACTCCTGCGAATCGTGCAGGCTGTGCAAAATATTCTGAGCAATACTCATACAGTAGCCGCCGTATTTATGTTCGGTTTCTTTTATTGCGGTTTCATCTCTTTCAAGATACAAGGCAACAATTTGTTCATCCTGCATTTTTTCTTCCTCCTTTCACCCTTAAAGACAGATTTTCTCACCGTTACGTCACAAAAACAGCCTCACTCAATCGAGCAAGGCTGTTGATTCAGATATTATTCTTTAATATACTTACCTACAAACTCCCAGACCTTATCGAAATATTTTACCGGATCGGTATTGACAGAAAGTGCGTGGTCGGCTTCCGGGATAGTGAGTATATCCTTTTCACCGCCAAACGCCTCGTAATTCTTGTATACCATTTCAAACGGCACGAAGGTATCGGCCTCGCCGTGGATAAAGAGCATAGGTGTTTTGGATTTTTTGAGAGCTTCAATGCTTGAAGCCTTCTTGAAATCAAGGTCAACATGACGTTTTATACGAGCCTGCGACGCATAGAGATAAGGAAATACGGGCAGGTGGAACATATCGACGATATTATGCGCAAACTCATCCCATACGCTTGTAAAGCCGCAATCCTCAACCGCACACTTTACATTATCGGGCAGAGGCTCGCCTACAGCCATCATAACCGTTGCCGCACCCATAGACTCACCGTGAAGCACGATTTCGGATTCGGGGTCAAGCTCAACAACATAATTAATCCACGCAACAAGGTCAAGTCTGTCGAGATAGCCCATTGTATAAGCAACAACACCCTTGGGCGATTTGACACCCTTGACGGTGCCGCGCATATAGGGCATTACAAGGTTGTAGCCCTTTTTGTAATACTCTCTCGCATAGCGTGCCATAACACAAGGCTCTGCAGTATAGCCGTGACAGATTACCGCCCACTTGTGACTCTCACCGTTTCTGAAAAGCACTGCCATAGGCGTATCGCCTATTGAGTTGAGAGTTATAACATCCTCGTGCGGTGTATTGTCAAACCACTCGCCTGCACCCTCGCATATATCAAAAGCAGGCTTATTGATAGGCTTTACAGGCTCTTCGGAAAAATATTTACTGAGAGCATCACTGCCCTTCTTTGTAAGCACGCCGTGCCACATAACTTCGCCCACAATAATCGGCGATGCGGCGGCAAGGCCGAGCACAGCTGCACCTGTGCCGAGCAACACTTTACTCAAACGCTTCATTGTGCATTCCCCCTTAGTATCTATAATTGGTATTTTAAACCATTTTATTCAGCAGGTCAACGAGAAAAACGCAAAACACGATATACAATTCGCACAAAAACGAACCTGAAAATTTGTCAGTAAAAAAAGAAAATGCAAGACTTATTCATTTGAAATTTTACTTGTTTTATGGTAAAATATATAAGATAAAGCAGAGGTCTTATCAAGACTTCAAATAATATATCGGAAAGGAAAAATAAGATGAAAAAAGCCTTATCAATCATCCTTGCACTCGCAATGGTTTTTGCTTGTGCATCAACTGCATTTGCAGCAAGTAATCCCCTTATTGACCCTCTTCAGTTTGATGAAAACGGTGAGTTCAAAATTCTCCACCTTACAGACTGCCAGGACGTATATCCCGCAAACCAGACAATGGTTCAGTTCATTCAGCACTGCCTCGATAAGTACGACCCCGACCTTGTAGTTCTCGGCGGTGACAACTGTGTTGACAACACAGGCAACATCGAGGATGCTATCGCAGAGATTGCAAACATCTTTGTTGAAAACGAAACATACTTCACACTCGTTTTCGGTAACCACGACCGTGAAGGCGGCCGCGGCGAGAACGATGTACTTCTCCGCTACTATCAGAAGGCAGGCGGCAAGTACTGCCTTGCATACGATGCAGTTCCCTCACTCACAGGTACAGGCACACACAACCTTCCCATCCTCTCAAGCAAAGGCACAAAGGTTGCTTACAACCTCTATATGTTTGATTCAGGTACAAGCGGTTACTCCGACCCCGACCGTACAGGCGAAGTTGGTTACGACTGCGTACACGAGGATCAGGTTGAGTGGTTCAAGGCTACAAACAGCACTTACACAGCACTCAACGGCGGCAAGGTAATTCCCTCAATGGCATTCCAGCACATCATCGTTGGTGAGATTATGGAAGCTCTCTACAAAGAGAAGTCAGAAGTTGCTATCAGCCTCGACAGCAAGTACGGCAACGGCAAACTTTACGACCTCACAGTAGCAAACTACTCCGCCATCAAAGACGGTATGCTTCTCGAGCCCCCCTGCCCCGGTGTTGAAAACTACGGCCAGTTCGATGCTCTTGTAGAGCAGGGCACAGTTGCCGTATTCTCAGGTCACGACCACATCAACACATTCACAGTTGAGTACAAGGGTGTTGACATTGTAAACACTCCCGGCTGCACATTCCACTCCTATGGTCAGGATTACAACAGAGGCGGCCGCCTTATCACTCTCCACGAAGGCGAGACAGAGTACGATTCACAGGTAATCCTCCTTGCAGAAGAAGCTATGGACAGCGATTACATCGAGCTCAACATCTTCAGCAAAATCTTCGGTATCCTCATCAACAAGGTTATCCTCGCTTTCTTCAATCTTTTCTGAGTTTAACAGCTATCCTAACATAAGGATTTGATTAAATGAAAACAAAGTTATTTAAGAAAATCACAGCTGTCATCTGCGTTTGCACACTTATTGCGGCAGCCGCAATTGTAGCCGCACAGGCTGCAGCACCTTTGCCCGTATTTACGGTAAACGGTGCCAATCAGCTGAGCCCCGGCGATGAGGTTACGATTACCGTATCGGTCAACGACAACAGAGGCTACTGTGCAGGCGAGTTTATACTCGGCTACGATGCCGATATGCTTACACCCGTAAGTGTTACAAGCGGTGACGCAGCAAGCGAATACTTTGTCGCAAACAAAGATTACGGCGAAGGCAAGGTTTACTTCACCGTTATCGACGAGCAGCTTATGACTGACGGCGGTACGATCGCAAACGTTACCTTCAAGGTCAGCGAAAACGTAGTGCTCTACAGCGGCGACCTGACTCTCAGCGTGCCCACACTCGTAGGCAACATCAGCGTAGGTTATGGTCTCAACAACGTCAAAGCGACGGCAAACGGCGGCAAAATATATGCCGCAAAGAAGATCTCCGTACCCGATGCAGCCAACGCAGGCACTTACGAAGAGCTCAGCTTAAAGGCTGTCGGCACAGACTATGTGCTCGGTGCTTCAACCTACACTAACCTTACTCACAAGGCTCTTGCCGATAATTTCAGCCTTATGACAACGAAGTTTATGTCTGCAAGCGGTGCATTACTGCCCGACAGCTTACTTCTTACAACAGGCTGTAAAATTACGGTTACGGATTCCGCCGACAAAACCGACACGCTTACAGTAAGTGTCAAGGGCGATGTTGACGGCAACTACACCAAGGATGCCAACGACGCATTCCTTGTCGGTATGTTTGAAAGCGGTCTGCTCAAAGAAGAAGATGTAGGCACAGCGTATAAAGATGCCGCCGATCTCAACGGCGACGGTAAAATCGATGATGCCGACTTCGAGCTTGCGGTAAACGCACCGCTCAAATAATGCTAAAATTCAAGAACCTGGCTTATGTGAAAATAAGTCAGGTTCTTTTTTTATACTTATACTTTTTAAAACAATAATGAATATGGTTTTGAAAAGTTTATTTTTACAAACGGAGTTTTTTCGTCCCATTCATAGTGCTCAATTTCTCCGCACTGACCTTCATGAGTACGGTAATGCCTGCATATAAGCCACTCACCGTTACCGAATGAAAACAGACCTGTACTGCCCAGCGGAAAATGCCAGCCGTATATCCCCGTCTTTTCGTCATACAGGCCTTTTTCAGCAAGTGCAAGCACCTGAACTTCTTCATCAATTCCGTCAGGAATCTTCGATTCAGGCTCAACAGACATATCTACACAAAACAGCTTGTAATTCGGAAATTCTTTTTTACAGCCCTCATAAACAGCCATAAAAAGACCATTTGTATGCTTATCATACTCCAGATTCTGCACACCCCATTCCGTATTACCCGTATACACAAAAAACTTGTGTAACGGCTTTTCAAACCCTGAACGGTGCATATTACTCTGCGAAAACGGCAACGAGTATTTACCCCAATCATTCATATCGTAGCACAGTATAATCTGGTGGTCGTTATCCTTACGGTTAACATCATTATAAACTCCGTACGCCACATAAAGATACATACCGTCATCAGAGCTTTTACCGGGCAGCGGAGCAAAAGTCAGCCCGTCGATGCCGCTGCAGCCGTATTTGTGACTAAGCGGTTTTCCGTCGCAATCCGTACCTTCCCATTTATAATCACGCTCAACCTCGTGCAGACAAACCGCTGACATAATATCGCCGCTGTCTGCATTCATATCACGTTCGGTAATTTTATCAACATCAAACCGAGCCACATAAAAAGCATCGTCAAAGCTACGCTCAGAGCCGATGACATCCAGAATATCCCTGCCGATTATATCATTCTTATACTCAAGCGAGCCGTATACACAGCCGTCGTTTTCGTTAAAAGCAATACAGCCGAGATGACCTGCAAGGCCGTCAAGAGTGCCGACGATTGTCCCATCAAGAGTCGCCTTTATGAGCTTGGTTGTAAAGGAATAATAAATGTAACCTTTCTTTATATCAACCGCTATCCCCTGAATGTGGCACCTGCCCCACGCACCGGTACAGATAGTCGGGATTACCTTTTTTCTATCCAACACACTCACCTCTTTTATCGCAACTGTTTACAAAACGAATATATCACGAAGCAGCAAAAAATTCAATGCTTTTACTGTTTAACCGAATAGCTGCTAAAAACCACCGATTAAATCAACTGCAATAACTTTATCTGAAATCGGTGCTATACTTTTTTCAAAGATATTAACAGCATGGGGGAATTTTTTATGGACGCAATAAAAACTGTTAATTTAACAAAAAAGTATAAAGATACGATTGCAGTTAACAATCTGAATTTACACATTGAGCAAGGCTTACTGTTTGCTTTACTCGGTGTTAACGGAGCAGGTAAAACCACAACAATAAAAATGCTGTCCTGCCTCACAAAGCCTACAAGCGGAGATGCTTTCGCAGGCACGTACAGCATAACTGACAATCCGCTAAACGTCAAGCAGATTACAGGCGTTTCACCACAGGAAACAGCAGTTGCACCCAAGCTGACAATTAAAGAAAATCTCGAGCTTATGTGCGGCATTTACGGACTGTCCAAAGAAAAAAGCAAAGCAAAAATCAATGAGCTTTCGGAGCAGTTCGGCCTTTCGGGTATTCTGCACAAAAGAGCAGAAAAGCTTTCGGGCGGTATGCAGCGCAGACTCAGTATTGCTATGGCATTGATAAGCGAGCCTTCAATACTTTTTCTCGATGAGCCTACTCTGGGGCTGGATGTAATTGCACGCAGTGAGCTCTGGACTATGATTCGTTCGCTTAAAGGCAAGGTGACAATCATACTTACAACCCATTATATGAACGAAGCAGAGGCACTTTCTGACCTGATAGGCATAATGAAAGACGGTAAGCTGTTGACTGTCGGCACGGCACAGGAAATTATGCGGCAAACAAATACCGACACATTTGAAGATGCATTTATTGCAACAGTAAAGGAGGGATAAAAATGAAAGCACTCACATTTTCTGAAAGATGTGCCAAAGAAATACTGCGTGAACCGCTCAACCTTTTCTTCGGGTTGGGATTTCCCATTGTGTTATTATTGCTGCTGAGCGCAATCCAGTCCAATTTACCGGTAAATTTATTCCGAATTGAGCATCTTGCTCCGGGTATCGCCGTATTCAGCCTTTCATTTATGACTTTGTTTTCGGCAACCCTGATCAGCAAGGACAGAGAAAGCGCCTTAATGCAAAGGCTTTACACTACACCGCTTAAAGCATTCGATTTCATTCTCGGCTATATGCTGCCGATTATCCCCATAGCAACAGCACAGAGCATAGTGTGTTACACCGTTTCGGTATTTCTCGGCTTACCTGTCACAGTCAATATCATAAAATCCGTTTTGCTGTTAATCCCCATATATATTTTTTATATCTCTCTGGGCTTGCTGTTCGGCAGTATTCTCAGCTCAAAGCAGGTCGGCGGAATCTGCGGTGCACTGCTTACAAACCTTTCCGCGTGGCTTTCCGGAGTATGGTTCGACATTGAGCTTGCAGGGAAAACTTTCAAAAAAATCGCCGATTTATTGCCTTTTGTTCACGCAGTCGAGCTTCAAAGAGCCGTAATAAACGGAACATTCAATGAAGCCTGCTTACATTTATATTACGTTACGGCTTATTCGGCAGTTATAACTTTACTCGCCGTTTTGCTTTTTTTAAGACAGATGAAGGAACAGTAACGGATATCATTGTAAAAAACCTCTTTTGTCCGGCGGACAAAAGAGGTTTTTTATATACGAAAGAGCGCCTAAAAGTAGCGTAAGTGGGGGTGAAAACGACCAAAAATATTGTACTTACTAAGAAATCTTATCCCTTTTTAAAAGGGGACATTTTATAATCGGATTTACCTTCCATAAATTTCACAATATCGTCAATTGCACCTTCTACATCATTGGGATGCCAATGAGTACCCTTTGTTTGTTCTGCATTCATTACATCCAAAACAAAGTCGCCACCATCTTCATATAGTTCAATTACTTGACCATGTGCTTTACCCACAATGATGGGACAATCCACAGTAAAACCTTCATCCAGCGCAGAAGTAGTTGTCAAGATCAGATCATATCTATCTTTCAATTGATCATAAACTGCATTTAGATTATCAACAGTAATCCAGCACATATAGAACACCACATTCAAGTTTGATAATTTGATTATACCATAAATTAACTTCATTTGCAAATAAGTGATAAGTGATGCAGCTACGCCGTGACAGGTGATGCGATGCGTTCTGACACGCGCTGAAGGTGTGCATCACAGATGCAGTCTGCATCACGCACGCAGTGCACATCACGTTCCGCAAGGAACGCATCACTCAAAAAAGTCCCTTTTGTCCTACCGGACAAAAGAGACTTTTTTGTTGGAGCTGGAAACGTGACTCGAACACGCGACCTGCTCATTACGAATGAGCTGCTCTACCAACTGAGCTATTCCAGCAAAATATTAACATAACGCTGTATATTATAATAAAACCAAGAGCTTTTTTCAAGTCTTTTTTGAAAAAAGAGCACTTATCTCTTGAAAATAATTTGCAATAGCTTTATAATTATATAAATAATGTTTACAAAAGGTAGGATAATATGAAAAAAATAATTTGTCTGCTGCTTGCCGCTGTATCCGTAGCTTCTCTTGCGGCTTGCTCAAATGACTCTGATACCGCAACTACTACAGCCACACCTGAGCAGGCTCCCGCTGAATCAACAGTAATCACACAGCCCAATGAGCTGTTCAAAGATGTGCCCACAATCAGCGGCGACATAAAATTCAGCAATGACGACAAGAATGATAAAGGCTATGTTTACACCCGCTTTGTTGACGGTGTTGACTACGCTGCACTCAAGGAATATGTAAGTCAGCTTGAGGATGCAGGCTTCAGCATCTACCACGCTAACCCTCTTGATACTGAAACAACCGATGATATTTTACCCGACACACTCGACGAAGGTACTTACACTGCAAAGTGGATTGGCAAAAGACGCGGACTCTATGTAGCAATCAGCTGGTTTGCAGACGAGTATTACGAAATCAACAACCTGCCGCAGGACAGCAACGCAAGACTCTATTTTTACACATACAACGCATTCAAAACCAACTGATAAGGAGATACAACTATGATTAATCAGCTTGACAAGCCCATCAGCGGCGAAACAATTGCAACGATGAAAACCAATATGGGCGATATCAAAATCCGCCTTTTCGCAGAGCTTGCTCCCAAGACTGTTGAAAACTTCACAACACACGCAAAAAACGGCTACTATGACGGCCTTATTTTTCACCGCGTTATCAAGGACTTTATGATTCAGGGCGGCGACCCTACAGGAACAGGTCGCGGCGGCGAAAGTATCTGGGGCGAGAGATTTGAGGATGAATTCTGCGTAGACCTTCACAACCTTCGCGGTGCACTCTCAATGGCTAATGCAGGCCCCTGCACAAACGGCAGCCAGTTCTTTATCGTTCAGGCAGGCGAGGTTGACCCCGGCTTTATTTCACAGATGGCACAGCTTGCCGACAGAGGCTTCCCCACCGAAACTGTTGAAAACTACAAGGCAGTCGGCGGCACACCCTGGCTTGATTTCAAGCACACCGTTTTCGGTCAGGTTTACGAGGGAATGGATATTGTTGACGCTATTGCAAATGTAAAAACTGCACGCGGCGACAAGCCCGTTGAAGACGTAGTTATCAACTCAATCGAAATTGCAACAGCCTAAATGAAAAGCCCTGCGTCACGCACACTTATTTTTCTCGCACTTATGATAACGGCAGTTACCGTTATTGTAAGCGCCGTAAGTTACGAATACACAAAGCCGATACCGCAACCCAAAGCGCCTGTATCAATTATATCCGAAGAAGGGCTTATCAACATCAACACTGCTGATGCCAATACGCTTATGCAGCTTCGCGGTATAGGTGAGGTAAGAGCACAGAAGATTATCGACTTCCGCACCAAAAACGGCTGCTTTGTAACCAAGGAAGATATAATGCGGATTGACGGAATAGGCTCTACGGTGTTTGAGAAAATCAAAGACGATATAACAGTATAAACAACTATTTATTTTGCAGAACGGTACAACCTTGGATTTGTATCGTTCTGTAATTTTTTATATTCAAAAATAATCACCACAACATACACTCTTTGTGATATGGGATACAAAAAACCGCCTGCCGAAAATCAGCAAGCGGTTGTAAATATGTATTTACGGCTGCGAAACCTCTGTTATTTTCCTTACATAATCCTGCATTTCTTTCGGACTGTCAACAATATGGTCGCATAATACGGATTTGCTGTTTCCGTCATAATACAATCCGTCCGTGTTATTGAAATAAACGGTTTGCATACCGAGCTGACGCGGAGCCTGGAAATCTTTGGCTATATTATCGCCTACATAGACCATCTCTTCAAATGAAATCTGCCATTTTGTTTGCATAATTCTGAATGAAATGTCATTAGGTTTGCGGAATGCAACGCCTCCAAGTTCATCCGTAATTATAAAATCATCGATAAGCTCCGACAAGCCTGACGCTTTGATTTTTGCCCTTTGTCCGGAAGGACGTCCATCGGTAATCACACCTACTTTGATGCCGTTTTCTCTCAATGATTTAATCAGTTCGGCGACACCATCATACAAATTTATATTCGGAAAATGTTCTCTGTATATTTCAAGGCATACATTTTCCTCATCCTGCCTACCGATTTCAGCAAGCAATTCTTTGAATACAACTTTTCCCTCTGCGAAGTAATTCCACATTTTTCGGGCATAGTCTGATTCTCCGAGATATTCTGCAACCGCCGCAAAACCTGATAAGACATATTCCTTTTCAGAGTAGAGCGTATCATCCAAATCAAATATGACACCTCGTATATCAGAGCTTTTTTTCGAGAGAGTACAAACACTCTGGTCAAATCTGCTGAAAACAGCGCCATCTGCAATTGAACGTTCCGATTGTCTTGTTACATTTTCCCCGGATAAAAGTCGCAGAATTGACTCGGCTGATTTTGCTCCGGCTTTCATGGACAGCGGAGCACCGCCACCGTATCGCGGATTGATTTCAATGTAGTAATCAATATTGTCACTGCTGTTGCGAATAAGCTGAACAGTCAAAGGGCCGCAAGGCTTAAATCTCGCTATCAGTTTTTCTGCTTCACCAATGATAGTTCTGTCCATACAAATTTCGGTTTTTAAAACTTCACCGGCTCTGACTATAACTCTTTTTCTGGGTACAATGCTGACAATGTTCCCATCAAAATCGCAGAATATGTCAACGGTAAACTCAGTTCCTTCTACAAAAGGCTGAATAATATAGTCCTTGATCTGGCTTGCATAGAAAGCCAATTCATCGCTGTTGTTAACCTTGTAGGCATCTATACTGCTGCTGCCGTTTTTCGGTTTGATAAATGCAGGATATCCGCTGCTGTATTTTGTATAATCGTTAACCGGCATCGGTGCGTGCAATCCGCAATCTGCGAAAAATTGTGATGTATAATTTTTATCTCTGCATATCCGCACCATTTCAGGACTGCTTATAAGCACCTTACAGCCGACATTTGCAAAGTCGGCGGCATGCTCCGCTAAAATCTGAAGATCGGTATCAATAGTAGGAATAACCATATCAATCTGATCTTTAACACAAATGTCGAGAAGCTGAGGAATGTAATCGGGATCACGCATTGCACATGTATTCCTGATTCGGTCACAGTATGCCAGTGCAGGTGCGGTATCTGAAATATCCGTACCGTAAATTATAAGTTTTTTTCCCAGAACCAATGCAGCATCCCGAAATGCCTGTATTAACTCAATACGTCTTCCGACAGCTGTAAACAAAATTCGTATATTTTTCATTTTTTACCTCAAATATTACATTATCTGTTTTTAAGCAGAACAAGTGTTTATTCGGATATCATAATAACTTTTAGCGGCAAGCATAATTTTTCAATCTTAGCCAACAAATCAGAGACTTGCAACCATTGTCAGAAAATATATCTTTCGATGGCCACACTTATTTTGATAAGTATACCATGAAAATGCGGAATTCTCAATATATTTGACGAAAATCCTCTGCGAATGCGGAAAAATTATTTACCTGCAACTTTATACCGAAATCTGTTATTGATGATAAAAACCGTCTGACTTCCTTTAGAAATCAGACGGTTTTTGTATGTATAATGAGCACAGTCGGCAGGTAAGCCGCTCTTTAACGAGAGTAATGTGCTTTAATTATGCTTTATTTGCTTTCCTTACTGCCTTTTTTCTCATATCCGAATGTAGAAGCAAAAAGGTCAATCTTGAATGCTTTGATTACGGAACTGAAAAGTCTTGAACCCTGAACAGGCATAAGGCGGTTGAATCTGCCCATTGCGTTACCGTCGAAGCCTACAACGATGTATGACTTCTTGCGGAGAATGCCCTTGAGAATCTTGTTAACAGCCTTGTGGCAGGGTGTGGAAACCATATTGATAAGGTCCATACCGTCTGTTGCACCCTGATTTCTGAAGATATCGGTCTTTGTAAAGCCGGGGCAGACAAGGCCTATGTATGCTTCGCCTCTGAGCTCTTCGCGCATAGCTTCCGTAAGGCCCTTAACAGCAGCCTTACTTGCAGAGTACATTGATGTGCCGCCCAGAGCCATAAGTGCAGCAGATGAAGCAACGTTTACGATTGCGGGAGTTTCACTCTCCATAAGAAGAGGAAGCATAATCTTTGAGGAATATGCTGCTGAATAGAAGTCGATATTGATTGATTCGTCAATCTCTTCTTTGGTATAGTTGACAAGTCGGTCAAAACGGGGAAGAACACCTGCGTTGTTGATAAGGACATCGGGATGAATATCGTTTTCAACAAGCCAATCGTGGAAGCTCTGCCAGTTATCATAGCTTGAAACATCGAAAAGCTTATACTTGAACTTGCTTGCGTGGTCGCCGAGCTCCTCGACGAAATTAATCATTTTCTTTTCGCTTCTTGCAACACCGATTACGTTGCAGTTACGCTCTTTGATAAGTCTTTCAGCAAGCATTTTGCCGATACCGCTTGATGCGCCGGTAATAATTACGGTTTTGTTATCGATCCACTTTGCCATAATAAACACCTCGAAAAATCAACTTTTAATATATAAGGAAATTATATCACAGATATTTACTCTTTTCAACAGTTACAACTCGATTTCAAATAAAAAAGCACTCTTGCGGAGTGCTTTTTTACTATATGGAATTATGCTATTGTTTTAATCAAATCTGCAAGCTCATCGGGCGAAGAAATAATATGTTGAGCACCTGCCGCTTCAAGCGTTTCTCTGTCGCGAAAGCCCCAAAGGCAACCGATACAAGGCATACCTGAATTCTTTGCAGTGAGTGCATCAACCTCACTGTCGCCAACATATACCGCATTCTCTTTACTGCTACCCAGCAAATCGAGTGCATACCACACCGTATCGGGTGCCGGCTTACGCGGCATATCGTCACTTCTGCCAATTGCGATGCTGATATACTCACTGAAAAGCTCACTTACAAGCTGTTTTGTAAAAGCATCGGGCTTATTTGACACCACAGCGGTTTTATAACCCTCTGCAGTTATTTTCTCCAGCATCTGCATAATGCCCTTGTAAGGAGCTGTTTTGTTGCGCATATTTGTATGATAATGCGACTGAAAAAGTGCACGTGTTTTTTCAAACAGCTCTTCATCCGCATCTTCGGGCAGTGCCTTTTTGATAAGATAAACAACGCTGTTGCCTACCATCATACGCACTTCATCTGCCGTATGAGACGGACAGCCGACCTCACCCAGCGCAAAGTTGACACTGTCGGTCAGGTCGTCAAGAGTATTGAGAAGAGTACCGTCAAGATCAAAAATTATTGTATCAATCATTTCTTCTTTTTACCGAAAAATCCTTTTCCGCCTTCACCCGAAGGAGCTTTTGAGCCGAATTCAGCTTCAAACTCACGAAGAAGCTCTTTCTGACGTGAAGTAAGATTCTTGGGCACATCAACAACCAGACGTATGAGCTGGTCGCCCTTGCCTCTGCCGTTAATTGACTGTATACCTCTGCCCTTGAGCTTGAATATCGCACCGGGCTGAGTACCTGCAGGTACGTCGTAACGCACTTTGCCGTCAAGTGTGGGCACCTCGAGAGTATCGCCGAGTGCCGCCTGGGCAAAGCTGATTGTTACATCACACCATACATCGTAACCGTCACGCTCAAAGAAGGGATGAGGACGCACGAGCACCGTAACGTGCAGATTACCGGAAGGGCCGCCGTTAACACCGCTGTTACCCTGACCGCCTACATTAAGCACCTGACGGTCATCAATACCTGCGGGTATATCGACCTCAAGTGTAACCTTCTTGCTTACGGCACCCTTACCCTTACATTTCGAGCAGGGTGTTTTGATTATCTTACCCTTACCGCCGCAACGGGAGCAGGACTTTGAAGTCTGAATAACACCGAAGGGTGTACGCTGTTGCACGTTCACCTGACCTCTGCCGTGACAATCAGGACAGGTTTCGGGGCTTGTACCCGATGCCGCACCGCTGCCGTGACAGTCGGGGCAAAGCTCAATACGGCTGAAATCGACCTTTTTCTTGCAGCCCTTTGCCGCCTCTTCAAAAGAGAGAGTAACACGTGCCTGCGTGTCACTGCCTCTGCGCGGTGCATTGGGGTTAGCCTGCCTACCGCCACCGCCGAAGCCGCCGCCGAAAAAGCTGCCGAAAATATCGCCAAGGTCAAATTCCATATCACCGCCGAAGCCGCCAAAACCGCCGCCAAAGCCGCCTGCACCGTAATTCGGGTCAACACCTGCGTGACCGAAGCGGTCATACTTCGACTTCTTGTCGGGGTCGGAAAGCACCTCGTAAGCCTCGTTAGCCTCTTTGAATTTGTCCTCAGCTTCTTTGTCACCGGGATGAAGGTCAGGATGATACTCCTTTGCCTTCTTGCGGTATGCTTTTTTTATTTCATCATCGCTCGCCGATTTATCTACGCCGAGCACTTCATAATAATCACGTTTATCTGCCAAGGTATTTCCTCTTTCATAAACCGCTCAATGAGGGACGGAAAAGCCGCCCCTCATTGCTGTTTGATTAATAAATTAGTTTTCGTCTGTTACGTCTGTGAAGGGTGCATCGTAGTAGCCGTTAGCATCTGCGCCGGGTGCTGCCTGACCTGCATCAGCGCCGCCCTGAGCTGCCTGCTGTGCTGCTGCAGCCTCCTGATAAATGCGTACTGAAACGTCGTTGACAACCTTTGTAAGCTCCTCCTGGCGGGACTTGATAAGATTGATGTCATCGCCCTTGAGAGCTTCCTTGAGTGAGTCAGCCTTAGCTGTGATGTCAGACTTCTCCTGCTCTGAAAGCTTGTCGCCGTTTTCCTTGACAAGCTTTTCGCTTGTGTAAACCATCTGGTCTGCATTGTTGCGAAGGTCAGTTTCCTCACGACGCTTCTTGTCTTCCTCTGCAAAGCGTGCAGCCTCATTAACAGCCTTCTCAATATCTTCCTTGGACATATTGGAGGAAGCTGTGATGGAGATTGACTGCTCCTTGTTTGTGCCGAGATCCTTTGCGGAAACGTGAACGATACCGTTTGCATCGATATCGAATGTTACTTCAATCTGGGGTACACCGCGGGGAGCAGGCATAATGCCGTCAAGGTGGAATACGCCGAGAGTCTTGTTATCTCTTGCAAACTCTCTTTCACCCTGAAGAACATGAACCTCAACAGAAGGCTGATTATCGGAAGCAGTTGAGAAGATCTGGCTCTTCTTTACGGGGATAGTTGTGTTACGCTCGATAATTCTTGTATTGATACCGCCCATTGTCTCGATACCGAGTGAAAGGGGTGTAACGTCGAGAAGGAGCATACCCTTGACCTCGCCGCCGAGAACACCTGCCTGAAGTGCTGCACCGATAGCAACGCACTCGTCGGGGTTGATACCCTTGAAGGGCTCTTTGCCGAGGTACTTCTGAACAGCCTCCTGAACAGCGGGAATTCTTGAAGAGCCGCCAACCATGAGAACCTTGTCAATCTCGCTTACGCTGAGACCTGAGTCAGAGATAGCCTGACGTACGGGATTCATTGTAGCCTCAACAAGGTCAGCTGTCATTTCGTTGAACTTTGCACGTGTGAGAGTAGCCTCAAGGTGCTTGGGGCCTGTTGCATCAGCAGTGATGAAGGGAAGGCTGATAGCGGATGAAGTAACACCTGAAAGCTCGATCTTTGCCTTCTCTGCTGCTTCCTTAAGACGCTGCATAGCCATCTTGTCGCCGCGAAGGTCGATACCCTGCTCTGCCTTGAATGTATCTGCAAGCCAGTCGATAATTTTCTGGTCGAAGTCGTCACCGCCGAGACGGTTGTTACCTGCTGTAGCAAGAACCTCCTGAACGCCGTCGCCCATCTCGATGATAGAAACGTCGAATGTACCGCCGCCAAGGTCGTAAACCATAACCTTCTGTTCGTTTTCCTTATCGATACCGTAAGCGAGAGCAGCAGCTGTGGGCTCGTTGATGATTCTCTTTACCTCAAGGCCTGCGATGCGGCCTGCATCCTTTGTAGCCTGACGCTGTGCATCTGTGAAGTATGCGGGAACTGTGATAACAGCCTCTGTTACCTTGTCGCCAAGGTATGCCTCTGCATCAGCCTTGAGCTTCTGGAGTACCATTGCGGAAATCTCCTGGGGTGTGAAGCGCTTATCGTCAACCTTGACACCGAAGTCTGTACCCATCTGTCTCTTGATTGATGCGATTGTACGGTCGGGGTTTGTGATAGCCTGACGCTTTGCAACCTGGCCAACCATTCTCTCGCCGTCCTTGCTGAATGCAACAACGGAGGGAGTTGTACGTGCGCCTTCTGCGTTAGCGATAACTACAGGCTCGCCGCCTTCGATAACTGCTACGCATGAGTTTGTTGTACCAAGGTCAATACCTATTACTTTTGCCATAATTAATTACTCCTTTGTATATTAAGTGAATTTTTTATTTGTTAATTAGCCACCTGAACTGTAGCACAGCGGATGATTTTGTCGCCAATTTTGTAGCCCTTTGCAAACACCTGAGCAACAACGCTCTCGCCGAAATCTTCGCTGTCGATATGCATTACTGCGTTGTGCATCATCGGGTCAAACGCTTCGCCTGATTCGCCGAAAGCCTCGACACCGAGCTTCTTGAAAATATCGGCAAACTGTGTGAATATCATTTCCATACCTTTTTTGTAGGTTTCGTAGTCTGCCGAAGTGTTGGCGGTTGCACGCTCGAAGTTATCGATAACGGGAAGAATCTCGCCTATGATATAGGCTTTGATATCGCCGTTGAGTGCATCCTTCTCACGCTGTGTGCGCTTGCGATAGTTGTCATACTCTGCGGCAAGGCGAAGATACTGATTCTTCTGCTCCTCAAGCTCTGCCTGAAGCTCAGCGGCTTTGTCAGCCTTTTTCTTTGCCTTCTTTTCTTTTTTCTCTTCCTTTTCTTCTGCTGCCGTTACGTTTTCTTTCTCTTCCATTTTAAACCTTCCTTCCTGTTATTCTTCGAGTGTTTCGGTAAGTATCTTACCGACAAGTCCCGAAACAAACTGCATATACGGAATCAGCTTTGCATAATTAAGACGGGTCGGGCCGATTATGCCGAGTGCACCCGACCGCTCACCGTTGATGTCGTAATGCGAAATTATGACACTTGAATTAGCAAGCTGTTTGTATTCGTTTTCTGTGCCGATTTTTATATCGACATCGTCTGTGCCGCCTGCGATGAGCTTTGCAATCGGGTCGCCCTTGCGCAAAAACTCCATAAGCTCAAGCACGTTGCCGCCAAGCTCGCGGTGATTGAACAGATTGGACTGACCCTCAAGAAGCACATCGGAGCTTAAAGCATCGTTTGCGAGGTCTGCCAGTGCAACAAAAAACGGTGACATTTCAAGAGCGTATTCACCAAGCGAAGCAACCAATGTCTGGAGCATTACCGTGCCGATTTCTTCAAGCGGTCTGCCTACGAAGTGCGAAGCACATACGCTGTAGAAACGCTCGACCGTCTGCGGAGTAATTGGCATATCGCTGCGGCAAGCCTTACTCTTGAGCGTACCTGCCGAGGTAAGAAGCACAATCATTGCCGTACGGTTGCTGACAGGCACAATCTCTGCCCTGCGGACTGTTGCCCTGTCGCCTGCAGGCATCGTGGTTATTGCCGCACAGTTTGTAAGGTTGGCAATTACCTCGCCCGCTTTTTCGAGAAGCTGCTCGGGGTCACCGCTGCCGGACGAAACTGTTTTGGTGATGCTCTTACAATCTGCCTCGTTAAGCTCCATTTTATTCATCAGCTTATCGATATAGTAGCGGTAGCCGAGAGTAGTAGGCACGCGGCCTGCGGATGTATGAGGCTGCTCAAGGTAGCCCATTTCGGCAAGGTCTGCCATCTCGTTACGGATTGTAGCAGAGGAAACGGAAAAATCGAGCTCTGTCATCAGGTTCTTTGAGCCGACGGGCTCGCCTGTGCGGATATAGCTTTCGACCACGGCGGCAAGTATCTTCTGCTTACGCTCGGTCATATTCAGCACCCGATTCATCCCCTTTCTGCCTTGTGCTAACTTTAGCACTCTGCGTTTTCGAGTGCTAAACTATCATTATAATATATCGAAAGTCAAAGAATGTCAAGAGGGTTTTACCAATATTTTTTTGCAAGCCGCATACGCAGTGTCGAAAAATTGCGAAAAATGAAATAATAAACGCCCGAATCTGTTGCGACAGCGAAAATTAAGTGATATAATTACTGTATATAAGTATTAAAGGAGAAACGGATATGGCAACTTTCAGATGTGAAATGTGCGGCAGTCCGCTTGCGATTACCAGCGGCACTGTTGCGGTATGCGAGTATTGCGGCACTCAGCAGACTTTGCCGAGGCTTGATGACGAGCGCAAAGCAAATCTGTACGACCGTGCCAACCATTTTCGTCGCAACAACGAATTTGACAAGGCGATAAGCATCTATGAGCAGATTCTCACCTATGATACGACCGACCCTGAAGCTTACTGGTCGTTGGTGCTTTGCCGATACGGTATCGAATACGTTGAAGACCCTGCCACCAAAAAGAGGATGCCTGCCGTCAACCGTGCACAGTACACTTCGATTTTCGACAACGAAGACTATAAATCCGCCCTGCGTTATGCTGACGAACAGCAAAGACCAATCTACGAAGCTCAGGCACATGCAATAAACGAAATCCAGAAAGGTATTCTCGAAATCTCACAGAAAGAGAAGCCATTTGACGTATTTATCTGCTACAAAGAAACCGACAACAACGGCAGAAGAACACCTGACTCCGTTCTTGCAACCGAGCTTTACCACGAGCTTTGCAAAGAGGGATTCAAGGTATTCTTCTCAAGAATCACGCTTGAAGATAAGCTTGGCACAGCGTATGAGCCGTACATATTTGCCGCCCTCAACAGTGCAAAGGTAATGGTAGTGCTCGGCACAAAGCAGGAGCATTTCAACGCAGTGTGGGTCAAAAACGAGTGGAGCAGATATCTCTCACTTATCAAAAACGGCGCAGAAAAGATTCTTATACCGGCGTACAGAGATATGGACCCGTACGATTTACCCGAGGAGTTTTCACATCTTCAGGCACAGGATATGTCCAAGCTCGGCTTTATGCAGGATCTGGTAAGAGGTATACGCAAGATTGTTAACGCCAACGCCGAAAAGCCTGTAATTCACGAAACCATCATCAACAACGAGGCAAGCGGCAACGTTACAGCTCTGCTTCAAAGAGGCTTTATGGCGCTTGAAGACGGCGAATGGGCAAAAGCTGACAATTTCTTCGAGCAGTGCCTTAATCAGAACGCTGAGCTCGCCGAAGCATACCTCGGCAAACTCATGGCGGAGTACAAGGCAAAAACAAAAAGCGAGCTGAAGAATTGCGACCAACCGTTCGACAAAAGTAATAACTACCAGAAGGTTGTGCGTTTTGGTAATGCCGCACTTGTATCCGAGCTTGATGACTACATAAAGTATATTAACGAAATAAACTTAATCAAGCATATTATGCAGATATATGACAACGCTTTGAAACTGATGAAAGTAAACACTGTTGTCAATTATAAAGAAGCAATTGCTGCTTTTGAGACGATAATCGATTGGCAAGATTCGAAAGCACAGATTGAAATATGCAAACAAAAAATCGCAGAAATTGAAGCTGAAGAAAAGGCTCAGCGTGCTAAACAAAAACAGAAAGAAACACGAAAAATCATGTTAACTTCAGTTTTTGTAATAACGCTTATTGCTATTTTTGTCGGCATTGCTGTTTTTTTCACTGTTATCTCTCCCTCACTAAAATATAAAGAAGCTGCTGAACTTGCAGAAAGCGGACAGTACGATCAGGCGGTTGCCATTTACACTAAGCTTGGTGATTATAAGGATGCAAAATTAAAAATATCGGAAACGAATTACCTGAAGGCTGATAACCTTGCTCAAAATGGTTATTATGCAAAATCTGCTATCCTTTACAGTACGTTAGGCGATTATCAAGACGCTAAAGAAAAGTGCCTTGAAATGTGGGATAAAGCGGCTGTAAGAGAAACAATTTCGGCAGGTGATTATCACACAGTCGGTCTTAAGTCTGACGGTACTGTTATTGCTGCCGGTCGTAATAATTTTGCCCAGTGTGATGTCAGCGACTGGACTGATATTGTTGCAGTTGAGGCAGTTGGTTCAGATACAGTAGGTCTTAAATCAGACGGTACTGTCGTTGCCGCCGGTGACTGTTTTTTTGACGTAAGCGATTGGACTGATATTGTCGCTATTGATGTAAGTTTATTTCACATAGCAGGTCTCATGTACGACGGTACGGTTGTCACAGTTGGTGAAAATAATGACGGCAAGTGTAACGTCGGTAGCTGGACAGATATTGTTGCAGTTTCTATTGGCTACACGCACACAGTCGGTCTGAAGAGTGACGGTATTGTTGTTGCTGTTGGTGATAATAGGTTCGGTCAGTGTGATGTCAGCGGCTGGACAGATTTTGTTGCTGTTGCGGCAGGTGATTATCATACAGTCGGCCTTAAGTCTGACGGTACTGTTGTTGCTGTCGGTAGCAACAGTGAAGGTCAGTGCGATGTAAGCGACTGGACAGATATTGTTGCAATTTCGGCAGATAGTATGTGCACTGTCGGTCTTAAGTCTGACGGTACTGTTGTTGCTGTTGGTTATAATGAAGACGGTCAGTGTGACGTAAGCGATTGGACAGATGTTGTTGCCGTTTCGGCAGGTATTTGGAACACCGTCGGTCTTAAAGCAGACGGTACGGTTGTTGCTGTCGGCCGCAATAGTGAAGGTCAGTGCAAAGTAAGCGGCTGGAAAGATATCAAGCAACCGTAAAAACAATGCGAAATTCGAAATGCGAAATTCGCAATTAAATTCAAGTTGACAGCATAAAGATTTAATATGCACCTTTACAGCCTCACTCTGATGAGGGAGGTTGCAAAAATCTTTGATTTTTGTCGGAGGTAGAGAATATAAAAGCAGAGTTTTGTGTTGTCTCTCCCTCAGTCTCGCATAACGCTCGACAGCTCCCTCATCAGAGGGAGCTTTTTAATTTCACATCGCTGTTCATCGGCCTCCCCTGTGTAAGGGGAGGTGGGTCGGCACAGCCGACTCGGAGGGGTTGCTTGACGTTAATAATCCCTCAGTCAGCTTCGCTGACAGCTCCCTTTAGGCA